>DASXUE010000038.1:0-13069 GCA_036505055.1 Gemmatimonadales bacterium | reverse complement strand
CTGCGTCGTCTGAAACTATGAACCTCGGGCCACCGGTCTGGCGGCCGAGATTCGCGATGCCTTTCCCCACGCCGAAGTGAAGCTCATCCAATCCGCGGGCGGCGTCTTCGAAGTCGAGGTCGACGGCCGCCTCGTCTTTTCCAAAAAAGGTGCTAAGCGGCACGCGGAGTCCGGCGAAGTCGTGCGGCTCGTCAAACAGGCGGCCTCCGGCGCCCGGTGAGGATCGCGATCTCCACCGGCGGCGGTGACGCCCCGGGGTTGAACGCCGTCATCCGCGGAGCCGTCCTCGCCGCCGTGCATCGTGGCTGGGAATGCGTCGGCATCCGCCGCGGCTACGGCGGTCTCCTCGGTGAAGACAAGATCGTCCCCCTCGGCGCCGCCGAGGTGCGCGGCATCACCCACCTGGGCGGTACGATTCTCGGAACCACGAACCGCGGCGATCCCTTCGTGCACCGCGAGGTCCGGCCCGACGGCTCGGTGGTCGTGCGCGACCGCTCCGACGAGGTGGTCGCCGCGTTCCGCTCCAACCGGCTCGACGCCCTGATCGCCATCGGCGGCGACGGCTCGCTCAGCATCGCCAAGCAGCTCATGGACAAAGGTGTCCCCGTGGTGGGCGTCCCCAAGACGATCGACAACGACGTCGCCGGCACCGTCGCCACTTTCGGCTTCGACACGGCGGTCGCCACCGCGACCGAGGCCATCGACCGGCTCCACTCGACTGCGGAGAGCCACGAACGAGTGATGGTGGTCGAGGTGATGGGCCGTCACGCGGGGTTCATCGCGCTGAACGCCGGGATCTCGGGCTCCGCGGATGTCATCCTGATCCCGGAAATCCCATTCGACATCGAGAAGGTGTGCGATAAGATCCGGCGGCGCGAAACGGAGGGACGGCACTTCAGCATCGTGGTCGTCGCGGAGGGCGCGGTGCCGCGCGGCGGGGCCGTCTCCCTCATCGACCCCGAGCACCAACGGCTCGGCGGCATCGCCGACAAGGTTGCCCACTCGATTCAGGAGATGACCCGCAAGGAAACCCGCACCCTCGTCCTCGGCCACCTGCAGCGCGGCGGCAGCCCCACCACATTCGACCGCCTCCTCGGGCTGCGGTTCGGCGCGGCGGCCGTGCGGCTCGTCGCCGAGCGCAAGTTCGGCTACATGGTGGCCCTGCAGCCGCCCGCCATCGTGCCCATCCGCCTCGAGGAAGCGCTCGCCGCCCCCAAGCGCGTCCCCCTCGACTCCGACACCATCGCCACCGCGCGGGACCTCGGCATCAGCCTCGGGGACTGACGGACGGTCGGACTGTCGGACAGGTGTACCCGTGTCAGGACATCATCGCCTTCGTCCCGATGCGTAACCTGTTGGCTTCCTGGCACTTCTGCCCTGGCATGGGTCTTCCCTAGTGGCCGCGCGAAAGGGAGGACCACATGAAACGCATCCTGCTTGCTCTCGCCTTCATCGGCGTGTTCGGGGCGGCGACGGCCACGGCGCAAACCCGCGTCAGCGTGTCGGTCGGGTTCGGTGCTCCGGCGCCGTACGTCGTGTACCGCCCGCACCCGTACCGTTACTACTACCAGCCGTATCCCATCGTCGTGGTGCAGCGGCCATTCTACCGGCGGGCTCCGCTGATTGTCGTGCGGCGCCAACCGGTCGTGGTCGTGCGGCGTCATGGCTGGCGGCGGCACCACCGCCATTGGTAGGAAGTCCAGGACCGTGCCGCCGGATGCACGCGTGACAGTGGCAACCGTCCGGAAGCGGCGCCTGGCGCCCTAGGCCAGGGTCGCGGCAGTGGTCCCTGCGGGAGGCGCACACGCGCGCCTCCCGCTTCTTCTTGTGGGGTCAGGCGGCGGGCGTGGGGCCTTCGCTCTTGCGCCGGAGCAGCCGCCGGAGAAGTGCCCCGATCGCCACCACCGCCACGATCACCAGCTTCTTCGCGGCGATGAGCACGCCGAGCAGGACTTTGAAGAGCCCGGCCTTGGCGGCGATTCCACCGGCGATCAGGGCGGCGATCCCGTACTCCGCCACCTTGTCGGTGCCCGGGATGAAATCGGCGTACCGATGTCCCTCGTTGAACTCGACGAAGGTGATGACGTTGGCCATGTCGCCGCGGACGACCTCGAGCTGATCCATCGTCGACACGGCGTTCAAGACCAACACCCCCCGCCGTCCGAGCACGCGGATGTTGTAGTTCAGGGTGTGCACGGAGTCGCCGCCGAAGATCAGGTCCTTCGCCCAGTACAGCTTGTGTGCGACGCTGTCGTAGTGCGGGGGCTCGGCCCAGCCGGCCAGCTCGATCGTGGGGTATCCGGCCTTGCGCCGCTCGTCGTTCCCGTCGCTGACCTCCCGGCGCATTTTCTTGAGCAGGTCTGGGTAGTCGACCTTCGCCGCGTCGTCGTCGTTGACGTAACCGTCCTCGTCGAAAGAGATGATCACGCCCCACCCCTCATCGCTCAGCACCGGCGTGCCGGCCGGCACCAGCATTCCCAGGGTCCGGCTGTTCGGCGGGTTCCCCCACTTCTGGAGCACCTGATCGGTCTGCGCCGGGTCTAAGTAGCGGAAATCCCGGGTGAGCTTGAGGGTGGCGAGACCGCCGGGAGTCGTGACGGTGCCGGTCTGGTAGTTGAGTCGCGCCTCGAATTGCTCGGGCGTCAGGATCTTCGGTGTGTCCTGGAGCTTTTGGGCCGACGACACGGCCAGGGGGGCGAGCAAGAACAGCAGCGCGCTGAGCGATCGCATCGGTCACTCCCTTCGCAAGGGCGGCGGCGATTCCAGGCGAGGCGCGGTTCTATATTAGTTGGCGTGCGTATCTCCCGCGACCACTTCCTCCCCCCCGATCCCAAGGCGTACCGCGCGGCCGAGCCTTCCACCGGACGCGTGATCGTGATCGCGCCCACCCGCGCCGCCTGCGAAACGATCGAGTTGGCCCTCGGCCTCCGGCTCGAGACCTTACTCGAGCGCGAGCACGGCGACGACATCCGGCGTCTGGCCGCGGCACGCCGCCAGAGCGAGGGAGGGTTCGGCATCGTCGCCGGCACGGGGACCGGTAAGACGCTGGCGGTGCGTTCGATCGCCGAGACGATCCTGCAGGCGCCGCTCAAGGTGGGCGTAGTGAACCGGGAGCGCGAGGCCACCCCGGAGACGCCGACCTGGAACGTCGTGATCGTCACGACCGGCATCGCCAGGCGCTGGTTCCAGGACGGCCTGATCACGGCGCAGGACACCCTGGTCGTGGACGAGATCCACCAGACGTCGGCGGAGATGGAGCTGTGCCTCGCGCTCGGCAAGCGAGCACGCTGCCGCTTCATCTGGCTGTCAGCCACGGTGGACCCGACCTTCTACGCCGAGTATCTCGACTCGGCCGAGGTGTTGGAGACCCGGGCGTTCGACCCCGCCAAAGCCGCGACCGTGCGCGTGGTTGCGGAGCAGCCGTTGCAGTTCCTGAACGATCGTTTCATAAAAAATGTGATGCGGGAGCGGCGCGGCGTCGCGGTATTCGTACCGACCCGCAGCGAGGTCGAGCAGATCGCCACGGAGCTGGGCGACCGCTGGCCGCGCCTTGCCACCGCCTTCTACCACGGGGGCGAGCCGATCCGCGTGATCCGTCCCTTTCTTGACGGTTTGGTCAAACGTCCATTCCTGCTGGCCATGACGGCGGCCGGCCAATCGGCCCTCAACATCCGCGGACTCGACACCGTCGTCGTCTACGACGCCCGGTATACGAATGTCGTCCAGCGCGGCCGGAACGTGCTGACGCGAACCTACCTCGGAGCGAACGAAATCCTGCAGATGGCGGGCCGGGTGCACGGCCGGGTCGAGGGCGGCGAGGTGTACATCCTGAGCGACCGGGATCTCACGTTCGCCGAGCTGCGGCCCACGCCGCCCGAGTTCCAGCTGGCGGGGGACGCCGAGCGCGTAGCGATCACCTGCGCGGCCATCGGCGTCGATGCGGCCGACTTGGACCTCCCCGTGCCCCTCGACCGGCGCGCCTATCGGGACGCCGTGACCCTCCTCTCCGAGCGGGGACTCATCGAGCACGGACGCCTCACGGAATACGGCCGCGAAGTCGAGGCGATGCCCGTGGAGCGGCCGTGGGGCGAGCTGCTCTACCACGCGGACCCGGCGCTCGTACCGATGGTGGCGGTCGCCGCCAACATCGAATCGCTACACCGGATGACCCGCGAGGAGCGCGAGCTGCGGGGGCTGATCGTGCCGGGTTCCGACCACCTCACCGCCTACAACGTGTACGCCGAGGCGGTGAACAAGCACGGCTACCTGGGCGAGGTGTACGGCCTGCCGCGCCACCTCTTCGGTGAGGAGGTCGAAGGCTGGGCCGAGGGTCGCGGGGTGCTCGTCAAGGCGATCGAGGACGTCGCGCTCGGGACGGCCTCGGTGTACCGCCAGCTCGAGCTCCCCCTCCCGGCCAAGCTCTCCTACGCCGACCAGAAG
This sequence comes from Gemmatimonadales bacterium, assembly GCA_036505055.1. GTDB lineage: Bacteria > Gemmatimonadota > Gemmatimonadetes > Gemmatimonadales > GWC2-71-9 > 20CM-2-65-7. Next base: position 8,629 of record DASXUE010000038.1, on the reverse strand, counting down.
ACGCTCCAGCTCTTTTCTGACCTTGTGGCCAAGATCATGCCGTTCGACCTCGTGATCGACGAAGAGACGGCGGACGGTCGCGAAGCGCGCGTGAGTCGAAGCTCCGTGTGCGGCAGCTGGGGCGCGGTGGCGGGCACGCTCCGCTACTTCGCTGACCGCTTCGGCGTGCCCCGGGCAAGCATCGAAGGGACGCAGATCCCGGAGCGCGCGATCCGCCGGTATGCCCAGCGCGGCCCTCCCGAGGTGACGTTCGAGCGCGATCGGCGCCGGGAGGGGCTGCGGGCTATCCGCACCGTCACCTACTTCGGGTTCGTGCTGGAGCGGGAAGTTGAGCCGCTGCCCAGCCCCTTCCCACCCGATCTGGCAGACGCGGCCCGCCGCGCCCTCGTGCAGGGGCTGCTGCGGGGCGAGACGCCGCATCCCGATCAGGGAAAGCTGCGCCGCGCGCTGGAGCGTTTCGGGCACTACTGGCGCCGGTCCGGAGGCACGCTGGTCCAAGCGGAGAGCGCCCGCCTGGCAGATCAGATCGCGGCGCAGCTCGCCCACTTGCGGTCGTGGGATGAGTTCATCGGAACCCGAGTCGTCCTCGATCCCGATGCGGCGATCGCCGCCGCCGAGCGCGAGCGGCTCGACGCCCTCCCCACCTCCGTCTTCCTCTATGGGGACCGCGTGCCGCTGGACTACGAGGTGGAGCAGGGGGTCGGGCTCGTCCGCCTGCGGCTCCGCGAAGGGCAGGCGCGGCAGCTTCAGCCCCGCGACCTGCCGGCGTTCGACCGGCCGGTACAGTTCACAGTGACGCGCGGGAAGCACGAGGCGCTCCGGGCGGCGTCACTGGCGGAGCTGCGCGAAGGTCTCGCCGCCCTGGGCCGCGCCCCCCGCTCACGGCCCGCGCACGGCAGAGGAGCGGGACGCCGCCACCGGCGGCGCTAGTCGATCAGCGCCAGCCAGAGCGCGTGGTAGGAGTCCCGCACGTCGGCGAGGGGGGTGCCCGCGGCGAGGGCGGTCGCGCAGCCGTCGAGCAGGGCCTGTCGGGCGGTTTCTTCCCATCCCTGCTGAGCGCCCGCCCGGTCGATGATCCCGGCGCTGCAGAGCCCCAGCCAAGCGCGCGCGGTACCGTCCTCGGCCTGGCGGCGCAATTCAGCCCAGCACGCGTCCACGGCGGCGGCGCCGGCGCCCTCGCCGAGCGCGGCGCGCAGGCGCGCCGCCCGGTCGGCGGCAATCTCGGCGGCCGCGGCCCGGAGCAGGCGGTTGCGGGAGCCGTAGTGGTACAGGACCAATCCCTTCACCACCCCGGCGCGCCGCGACACGCCCTCGACGGTGAAGCCCTCCAGCCCCGCCCGCTTCAGCGTGTGGACGGCGGCGTCGAGAATCGCACTGCGGGTTGGAGCGGAGTCTTTGGGCACGTTTTGATCCTTACGGTCAAGAATGATATGGGCCCCACCGGGTCGCAATCCCCCGCGACGCGCAACGTTTTCGCCCCCCTATGCGTCTCACCATGACACAGCCCTGACCACCGCCGGCGGTGCGACCTGAAACCTCGCGGTGCGCTCGTTGGTATTGAGGTGTAACAAGACTCCTATGATCGACAAACCTTCCGCCGCGCCGTCGGCGCCCGCCGCCTTCCCCGCCCTCGCCCGGGCCGTGATCGATACTGTCGGTGAAGGGATCGTCGTGTTCGATTCAGGGGGTCGCGTGCTCTACGCGAATGCCGCGGCCCGGCGCGTGATCGACGGCCAAAACAGCGACGTCCGCAACCGGCTGCAGACCCTCGGCGCCCGCTTCGCGGCGCTGCGGAACGGCACGCAGCCCCTCGGCGAAGCGGCCATCCTCACGGCCAACGCCGCGCAAACCCTGGCCGATCGCGAGCGCCAGGCCATCCTCGACACCCTCCAGGACACCAGCGGGAAGCTGGCGGAGACGGCCCGCCGCCTCGGCATCAGCCGCACCACGTTGTGGCGCCGCCTCAAGGCGTACGGATTGGACGGCTTTCGGGCGACGCGCTAGGCTCCTAGCTTCCCCGGGCATGACGCCCGGGCCTTTCATTATCGAAGAGTATGTCCGCTGGTCCGATGTGGACTTCGCGGGCATCATCTTTTACGGGTCCTACGTCCGCTTCTTCGAGATTGCCGAAACGGAGCTGTTCCGGAATTGCGGACTGGCGTACGCCGAGATGTTCGACCGCTACGACATCTTTCTCCCCCGCAAGGCCGTGCACAGTGAGTTCTACTCCCCGGCTCGCCTCGATGACCGGTTGCGGGTGGCCGCGTACGTGGGTCGGGTCGGCACGAAGTCGATGACGCTGAACTTCGACGTCATCAAGCAAGGCACCTCGGCGCTCGGGGCCGCCGGATGGATGGTGCTCGTGTGTGTGGACCGCCGCGGCCTGAAGCCCCGGCCCCTGCCCGCGGGCCTCCTGGGGGCGCTTGCTCCCCACACCCTGAGCCCCGAAGCGGCCCGGGCGGCGCTGGGAGTCCCGGCGCCCTGAAAGCGCTCCCCCTTCTGGTCCTGCTCGCGGGGTGCAGCGGGACAGCGGACGACGGGGTGGGGAAGGTGCGCGCCACCGTCGTGCGGCGCGCCGGCAACGATACCGTCCGGTTCGCGCTGCCCGCCGTGGCCCGACGCTGTGTCGGTCGCCGGGCCTTGCTGCTCGAGAGCGCGGATTACCGGGGAAACGGAGTGTTGGTGCTGCTGCTCCACGGGGATTCGTCCGCTCCCCGCCCGGGCCCCTATCCGGTCACCTTGCTCGGCGATTCGACGACCCCGCGTGGCGCGAACGTGGCGGTGCGCTACATGATCCGCGACGCGGCGTACGGTTACGCGCTGGATCGAGGCACCGTCGAGCTGACGGCGGTACGGGGCTCGTTCACGGCCCGTGTGACGGGGGATGGCGTCGAAGCCGCGACGCAAGTCAGTCTCGCGGCCGAATACGATCGCGTCCCGCTCGCGGCTGATTCCGTACCCTGCCGCTACCAGCCGTGACCATCCGTGTAGGGGTAATCGGCGCGGGGTTCGCGCGGCGGGTGCAGCTGCCCGCCCTCGCGCTCGTGCCCGGCGTGCGGGCGACCGCAGTCGCGAGTGCACGACGGGCCAACGCCGAGGCGGTCGCGCGAGAGTTCGGCCTGGCTCACGTCTTCGACGACGGCGCCGAGCTGGCGCGCAGCCCCGACGTGGACCTCGTGATCGTCTCCTCGACGCCCGATTCGCACGCCCGGTACGCGATCGCCGCGCTCGAGGCGGGAAAGCACGTCCTGTGCGAGAAGCCCGCTGCGATCGACGCGTACGAAGCCGCCGGCATGCTCGCCGCCGCCGAGCGGCATTCGGACCGCGTCGCGTGGGTCGATCACGAGCTCCGCTACGAGCCCAATCGCCGCAAGGTGCGCGAGCTGATCCGGAGTGGCGCCATCGGCGAGCTGCGGCACATCGAGTTGTCGCTCAAGCCCTACCTGCGGGGCGACGGCCGTCCCCAGACCTCCGACGCGCCGTGGAATTGGTGGTTTGACGCGGCCCGCGGCGGCGGCTTGCTGGGCGCGGTCGCCTCCCACCTCATCGATCTGTGCCGCTTCTGGACCGGGAGCGAGGTGGCGCACGCGGCGGGCCTCGCCGAAACCTTTGTGTCTGAGCGGCGGGACGAGCAGGGCGTGCCGCACCCGGTCACCGCGGACGACTTCGTGACGTGCGTGTTGCGCATGACGGCCGGCGCCGTCGCCACGCTGACGCTCAGCGCCGTGGCGCACCACGGCCCCGGGCACTTCGGTCAGCTGACGGGCAGCGCGGGCACGCTCGTCCTCACAGGTGAGACCAGGCTCGAGCTTGGTCTCGCGGGCGGTCCGCTGGAGGATATTTCCGCGCCCGACGACCTGTGGAAGCGGACCAAACCCAACAACATGTGGGCTCGGTCGTTCGTGCGGGTGATGCGGGACATGGTCCGAGTCATCGGCGGAGCGCCTCCCGAGGGGGAGCCCGCGACGTTCCGGGACGGCTGGCAGGTGCAGCGCGTACTCGACGCCGTGCGCGGCGGCCGGGGGGTGCGGTTAGATTGACCCCGTGACCCAGACCTACTTCCGCAAGGGCTTCGGCCTGAAGGGCGCGATCGAGGGTGCCCTGACGGCCGACTACCACAGCCGCGTCGTGGACGCGATCCGCGGCGCGGGGTACGCCCTGCGCGTGGGCGATCTGACCTTCCGGCTGGCGGGAGAGTTCGGGTTCTGCTACGGGGTGGACCGCGCGGTCGAATACGCGTACGAGACCCGCACCAAGTTCCCCGACAAGCGGACCTTCCTCGTCGGCGAGATCATCCACAATCCCCACGTCAACCACAAGCTCGAGGCGATGGGGGTGCAGTTCCTGCACCGCAGCGACGGCGCGGAATTCAACTTCGATGCCGTGACCCCGGGCGATGTCGTGATCCTGCCCGCGTTCGGCGTCACGGTGCAGGACTTCGAGCGGCTGCGGGCCCTCGGCTGCGTGCTTGTCGATACCACATGCGGCTCCGTGCTCAACGTATGGAAACGGGTCGAGTCGTATGCGCGCGACGGGTTCACGGCGGTGGTCCACGGCAAGAACTACCACGAAGAAACCAAGGCCACGTCGAGCCAGGTTACCAAGTACCCGGGTGGCAAGTACGTCGTGGTACGGGACATGGTCGAGGCGCGCGTGGTGTGCGACTATATCGAGGGAGCGGGGAGCAGGGAGCAGTTTGTCTCCCAGTTCCAGGGCAAGATGTCGCCCGCCTTCGATCCCGACCGGGATCTCGAGCGGGTGGGCGTCGCCAATCAGACGACGATGCTCTCAGGAGAGTCGCTCGCCATCGCGGCCGAGATCGGCAAGAGCATGGCGCGCCGCTGGGGTGAAGCGGCCGTAGCGGAGCATTTCCGCACGTTCGATACGATCTGCTCGGCGACGCAGGAGCGGCAGGACGCCGTCCTGAAACTCATCGCGGAGCCGCTCGACCTGATGATCGTGATCGGCGGCTATAACTCGAGCAACACGACGCACCTGGCGGCGATCTGCCAGCAGAAGGTGCCGACCTACCATATCGCCGACGCGACCTGCATCGACCCGGAGAGCGGCGCGATCAGCCACCGGCCCGTCGGGGCGCCCGCCGAAGTCCGGGTCGAGCGCTGGCTGCCGGACGGCGCCGTGACGATCGGCGTGACGGCGGGGGCCTCGACCCCGAACAACAAGATCGGGGAGACGATCGCGCGGATTGCCGCGGCCCGGGGCACTTCTCTCGAGGGTGCGCTCGGCTAGGCTTCGGGTATATTTCGGGTATGCGTCCCCCCGCCTTTCACCCGGCGATCGACCGTTGGTTCGCCGCTCGTTTCCAGGGACCCACCGAGCCCCAGGAGCGCGCCTGGCCCGTGATCCAGCGCGGCGGCGACGTGCTGATCGCGGCGCCCACCGGTTCCGGTAAGACGTTCGCCGCCTTTCTCTCCGCCATCGATTCGCTGGTCCGGCAGGGGCTCGAAGGGACCCTGCGCGACGAGACGCAGGTCCTCTACATCTCGCCCCTCAAGGCTCTGTCCAACGATGTCCAGAAGAACCTCGCCGAGCCGCTCGCCGAGATCCGGGCGGCGCTGACGGCGCAGGGCCTCGCCGACGTGAAGGTGCGCACGCTCGTGCGGACGGGCGACACCCCGCAGGCGGACCGCCAGGCGATGGTCAAGCAGCCGCCGCACATCCTCGTCACCACACCGGAATCCCTCTATCTCATCCTGACGTCCGAGCGGGCGCGCGAGATGCTGCGCACGGTGCGCACGGTGATCGTGGATGAGATCCATGCCGTGGCACGCGACAAGCGGGGCAGCCACTTGGCGCTGTCGCTGGCGCGGCTCGACGCGCTGGTGGGCACGCGGCCGCAGCGCATCGGCCTGTCCGCCACGCAGAAGCCGATCGAAGAGATCGCACGCTTTCTCGTCGGGACGAGCGTGCCGCTCCCGGCGATCGTGGATTCGGGCCATGCGCGCACGCTGGATCTGACGATCGAAATCCCGGCGTCGCCCCTCGAGGCGGTGATGGCGGCGGAAGTGTGGGAAGAGATCAACGCCCGCATCGCCGAGCTGATCGCGGAGCACCGGACCACGCTCGTGTTCGTGAACACGCGGCGGCTGTGCGAGCGGCTCACGATGCATCTCTCCGAGCGGCTCGGCGCGGAGCACGTGACGAGCCACCACGGCAGCCTCTCAAAGGAGCGGCGTCTCGAAGCGGAAGAGCGGCTGAAGCGCGGCGAGCTCAAGGCGCTCGTCGCTACGGCGTCGCTCGAGCTCGGTATCGACATCGGCACCGTCGATCTGGTGATCCAGGTCGCGTCGACGCGGTCGATCGCGACGCTGCTCCAGCGGGTGGGCCGTTCCGGCCATCGCCTCGGCGCCGTGCCGAAGGGGCGGCTGTTCCCGCTGTCGCGCGACGACCTGATCGAGTGCACGGCGTTGGTGCGGGCGGCGCGGGAGGGGAGCCTCGATCGTCTGATTATCCCTGAGAAGCCGCTCGATATCCTCGCGCAGCAGATCGTGGCAGCCGCGGCATGCGAAGAGTGGAGCGAGGAGGCGCTGTACGAGCTCGCGCGGTCGGCCTACCCGTATCGCGATCTCAGCCGCCGGGAATTCGACGAAGTCGTGCAGATGCTGGGTGACGGCTTCACCACCCGGCGCGGGCGGCGCGGGGCCCACCTGCACTACGACGGCGTGAACCGCCGCTTGCGGGGCCGGCGCGGCGCGCGCCTCGCCGCCATCACGTCGGGCGGCGCGATCCCCGACCTCGGCGACTACCGCGTGATCCTCGAGCCGACCGAAACATTCGTCGGCACGCTGAACGAAGACTTCGCGATCGAGAGCGCGCCGGGGGACATCTTCCAGCTCGGCAACCTGTCGTACCAGATCCAGAAGGTCGAATCGGGGCAGGTGCGCGTGTCGGACGCGCGAGGGCAGCCGCCCACGATTCCGTTCTGGGTCGGCGAAGCGCCCGGCCGCACCGTCGAGCTGTCGGAAGCAGTCTCCCGGCTGCGCCAGGATGTGGCCGATCGGCTGGGCGACCCGGCAGGCGCCATCGCCTGGTTGGGGGAGGCGACGGGAGGAAGCCTGTCGGAGCCCGGGGCGCGGCAGCTGGTCGAATACCTCGCCGCCAGTCATCAGATCCTCGGCGTTATCCCGACGCAGCACTGCCTCGTGCTCGAGCGCTTCTTCGACGAGGCGGGGGGGATGCAGCTGGTGCTCCATGCGCCGTTCGGCAGCCGCATCAACCGCGCCTGGGGCCTGGCGCTGCGCAAGCGGTTCTGCCGCAGCTTCAACTTCGAGCTGCAGGCCGCCGCGACGGACGACGCGATCGTCCTGTCGCTCGGGCCCCAGCACAGCTTCCCGCTCGAGGATGTCTTCCAGTATCTGAAGCCGGCGACCGCGGAGCACCTCCTGGTGCAAGCGATGCTCGACGCGCCGGTGTTCGGGACGCGGTGGCGTTGGAACGCGACCCGCGCGCTGGCGGTGCTGCGGTTCCGGGGCGGCCGGAAGGTCCCCACGCCGCTGCAGCGGATGGACGCCGAGGACCTCGTCGCCGCCGTGTTCCCCGACCAGTTGGCCTGCCCGGAGAACCTGGTGGGGGACCGCGAGATCCCCGACCACCCGCTCGTGAACCAGACGATCGCGGACTGCCTGCTCGAGGCGATGGATTTCCCGGGACTGAAGCGCGTGCTGGAAGGGATGGAGCGGGGCGACTTCGCGCTCGTCGCCCGCGATACCTCGGAGCCGTCGCCGCTGTGTCACGAGGTGATCAACGCGCGGCCATACGCTTTCCTGGACGACGCGCCCCTCGAAGAGCGGCGCACCCAGGCAGTGCTGACGCGCCGCGGCCTCGACGTCAAGACCGCGGAGGAGTTCGGGACGCTCGATCCGGAGGCGATCAATCGGGTGAAGGAAGAAGCCTGGCCCTCGGCTGAGAACGCAGACGAGCTGCACGATGCGCTGCTGGTGATGGGGGGGATGGGGATTGCGGATTGCGGATTGCGGAATGCGGAATGGCGAGGGGAGTTCGAGGAGCTAGCTGGAGTCGGGCGGGCGACGGTGATGGATGGACGGCTCTGGGTCGCGGCGGAACGGGTGCCGATGGCCGAGGCCGCGTTCCCAGGTGCGTCCTTCGCGCCTGCCGTGACTCCGCCCGAGCGCGCGCGCGCCAAGGCCTGGACGCGCGAGGATGCGATCCGCGAGCTGGTGCGCGGCCGGCTCGAGGTGATCGGGCCGACCACGGGAGCCGAGATCGCGGCGGCGCTGAATCTTCCGGCGGGCGACGTGGACTTCGCCCTGGGCGGGCTCGAGCACGAGGGGTTCGCGCTGCGGGGGCGCTTCTCGCAGGGGGTGAAGGACACGGAGTGGTGCGAGCGCCGGCTGCTGGCGCGCATCCACCGCTACACACTCGACCGCCTGCGCAAGGAGATCGAGCCGGTCGCGGCGGCGGACTTCCTGCGCTTCCTCTTCCGGTGGCAGCGGCTCGCGCCCGATGCGCGCGCCGAGGGGCCGGAAGGGCTCGCGGCGGTGCTCGACCTCCTCGACGGCTACGAAGTGCCGGCCGGGGCGTGGGAGTCGGAGGTGCTGCCGGCACGGCTCGCCGACTACGATCCGCTGTGGCTGGACGGGCTGTGCCT
>DASXUE010000037.1:0-34568 GCA_036505055.1 Gemmatimonadales bacterium | reverse complement strand
ATGATATCGCGTCTACTCCGGCCCGGCGCGGGCCACGAGCGCGAGCGGCACCTTGCGCAGTCCCTTCCAGACTCTCGCATGACCGGTCGAGTCTGCGATGGTCAGTTGCGCCGAGATTCCCCCGTCGAGCAGCATCGCATGCTGTGCGCCGAGCGCGCCCATCACCGCCGCCATCTCAGGGGCCGTGAGCCCAAACGGTACGCGGTCCGCGCCGGGGATGGGAACGTCGAGCCGCGTCATGGCGACGAGGAGGCGCCCCTGGCGATCGAGACCGAGCGCCAGTCGTGCGTCCCGATGCGTGCCGTTGATCGCCCCGTTGCGCAGCGCCGCCGGGACCGCGCCGTCGCCCGCCAGCAGGGTTGGATACGACTGAAACGCAAAGCGCACGTCCCGCCTGGCCGAGCCACGCCACGCCGACACATCGTCACCGTCCATCCAAACGAGCCGGCCGCCCGAGAGGCCGACAAGCGCCGATGACAGCGGGCCGTGACCGGGCGCGAGGCGCTCCCGGCCGTCCATAACGACCCAGCCCCAAGGCAGCCGCTCCACGAACATCCCGGCGTTGAGGGCAAGCGCCGCGTCGCCCGCCCGATCGACGGTCCAGGCGGGCCGGTCGCGCTCGATGTCCCACACCAGATGAAAGGACACCGCCTGAGGATCGATGCGCGCGAGCACGAGCGTGAGCGCGTGCGCTTCGCCTTGTCCCGCGATCGGGAGCGTTGCCCATTCGACGCCCCCCCCCGGCTGTCCCGGATGCCAGGTGATGAGCCCGATGAGCCGCACGTCAGCCGCAGTCCATTGGACGGGCGCGCGTGACGCTCGCCAGAAGATACGCGAGGCTCCGGAAGGGAGCCGGACTGCCAACGTCGTGTCGTCGCGACCGGCCGGTGCAGCGGCCGCCGCGAAAAGCGCGACCGCTATGACGCTGCCCGCGGTCCGCCCGATCACCCGAAGTACCTCTTCAGGTCGACGAGTCGCGCAGTGAGCGCCTGCTCTTCGAGCGGGGTGAACACGTATCCGCTGCCGACGTTCCCCGCGGCCTGGAGCGCCACGAACCCCTCGGCACGCTCCGCCGCCATCGCGAATTGCCCGGGCGTCATCTCGGCTGCGCGAGCGGCGGCGGCGTTCCCTGTTTCTTCCGCACCGCGCGCCCGAACCGCCAGCGTGTCGGAGATGGCGGCGAGCGAGTCGGCGCGCCGCATCCACGCCGGCACCGCGGGCACATGGCACGTGGCCCGCGCCCTGGCACTGTCGGCGCGCGCGTCCACCCCCATCAGCTTATTCACCTTTTCCCCTGCACGCCGCATCGCCGCCGTGTCGTTCGCCATCGCCGCCTGCTGGGCTTCCTGCGACGCCGCGGCCCAATCCTGCATGAATTTCATCTTCTCGGGAGTGTTCACGCCCGTCATGCCCGCGAAGCGCTGCTGCATTTCCTGGGCGTGCCGCTGCTCCACGTTGCTGAGCTGTTCGCTCACGCAGTTCTCAGCCGCCTCGTTCGCGTTCACCCACCGCGCGCGGTCGTCGCTGTGCTGATCGTTGATGTGCATCGCCTCCTCAGAGGCGGCGGACGACCGCTGCCGCAGCTCACCCGCGGTCTGGCCACCGGCGCCGCGCATCCGGCTGCGGGTTTCGAGACCGGTGATCAGCCGCGCCACGACTTGCGGATTCAGCTCGAGCATCGTGTTGTCGAATTTCGGCGGCGCGCCGCGCTGCTGTCGCTGGCCTGTGACGGCCCGCCGGCCGGCTTCCTTCGCCTTCCGGCCGAGGTTGGGGATCTGCGCCTGCGCGACGGACGTGCTCAGGGCGAACGCAGTGAGCGCGAGAACCATGGAGGGACGGGGCATGAGGGTCCTGGGGTGTCGGGTATGGTGGCGGAACGGCAACCGCGGCCACCCACCAACTATTCTCACATGCCGGTCTGGGACCCGCTAGATCCCTGGCCTGTTGAGCACAAAGCGAGCTCGGGACAGTAGGGACAGAACGGTCATGTCGGGACAGTACAGGAGCACAAAACGGGGTGCTCGCATAGAGCCACTCGGCCACCCCTCCAACAGGAGCAGAACGTCGCCAGTCACCTGAGCTTATGCAACCCCCAAAGGGAGGCAGGCGCGCGCCTCACGCGGCGGCGGGGCCTGCGTTCTGGGGTGATGAAGCGCCCCACGTGCGGGGCGTGGTTGGTAATGCCGCATTATAATCTCGGGCATGACTCCCGCCACCCGGGCGACTGTTCTGATGGCAGCCGTCTGTTGCGCGACCGCGGCGCTGGCCCAGGCACCGGCACCGGTCGAAGTCCGCACCGTGCCGCCCGACAGCGCCGGTCCGCTCCGCAGCTTCTGGCGCGACACGTTGGCGCAGCGCCTCGAGCTGCACGGCGGCACGCTCGAGGTGTTCGCCGAGCGGGATCACACGAATCCAAACGCCACCACCGGGCGCTACGCGGTGCGGTGGAACGGCCTGCAGGTCACCGTCAATGAAGACAGCCTCGGCGCCCTGCCGCTCGTCGCCGCGGCCTTCCCGGGAAGTCCCACCGCCGTCGTGCTCGCCACCGGCACACGCTTCAAAGTCATCGTGCTCGAGCCGGCGCGAGAAGGGGGATCGATCGCCGCCCGCGCCTTTTCCGTCGACGTGCCCGGCAAGCCCGGTGAGCCGCTGCGCGCCGTGACCGGACCCGTGAATGGGGCGTTCGTGCTCGGCACCAGGGAGTTCAACCTCGCCTACGGCGACGGCACGCTGCGACTCGAGGGCCCGGGCTCACGCGGCAACACGCCCGCCCTCGTGCGCGGCGGCGAGAGCAACTACGTCGCCGCCATGCAGGCCGACCTGCGCGCCATCGCTACGGCGGAAGAAGCGTTCTTCGCGAACGGAGCGAAGTACGCCGACAAGCTGCAGTCTCTGAAGATTCGCCTGGCGGAGGGGAACCGGTTGATCCGGCTGCGCCTGACGGCGGATGGGTGGAGCGCCCTGATCGGGAACGCGAACACGCGAACCGTATGCGCGGCCTTCGTGGGGTCGGTGGCGGCCGCGCCGGCGACGAAGCCCGCAGAGCCCGCCTGCATTTGACGCCACCGTTGGCTTGACGAAGACTTGATTCGCGACGCCGAGACTTCCGGCAACCGACACAAGGGGACCGGATGTCTCGCATCGGACAGCTCTCACTCATCCTCCCGCTGGCGCTGGTTTCGGCGGTGCCTGCCCAAGCACAGCGCGTCCGTCTGTGGGCGCCCAAGCCCACCATCGGCACCCTCATCCGCAGCGACAGCGCCGCCTTCGTGTTGGTCGCGGCCAACGGGCGCGATACGGTGACGCTCCCACGGCTCGCCGTTCAGCGGGCGGAGGTTAGTCGTGGCCGGCACGGCGCTACGCTCGAGGGCGCGGTGATCGGCGGCGTAGCCGGTGGGGTCATTGGCGGGCTCGTTGGCGCGGCGAGCTATCGCAAGCCGACGTGCGACCCCCAGGCCGATCTCGTCTGTCTGGACATGAGTTTCGTCAGCGTCGCGGTCGGGGCCGTGGTCGGGGTCGTAGGGGGTGGGGTGCTTGGCGCGGCGATCGGGTCGCAAACCCAGGTGGAGCGCTGGACGCCGTCGCCTCGACTCACTGGTTTGCGCGTGACAGCGGCTCGGAGATCCGTCGGCTTACAGGTGGGTGTGCGCTGGTAGCGGGGTTACGGGGCGGGGGACGGCCCTTCCAGCTCGAACCTGATCGCCGCCGCCGGCGCCGAGTGGGTCAGGGCGCCGATGCTGATCAGATGGGCGCCGGCCCGGGCGTAGGCCGCCGCCGTCTCCGCGGTGATCCCGCCTGAAGCCTGCATCGTCACCCCTTTGCCGGCCCGGCGGGACCAGGCCGCCACGCGCTCGGGCGGCTGATTGTCGGCGAGGATGTGGGTGGCCCCTGCCGCCAGCGCGTCATCGAGCTGGGCATCGGTCTCGACCTCGACCACGATGCCGACGCCCTTCGGCGCCCGCGCGAGCATCTCCTTCAGCCCGCTCCCCGCGCCCTGCTTCCCGCTCCCCAGTAGCACCCAGTGATTGTCCTTCCACATGACCGCTTCCGCCAGCGATCCGCGGTTGTCCACGCCCCCTCCCATACGGACGGCGTAGCGCTCGAGGTCGCGGAGGCCGGGGGTCGTCTTGCGGGTGTGGGTGATGCGGGCGCCGGTGCCGGCGACGGCGTCCACGACGCGCCGGGTGAGGGTCGCGATCCCGGAGAGCCGCTGCAGGAAGTTCAGCGCGACGCGCTCCCCCGCGAGCAGCGTTCCCGCGCGGGCGGTCACGGCGGCGAGGACGGTGCCGGCGGCCGCGCGGTCGCCGTCGGAGAGTCTCGGGAGGAATGCGGCGCCGGGCTCGAGCTCGCCGAACACGAGCGCCGCGAGGGGGAGCCCCGCGACCACGCAGTCTCCTTCGGCGACGAAGCGGCCGGCGGCGAGGGCGTGGGCGGCGGCGCCGAGCAGCGGTGTGGTGACGTCGTCCGTGACGCGGTCTTCGGCCAGGGCGCGCCGCACTGCGTCCAGGCCAAGCGGGTCAACCAATCGCGAGCATCCGGTCGATCGCGCGGCGGGCGCGGCTCGCGACGCCGGCGGGCACCGTGACCCGGTGCTTCAGGTCGCGCAGCGAGTCTCGCAGGTTCTCGAGCGTGATCATCTTCATGTAGCGGCATTCGGCGCCTTCCGCCGCCGCGATGAACTCTTTCTCCGGGTTCTCACGCCGCAGGCGATGCAGCACTCCCGTTTCCGTCGCCACGACGAACCGGCGCGCCGGGGAGGTGCGGGCGCGCGTCATCATTTGCTCCGTCGACACGATGCGCGTGTGCCCCGCGGCCACCTCGCCCTCCGCTTCCGCGTAGTACATCGCGCTGGTCACGCAGCCGCACTCGGGATGCACCAGGAACTCGGCGTCGGGGTACGCCGCTCGCTTCGTCTCGAGCGTTTCGCGGGTGAGACCGGCGTGCACGTGGCACTCGCCCAGCCAGATGTCGAGCGCCCGCCCCGTCACCCGCTGCAGGTACTGGCCGAGGAAGAAGTCGGGGAGGAAGAGGACGGGGACGCCCAGGGGGAGGGACTCGATCACGGCGACGGCGTTGCCGGAGGTGCAGCAATAGTCGGATTCGGCCTTAACCGCGGCGCTGGTGTTGACGTAGGACACGACGACACCGTCGGGATGCTCCGCGCGCCAGCGCCGCACGTCCGCGGCCTGGATCGTCTCCGCCAGGGAGCAGCCAGCGCCGGGGTCGGGGATCAGAATGGTCTTATCGGGATTCGCGACCGCCGCCGTCTCGGCCATGAAGTGGACGCCGCAAATGACGATCACGGACGCGTCGATCGCGGTCGCGCGCCGGGCCAGCTGGAGCGAATCGGCCACGACGTCGGCCAGGTCCTGGATCTCAGGGCGCTGGTAGTTATGTGCCAGGATCGCCGCTTGGCGCGCGGCCTTGAGCGCCCGGATTTCGGAGATGAGCGACTGCATTGGAAGGAATTGTAAACTGGGGCTCCAGCCGGGCCAACGCCCGCAGATTCCGCCCGAACCGCAGGGCCACCATGCCGAGCATCCCCAGCAGCGCGGCCGCCAAGACCATGTTCGCGATCTGCCCCACGGGCAGCGTCGCGAGCACCGTGTTGCCGGCGATCAAGACCAGGCGAGCTTCCGTCGGTCCGATCCGCCCGTATCCCAGCCGGAAGGCGCCAAACACCGCCGTCTCGAGATAGATGTTGATCGACAGGACGAGGTATGCGAGCACCAGGCCGAGAGCGAGCGCGAAGTCCACGTGGGGAGAGAGTCCCAGCCCCAGACCGATGACGGCGGTCGAGAACGCGTCGACGCTGTGATTGAGGTAATAACCGTACCGCGGCCGCTCGGCGCGGCGCACACGGGCCAGCGTCCCGTCGAGGCTGTCTCCGAACCAGTTGACCACGAGGGAGGCGCTGGCGGCCCAAAGCCAGACGGGGTTCCTGGCGGAGAGGGCGTAGGCCGTTCCTGCCAGCACGGCTCCGACCACGCCGAGCGCGGTGAGGTGGTTCGAGCGGATGTTGGGAGGGAGCCTGTCGGCGATGGCGCGGAGCAGGCGCCGCTCGGGTTCCGCGAGGAAGAACGTCAGTTCACGCGTGGCGGAGGGCATAGGGCATGTTAGACAGCCCGTTTCAAGCGTGTTTCAAGCCTCTTGCGGACCCGGCTGACTTCGGGATATTTTCGGGTCCAACGGAGGGCACAGGATTCGAACCTGTAAGGGCTTTCGCCCGCCGGTTTTCAAGACCGGTGCCATACCATTCGGCCAGCCCTCCCGGACGAGAACCTAACCTAGTGTCGATTCCGCGGGGGCGGAACCGACGTAATACAGAGCCCGTTACGTTGTGGTCACGCGGAACGTTCATTCCCCGGCATTCGTATGAGTGTCGAGTTCCCGCCGACCCGTTGATCTAGTCCTCAAACGAGAACGCGCCCATGGTCCTAAGCGACATTTCGATCCGCCGGCCGGTGCTCGCGAGCATGATGAGCGCGGCCCTCGTCCTGTTCGGCGTCATCGGCTACACGCGCCTGTCGGTGCGCGAGCTGCCGGACATCGATCCGCCGGTCATTTCCGTGACGACCGTCCTTCCCGGCGCCAACGCGCAAGTCGTGGAGACCGCGGTCACGGACGTGCTCGAAGAGGAGCTGTCCACGATCCAGGGCCTCCGCACGCTGAGCAGCGCGTCGGCGGAGCAGACGAGCAACATCACCCTCGAATTCACGCTGGATCGGCCGGTGGACGTCGCGGCGCAGGACGTGCGCGACAAGGTCTCCCGCGTGCGGGGACGTCTCCCGGTCGACGTGCTCGAGCCCGTGATCGAGAAGCAGTCGGCCGACGCGCAGCCCTTCTTCTGGCTGGCGCTCTCCAGCGACAACTACGACCTGATGCAGCTCTCGGATGTCGCCGACCGTCTGGTGAAGGCGCGGCTCCAGAGCCTGCCGGGCGTCGGCAGCGCCCAGATCTTCGGCGAGCGGCGCTACTCGATGCGGGTCTGGGTCCAGGCCGAGGCCCTGTCGGCGCGCGGGCTGACCGTGCAGGACGTGGAAGCCGCGATCGTGGCGCGCAACGTCGAAATCCCCGCCGGCCGCATCGAGTCGACCCGGCGCGAATTCTCGGTGCGCTCGCTCGGCGAGCTCAAGACCCCGCAGGAGTTCGGCGAGATGGTCGTCGCCAGCCAGGGGAGTCAGCTCGTCAAGCTCAAGGACGTCGCGCGCGTCGAGCTCGGGCCCGAAGACGATCGCTCCATCTTCCGCTACAACGGGAGCCCCTCGGTCGCCATCGGCGTGGTGCGCCAGTCCAAGGCCAACCTGATCGACGTCGCCAAACGTATTCGCGACGAGCTTCCCGGCATCCAGCAGACGCTCCCGGTCGGCGTGAAGCTCTACAGCGCGTTCGACGGTTCGGTGTTCGTGACCCACTCGATCGACGATGCGCGCCTCACGTTGCTCATCGCCGCGATTCTCGTGGTGCTGATCATCTTCGTGTTCTTGCGGAATGTCCGCGCGACCATCATCCCTGGACTCGCGATCCCGGCGTCGATCGTGGCGACGTTCGCGATCATGTATTTCCTGGGCTTCTCGATCAACAACTTTACGCTGCTGGCCTTGACCATCGCGATTGGGATCGTGGTGGACGACGCGATCATCGTGCTCGAGAACGCCTTCCGCCACCAAGAAGAGCTGGGCGAATCCCCAGAGCAGGCCGCCATGAACGGGACGAGCGAGATCGGGTTCGCGGTGATCGCGACGACGATCGCGCTCGTCGCCGTCTTCACCCCGCTCGGATTCCTGCGCGGAACGGCCGGCCGGCTGCTCTCCGAGTTCGGGATCGCGGTTGCCGGCGCGGTGGTGATTTCCGGGTTCGTGGCGCTCACCCTGACCCCGATGCTGTGCGCCAAGATCCTCCGCATGTCCCACTCGCACGGCGAAGTGTTCCAGATGTTCGAGCGCGGCTTCAACGCGCTGTCGGAGCGCTACGCCAGCCTGCTGCGGCGAGCCGTGACCCATCGCGCCGCGGTGCTGGTCGGGACCGCGGCTGTCGTCGCGGCGTCCATATTCGTCTTCCTCATGTTCCCATTGACCCGGTTGCAACATGAGCTCATTCCGACTGACGACCGTGGCTTCTTCCTCGTGGTCGTGCGTGGTCCTGAAGGCGCGTCACTCCCGTACACGGACGGCTACGTGCGGCAGGTCGAGCAGATCATCGGGAAGACTCCCGATGTGAACGGCTACTTCACGATCGTGGGGGGGTTCGCGGGTGGCGTGAACAGCGCGTTCGTGGGCGTCATCCTCAAGGACTGGGGCGAGCGCCACACCAGTGTCGATCAAATGGTGGGGGGACTGTTCCCGCAGCTGATGGGGCTCTCCGGCGTGATGGCGTTTCCGTACGCCCCTGGCGCGATCGGCTTCTCGCAGCCGATCCAGTACGTCGTCCAGAATCCCGATTTCGCGAAGCTCACCGAGGTCATGGGTCCCTTCGTGGGCCGCGCGTCGCAGATCAATGGCCTCGTGAACGTCCAGACCGATCTCTTTGTGAACAAGCCGGAGCTGCGCGTCACGTTCGAGCGCGACCGCGCCGAGGATTTGGGCGTCCCGGTCCGGGACGTCGCGTCGGCGCTCCAGACATTCCTTGGCGGCCGGCGCGTCAGCACATTCACGCGCAACGACAAGCTCTACTACGTGATGGTGCAGCTCGATCCCAAGGATCGCGCGACCCCGAGCGACATGGAGGGGATCTACCTGCGCGGCAAGAGCGGGCGCCTGATTCAGCTCGCCGCCCTGGCCAACGTCGAGGAGGGGGTGGGCGCGCGGCAGATCAACCACTTCAACCGCGTGCCCGCCTTCACCTTGTCGGCGTCGCTCATGCCGGGATTGGCGCAGGGTGAAGCGCTCGATTCGCTCGATGCCGTCGCGCGCCAGGTGTTGCCGCCCGGCAGTACCACCGAATTAGCGGGTGAGTCCCGTGAGTTCCGGGAGAGCGGCGGCGCCCTGTACTTCGCGTTCGGCGTCGCGCTGCTCGTCGTGTTCATGGTCCTCGCGTCGCAGTTCGAGTCGCTCTTGCACCCGTGGACGGTGCTCCTGGCGGTGCCGCTCGCCATCACCGGCGCCCTCGGCACGCTGAAACTGGCGGCGATCCTCCACCGCTCGGGTGCGACGATCAACCTGTACTCCGAAATCGGCATGATTCTGCTGATCGGGCTCGTGAGTAAGAATTCGATTCTGCTGGTCGAGTACACGAACCAGCTGAAGGCGAAGGGTCTCGACACGATCTCGGCCGTCCTCGAGGCGGGCCGGATCAGGCTGCGGCCGATTCTCATGACGTCGGTCGCGACGATCATGGGTGCCGTACCGGTCGCGTGGGGCGTCGGCGCCGGCTCCGCGTCTCGCAAGCCGCTGGGGTACGCGATCGTGGGCGGCGTCTTCTTCTCGACAGCGCTGACGTTGTTCGTGGTCCCGGTGGCGTACGTGGTGTTCGACGCCGCGCTCCAGCGCGTGCGGGCGCGGCGCGGGCAGCTGGTGCCGGTGGCTGGGGAGGGCGACTGATGCTCGCGTTGCTCCTCGCACTCCAGGCTGCTCCCGTGGCCGACTCGCTGCCGCGCGTGACGCTCAGGGAGGCGCTGCAGAGGGCCGCCCAGCTCGACCCGCTCTACGTGGCGACGGTGGGTCTCGTGGACAATGCCGTGTGGGCGCGCCGCAGCGCGTTCTCGGTCTTCGTACTGCCATCGGTCACGTTGGGCACCACGGCGACGCGCAGCTCGCCCAAGTTTTTCAACTTCGGGACCCTGCAGCCGGAGAGGTACTCCGTGCAGGCGCAGGTGACGGGTTCCTACGATCTCTTCACGGGCGGGCAGAAACTCGCTGAACTGTCCCGATCCGGGGCGGAGCTCGAAAGCGCGCACGCCGGGGAGCTGCGAGCGCGGTTCGCCAGCGCCCTGCTTACCGAAGCGGAGTACTACGCCGTACTAGCGGGCCAGGATCTGGCGCGCGTCGCGCGCGAGCGCGGGCGGCGGGCGGAACAGCAGCTCGCCGTGTCCCGGGCCCGCGTGCAGACCGGAGCGGCGGTGCAAACCGATTCCCTCCAACTGTTTCTCGAGCTGACCCGGGCGCGTGTGGACGTGCTCGCCCGCGAGTCCGGCCTACGGGTGGCGCGCCTGGAGTTGGGGCGCCGTGTGGGCGCGGAGGGACCCGTGGATGCGGCACCGCTCGACACGAGCGCTGCCCCCGACCTGCCGATCACGCTGGCCGACGCCATCACGCAAGCGGCGGAGCAGGGGCCCGCCTACCGCCAGGCAGCCGCCGATGAGCGCGCCGCCTCGGCGGTGTACCGGTCCCGGCTGGGGGCGTACCTGCCACATGCGACGGTATCGTGGACCGGTATCGCGTTCGACAACTCGTTCCTGCCGACCGGCGCGAAGTTCTCGCAGTTGTCGCTCAGCGTCTCGTTCCCCCTGTTTGACAACCTGCGGCGCGAGCTGGCGCTATCGCAGGCGCGGGTCTCCCGGGACGTGTTTCGCGCCATTCGGCGGGATATGGACCGAGCGGTGCAGCACGACGTGACGGCCGCGTACGACGGCTACCTGACGATCCGTGCGAGCGGCGACTTGGCTGTGGCCGGCGTGACCGTCGCGCGCGAGAACTACCGCGTCCAGCAGGCCCGCTACTCCTCGGGCGCGACTGACATCCTGGACCTCCTCAAGGCGCAGAACGACCTGAACGATGCCGAGATCACGCTCGTGACGACGCGGTACGCCACGCGGCTCGCGCTCGCCGGGCTCGAAACGATCCTCGGCCGCCGACTCTTTACCGACAAGGACACTCCGTGAAACCCGTTTACGCAGTCGCGCTCATCGCGCTGATCGCCGCTTGCAGCAAAGCGAATTCCGAGAGTGCCGGGGGCGGGGGTGCCCCGGGCGGCGGAGGGGGGGGGCCGCCGGCGATGCCCGTCGAGGTCGCCGTCGCGCTGCGCGATACCGTGGTGGACGCGATCTCGGCCACGGGCCAGGTCGAGGCAGTACAGTCGATCGAGCTACGCCCCGAGGTCGAAGGCCGGATCGTGGACATCGTGGTCAACGAAGGGCAGTGGGTCGACAAGGGCGCGCCGCTCTTCAAGGTGGACGACGCGGAGCTCAAGGCCCAAGTCGCCCGCGCCGGGGCGGAGCGCGACCTGGCGCGTCAGGCGTTGGAGCGGACCAAGCAGCTGATCGCGCAGAACGCCTCGTCGGCCAAGGACATGGAGGAGGCCGAGGCGAGGGCGCGCGGCGCACAGGCGGCCTACGACCTGTTGCAGATCCAGCTGGACCGTACGGTGGTGCGCGCCCCGTTCGCCGGCATCACCGGGCGCCGCCTCGTGAGTCTGGGCGAGTCCGTCAACTCGCAGACGAAGCTCGTATCTCTGCAGACCGTGAGCCCGCAATACGCGGTGTTCGACGTGCCCGAGCGCTACGCCGACCGGCTGCGCCGCGGCCAGTTGGTGAGCTTCCACGTTGCCGCGCTCCCCGGCCGCAACTTCTCGGGCGAGGTGGTGTTCGTAGACCCGGTTGTCGCGCTACCGGGCCGCACCATCCTCATCAAGGCGCTCGTACCGAACCCGCGTCGCGAGCTGGCGAGCGGGATGTTCATCGAGGCCCGCCTCGCCACCGACATCCGGCCGCGCGCGGTCATCGTCCCCGAGGACGCGATCGTGCCCTTGCAGGGCACGAACTATGTGTGGGTCGTGAAAGAGGGAAAAGCCGACCGCCGTGAGGTGGCGCTCGGCGTGCGTGTCCCGGGGTGGGCAGAAGTGCGCAGCGGCGTGGAGGCGGGCGACCAAGTCGTCGTCGGCGGCCTCACGATGCTGTTCCCGGGCGCGCCGGTGATGCCGAGGGTCGTGGAGCGCAGGCGGGGGGCGCCTGCGGGGGCGGCGGCTGAGACGAGCGGAGCGCGCTAGCGCGAGGCCGGCCGCTCCGGGAGGGGCTGGAAGTTCACCTGGGTGTTCCGCAGGATCGCCGCGGCGATCGTCTGCGCTTTCGTGGCCAGGTCCGGATTGGTGGTCTGCAGCTCCTGCGCCATCGCGTAGTACATCAATCCGTACGTGGTCAGGATGCCGACGGACGGCTCGTCCACCCACCCGCGCGGGCGCTGCCGGCCCGCGGCGTCCGTGTGGTACACGTCGAACAACAGGCGTGTCGAGCGCGGGATGTTGACGTAGCCGAGCTGGGGCAGGGCTTTGATGCTGTCCGACGGCTGAATCTCCTGAACGCGCAGCGCGCGGGCGAAGCCATGGCCCTCGAGCCGGCCCGTCAGGCCCATCTGATCGGCGTAGAGGCCGACGGTGCGTGAGAAGTAGATCGGCCGCTTGCCCAGCTGGTCCTTCATGATCTGCAGGACCGCGACGTCGGCGCGTTCTACGTAGGGGTGCCCCAGCATCTGCGGGTCGAGCGTGACCTCGATCGGGCCGAGCGGCACGGTGCGCTTCGAGTCCAGGACGTAGTACTGCTCCAGCGCGGCGAGCTGCGCGTCCGTCATGCTCATCAGCCGGCCCGTCGGCTTGGGCCAGGTGCGGCCGCGATAGATGGCGGGCGCGGCCGTGGAATCGAACGTCTCGATGGGCCGGCGCATCATCTGGCGCAGGTACCAGTCGGTGTTGGCGAGCGACAGATTCACCACCACCACGTCGCGCCGGATGCCCTCGACCTCCTGGGCGTACCAGAGCGGGAAGGTGTCGTTGTCTCCCGCCGTGACGAGAACGCCGTACGGCTCGACCGACTGGAGCAGGTCGTAGGCGAAGTCGCGGGCCAGCGTCTCGCCCGCACGCGACGCGGTCAGCCGGTTGCCGATGAGCGGCACCAGGGCGAACGCCAGGAGCGGCGTGGCGTAGAACCAGCGGCGCGCCTCGTCCGGCTGCCGCTCGCGGAACGCCTCCTGCACCATCTCCAATAGCGCGGCGAGGCCCATCCCCACCCAGATCCCCCAGATCGCGAAGGAGCAGATGAAGAAGTAGTCACGCTCGCGCACCTCGTGCTGCAGCCCCGGCTCGCTGTAGGGTTGCGAGAACCCCCACTTGAAGTTGAGGTAGAAGATCAGCGCGAAGGTGAACGTGAACACCAGCACGGTCATGGCGAGCGCGGTGCGCCGGTCGGCGCGCCAGTGCCGCCAGGCTCCGAGGAGCCCGACACCCCCGAAGACCACGGCCAGCACGCGCTGGACGCGCACGGGCCAGTCGTGCCCGAACTGCCAGGTGAAGTAGTCCCAATACATCTTCATCTGCTGCCAGTAGAGCACCATCGTGTGGCCCGGGTTTTCCTGACCCGGCGGGTACATCGGGTTGTCGAAGATCGGGGGCTTGCCGTACTGCCGGCGGGTGAGCACTTCCCACAGCGCCGGCCAATTGGTCGGCTCGCCCTCGTTGATCGGCGGGAAGTGCGCCGCCCGAATCGGCAGATAGGTGTACACCGACAGCCCCACCGCGGTCACGCCGAGCGCGACGAGAGCGAACTGCCAGTTGCCGGCGTACACCGCGTACCCGAGGGCGCCGATGAAAAAGACACCCGCCACGTAGATGGGCGTCTCGCCCTCGAGGCCGAGCGCCATGAGCAGCGCCCACAGCGTACTCACGACGAAGAACTGCGACCACTCGATCCGGCGGTCCTCGTCGGCCCTGGGCCGCTGCGTCTTGAGGAGCGGGAACAGCAGGATGATCACCACGGGGCCGACCAACACGCCCATCATGTGGTTCGTGGCCGTGAGCGCAAGCAGATAGACGATCACCAGGAGGTGGTGATCGTGCGCCTCGCCGGCGGGCTGGTCGTCCCAACGCACGATGAGCCAGAGGATCAGGGCGATCGACAGGAGGCTGAGGGTGTACACCTTCTCGTTGACGACCGACTGGTTCCACACGGTGAACGCGGCCGCCGAGACGATCGCGCCCGCGAGGGCGGTGGCGCGGCGGGGCCATTGGGCGGGGATGATGTTCCGCAGCCAGCGCTCGCCGACGAGGAACCAACAGCCCGCGGAGACGGCGCTCGTCACGGCGGCGAACAGGTTGATCCGCATGGCGTAGCCGGCCGCCCAGGGGATCAGCCCCCACACGTGCGCCACCAGCACGAACAGCGGATTGCCGGGCGGGTGCGGGATACCGAGCGTCTTCGCGGCCGCGATGTACTCGGAGGTGTCCCAGAATTGGGTTGTGGGAGCGAGGGTGACGATGTAGAGCAGCAGCGCCCCCAGGGCCACGCCCGCCGCCATCAGATACGGCGGCTGCTCGGCCGGCAGGATGGCGGGCTGCGACACCCGATCGGGAGCTCTCACGGTGCTCTGCATCGTGGCCATGTCGCTGGTCTCGTCCGTTCTCAGTGTCTGAATTGCCGCATGCCGGTCAGCACCATCGCCAACCCGTGCGCCTCCGCGGCGGCGATCACATCGGGATCCTTCACCGATCCGCCCGGCTGAATGATAGCCGCAATCCCCGCCTGCGCGGCCTCCTCCACTCCGTCAGGAAACGGAAAGAAGGCGTCGCTGGCGAGCACCGCCCCCTTGGGATCATGCCCCTGCTGGCGCGCCTTGTGGACCGCGAGGAACGACGCGTCCACGCGGCTCATCTGGCCCGCGCCGATGCCGATCGCCGCCTCCCCTCGCGCCAGGAGGATGGCATTCGACTTGACCGCCCCGACGGCGGCCCAGGCGAAGCGCAGGTCGTTCCATTCCGCGTCCGTGGGCCGCCGTTTGGTCGCCACTTTCCATCCGGCCTCGTCGGCTACCCCCGCGTAGCGGAAACGGTCCTGCACGAGGAAGCCGCCGCGGATGCGCTTGTAGTCCCAGCCGGGCTCGTCGCCGGGACGCGGCAGCTCCACGACGCGGAGGTTCTTCTTCTCCTGGAAGACGGCGAGGGCCCCGGCGTCCACCCGCGGCGCGACCACCACCTCCACGAACAGGTCCCGCATCGCCTCGGCGGCGGGCCGGTCCACCACCGTGTTGAAGGCGATCACCGACCCGAACGCCGAGGTGCGGTCGGTGGCGAGGGCGCGCTCGTACGCCTCTGCCGCGTTGCGCCCCAGGGCGATGCCGCAGGGCGTGGTGTGCTTGATGATGGCGCACGCGGGCCGGTCTTCGGGTCCCCAGGAGGCGACGGCCGTCACGGCGGCGTCCACATCGAGCAGGTTGTTGAACGACAGCTCCTTGCCGTGGAGCTGATTCAGGTCACGGATGCCGCGCGCCTCGTCGGTCGCGTACAGCGCGGCGCGCTAGTGGGGGTTCTCGCCGTAGCGGAGCGCCTGTTGGCGCTCGAGGATCAGGGCGAGGCGAGGCGGCAGTGCCTCTTCGCTGCGGGCCAGGTACCCGAGGATGGCGGCGTCGTACGCGGCGGTGTGGGAAAAGACCTTGGCGGCGAGCTGTCTCCGGAGTTCCGGGTACCCCGGGCTTGCGCTCGGGGTCAGTCGACCCTGCTTGAGCGCCTCAAGGACTGTCTGGTAGTCGTCCGGGTCCACGACGACGATCACTGCCGCGTGGTTCTTCGCGGCCGAGCGGAGCATCGAGGGGCCGCCGATGTCGATCTGCTCGATCGCCTGCTCGAAACCGACGCCGGGATTCGCGACGGTCGCGCGGAACGGATAGAGGTTCACGGCGACGAGGTCGATCGGCGTGATGCCGTGCTCACGCAGCGCGGCGACGTCGCCGGGATGGTCGCGCCGCGCCAACAGGCCGCCGTGAATCTTGGGGTGCAGTGTCTTCACCCGGCCGTCCATCATCTCTGGGAAGCCCGTCACCTGGTCGACGGGGATCACGGGGACGCCTTCGCGGCGCAGGGCGTCGGCCGTGCCCCCGGTCGAGATGATCTCCCAGCGGAGCGACACGAGATCGCGGGCGAACTGGACAATTCCGCGTTTGTCCGAAACCGATAGGAGAGCCCTCACCAATCCTCCGCTATAGCGCGCACCAAATCTGCCAAGCTCACCACATCTTTCAGGTCGATCAGTTCCGCCGGCGAGTGGGAGTAGCGCAGCGGCCAGCCGAGCGGCAGGTCCACGACCCCGTAAGGCGTGAACACCGAGCCGTCGTTTCCGCCGTTCGTGGTGCCGATCTGTAGCGCGATGCCGCGGGCGCGGGCGAGCTGCGTCAGGGTGTCGACGTAGGCGGGCGGCGTGATCGACGAGTTGTCGAGCGCGCGCGCGACCGCGCCGCGGCCGATGGGCGCAACCGCAAAGTTCGGCAGCTCGAGCGGCGCGTCGGCGGAGACGAAGGTGTCGATGGCGTGCACGCGCCGCGGCGTGGTGCCGAGCTGGCGCGCGGCCGCCGCGGCCCCTTCGAGGCCGATCTCTTCGCGGGTGCTCCAGATGAAGATCACCTGGTGCTTGAGCTTGGCCCGGTCCAGGTGCCGGAGCGCGAGGAGCAGCGACGCCGATCCAACGCGATCGTCGAACGAGCGGCCGGTGGCGCGCGTCCCCGCGAGCCGCACGTACTGCTTCGGCATCGTGATCGAGCTGCCGGCGGCGATGCCGAGGGCCGCCGTCGCCGCGCGCGTGGTGGTCCCGACGCTGACGCGCAGGGGCGGCGGTGCGCGGCGCGTGAAGCCGGTGTCGCGCGGCAGGAAGATGCCCGGAACGTCGGCCCGGCCGGTGTGCACCAGGGCTGCCTTCGCCTCGAAGAGAGAAGGGAAGAACCCGCCGCGCGAGCGCAGCCGCAGCGTCCCATCGTCCAGGATCGAGTCCACCTGGAAGCCGATCTCGTCCAGGTGCGCGACAAAGACGACCACGGGATCGCCCTGGCCCACCCGCACCCACAGGTTGCCGGCGGTGTCGGTCTCGGTCTCCGCCCAAGCGGGGAGGAGGCGCTTCACCGTTTCGCGCACGGGCGCCTCGGAGCCGGACACGCCATAGCTCTCGATGAGCGGCGCGAGGACCGACTGGGCGTCGGCGATTCTGCTCGTGTCCTGGACCACGAGGAGCGCGGTGAGCGCGACCACGGGGATCATCGCGCGCCTCCCATCCACCACACGAGATCGGCCACCAGCGCTGCGGCGTCGGCCCGCGCGACGGTCTCGACGGCCGTGTCGGGGAACTTGGCGGTCAGCGTCACCTCGCGGGCTTCGTCGAACGGGCCTTGGAGGTTCTTCACGCTGTTCAGACCGGCGTTGACGGCATACAGGCTCTGGACGGTGAAGGCCACGACCACGGTGCCGCGCACCCGGGGCTTGGCGAGGGCAGCCGCGGCGAGCGCGGCGCAGGCTGTGCGGCGCCCCGCGCCGGGCGCGGCGAGCAAGCCGGAGCCGTAGCGCAGCGGGTGCTTCGTCAGCGCGACCGGCGTGAGGACGCCGAGGCCCAGCGCCTCGATCTCGGTGCGCGACGTCGCGCCGACGTCCACCCACGCGTTGTCCACCGTGAAGGGCGGGTCCGTTGCCGCCGGGCGGCCGCGGGCGAGGTGCGTGGACCGCACGCCGACGACGCCCGGTACCGCGCCGCGCCGCCCGAACAGGGTGACGCGGTGTCCCTCGAGCTGCTGGTCGAAGATCGGGTACGCGAGGCGTTGCCCGCCGCCCACGCGGCGCAGCAGCAGGTAGCCGTCGTCGGTCACGTTCCCCACGACGTAGCCGACCTCGTCGAGCGGGCAGCTGACGAGGCGTTTCGGCGCGCCGCGGCCGAGGCTGAGCGTGACGTTGCCGGCGCGGTCGCGGACGCTGCCGGGCAGCACGGCGAGCAGCGAATCGGTCATCGCCTGCTCGTAGCCGGTCACCGCCGTCATGCCGGCAAGGCGCTCGGCGAGCGCGTCCACGTTCTGAGCGGAGAGCGCCAGCAGCACCAGCACAGTGTTCACGAGAGCCTCACGGGTTCGCTGGGAATTCCTCGCCGCGCCAGCTCGAGCACGACCTGCAGGAGAAGCCGGTGCTCCACCTCGAGCACGCGGGCCGCGAGCGTTGCCGGAGTATCGTCGGGCCGCACGGCCACGCGGGCCTGCGCGATGATCGGCCCGCGGTCGTACTGCTCGTCGACGTAGTGCACGGTGGCGCCCGACTCGGCGGCGCCGCTCGCCAGCACCGCCTCGTGCACCCGCGGTCCGTACATCCCGGGGCCCCCGAAAGCGGGGAGCAACGCCGGATGGATATTAATCATCCGCCAGCGAAAACGGGCGACCACCGCGGGGGGCACGAGCTTCAGATAGCCGGCGAGGACGACCAGGTCGGCGCGCGCGCCGGTCAGGACGGCGAGCAGCTCGGCGGCATCGCGCGGGTTGTGCAGCACGGCGGTGGCGACGCCGGCGCCGCGCGCCCGGCGGAGGGCGCCGGCATCGGGCCGGTCGGACGCGACCAGCGCGACCAGGGCCAGGTCCGAGCCCTGCAGCGCGTCGAGGAGAGCCTGCAGATTCGTGCCGCCGCCCGACGCGAGGACGGCGACGCGGACCGGCTCTCCCGCCGTCACTGACTCCGGCTGCAGCGGGCGACGGACTTGGGCTTCGAGCCGCTGGTGACGCTCAGGGAGAAGGCGCCGGTGGCGAACTTGCCCGCCGTGTTCACATCGATTTCGTACGCGCCGCTCTGGGGGAAGGTCACCGTCAGCCGGGCGTTGCAGTTCCCGCCCGAGTCGTCGTCCTGGAAGTCCCGCCCGCCTGAGACGCCCGGGCCGCGCAGAAAGACGTACGCGTCGAAGTCGTCCGACTCGAGATCGATGGTGATCGTTTGGCCGGCCCGGCCCTGGATGACCCAGGGCTGCGCGTAGGTGCTGTCGCTCGTCAGCATGACGTCGTCGCGCGTCAGCGTCCCCTGCTGCGTCTGGCCCACCGCAATCGAGCGCGAGGCGCTCCCGGTCCCGCCGGGCGCGGGGGCACCACCGGCCGCCGCGCCGCCCGGCGCCTGGCAGTCCTGATTGCCGCGCTCCTGCACCGGCTTGCTCCCTTCGGTGATCGACAGGCTGAAGCGTCCGGTCTGGCGATGGGGGTTGGACGTGGTGTTGACGAGAATGCGGTAGGGACCGCGGCTTGGGAACGAGCGCGAGACGCGCGCCGCGCATCCGGGGCCGCCGTCGTCGTCGATGACCGACCGGTCCAGGTCGTCCCCGCGGATGATGAGGACGGGGTCGAAGTCGTCGGAGGAGAGATCGACCGTCACGTCCCGCGCGGGCGTAGCGGTGAACTGGTAGGCCCTGAAATATGTGGTGTCCGGGTAGAGCGAGTCGACGCTCGTGAGCGCCGCGTTCACGGTCTGGCCGAGGCGGATCGCCGTGCCGCCCTGGGCGGCGACGTTCGCCCGACCCGGCGGCTGGCAGTCTTGATTGCCGCGCTCCTGCACCGTCTGCGGGCCGTCAGTGATCGCGAGCGTGTAGCGCCCGGTCTGGCGGTGCGGCGACGAGGTCGTATTCACGAGGATCCGGTAGGGGCCGCGGCTCGGGAACGCCTGCGACACGCGCGCGGAGCAGCCGGGACCGCCGTCGTCATTGATGATCGACCGCTCGAGGTCATCGCCGCGGATGATGAGCACGGGGTCGAAGTCGTCCGAGGCGAGGTCGATCGTGACCGCCTGCCCCGCTGGAGCAGTGAACTGGTACACCTCGAAGTACGTCGTGTCGGCATACAAGGAGTCGGCGGCCGACAGCGCCCCGCTGAGGGACTGGCCCACCGTGATCACCGGCGTGCCGCTGACGGCCGTCCCCGGCCGGCCGGGCGCGGCGCTCGGCCGCCCGCCCCCCCCGCCACCTCCGAGCAGGGCGGCGCCCTCGGCCACTGCCGTCTGGTCGTTGTTCAGGTTCCGCACCGCGTCCGTGGCGGTCGCGAAGTTCAGGGCCTGGCCCGCTTCGATCGTGCTGCGCACGATGCCGATCACCTGGCCCCGCGCGTTGAGAACCGGGGCGCCGCTCGAGCCATGGGAAATCGGGGCGGAGATCTGCAGCAGTTTCGTCCCGCTCACCACGCGCGACGCCGAAACGATGCCCTTCGACACGGTGCCCGGGAGCTGGCCCAGCGGATTCGAGATCACCGTGACTTCGTCCCCGTCCTTCGCGGCCTCACTCGACCCCCAGCGCAGCGTAGCGGGCGGTGTGCCGGGCACCATGAGCATCGCGACGTCCTTCGCCGTGTCTGACGCCGTGACCGAGCAGCGCAGCCGCTGACCGTCGGACAACTCGATTGAGCAGCCCGACGCGCCGACGAGCACGTGGGCGGCCGTCAGCACGTACCCCTCGACGACAAAGAAGCCGGTGCCGCTCGCCCGGGGCCGCCCGTTCGGGTCCAGCGCATGAATCGTGACCACCGCTTTGCGGGCGGTGGGGATGTCCACGCCCGCGGGGCGCTGTTGGGATGGGCCGATGGAGGGAAGCAAGGCGGCGAGGGCGAGGAGGGGGGCGAACCGGCGAGGTGACACGGACGGCTCCTGGGAGAGTGGTGCTAATCTACAATCACGGCGGAGTCTTGAGAATCGCGTCGGCCGCCGCGGCCAGGTCGGGGACGACGGCCACCCCCAGCGCCCGGGCCTGGCCCTGATGCAGCGTCCCCTGGCCGGTCGTGACGAGAAACGCGCGACGCCTCCCGCCCAACCCCCGCGCGGGTTTGACGTCCGTGAGCCGGTCGCCCACCCACCAAGAGCGGGGCAGCTCAACTCCCAGCTCCGCCTCCGCGTCGTGGAACAGCTTGGTCTTCGGCTTGCGGCACTCGCAGGTGCCGTTGAACTGCGGGTGGTGCGGGCAGTAGTACGCGCCGTCCAAATGCGCGCCCTGCGCGGCGAGGAGCTCGCCGAGGCGCTGCTGCACGGCGACATAGTCCGCGTCCTTGTAGAGGCCGCGGGCGATCCCCGACTGGTTCGAGACGGTGATCACCAAGTAGCCGGCGGCGTTGAGCCGCGCGATCGCCTCGGCGGCGCCGGGGAGTAGCCGCACCTTCTCCGGCTCGTGCAAATAGCCGGGGTCCTCGACGATCGTGCCGTCGCGATCGAGAAATACGGCGGCGCGCCGGCCGTCAGTCATCGGCGAGCGCCGCCGTCACGGCGCGGATGACGGTGTCGACCTGCGAGGGGAAAACCGTACGCGGGTCGAGGACCACGCGATCGTCGGCGATGCGGGCGATGACCGGGGGATCTCCACCCCGCAGCCGCGCCACCAGGGTATCGGGTGCCGGGTATCGGACGGCGACGAGCCACGTAGGCAGCATCGCGCCGGGGAATGAGCCGCCCCCGACTTCGGACTCCCCCTCGATGAGCTCGGCTGCCGTTCCCACGCCTGTTTTCAACGCCTCCGCTCGACTCTTCAACGATTCTCTGTCTTCGGTGAGCATCCTCAGTACCGGAATCTCGCGCCGCGCCGTCTCGGGATCGCGGTACAGCGCCAACGTGGCCTCGAGCGCCGCCAGGGTGAGCTTGTCGGCGCGCACGGCGCGGGCGATCGGGTCGGCGCGGCAGGCGGCGATCGCGGCCGCCGTGCCGACGAGGATGCCTGCCTGCGGGCCCCCGAGCAGCTTGTCGCCGCTGAACGCAAGCAGATCGGCGCCGCTCGCCACCGTCTCCTGCACCGCCGGCTCCCCCGTCAATCCCCAGCGGGAGAGATCGAGCAGCAGGCCGCTCCCCAAGTCATGGAGGCACGCCAACCCGCGGCTGTGCGCCAGGGCCGCGAGCTCGCGCCCGGACACGTCGGCGGTGAACCCCGTGACCTGGAAGTTGGAGCGATGGACCTTGAGGAGGAGTCGGGAGTCGGGAGTCAGGGCGGCCTCATAGTCCTTGAGGTGCGTCCGGTTCGTCGTTCCTACCTCGACGAGCCGCGCGCCGGAGCGGGCCATCACGTCGGGAATGCGGAACGAGCCGCCAATCTCGACCAGCTCGCCGCGCGAGACGAGCGCCTCGCCCCCGCGCGCCAGCGCCGACAGGGCGAGCAGCAGCGCCCCCGCCGCGTTGTTGACCACGAACGCATCCTCGGCGCCGCTGAGCTCGACAAGCAGGTCGCGGCAATGTGCGTGACGGGAGCCGCGGGCCCCGCGGCCGAGATCGTACTCGAGCGCCGTGTAGCCCTCCGCTGCGCGCGTCAATGCGGCGATCGCGGCAGCGGCGAGGGGGGCGCGCCCCAGGTTCGTGTGCAGCACGACGCCGGTGGCGTTGATCACCGGCGCCAGCGAGGGCGCGGCGAGCCGCGTCATGGCGGCCTGGATCGCGGCATCCCAGCCGACGGCGGGCGGCGCGCCGCCGCTGTCGCGCGCCGCGTCGACCGCGGCGCGCACAGCCTGGACGACGAGCGCCCGCGGATGCACCGCGAGGAGCGGCGCCACGCCGGGATCGGCGAGCAGCGCCTCGACGGCGGGGAGGCGGCGGCGCGGGTCGCTCATGGGGGCTTGGGCGTGGTGCGTGGTCGGTTGCGCGTAGTGTCACGCGCGACGGGCTTGGGCATCGTCAGGACGGCCAGCCCGTCGGCGGTGGCGCCGTTCAGGTTCGCCGCGCCGTGCACCAAGACCACGTAGCGGGTCTCGGGGGGGAGCGGCCGGACAAAGCGGAGCACGACCTTGTCGAACGGCACGGGACGCTGCGCCAGGAGGCGGTGGACTTCGGCCGTGTCTCGAGCGACCACGGTATCGCCGGCAGCTCCTTTCGGCGCCTCCCCGCGAGGAGCCCCCGGCGATACCGCCGTGTCCAGTCGCACAGCGGAGTCCGCTCGCGCCGCGCCGGTATCGGGCTTCGCGGCGGCCCGCTCGGCGGCGGCGAGGGAGTCGTACTGGCGCTGGGTGAGCACGGCGCGCAGCGCGACGGGGCTCGAGTCGGGCAGCTGCCGCACGGCGATGCGGCTCGTGTCGAGCGTGACCGCCGGGTTCAGGGCCTGCGAGAAGTCGATCCGCGCGGTCACCGAGTCGATCGCCGTCACGGTGCGCGGGCGCGGGCCCACGGAATCGTGCACGAATGTGAACAGCGCGAGCGTCGCGTTCGAATCGAGCGTGACCAGCGCGGAGTCGTAGGGTTCGCGGGCGTCGCGCCGGTGATTGGTGTTCGCGTCGGCGCTGGCGTACACGAGGTAGCGTCCCGGGCGCAACGCTGCCAGTGCGAACCGGCCCGCCGAGTCGGCGAGGGTTAGGTAGCCGACGGTGTCGGGGAGGGGGATGGCTTCGATGAGCGCGCGCGCCAGGGTGCGCTGCTCCACCCATTGCAACGCGCGGCCGGCGAGGGTCGCATGACCGATCTCGGGGCCCGTGGAGAACAGCACCACGCGGCCGCTGTCGAGCTTGTTGCGCCGCAAGTCGACGACGCCCGGCAACAGCTGGAGTCGGTACACGCGATTGCCCTTCCAGCCTTCCTTCGGTTTGACACGGATGCGGGTGCGGCCCCAGCTCACCTGGACGTCGCCCGCCACGGGGGAGAGCAGCACCAGTTTCGCCAGGGCGTCGGGCATCTCTTCGATCACCTCGTCGAAATGGATGACGGCGTCGCCCTTCCACCCCGGCGCGACGGCCCCCGATTCGGGCTCGATGCGCACGATCGACGGCGGCGCCGTGTCCGGGGGCCCGCCTGGTGGGGGTCCCTGATTGGCGCATCCGGCGGCCGCGAGCAGCGCGGCTACGAGCAGCCCAGTGCTCTGAGCTTCCCGGCCAGCACGTTGCGCTGCTCGCGCCACGTCCGCTCCTTTTCCCGCTCGCGCGCGACGACGTCGGCCGGCGCGCGGGAGACGAAACTCTCGTTCGTGAGCTTGGTGGCGAGGGCGGCGAGCTGCTGGTCGAGCCGCGTCATCTCGCCGGACAAACGGCGGCACTCCTGCTGGACGTCGATCGCGCCTTCGAGGGCCACGACCACCTCGCTCCCGGCGCCGAACACGGCGTGAACCCCCTGACCGTCGGACGCGCCGTCCGTCGCCAGGCTCTCGAGGTGGGCGAGGCGCTGGATCGTGTCGCGCTCTCCGGAGAACGTGGCGGCGCGGTCGCCGCCGCGCGCGACGATCGTGGCGCGCAGCCGCGTCTTCGGGGAGACGCGGAATTCGGCGCGGATGCTGCGAATCAATTCGATCGCGGTCTTGACCCGGCCGAACTCTGCATCGGCCTCCGCGTCATCCAGTGCGGGCCGCGGCTTGGGCCACTCGGCGACGACGAGCAGCTCGTCCGGCGCCCGGCCCGGCAGCTTCTGCCACAGCTCCTCACTAATGAAGGGGACGACGGGGTGCAGCAGGCGCAACGCCGCGTCGAAGCAGTAGGCGAGCACCGCCTGGGGGACCGTCGGGCCGCCGCCGGCCAGGCGCGGTTTCACGGCCTCGACGTACCAGTCGGCCAGCTCGTTCCAGGCGAACTCGTAGCAGCGCCTGGCCGCCTCGTCGAGCCGGAACTGCTCGAGTGAGGTCGTGGTCTCGCGGATCGTGGCCTGTGCGCGCGCCAGGATCCAGCGATCCGCCAGTGTCAGCTGCGCCCGATCGATCCGGTCGATCGGCGTCACCGACACCGGCAGCTGGCTCAGGATGAACCGCCCGATGTTCCACAGTTTGTTCGCGAAGTTGCGGCCCGGCGCGAACGTCGTCTCGAGATCGGAGGGGTCGACGATCACGTCGGCGCCGAGCGAGCCCCCGCCGATCAGCGTCCAGCGCAGCGCGTCGGTGCCGTACAGCTGCACCACGTCGCGCGGATCGATGCCGTTGCCGAGCGACTTCGACATCTTGCGATGCTGCGTATCGCGGACCGTGCCCGTCAGGTACACCGTCGTGAACGGCGGCCGCTGTTCCATGAAGTGGTAGCCGGACATGAGCATGCGCGAGACCCAGAGCTGCAGGATCTCGGGCGCCGTGACGAGGGTGTGGCCCGGGTAGAAGCGCGCCAGATCGGGCGTCCTCTCGGGCCAGCCGAACGTCGCGAACGGCCAGAGCCACGACGAGAACCAGGTGTCGAGCACGTCGGGGTCCTGCTCGACCGGTCCCCCGCCGCCGTCGCACTCGGGGCATGCAGTCGGATCGGTCCGGCTCGCCCACTGGTACTGGCACTTGGTGCACGTGAACACCGGAATCCGATGCCCCCACCACAGCTGCCGCGAGATGTTCCAGTCGCGGATGCCCGCCATCCAGTTTTCGAACGTCGCGCGCCAGCGCTCGGGGATGATGCGAAACTCCCCGCGCCGGTACGCCGCGAGCACCGGGTCGGCGAGCGGCTTCATCTTCACGAACCACTGGTCGGAGAGCCGGGGCTCGACCACGGTATCGCAGCGGTAGCAGCGCCGCACCGCGTGCTGGTGCTGCTCGACCTTCACGAGCAGCCCCTCTTTCTCGAGCAGCTTCACGATCTTCTTTCGCGCATCGAAGCGATCGAGGCCCTGAAGCTCCGGTGGCACCCGTCCCCCGTCCCCCGTCCCCGCCATTTTCCCGTCTTCAGTCAGGATCAGGGGCTTGTCTTCCTTGGGCCACACCCGGTTCGCGATGTCGAAGTCGTTCGCGTCATGCGCCGGCGTCACCTTGAGCATGCCGGTGCCGAAGGCCTTGTCCACCGCGTCGTCGGTGCCGATGGGAATTACCAGACCAGACAGGGGGATCTTGACGCTCTTGCCCTTGAAGGCCTTGTAGCGCCGGTCCTTGGGATGATAGACCAGGCCGATGTCGCCGAACATCGTCTCGGGGCGCGTCGTGGCCACCGTGACCGAGCCCGAGCCGTCCGCCAACGGGTACGTAATGTGATACAGGTTCCCGCTCGTGTCGTGATGCTCGGCTTCTTCGTCCGACAGGGCGGTGAGACAGTGCGGGCACCAGTGGATCACGCGATGGCCGCGGTAGATCAGCCCCTCGTCCCAGAGCGTCACGAACGCCTCCCGCACCGAGCGCGAGTAGGCCTCGTCCAGGGTGAAGCGCGTGCGGCTCCAGTCGCAGGAGCATCCGATGATCTTCAGCTGCTCGATGATCGTGTCGCCCGTCTCGCGCACGAACGCCCAGACGCGCTCGACGAACGCCTCGCGTCCCAAGTCGAAGCGCGTCTTGCCCTCCGCGGCGAGCTGCTTCTCCACGACGTTCTGCGTTGCGATGCCGGCATGATCGGTCCCCGGCAGCCATTCCGCCGCCCGGCCCCGCATGCGCTCGAACCGGATCAGGACGTCCTGGATGATGTTGTTCAAGCCGTGACCGACGTGCAGCACGGCGGTGACGTTGGGGGGGGGGATGACGATGACGTACGGCTCGCCCTGGTCCTTCGGGGCGAATGCGCCGCGATCGAGCCACCGCCGGTACAGGCTCGGCTCGACGCTGCGAGGATCGTATTGGGGTGGTAGCTCGAACTCGGGTCCGGGCATTCCTTAATATAGAAGGCGCCGCTAGAATTCCGTTCCATGGCCGATGAATCCAATGTCCTGCCGCCGAGTCGCGTCGTGCGCTGGATGTTGCTGGGCGGGGCGATCCTGCTCGCCGTGGGGCTCTACTTCCGGGCGGGCCTGAACGTGCCGCCGGTGAGCGCTCCCGCGGCCGCGGTCGAGCCTCCTCCCTCGCCGATCACTCGCTGAGTCCCATGGCCGCCGCCGAGAATCGCGTCACGCTCCCCGACGGGAGCCAGAAAGCCCTGCCGGCCGGCTCGACGGGGGCCGATCTGGCCAAGGCGATCGGCCCAGGGCTCGCCAAGGCCGCCCTCGCCATCCGGGTGGACGGCCAGGTGTGGGACCTGACGCGCCCGCTCCCCGACGGCGTGAAGGTCTCGATCCTCACCGACAAGGACCCGCAGGCGCTGGACGTGCTGCGTCATTCGTCGGCGCACGTGCTGGCGACCGCCGTGCGCCAGCTGTTCCCGCACGCCCGGATCGGCTTCGGACCGCCCATCGAGGACGGCTTCTACTACGACTTCGAGGTGCCGACGCCGTTCACACCGGAGGACCTGGACGCGATCGAGAAGAAGATGGGCGAGGTCGTGAAGTCCGATTTCCCCTTCGTGCGCGAGGAGGTGTCGCGCACCGAAGCTCGCTCTCGCTTTGTCGACGACCCATTGAAGTTGGAAAGGATTGATGACCTAGGGGACGATGAAATAATCTCGGTGTATACCGACGGCCCGTTCGTGGACCTGTGCCGCGGCCCGCACGTCCCGAGCACGGGGAAGATCAAGCACTTCAAGCTGCTGCACGCGGCGGGCGCCTATTGGCGCGGCGACGAGCGGCGCCAGATGCTGCAGCGCATCTACGGTACCGCCTGGTTTTCGAAGGACGACCTCGAGGCGTACCTGCGGCGGCTGGAGGAGGCGCGCAAGCGCGATCACCGCGTCATCGGGAAGCAGCTGGATCTGTTTTCCATTCAAGAAGACGTCGGCCCCGGGTTGATTTTCTGGCACCCCAAGGGCGCGATGGTGAACTTCCAGCTGCGGCGCTTCATCGAGGATGTGATTCTCGAGCGCGGCTACCAGTTGGTGTACACGCCGAACGTGACGCGCGAGGAGCTGTTCCTGCGCTCGGGCCACCTGCCGTTGTATGCCGAGAACCAGTTCCCGGCGATGGCGGCAGGGGAGGGGGAGTCCGAAGGTGTGCGCTACCGGGTGAAGCCGATGAACTGCCCGATGCACATCCTCGTGTATGCGGCGCAGCAGCGCAGCTACCGCGATCTTCCGATCAGACTCGCCGAAATCGCCAATGTGTACCGCAACGAGCGGTCGGGCACGCTGCACGGCATGCTGCGCGTGCGCGGCCTCTCGATGGACGACGCGCACATCTTCCTGCGCCACGATCAGATCGAGCAGGAGATCTTCGAGCTGCTCGACATCGTGGAGCTGGTGATGGGGAAGACGTTCGGGCTCGCCTACCGGCTCGACCTCGCCACGCGGCCCGCCAAGAAGCTGGGCGACGACGCGACCTGGGATCAGGCGGAGCGCGCGCTCGAGGAGGCCCTGAAGCACCGCGGCGCGACGTACCGGATCGATCAGGCGGGCGGCGCGTTCTACGGTCCCAAGATCGACATCAAGTTCAACGATGCGATCGGGCGCGAGTGGCAGGGCGCCACGATCCAGCTCGACTTCGAGCAGCCGGAGCGGTTCAAGCTCGAGTACACGGGCGCGGACAACAAGCCGCACCGGCCCGTGATGATCCACCGGGCGATCTTCGGAACCCTCGAGCGCTTCGTCGGGTTCTTGATCGAGCACTTCGCGGGCGCGTTCCCGCTCTGGCTCGCGCCCGAGCAGGTGCGCGTGATGCCGATCGCCGACGCGCAGGCCGACGCCGCGCGCCGGGTGCACGAGGCGCTGCGCGCGGCGGGGCTGCGGTCGCACCTCGACGACCGCGGCGAGACCCTGAACTACAAGATCCGCGACGCCGAGACGCACAAGGTGCCGTACATGGCGGTGGTGGGGCAGCGGGAGGCCGAGGGTGGGACGGTGGCGGTGCGGGGCCGAGGCGCGGCGAACAAGCAGGTGGTGCTGCCGCTGGACGAGTTCAAGGCGAAACTCCAGGAAGAGGTTCGCACCAGGAGTTTGCGGCCGTTAGTTTGAAGGAATCTATGAGCGATCAGACCACGCCCGTTATCGTCTCCGCCGTCCGCACCCCCATCGGCCGGTATCTCGGCGGTTTGTCCCCCCTGACGGCTCCCAAACTCGGCGCGCTCGTGATCCGCGAAGCCGTGCGGCGCGCCGGAGTCGACGGCGACGCGGTCGAAGAAGTCATCATGGGCAACGTGCTGCAGGGCGGGGTGGGCCAGGCGCCGGCACGCCAGGCGGCGATCCACGCGGGGCTCCCCGGGACGATCCCGGCCATGACGATCAACAAGGTCTGCGGCTCGGGGCTCAAGGCGGTGATGCTCGCCGCGCAGGCGATCAAGGCGGGGGACGAACAGTGCGTCGTGGCGGGCGGGATGGAATCGATGTCCAACGCGCCGCACTACCTGTACGGGATGCGCGCCGGGATCAAGGCGGGGAATGGGAGTCTCGTCGACGGGATGATCCACGACGGGCTGTGGGACTCGTTCTCGAACACCCACATGGGCAACCTCGCCGAATACACCGCCAAGAAGGCGGGCGTCTCCCGCCAGGATCAGGACGAGTTTGCGCTCGCGAGTCACCGCAAGGCCGTCGCGGCGATGGAAGCCTGCCGCTTCAAAGCCGAAACGATCCCGGTCGACAAGGTCGAGAAGGACGAGGGTCCGCGGGCCGATACGTCGCTCGAGAAGCTCGCGTCGCTCCGGCCGTCGTTCGAGAAGGACGGGAGCGTCACCCCCGGCAACGCGCCGGGCCTGAACGACGGGGCCAGCGCTCTGGTGGTCACCTCCCTCGCCTTCGCCAAAGCGCATCGCCTGACGCCGCTCGCGCGCATCACCGCTTACGCGACGGGTGGCGGCGAGCCGAAGGACCTGTTCTTCGCGCCGATCTTCGCCGTGCAGAACCTGATGAAGAAAGCGGGAACGAAGATCGGCGACTACGACCTCATCGAAGCGAACGAAGCGTTCGCCGTCCAGGCGCTCGCGGACGGCCGCGCCCTCGGCTGGGACTGGGACCGCGTCAACGTGAACGGCGGCGCGATCGCCCTCGGCCACCCGATCGGCGCCTCGGGCGCCCGCGTGCTGACGACGCTGCTTTTTGCTCTTCGAGATCGCAAACAGACGACCGGCCTGGCCACCCTCTGTCTCGGTGGCGGCAACGCCGTGGCCCTCAGCGTGGAGATCGTGTAATGGACCGTTCCCTCGTTCTTGAACGCCCCGCAGTGGCGAGCCGCATCGTCGCCGTCCTGCTGGGTGCGGCGTTCGTCGCCGCCGCCGCTCAGGTCTCCGTCCCGCTCCTGGGCACGCCCGTGCCGATGACGTTGCAGCCGCTCGCCGTCCTGCTCGTCGGCGGCCTGCTGGGCGCGCGGCTCGGCGCCGCGAGCATGGTGCTCTATCTCGCGCTCGGCGTCGCCGGCTTGCCCGTCTTCACGCCGACCGTCCCGCTCGTCGGGCTCGCGCGGCTCGTCGGGCCGACGGGCGGCTACCTCCTCGCCTATCCCCTTGCGGCGTTCGCCGTCGGGGCGATCGCGCAGGACGGCGCCCGCTGGAGCCGCGTCGCCCTCGGCGTCTTCGCCGGTCTCGTGCTCATTCATCTGGGGGGTCTCGCCCAGCTGTTGATCCTCACCGGCAGCCTCTCGGCCGCCGCGCGATTCGGCACACTACCATTCCTGCTCGGCGACGTGATCAAGCTCGCCGTCGCCGTGCTGATCCTGACGCGGCTCACGAGCCCCGTTCGCACGCGCCTCTAGATGGCGCGCGTTTCGTTTGAAGGGGTAAAGCGGGCCGGCATCGCGCTGGCCTGGATTCTGTTGTTCTTCGTCATCGGCTTCGGCCTCACCATCGGACTGGCCAAGGCACTCCCGGGTTGGGGCGGTCCCGCCTGGCAGCTCACGCGCAACGTCCTCTACGAGCTGATCGGGTTCGGCGCCGCGACGGTGATCGTGGGACGCGTGTTGAACAAGCACTCGTGGGACCAGATGGGCTGGTACACGGAGGGCGGGCTGGCGCGGCGGATCCTGCGCGGCACGGCGCTGGGTGCGACCATGGCGGCGCTGGCGATCGGGCTTGCTTTTCTCGGCGACCGCGCGAGGGTCGCCGTGGTGCCGGAATGGGACCGCTGGCTCGAAGTCGCGCTGCCGCTGGCTTTCGTGCTGCTCGCTGCGGCGCTCGCCGAGGAGCTGGCGTTCCGCGGCTACCCGCTGCGACGGCTGGCGGACGCGGTGGGCCGCGTCCCGGCGCTGATCGTGCT
Source organism: Gemmatimonadales bacterium (assembly GCA_036505055.1). Lineage (GTDB taxonomy): Bacteria > Gemmatimonadota > Gemmatimonadetes > Gemmatimonadales > GWC2-71-9 > 20CM-2-65-7. Next base: position 4,005 of record DASXUE010000037.1, on the reverse strand, counting down.
CGGGGTGGTGTTCGCGCTGTTCCACGCGGGGAATCCGAGCGCGACGGTTTTTAGTACCGTCAACGTCGCCCTCGCCGCGGTGTGGCTGTCGTTCGCCTTCTTTTCATACGGCGGCATGGGGCTGGCCTGGGGACTCCATTTCGGCTGGAACGCGGGGCTGGCCCTGCTGTTCGACGCGCCCGTGAGCGGTTACACCTTTCAGGTGCCGGCGGTCGACTACGCCCCGGGCGCGAGGGCCTGGGTGGACGGCGGCGCCTTCGGGCCCGAGGGGGGGCTCGTCGCGACGATCGTCGTGATCGCCGGAACGCTCGCGCTCGTGGGCGCGCGATTCACGCGGCCCCGGGAGTGGCTGGTCGGATGAGCCGCGCCGCGGTGGTGGGGGCCGGGACGATGGGGAATGGGATCGCGCACGTGTTTGCTCAAGCCGGGTGGGACGTCGCGCTGGTGGATCTCTCCCAGGAGGCATTGGACCGCGCGATCAAGACGATCGCGACCAACATCGAGAAGCTGGTGAGGAAAGGAGTCGGGAGGCTGGAGTCGGGAGCTGGGACGCTCGCGCGCATCAAGCCTGGTACATCGTTCGATGCTGTGAAGGGTGCCGACATCCTCGTGGAAGCGGTGACCGAGAATCCCACGATCAAGTTTGAGATTTTCGCCACTGTATCCCGACTCCTGGCTCCTGACTCCATTCTCGCCAGCAATACGTCGTCCATCTCCATCACCGAAATCGCAAAGCACACCGACCGCCCGGGCCAAGTCATCGGGATGCATTTCATGAATCCGGTGCCGGTGATGACCCTCGTCGAAGTGATTCGCGGCATGGAGACGTCGGAGGACACCGTCAAGCACACCCTCGAAATCGCGAAGGGCCTGGGCAAATCACCCGTTGAGGTCAACGATTCCCCGGGCTTCGTCGCCAACCGCGTCCTCATGCCGATGATCAACGAGGCGATCTACTGCGTGATGGAGGGCGTCGCCACGCCCGACGCGGTCGACGCCGTGATGAAGCTCGGCATGAACCATCCGCTCGGCCCCCTCGCGCTCGCCGATTTGATCGGGCTCGACGTCTGTCTCGCCATTCTCGAGGTGCTGCACCGGGACCTGGGCGACGACAAGTACCGGCCTTGTCCGCTCCTCAAGAAGATGGTTGCGGGGGGCCGGCTGGGCCGGAAGAGCGGCCATGGGTTCTATGCATACCGCGACTGATCAGCAGCAGATCCAACAGATAACGACGCTGGCGCGCGAATTCGCCCGCGAGAAGATCGAGCCGTTCGCCGCCGAGTGGGACCGCACCAAGCATTTCCCGCGCGACGTGATCGACGAGATGGGCAAGCTCGGCTTCCTCGGCATGTGCGCGCCGGAGGAATACGACGGGATGGGGCTCGACGCGCTCACCTACCTGCTCGCGCTCGAGGAGATCGCCGCGGCCGACGCGTCGATCGCCGTCTCGATGGGGATTCACAACGCCATCCCGACCACGATGCTCGTGAAACACGGCACGCCCGCGCAGAAGGAGCGCTGGCTGCGGCCGATGGCGCGCGGCGAGATGCTCGCAGGCTTCGCGCTTTCTGAGGCGGACGCCGGGTCCGACCCGGCGTCCTTACGCGCCCAAGCCGTACGCGACGGGCACGAGTGGGTGCTGTCGGGCACCAAGGCGTGGGCGTCGAATGCGGGCACCGCCGATCTGATGATGATCATGGTACGCACCGACACCCCCGACGCACGCCGCGGCCCGAAGGGGATCTCGACATTCATCGTGCCGACAGGCGTGAAGGGCTATCGCCCGGGGAAGCCCGAAGACAAGATGGGACTGCGGGCCTCGAACACGGCGACGATCGCGCTCGAGGACTTGCGGCTGCCGACCGACGCGCTGCTCGGCGAGGCGGGGATGGGGTTCGTATACGCGATGGAGGGGCTGGACGCCGGGCGGCTCGGGATCGGGGCGCAGGCGGTGGGGATCGCGCGGCGCGCGCTCGAGCACAGCGTGAAGTACTGTGCCGAGCGCCGTCAGTTCGAGCGGCCGCTCAAGGACTTCCAGGCGGTGCAGTTCAAGCTGGCCGACATGGCCACGCGGATCGCGGCGGCGCGCGCCCTGGCGCACGCGGCGGCGGTCCGCAAGGATTCGGGCGAGGACGCGGGCCCGTTCGCCAGCATGGCGAAGCTGTTCGCGTCCGAGACGGCGATGTGGGTCACGACGCAGGCGGTGCAGCTGTTCGGCGGGTACGGCTACATGCGGGACTTCCCCGTGGAGAAACTCTTTCGGGACGCGAAGGTCACCGAGATCTATGAGGGCACGAGTGAAATCCAGCGGATCGTCATCGCGCGCGGTCTCTTTCCCGGCGCCTAGGGAGGACGCGAGCGCGCTGTTCGCGCTCATGGAAGAGCACCAGCACGAGCAGGTGAGCCTGTGCTACGAGCCGTCGTCGGGCTACCGCGGGATCATCGTGATTCACGACTCGACGCTCGGGCCCGCGCTGGGCGGCACGCGATTCTGGAACTACGGGACCGACCGCGAGGCGCTGATCGACTGCCTGCGCCTGGCGCGTGGCATGACGTACAAGGCGGCGGTCGCCGGCCTCAACTTGGGCGGCGGCAAGAGCGTGATCATCGGGGACAACAAGACGACGCGGCGCGAGCCCATTTTCCGGGCGCACGGCCGCCACGTCCAGGCGCTGGGGGGCCGCTACATCACCGCCGAGGATGTCGGGACGTCCACGACCGACATGGAGTACATCAAGGCCGAGACGGATCACGTCACCGGATTAATCGGGAAGTCTGGTGATCCCTCTCCGGTGACGGCGTTTGGTGTGTATCGTGGAATCAAGGCGTGTGCCAAGCACCGCTACGGCACGGACTCGCTGTCGGGGAAGACGATCGCGATTCAAGGCTGCGGCCACGTCGGCTACTATCTCGCGGACCTCCTGCACCAGGAGAGCGCGCGGCTGCTCGTCACCGACATCGACGCCGCGCGGGTCAAGAAGGTGGTGGACGAGTTTCGCGCCCAGGCCGTGGCGCCGGACGAGATCTACGGCGTCAAGGCCGACATCTTCGCGCCGTGCGCGTTGGGCGGCATCATCAACGACGACACGCTCGCCAAGCTCAAGGTCGAGATCGTGGCCGGTGGGGCGAACAACCAGCTCGCGGAAGAGCGGCACGGAGAGGCGCTCGAGGCGCAGGGGATCACCTACGCGCCCGACTATGTGATCAACGGCGGCGGGCTGATCAACGTCAACGCCGAGCTGCAGGGGTGGACGATGGAGCGGGCGCGCAACAAGGCGGGGGAGATCTACGACACGATTCTGCGCGTTTTCGAGATCGCGCAGGAAGAGGGGATTCCCAGTTATCGCGCGGCCGACCGGCTCGCCGAGCAGCGCATCGCGGCGATCGCGAAGGTGAGGCAGAACTTTGTCTGAGAGGATCTACGTCGGGGCGGATCACGCCGGCTTCGACCTGAAGCAGCGCCTCGTGGCGGAGCTGAAGAAACTCGGCTACGAGCCGATCGACGTCGGGCCCAAGACGTTGGATCCTTCGGACGACTTCCCGGACTATGCAAAGCCCGTTGCAGAGGCCGTGAGTCATGGCGTCGTGCAACGTGGCGTCCTGACTTGTGGCACCGGCCTCGGCATGTCGTACACCGCCAACCGCTATCCCAAAGTCCGCGCGGCGGTCGCGTGGAGTCCCGAGATTGCCGAGCTGGCGAGGAAGCACAACGACGCGAACGTCCTGGTGCTACCGTCGCGGTTCGTGAGCGAGCAGGAGGGGCTCGAGATCCTGCACAAGTGGCTCGACACCCAGTTCGAGGGTGGCCGCCACCAGCGCCGGGTGGAGAAGATCGACAAATGACCGATCGTCTCGCGGAACTTGGCCAGGTCGATGCCGCGGTCGCCGCGTTGATCAAGCGGGAGGTCGCGCGCCAGGAGCACGGCTTGGAGCTGATCGCGAGCGAGAACTTCGTGTCGATCGCGGTGCTCGAGGCGATGGGGACGGCGCTCACCAACAAGTACG
>DASXUE010000036.1:0-19033 GCA_036505055.1 Gemmatimonadales bacterium | reverse complement strand
GGTGGCGCGCCGATAATTGGGGTGTATCCCGGGTTTCACTGCTCGCATCCTTGCCTGAAAGTCGCACGGGGTGAAGTGCGGAAATATAACTGGCGTCGGAAGTTGGGGGCAAGGCGGAGGACGCGCCCCGAATTGACACCGGCCCCACTCGCGCGTAAGCTTGCCCGTCCCAACCACCCTCGCGCCTAGGGGGAGTCTCCGCGTGTCGGCAGCAGTCGTGCTCCAGAAAGTGCCGCTGTTCAGCCAACTTGCCCCGCCCGACCTGGCGCGGGTGGTGGACGTTGCCCGCGAGCGTACCTACCCCAAGAACTCGGTCATCCTGTTCGAAGACGATCCCGGCGACGCCCTCTATGTCGTCGCCAAGGGCCAGGTGAAGGTCGTGCTCATCGGTGAAGATGGGCGCGAAGTGATTCTCTCGGTCCTGGGCGAAGGAGAGTTCTTCGGCGAGATGGCGTTGATCGACGACGAGCCGCGGTCCGCGCACGTCATCGCGATGGAAGACTCGAGCCTCATCGTGCTGCGCCGGGAAGACTTCCAGGGCATTCTCATCCACACGCCGGGGATCGCGCTCGCACTGCTGCGCGAGCTGTCTCGCCGCCTCCGCCGCGTGGACGAAAAGGTGGGCAGCCTGGTGCTGCTCGACGTCCACGGCCGAGTCGCTCAGCTACTGCTCGAGCTCGCCGATGAGACCGACGGCCAGAAGATCACGCGGCGCCTCACCCACCACACGATCGCGCAAATGATCGGCTCCTCGCGGGAAACCGTCTCGCGCACGATGCGCGAATTCATCGACAAGGGGCTGATCGACGTGAGCCGCAAGGACATCCTGATCCGCGACCGTGGCGCCCTCGAGCAGGCGGCGGGGCGCTCGTGAGGCGCATCACGGTGCGCGGGTGAGGCCGCGGCTTGTTCTACGTGACGGATTTTCAGTAACTTAGCGCGAGTTACGGCGTGCCCGAACGCATGGCCTATACGGTGACCTTCTGGGGGACGAGGGGTAGCATTCCCACCCCCGGCGCTCAGACCGCGCGCTACGGTGGCAATACGCCGTGTGTCGCCGTCGAAAGCCCCGGGGGCCAGCTGGTCATCCTGGACGCCGGCACCGGGATTCGCGCCTTGGGCGTGCAGCTGGTCGAAAAGCAGAACGGCTCCGTGAAGGTGGAGATCCTGCTGTCGCACGCCCACTGGGATCACATCCAGGGCTTGCCCCACTTCAAACCGTTCTTCGCTCCGGGAAACACGGTACGGATCTGGGGAACGCGACAAGGAACGGCGTCCCTCGAGGCGATCCTGCGGCAGCAGATGGACCCGGCGGTGTTTCCCGTGCCGCTCGATGCGCTGTCGGCGCAGCTCACCGTGCAGCAGCTCGAGCCCCGGGAGCTCACGATGGGGGAGTTCCAGGTCCGGACGATGAAGCTGCGGCACCCGGGGACGACGCTGGGCTATCGGCTGACGCCCGGCAAGGGCGGGCCGAGCATGGCGTATGTCACGGACAACGAGCTGGGGCCGGGCGGGCATTACGACGTCCCGACCACGTGGCGGCGGGACTTCGTGGCGTTCCTGCAGGGCGTGGACTTGTTGATCCACGACGCGATGTACACGCCGGCGGAGCTCGAGATGCACCGCGGCTGGGGGCACTCGACGTACGAAGAAGCGGTGACCCTGGCGCAGGAGGCCGGCGCGAAGCGGCTCGTGCTGTTCCATCACGAGCCCGAGCACGGCGACGAGGCCATGGACGAGTTGTTGGCGGCGGCGCGGCGCTACGCCAAGAAGGGCGCGCCGCTCGAAGTCCTGGCCGCACAAGAAGGGATGCACCTGACCCTGTGACCCGAGGAGCACGTATGCGCGCGCGTTCGATCGTAGGGGTGCTGAGCGTCGTCCCCGTTCTGCTAGCGGCCCAGCAGCGCGGCCAGGACACCCGTGCCGGCCTCGCGGTGCTGCCGTTCGCGAACGGCGGCTCCTACGGCCAGGCCAAGGAGGACTTCGACGCGCTGGAGCGCGGCATGGCGGGCATGATGATCTCCGAGCTCGCCGCCAATCCCGCGGCGCGGGTCGTGGAGCGCGAGCAGGTCCAGCGGCTGCTCGACGAGCAGAACCTCGGCGCGCAGGGCCGCGTCGAAGCGGGCACTGCCGCCAAGATTGGCAAGCTGGTCGGCGCCCGCTACATGGTGATGGGCACGTTCGTGGACTTCTACGGCGACTTCCGCGTGGACGTCCGACTCGTGAACGCCGAGACCGGCGAAATCGTCAAGACCGAGTCCGAGCGCATGCAGCGCGATCACATGTTCGACATCATCCGCAACGTGGCCACGCGGCTGATGAAGGACGCGAACCTCCCCGCGCTGCCGCGCCAGACCGGCGACGCGCGGATGAGCCGCCAAGTGCCGACCGAAGCGCTGACCTACTACTCGCGCGCCCTCCTCTACCAGGATCGCGGGCAGAAGGACAAGGCGGTCGAAATGTTCAACAAGGCGTTGGCGATTTTCCCGGACTACGCGGAGGCGCAGGACGGCCTCCAGCGTGTACAGCGCTCTTAGTCGCCTCGGCGACTCCACGGCGCGCCGGCTCTCCCGCCTGGGAGCGCTGGCGCGCTTCGGCTTTGGCGCCCTCCAGGCATCCACGCGGCTCACCGCCGCGGGGCAGGCGGTCGCCCTGCGCGTCGCGGTCAATCAGGTGCGATTCACCGCGCTGCACGCCGTCGGCCTCGTCACCCTGCTCTCAGGGATTCTCTCGTTTCTCGTCGTCTCCCAGGCGACCCGCGAGCTGGGGCGCGTCGGCGCCACCGGCCTGATCGGCACCCTCATCGTCGTCGCCATCGTGCGCGAGCTCGGCCCCCTGCTCACGGCGCTCGTCGTCGCGGGCCGCTCCGGCACCGCCATCGCGGCGGAGCTCGCGACCAACCAGGTGCTCGGCGAAGTGCGCGCGCTCGAGGCGATGGGGATCGATCCCAAGCAGTACCTCGTGCTGCCGCGCTTCGCCGGCTCACTCGTCAGCGTGTTCGCGCTGCTCGTGGTGTTCGATCTGGTAGCGATTCTGGCGGGGTTTGCCGCGGCGACGTTCAACGGCATGAGCGGCAGCAACTACTTCAAAATCGTCTTCGAGTCCTTGCAGCCACGCGACGTGTGGCTGACCGTCCTCAAGGCCCTCGTCTTCGGTGTGATCGTCGGCGTGGTACCGAGCTACTTCGGACTCGCCGTGCGCCGCGCGCCGACCGAGATCCCCATCGCGGCGAGCCGCGCCGTCGTCGTCGCGATCGTCGGGATCTTTACCTGTTCGGCATTGTTCGTGGCCCTGGGATGAGGCGTGACTACCCTTCCCCCTTCCCCCGTCCTCCGTCCCCTCGTGTTCGAGGCCATCCCCCTCGGCCGCCGCCCGGGGCCGCCGTTTTCGTTCGAGGTCCCCGCACGCCACACCGTGGTCGTGTTGGGGGACGAGGACTCGGGCGTGGGCCTGCTGGGCGGCTTTGCCCTGGGTCTCGAGCGCCCCGCGCAGGGACGCGCGCTGGTCTGGGACACGGACGTGGCGCGCCTGCCTGAACGGGAGCGCTTGGCATTCCGCCGCCGCGTCGGCTACCTTCCCGCCGGCGACGGTCTGCTGCAGAATCTCTCCCTCCGGGACAACGTGGCCCTACCGCTCCGTTTCGGGAGCGGCGCGAGCCCCAAGGAGATCGACGGCCGGGTCAATGTGATGCTGGCCGCCGTTCGGCTGTCCGGCGCGGCCGACCGCCGGCCCGCCCAAGCGAACGAAGAGGAGTGCCGCCGGGCGGCGTTGGCGCGCGCCATCGCGTTCGATCCGGGGCTGCTCATTCTGGAGCAGCCGTTTGACGGGCTCACGGCGCGCGTGGCGTCGGAGCTCTTGGAGTTCGCCCGTGGGGGCGAGACCGCCGAAGGAGCGCGACGGGCACTCTTCATCACCGGCCAGGAGATGCCACCGGTGATCCTGCGGCGCGTGGAGCGGGTCTACCGCGTAGCGCGCACCGGGGTATTGGAACCGGAAACGGTCTGAAACCGAGAGGCGAGTGGAGACGCGCCAGGATTTCTACGTGGGCCTGTTGATCGTCGTGACCGTCGCTTTGGTCGTCGGCGCCCTCATCGCGACGAGCGGCTGGGGCGAGCGGCGCTACGATCTGTTCCTGCGCGTCGCGAGCGCCGAGGGGCTCTCCCAGGACACGAAGGTGTACGTCCAGGGCCTGGACGTGGGCCGGGTGCGCAGCGTCTCACCGCTCGTCGACTCGACGAGCGGACGGATCTCGTTTCTCGCTCGTCTCGCGGTCGCCGAACAGTTTCCCGGAGGGTCGCGCTTGCGTCTCCCAGCCGGCACTCGCGCCGACATCGACGCGTCGAGCCCGTTCGCCGCGGCGCGAATTAACCTCCTCTTGCCGGACACCGTCAGCCGCTTCGGTCGCGCGTTCCTCGACGCGGGCGACACGATCGCCGCGAGCCGGCACGGCTCGCCGATGGACCAGGTGGCGGACGTGGCGGCCGCGCTTTCGAAGCAGGTCGAGGACGTCCTGGGACAGACGGGCCGCACGCTGGTGCGCGTCCGCACGACCGTCGAGCAGGCGGAGCGCACCATGCGCGTGACGACGCCCGACGTCGTCACCACGCTCGGCAGTCTCGCCTCGACCATCGCCCGGATCGACACCGTGGTCGGGACCCTCACGCGCGCCGGGCTCGCCGACACGCTGACCGCCACCCTCGCCTCGACGAGCCGGCTCATCTCCCGGCTCGATTCGATCGCCGGGGAGGCCCGGGCCTTCACGACGGAAAACCGGGGCGAGCTGCGTGAAGCCGTCGTCAACCTCGCCCAGGTGTCGCGGCAGCTGAACCACTTTGTGGACCAGATGTCGCGACGGCCCTACCGCGTGCTGACCGGCGTCAAGCCCCTGCCCCGCGATACCGCGCGGTCGGATAGCGGCCGGGAGAACCCGACGCCGTGAGATACCTGTTGCTGCACGCCCCGACCTGGCAGCCGGAGGCCCTCGCGCCCGCGCTCGAGTCGGCCCAGGTCCAGTTGAAGCAGGTGCGGCAGCTGCGCGATCTCGCCGTCGCCGACGACCGGCCCACCGTGTTCCTGCTGGACGCGGAGAGCCGCTCCGGGTTCCCGGTGGACGTCATGCGGTCGTTCGTGGACGCCGGGGGCGCCATCGTTGCGCTGGGGCGCGAATCCGAGGTGGACGCACCCGACGCGCTCCCGATCGAGTTTCTGACGGGCTTTCTGACCCACCCCCAGACTTCGCGACGGATGTTGGTCGCGATCCGGGCGGGGTTCCGCGAGGCGGCGGCCCGCGCCGAAACGGCCCGCGCCCGGGGCGAGGCGGCGCAGCGCGCCCGGGAGATCGGCGAGCTGACGCGGATCGGCGTCGCGCTCGGGACCGAGCGCGACCTGAAGACCCTGCTCGAGCTGATCCTCACGCAGGCGCGGCGCATCACGCAGTCGGATGCCGGCAGCCTCTACCTCGTCGAAACCAGCGAGGAGGGCTTCAAACGCCTGCGCTTCCGGCTGGCACAGACCTACTCAAAGCCCGAGGCCCCGTTCGTCGAGTTCACGATCCCCGTGGACCGGGCGAGCCTGGCGGGCTACTGCGCCGTGACGGGCGAGCCGCTCGTCATCGACGACGCCTACTTCCTGCCTCCGGACGTCGAGTACACCATCAACCGCTCGTTCGACGAGCGGTACGGCTACCGCACCAAGTCGATGCTGGTGATCCCGATGAAGGATCACAAAGAGCAGATCATCGGCGTCCTCCAGCTGATCAACCGCAAGCGGCAATTCGATGCGGTGCTCGCCGCCCCCGCGGACGTGGAGCGGCAGGTGGTCCCCTACTCCAAGCGCGCCGTCGAGCTGGTGACCGCGCTGGCCGGCCAGGCCGCGGTCGCCATCGAGAACAGCCGCCTGTACGAGGACATCGAGAAACTGTTCGAAGGGTTCGTGCTCGCGGCCGTGCACGCCATCGAGCAGCGCGATCCCACCACCTACGGTCACAGCGGGCGTGTCGCGGGGATGACCGTCAATCTGGCGGAGGTCGTGGACCGGGCCACCGACGGCGCCTACCGCAACGTGCGGTTCACCCGGGAGCAGGTGCGCGAGATCCGCTACGCGGCGCTGCTCCACGACTTCGGCAAGGTCGGCGTCCGCGAGCAGGTCCTCATCAAGGCGAAAAAGCTCTATCCGCCCGACCTCGCGCTCATTCGCCAGCGCTACGCATTCATCCGGCGCACGGCGGAGCGCGAGTTCTGGCGCAAGCGTGCCGAATACCTCGAAGGGCACGGCAAGAAAGGCTACGAAGGCTTCGTCGCGGAGTTGGAGGAGGCGCACAAGGGCGAGCTGCTGGAGCTGGACCGCTTCATGGACGTCGTGCTGAAAGCGAACGAGCCTTCGATCCTCCCCGAAGGAAGCTTCGAGGAGCTGCAGCGCTGGACCCAGCGCACCTACCTGGCGCTCGACGGGTCGGCGGAGCCGTTCCTCGGCCCCGACGAAGTCCGCTACCTCACCATCCGCAAGGGGAGTCTGGATGAGACGGAACGGCTCGAGATCGAGAGCCACGTGACGCATACGTTCCAGTTCCTGCAGCGCATCCCCTGGACCCGCGAGCTGCAGCAGATCCCCCTGATCGCGTACGGACACCATGAAAAGCTCGACGGCCGTGGCTATCCCCGGCGCGTGACCGGCGACGCGATTCCGATCCAGACCCGGATCATGACGATCAGCGACATCTACGACGCGCTCACCGCCCAGGACCGCCCCTACAAGCGCGCGGTGCCGCTCGAGCGCGCGATGGACATTCTGACGCAGGAAGTGAAGGAGGGCCAGCTCGACGCCGAGCTGTTCCGCCTGTTCGTCGAGGCGAAGGTGTTCGAGCGGGCGGCAGCGACGGCCGCGGAATAACCCACCGAGACGCACTGGTCGGCCAACCGCCGCGATTCGTCGTTCGCGGTGCACCGTTCATCGCAACACTACCGCCGCACGGACGAGCCGGACATCTTTGCGCCAATGGCTCCTCCGCGCATCCGCTGGGATCTGATCCTCGGCGTCTGGACCGCGTATTGGCTTCTCAACACGGCACAGCAGAACGTCCTGTTTTCGATGTCGCGCGGCTACTCGCTGCCGTGGTGGATCTCGTTCCTGCTGCAATACCCGCTGGCCTACGCGTGGGCCCTCGCCACGCCCGCGATCCTGTGGCTGGGGCGGCGCTTCCCGTTCGACAAACGCGTGTGGCCCACGAGCGTCGCCGTGCACATCGCGATCTGCTGCGCCTGGGTGTTCGTGCTCGATCTGGGGTACGCGTATCACGCCGCGAACGTCCTGCCGGTGCGTCCCATGCCGCTGCTCGAGCGGGCTTCGATGTTCTTCGTCTCGTGGGTGTTGTCCGACGGCCTGCTGTATTGGATGGTGCTGAGCGTCGGCTACGCCGTGGACCATCACCGGCGCTACCGCGAGCGCGAGCTGATCGCCTCGCAGCTCGAGACCCAGCTGGCGCAGGCCGATCTGCAGGCCCTCAAGATGCAGCTGCACCCGCACTTCCTGTTCAATGCCCTGCACACGATCGGTTCGCTGGTGCGCACCGGGGATCGGGACAACGCCGTTCGCGTGGTGGCGGGACTCGGGGACCTGTTGCGGCGGGTGCTCGACGGGGCGGCACAGCAGGAGGTACCGCTCAAGCAGGAGCTCGCGTTCATCAGGAACTATCTCGACATCGAGCAGGTGCGCTTCCACGACCGCCTTACCGTGGCGATCAACGTCGACCCCGAGGTCCTGGAGGCCCGCGTGCCGCACCTGATTCTGCAGCCGCTCGTCGAGAACGCGATCCGGCACGGGATCGCGCCGCACCGCGCCGCGGGGCGCGTGGTGGTGGGCGCGCGCCGCGTGGATGATCGCGTGCAGCTGGTGGTGCGGGACGACGGCCCCGGAATCGGCAACGGCGACACCGAGACGGCGCGGCCGGGGATCGGCCTCTCCAACACGCGCGCGCGCCTCGCCCGCCTGTACGGCGACGATTACGAGCTCGAGGTCGGGAACGCACCGGGAGGCGGGATCGAGGCACGCATTGCCGTCCCGTTCCGGCTCGAGCGATGATCCGCGTCCTCATCGTGGACGACGAACCGGCGGCACGCGCCGCGATCCGCACGCTGCTCGCGGACGAGGCCGACGTCCAAGTCGTGGGCGAATGCGCCGACGGCCGCGCCGCGCTCGAGGCAGTCCGCAGCGACGCGCCGGACCTGTTGTTCCTGGACGTGCAAATGCCGGAGATGGACGGGTTCGCCCTGCTGCGCGCGCTCGACCCCACCGACCTGCCCGTGGTCGTGTTCGTCACCGCGTACGATCAGTACGCCCTGCATGCCTTCGACGTGCATGCCCTCGACTACCTCCTCAAGCCGTTCGACGACCAGCGGTTCCGCGCCTCCCTGGCGCGCGCCAAACAGCAGGTTCGCGAGGGGCGGCTCGGCGCCTTGAGCCAGCAGCTCCTCGCGCTGCTCGACGGCACGGCCCGCCCCCAGCGGGTGAGCGGCGACGGGCAGTATTTGAAGCGGTTGGTGATCAAGGCGGGTGGCCGCGTTACGATTCTTAGCGTCAAGGACATCGACTGGATCGAAGCGGACGGCGACTTCGTGAAGATCCACACCGGCCGCGCCTGCCACCCCTTGCGAGAAACGATGAAGGGGCTCGAATCCCAGATCGACCCCGCGCGGTTCGTGCGCATCCACCGCTCCAGCATCGTCAACGTCGAGCGGATCAAGGAGCTGCAGCCCTACTTCCGCGGCGAATACGTCGTGATCCTCCACGACGGGACCAGCCTCAAGCTGTCCCGGGGTTACAAGGATCACCTCGAGGCCGCGCTCGGCCGCAGTTTCTAGGTCACCACACGAGCAGCCGCACCGAGATCACGAGCAGAAACACGCCAAACGCCTTCCGCAGGATCGCGTCCGACATCGTGCCCGCCAGCCTCGCGCCGAAGTAGGCGCCGATGAGCAGGCCCACGGCGACCACGGCGGCCAGCGGGATGTTCACCTGACCGCGCTTGTAGTACTCGAGCGCGCCGAGGATGCCGACGGGCAGGAGCAGCGCGGCGAGCGACGTGCCGTGCGCCGTGTGCTGCGGCAGCTTCGCGAGCAACACCAGCCCCGGAATGATGACCACCGCTCCGCCCACGCCGAACACCCCCGACACGACCCCTGCCACCAGCCCGAGCACCGCCACCAGAATCCAGGTCATCGCTTGCCCTCCGGGTTGCCCCAGCCGCCGCCGCCGGGGGTTTCGATTCGCAAGACGTCTCCCGCGGCGAGCCGGAGCGTCACTTTCGCCGGCAGGGCGGCGCCATTCTTCAGATTCGCGCCGGGGGCTCCCGGCGATCCGCCCGCGGCGCCGCATCCGCCATGGCGACGCCGCTCGGTGAGGAGCGTGGCGTCCATCGGCGCCAACGCCTCGAACTCCCGCACGACGCCATCACCGCCCACCCACTTCCCCGCGCCCCCACTGCCCCGCCTCAGCGCGTAGGTCCGGACCCGCAACGGATGCTCGAGCTCGAGCACCTCGATCGGCGTGTTGCGGGTGTTGGACATACCCACGTGTACGCCCGACGGGCCATCCGCGCCCGGACTCGCTCCCTGGCCTCCCCCGATTGTTTCGTAGTACGTCCAGCCATCACGCATCCCGTTTCCCGCATCCCGCATCCCGCCAAACGTCACGTTGTTCATCGTTCCTTGCCCCTGCGCCGGGACGGGGACACCAGCTGCCGCGAGCGCGCGGAAGACGGTGTCCGCGATCCGCTGAGACGTTTCGACGTTCCCGGCCGCGACGGCGCTCGGGTGGCGCGCGTTGACGAGACACCCCGCGGGCGCCGTGATCCGGATGGCCCGGGACACGCCGCCGTTCGTGGGCACGTCCTCGGGCAGCAACGTGCGCACGACGAACAGCACCGCCGAGCGCGTCACCGCGATCGGACAGTTGACGTTACCGGTCGCCGCCGGGGCGGTCCCCGTGAAATCGGCGTGGAAGACGCCATCCCGCACGTCTACGCGAACGGTGATGGCGAGGTCATCCTCACTGACGCCGTCGCCCTCCAGGTAGTCGGTCGCCGTCTGCGGCTCGAGGCGGATCCTGGAGAGGAGGGCGCGCGTGCGGCGTTCGGCGTAGTCAAGCAGCTCGCGCGCGCTCGATTGGAGCGCCTCCCACCCGTGCCGCCGCGCCAACGCGCGCAGGCCGTCCGCGCCCCGCTCCACAGCCGCCCGCTGCGCCGCCAAGTCGCCGCGCCGCACCTCGGGAGTGCGCACGTTCGCGAGCAGCAGCCGCTCGACCTCCGGCGTCAGGTGCAGCGGCGGAATCACCAGCCCCTCGGCGTAGAGCTCTCGCGCGCCCGCCGGCATGCTCCCCGGTGTCATTCCCCCGACGTCCGAATGGTGGGCCCGCACGACGCTGTACCCGCCGACCGCGCCGTCCACGTCGATGGCGCCGATGAGCGTAATATCGGGCAGGTGGCTGCCCCCAGCGTACGGATCGTTGAGGATGAACAGGTCGCCCGCGCGCGGGCGCTCCGCGCGCACCGCCGCCACCGCGTCGGCGAGCGCACCGAGGTGGACGGGAATGTGGGCCGCCTGGGCGATCATCTGGCCCTCGGCGTCGAACAGCGCGCCAGACGCGTCGCGCCGCTCCCGGATGTTGGGGGAGAGGGCGCTGTGCACCAGCACGAGCCCCATTTCCTCCGCGACGGACGCGAAGGCGTGGGCCATCACCTCGAGCCCGACGGCGTCGAGTGTCATCCGCGCGCCACGAGCACCGTGCCCGACTCGTGCACCGTCCCACGCCACCCCGCCTCGATCAGCGCGGTGGCGTCGCGCCCCGCCAGCACCGCGGGCCCATCGATGGTCAGGCCGGCCGGCAGCGCTCCCAGCGGCCACACCGCCGCGGGCACGGTCCGGCCGTGCCGTGTCACGATCTCGCGCCGTTCGGACGCCCGCCGACCGGAGGCTACCGGCCTGCCGAACCGCGGCGCCGGCACCGCGCGCTCCGCGGCGACGCGCAGGTTCACGACCTCGATCGCGAGACTGGGATCGGCGTGCCCGTAGCGGGCGGTGTGCGCTGTCCGGAAGGCCGCCGCGAGCGCCGCGGGATCGTCGTGGGGCGCGGGTACCGTCACCTCGTAGCCCTGCCCCGCAAACCGGCAGTCCGCCAGGCGGGTCAATGTCGCGCCGGGAAGTTGGCCGGCCCCTTGCTCCAGCAACGGGGTGAAGGCCTTGCGAAGGCTGTCGCCGCCCAGCGCGTCGAGCCTGGCGTGAAGCGACGCGACCACGTCCACCCGCTCGGGTGCCGCGGCGAGACCAAGGGCGCTCAGCACACCGGGATGCGGTGGGATCAGGACTCGCTCCATGCCGAGCGCATCGGCGAGGGCGCAGCCGAACAGGGGCCCGGCGCCGCCAAAGGGCACGAGCGCGATGCGGCGAGGGTCGATTCCCCGGGCAACGCTCACGCGCTTGAGCGCCCGCGCCATGACGGCGGACGCCACTTCCACGATTCCCGCGGCGAGGCGGCGCGGCTCCCCGAGCGTCCCTAGGGCGCGCTCGGCCGCGCCGCGATCGAGTCGCACGTCGTCCGCCAGGGGATGCGCCGCGTCGAGCCATCCGAGGACGAGACAGGCGTCGGTGACTGTGGGCTCCTTTCCGCCGCGCCCGTAGCACGCCGGCCCGGGCTCCGCGCCCGCGCTGCGCGGACCGACTTTCAGAGCGCCTCCTTCGTCGGCCGTTGCAATGCTCCCGCCTCCGGCGCTCACCGTTTCGATGAGGATCGCGGGAAGGGCGAGCGGGATCCCGGCGACCGTCTCGGCGCCTTCGCTGAGGGCGACGCCGCCCGTCACGAGACTCGCATCCGCGCTCGTCCCGCCCATGTCCAGCGTGAGGAGGTCACCCAGGCCCACGGCTTCCCCGACGAGCCGCGCGCCGACCACTCCGCCCGCGGGCCCCGAAAGCGCGAGGGCGGCGGCGCGGCCCGCGGCGGTCTCGGGATCGAGGGTGCCCCCGCTCGACGTCATGATCCGCAAGGCCCCGACTCCGGCGCGCGCCGCCTGGGCTGCCGTCTTGGACAGGTAGGCCGACACGCCCGGACGCAAGTACGCCTCCGCCGTCGCCGTGCTGGTACGCTCGTACTCGCGGAACACCGGCAGTACCTCGTGGCTCGCCACGACGGCGACCCCTGGCAGCGCGGCGCGCAGCGCCTCAGCGAGGCGGCGCTCGTGCGCGGGGTGGCGGAAGCTGAAGAGCAACGAAATCGCGATCGCTTCGGGTGGGGGCGCCAGGGCACGGACCGCGGCGGCGACGCGGGCGACTTCGGCGTCGCTCAACGGCAGGATCGGGCCGTCGGGCCCCATCCGCTCGGCGGCGCCGATCACGTCATGGCCCTGCACGAGCGGCGGCGGATGGTCGCGCGCGAGGTCGTAGAGCGCCGCGCGGTCCTGACGCCGCAACCAGAGGAGATGCTCGAAGCCGGCCGTGGTGACGAGCGCCACGCGGGCGCCGCGCCGCTCCAGGAGGGCGTTGGTCGCGACGGTAGTGCCGTGGACCAGAACTTCGATGGGGACGGGGGACGGGGGACGAGGGACGGGCGCATCGAGCAAACCCGTCCCCCCTCCCGCGTCCCCCGTCCCCATCAGTGCGTCTACCGCCCTGAACAATCCGACCGACGGCTCGCGCGGCGTGCTCGCGACCTTACGGATCTCCAGCGTCCCATCGGGGAGCGCGGCGACGAGATCGGTGAACGTTCCGCCGACGTCGACGCCCACGCGCCACCTCATGCGAGGAAGCGTTGCCGGAAGAGCTGGCCCGCTCCGAGAATGGTGAAGGCGACCGCCAGCATGCCAATCCAGTCGCCCCAGCGGACGTAGAGCGTCGTCACCTCGCTCGTGCGGAGGCGATCGGCGACCACCGTGTCCTGATCGAGCTGCGTGGCTGCGTATGCCCGGCCCAGCGGATCGACGAACTCGGAGACCCCGGAGTTCGCGGCGCGCGCCACCCCCATGCGGGTCTCGATCGCGCGCAGCACGAGGTGGGAAGCATGTTGGAACGGTGCGGCGGTCCGCCCGAACCAGGCGTCGTTGGTGACGTTGACGAGGAAGTCTGCGCCGAGGCGACGGTACTTGCGCGGCAGGTCCTCGAACGCCGACTCGTAGCAGATGATCACGCCGAACCGGCCGATGTGCGTCTCATACACCGGCAGGTCGCGGCCCCGGGCAAATCCGCCGGACCACCGGCCCAGTCCGGGAACGGAGCGGAACAACTTCACCGGCACGAAGGGCACGCGCTCGACCACCGGCACGAGGTAATGCTTTCCGTACGCGGGGTGGGTGCGGCGGTCGCCCGTCGAGTCGAAGAACAACGCGGCGTTGTAGTAGGGAATCGGCTGGGGCGCAGTCGCATCGGCGTACAGCCCGCCGCTGATGATCGGCGTGTGGCTGGCGCCGGCGAGCGCCCCGATCGCCTGCTCCCACGCCGGGTGCTGGAACAGGTATCCCGGGATGGCCGCCTCCGGCCAGACGATGAGCTGCGGCCGCGCCAACGCGATCACGCGCTGCGACAGCGCGAGCAGCTTCTCGACGACCGCGTCTTCATGTCCCTCGGCCCACTTCTCCCTGAAGCCCTCGTTCGGCTGTACGAGACCGACGACGCCGACCTCACGCACCGGCAGCGTCTTCATGCGCCAGGCGCCGTACACGAGTGCGAGCGCGACCGTGGCGAGCACCAGGGCCGCGGGCCGCCACCGTATCAGACCGCTCCCCGGTCCCCGCTCCCCGATCGCCATTTCCACGATCATGACGTTGCACCACGCGACCCACAGCGTCACCCCGCGGGCTCCGACGATGTCGGCCCACTGCACCAGCACGGGGGCGTCGGCGAGCGAGGTGCCCAGGCCGAGCCAGGGAAATGCCGCGTCGCCGAGGTGGCCGATCAGCCACTCCAGCGCCGTCCACGCCACGGGGAACACGACCCAAAGCGGGATGCGCGGCAGAACCAACCGCAGCCGCACGATGAACCAGAACAGTCCGCCCGTCGCGACGCCCAGTACCACGATGGTGGCGACGTAGCCGAGTGCGGAAAACGGGGTGAAGTGCCACAGCGCGACGATCATCCAGTACAGCACGGTCCCGTTGGCGGCGAGTCCGTACCACCACCCCCAGCGGAAGGCGCGGCGGGAATCCGCCTCCTGGACGGCCTGCCGCACAAGCAGAACCGCGGGAGTGATGGCGAAGAAGCTGAGAAAGGGAAGCGGGAACGGCGGGTAGCTGAGGAGCAGAGCCAACGCACCCCCCGCCACCAAGAGGATGGGCGAGGGCCTCACAGCAACACGTCGCGGCCTTCGTCGGCGGAGCGGTACACCGCGTCGACGACGCGTTGGAGCGCAAGTTGATCCCGCGGCGGCGGCGCGTTCACGTCGCCCTTGCACACCGCCAGAAAGTACGACCACTCGGCGCGGTAGGACTGCGTGAATTGCGTCTCCCGTCCGGTCGCGCCCGTGGGCGTGACGTCGACCGGCGTGCCGTGCTGGTCGCGGAAAATGCGCAGCGGCTGGATGCTCGCGGATCCCTTGGCGCCAACGAGGTCGAACCAGAAGCGCTCCCCCTCACCCATATGCCGCCAGCTGACGTCCACGGCGACCGACGTGCCGTTCTCGCATACGATCAGCGCGGAGCCCATGTCTTCGACGCCCTCCCGGCTCTGCGACGTCATGTGCGCCGAGATGCGTTTGGGCGCGGGCCAGCCGACAAGCCACAGGCCAAGATCGATGAGGGGCAGGCCGAGATCGAGCATGGCCCCGCCCCCCGCCTGCTCGCGGCGCAACCGCCAGCTGAGCATCTGGCGGCTCGGTTGGAAGGTGTACCAGCCGCCCCGTACCGCCTGCAGGCCGCCGATGTCGCCGCCCGCCAGAAAGCCGCGCACCGCCTGCACGTCGGAGCGGAAGCGGTGATTCATCCCCACCATCACCCGCCGGCCGTGCTTTTCGCTCGCCTGGAGCACGCGCTCCACGCCGGCGAGGTTCAGGGCCAGCGGTCGCTCGCACAGCACGTGGACGCCTGCGGCGAGCGCCGCGGTGACGTGGATCTCGTGCAGGTGATTCGGCGTGCAGATGACCACCGCGTCCACGTTCGCGTAGCGGAGGACATCCTCGATATCGTCGTAGGTATCCTTGACCTCGAACCGGGTGGCGAGGGCCTGGGCCTTGGCGAGGTCGTTGTCGCAGATCGCCGCGACCTCGACGCCGGGGAGGCGCCGCAGCACGGGCAGGTGCGCCACCTGCGAAATCGCCCCCGCCCCCACCACCCCCACGCGAATGGGATCGTTCACCGACTCCCGGCCCCGTTCCGCACCCGGTACATGAATCCCGCCCGCAGGCTCGCGGTGGACAAGCCGCTCGACACCACGCCCCGCGCGTCCATGCTGAAGCGCCACGCGCGGGAGAGACTGAATTCCGCCCCGATCGTCGCGTTCGCGCCCGCGGCGATTTCGTCCAGCGCATCCTCCACGAACGTCCCCGTGATGGCGCTGCCGGTCCCGTTGCGCAGGTGGACGCTCGCCCCAAGACCGATGTAGGTCATGATGCCGCGGCCCTGCGGGATCGCGTACTGCAGATCGAGATCGGCGGTGAGATCGCTCCAGAAGATCCGCCCCACGCGGATCGTGTCGTCGCCCGCGGGATCGATCACGAATTGGCGGATCCGTTGCTCGAACCGCGCCCGCGCCTCGTTGTCGAATTCGGAGCGGAAATAGGAGAGGCCGAGCAACACGCGCACCTTGGGCGCGATGAAGCCGTAGTCGACGCGGAGGCCGCCTGCGATCGCCCCCGTCAGCTCGCTCGATCCGAGCGGCCCGAGGTCTACCTGGATCCCGCTGAGCCGCAGGTTGTCGTAGGAGAACTGCGAGAGCACGCCTTGGGCGGACAGGCGGAACGCCGGAACGGCGGCCAGCAACAGCACGGCCAATCCGACGGCCCTTTCGCCCGCGCGCCGTTCCGTCCTAGTAGATGCGATCAAGTGTCGTCCCCGGAAAGTAGGTCGCGAGGATCCGGCGATAATTCTGCCCCGCCCGCGCCCGCCCCACCGCCCCCCACTGGCACATCCCGACGCCGTGGCCCGAGCCCGCGCCGGACGCCACCACCCGGCTCACCTGTCCGGCGTCCTTGGTGACCGCGAGCTGGAACGCCGCGGAGGACAGCGTGCGATCGCTCTCCGGCCGCAGCACGTTCCGCACCTCGGGGCCAGGGACGCGGGCGTCGCCGCGGTCGAACACGATGCGCAGCTCGCCCACACGGCCCGAGCGCGTCAGGCGGGTCACCTCGACATCGGTGATGCGCTGCAGGCCGGCCCCCCCGCCCGTCGCCGGCGCGACGGCCGGCAGCGTTCGCGACAATATAGCCCGCAGCTTCCCGCCATCCCACTCCTCGCGCCAGCGAAACCGCGGCGAGAGGTCGCAGTAGTAATGGCCGCCGCCGCGCGCGTCGGACACCGGCCGCAGATAGGGGCGCGAGCTCGACGTCCCGAACGCCTCCTCCACCCCGGCGGTGCTGAACCCGCACGTCGAGTGGAAGAACGCGTCGATGACGACGCCGCGGTACCGCAACACCTGCCCCGCCGTCCGGCGCACCGCATCCCACGCCTGGGCCGTCTCGGCACCCACGCCGACGTACACCTGGTCGCGCACATCCGCGTACGCATCGAACCCGAGCGATTCCCAGCGGCCCCGGTTGCGGAAGGCAAAGCTGCGGGAGACGACCGCCTGGGCCAACACGGCGGCCATTTCCTCGGCGCGCCGCGCTCCGATCTCGGGCGCGATGACGCCGGCGAGGTAGCCCTCCATCTCCACACGATTCACCAGCGTCAGGCCGCGCGGACCCGCGTCGACGTGCAGCCGGCCGCGGTAGCGGCGGCCGTTCGCAATGACGAAGCGACCCTCCGTCACATTCACGGCCGCCACCCCGCCGTGCGGCTCGGTGGCCGTGCCGTCGGGCCTGAGGAGGCGCAGCCGCCCCGAGTCGGCGACCACCGTCCAGGTCGCGCCGGCGGGAATGGACCCGACCGGCTGACCGTTGCCGTCGTCGGTGATGAACAGCTCCCCGCCGCCCTCGCCGCCGAGCAGGACCCGCGGTGCCCCGACGACGATTCCCACCCGGAGCTCCGGTTCTCCCCCCGTCGGTGTGGGCGCGCCGCTGGGCCGGTGGCACGCCGCGACTCCGGCGAGCAGGCTAGCGAGCGCGGGCTTCGTCCAGCGCCGCATCGAGCTGTGCAATCGTGAAGTCGATGTCTGCATCCGTATGGGCGCTGGACACGAAGGCCGCCTCGAACGCCGACGGCGCGAGGAAAACGCCGCGGGCCAGCGCCGACCGGTGCCAGCGGCCGAAGAGCGCGGTGTCGGCGCGCTTCGCATCGGCGTAGTTCCGCACCGGGCCCGGCGCGAAGTACACGCCCCACATCGAGCCCGCGTGACCGAGCGTCGCCGGCACGCCGCGGCGGCGCGCGGCGTCCCCTATACCCGCCACGAGACGCGCGGTTCGTCGCTCGAGCGTCTCGTAGAATCCGGATCGTCCCGTCTCTCGCAACGTGGCCAGGCCGGCCGCCATGGCGACGGGATTGCCCGACAGCGTGCCCGCCTGGTAGACCGGTCCCTCCGGAGCGATTCGCCGCATCAGGTCGGCCCGTCCGCCGTACGCCCCGACCGGGAAGCCGCCGCCCACGATCTTGCCGAGCGTCGTGAGGTCGGGCCGGATGCGGAGCCGCTCTTGCGCACCGCCCGGCGCCACGCGGAACCCGGTCATCACCTCGTCGAAGATCAGGAGCGCGCCGAACCGGTCGCACAGGGCGCGGAGCGCCTCGTGAAAACCGGCGTCCGGCGGAATGAAGCCGACGTTGCCGACGTACGGCTCGACGATGACCGCCGCGATGCGGGCGCCGTCGAGCTCGAAGAGCGCTTGCACCGCCGCGACGTCGTTGAACGGGGCCGTGAGCGTCAGCGCCGCCAGACCGGCCGGGACGCCGGGGCTGTCGGGGAGGCCGAGCGTCGCAACGCCCGAGCCGGCCTTGACGAGAAACCCGTCGGCGTGGCCGTGATAGCAGCCGTCGAACTTGAGGATCAGCTCCCGGCCGGTGGCCGCGCGGGCGAGGCGCACCGCGGCCATCGTCGCCTCGGTGCCGCTGTTCACAAACCGCATCATCTCGACCGACGGCATGAGGCGCCGCACCTCTTCGGCCAGCTCCACTTCGGCCGCGCAGGGGGCGCCGTAGCTCCACCCCCGCTCCGCCGCCTGCCGCACGGCGTCGAGCACGGCGGGATGGGCGTGGCCGAGGATGAGCGGCCCCCAGGAGCAGACGTAGTCGACGTAGCTCTTGCCGTCGGCGTCGGTGAGGCGGCACCCCGCAGCCCTGGCCACGAAGAAGGGCGTTCCGCCCACCGCTCGGAACGCCCGCACCGGGGAATTCACCCCGCCCGGAAGCACGCCTTTGGCCCGGTCGAACAGCTCGGCCGAGCGACTCACGTCAACGCGACCGCCCGAAAATCGTAGTCCTCGCACTCGGTGACGCGCGCCCGCACGAAGCTCCCGGCGGCCGCCCACCCCCCCTGCGCGAGGTAGGTGACGCCGTCGACGTCGTCGGCCTGCCACTGGACGCGCCCGACGTGCGTCGCGCCCAGCTCGTCAGGATCGCTGACCCGATCGATCAAGACATCGACGTCGCGCCCCACGAACCGCTCCAAGCGCTCGGCGGAGATAGCACGTTGTACTTCAACGATCTCCTCGAGACGTTCTCGCTTGACGCCGTCACTCACGTCGTCTTCGTATTGCGTCGCGCGTGTGCCCTCCTGCGGCGAGTAGACGAAGGCGCCCAGCCGGTCGAACTGCGCTTCCTCGAGGAACGCGAGCAGCACGCGGAAATCCTCGTCGGTCTCGCCCGGAAAGCCCACCAGGCAGGTCGTGCGGACGGCGAGGTCGGAGATCGTGCCGCGGAGCCAGGACAGTTTTTCGCGCAGCGTGCGCACCCGTTCGGGACGGCGCATCCGCTCGA
>DASXUE010000035.1:0-29721 GCA_036505055.1 Gemmatimonadales bacterium | reverse complement strand
TGAAGCGCGAGCAGGTGATGGACCCCGAGCACAGCTGGCTGATGCTCGACATGCTGCGCGACGTGATGCGCTGCCAACCGGGCACGGGCCCGAATCGCTGCGGCACGGCGGCCGGCGCCGTCGGGGGACTGCGCGTCCCGATGGGGGGCAAGACGGGAACGACCGACGATTACACGGACGCGTGGTTCGTCGGCTTCACACCCGAAATCGTCGCCGGCATCTGGGTCGGCTACGATCTGCAGCAGCGCATTATGGGGAATGCGGGCGGCGGGCGCATCGTGGCTCCCGCGTGGACCAAGTTCATGCGGGACGTGTACGAGCGCCGCCCCGCTCCCGCCGACTGGGCGCGCCCCGACTCGCTGATCACGCGCGAGGTGGACTGGTCCAATGCGTACCTCGCCACGCCCTTCTGCCCGCTCGAGGTGCGGCGCTGGGAGTGGTTCTATCCGGGCACGGAGCCGACGCAGGTCTGTCCGGTCCATCCGCCGTTCGGCGTGGGAATCACGCCTTAACACAAAGCTCGGAGTCTCAAGACGTGAGTCGTTGTTGCGACATCTAGCTTCACGCTTGTGACTTCGCCACCCATGCTTCGGATCCGTGCGGGTCGCGTGCATCCCGTCACGGCGCCGCCGATCGAGGACGGCGCCGTTCTCGTGGATGCGGCCGGCCGCATTGCGGCCGTGGGCCCACACTCCCAGATCCCCACCCCTCCACGAACCGAGACGCTTGAGTTCCCGGCCGCGATGCTCGTCCCCGGCCTCGTCAACTGCCACACGCACCTCGAGCTGACGCATCTGGGTGGCCAGAACACCGAGCCCGAGTTCGCCGGCTGGATCCGGCGGATTCGCGAGCTGAAGGACGCGATGCCCGCCCCGGCGTTCTACGAGGCGGCCGTGGCGGGAGTGAAGGACGCGTGGGCTCGGGGCGTCACGTGCGTGGCCGAGACCGGCTCGACCGGCGCCGTGATGCAGGCGCTGCACGATCTCGGCGGGCGCGGCATCGTCTACCACGAGGTGTTCGGGCCGGACCCTACCAAAGTCGGCGCGAGCATGCAGGAGCTCGCCGCGGCGGTGGCCCACCTGCGATCGCTCGCCACGGATCGCCTCCGGCTCGGCGTCTCACCGCACGCCCCGTATTCCGTGAGCGCGCCGCTGTACGAGGCAGTGGCAGACTTCGCGCGCGTCGGCGGGCTGCCCCTGGCGCTGCACCTCGCCGAGTCCCGGGAGGAGATGCAGCTCGTGCGGGACGGCGCGGGGCCGTTCGCGGACGCCCTGCGCGCCCGCGGCATCGAGGTGCGCGCCGAAGGGTGCACCCCTGTCGGGCTCGTGGTCGCGCGTCGCGTGTTGGCGAAAGGGACCCTGTGCATTCATTGCGTGCAGGTGGACAGCGAAGACGTCCGGCGGCTCGCCCAGGCCGACGTTTCGATCGCGCATTGCCCGCGCTCGAACCGCGCGCACGGCCACGGCAGCGCGCCGCTCGCGGCATTCCGCGCGGCCGGCCTGCGGGTGGGACTGGGAACCGACTCGATCGCCAGC
Organism: Gemmatimonadales bacterium; assembly: GCA_036505055.1. Classification (GTDB taxonomy): domain Bacteria; phylum Gemmatimonadota; class Gemmatimonadetes; order Gemmatimonadales; family GWC2-71-9; genus 20CM-2-65-7. Next base: position 28,186 of record DASXUE010000035.1, on the reverse strand, counting down.
GTCGGAGAGCTCGATCTGTGGGCGGAGGCCGAGGCGGCGGGACTTGACGGGGAGGACGCGCTGCGAGCGCTGACGCTCGACGGGGCGCGCGCCCTTGGCTGGGAATGGGAAATCGGCTCACTCGACGTGGGGAAGGCGGCAGACCTCGCGGTTTTCCCCGCTGCCGCCCTCGGCCGCCCGTTGCCGCCCGTTGTCGCCCTCGTCACCGTCCTCGCGGGCCGTATCGTTCACGCACTAGATTCGGCGCCATGAAGACGCAGCGCCATGCCGCCATCCTCAAGATCGTCCGCCGCGACACGGTGGGGAGTCAGGAGCAGCTGCGGGAGCTCCTCAAGGCCGAGGGCTTCGACGTCACCCAGGCGACGCTGTCGCGGGACATCCGGGAGCTGGGCCTCGCCAAGGTGTCCGCCCCCGATGGCGCGTCGCACTACTCCCCGGCCGCCGAGGGCGCCCCCGGCGTCCGGCCCCACCTGGAGCAGCTCCTCCCCACGATGCTGGTCTCAGCCGAAGGGGTGGGTCCGCTGCTGGTGCTCAAGACCACCACGGGCGGGGCGCAGGCGTTGGCGCTCGCGCTCGACGGGGCGGGGTGGAGCGAGATCATCGGCACGATCGCGGGGGACGACGCGATCCTGGTCATCGCCCGGGGCGAGCGGGCCCGCCGCGCGGTGCAAGTCCGCCTCAAGGAATTGGCCGGCCTTCCGGCCTGACTGACCTCACACCGCGCAGGTCGCGACCGCCTCTTTGAGGGACGTGAGCGGATCGCGCGTGGGCACGAACTCGTGGGCGAGGTATCCCGCGAAGCCCCCGTCCGCGATCGCCGTGGCGACGGCGCGCCAGTTCAGCTCCTGCGTGCCGTCCAGCTCGTGACGGCCCGGCACGCCCCCCGTGTGGAAGTGAGCGATGGATTCCCAATTGTCGCGAATCGTTCGAATGATGTCGCCTTCCATGATCTGCATGTGGTAGATGTCGTACAGCAGCTTGACCCGCGGTGAGCCCACGGCCTTCACCACCGCCACGCCGAACGCCGTCCGGTCGCCCTGATAGTCCGCGTGATCGACCTTGCTGTTCAGCAGTTCGAGGCAAATCGTCACGTGGTGCTGCTCCGCCAGCGCCTTGATTTGATTCAGTCCCGCCACGCAGTTGTCGATCGCCTCGGCGTCGCTCCGGCCGCGCCGGTTCCCGAACATCGCGATCACGTTGGGCACGCCGTGCCGCGCCGCGAGCGGGATGGACGTCTCGAGCTCGGCGAGGAGGATGGGGTGATTCGCCCGGTCGTTGAACCCCGTGGCGATGAAGTCGCGCCGGCTCCCGGGGTACCCCATCGAGCACACGAGTCCGTATTCGCGGACGCGCTCCCAGTCGTCGGCGCCGAGCAGGTCGATGGCCGCGAGACCCATGCCGGCGGCGGCACGGCAGAAGTCGGGCAGCGGGATCCGCGCGTACGGCCAGCGGCTCACCGATTGCTTCAGTCGTCCCGCGACCCGCGGCCACGCGTGGGCGCGCGGCAGGAGAGCCGTCGCGCCGAGCAATCCCAGCAGCTCCCGGCGGTCCATCAGAACTCCAGCCGCTTCAGGTAGTCGTAACTGGCTTTGATCGACGCCAGCGCGTCCCCCGGTTGATCGTGCTCGACGAAGTAGTGCCGGATCCCCGCCTGCGCGCTGTGGGAGAAGATGCGCTTGAAGTCGATGCGCCCGGCGCCCACGTCCGCCATGCGGTGCTCGGGCGCGCCGCGCGAGTCCTTCACGTGCACGAGCGGGACCCGTCCGGGCCAGCGCGCGAAGTACTTCAGGGGATCCTGCCCGCCCTTCGTGATCCAGTAGAGGTCCATCTCGAGCTGCACGAGCTCGGCGTCGGTGTTCTCGAGTAACACATCCAGCGGGATGCGGCCCTCGGTCGGCGCGAACTCGAAGTCGTGGTTGTGGTAGGCGAACTGGAGGCCGGCGTCCCGCGCCAGCCTCGCGGCCCGGTTGAAGTTGTCCGCCACGCGCTTGTAGTCCTCGACCGTGCGGCGCAGCTCGGCCGGGATCCAGGGAACGACGATGTACTCGTGGCCGATCACCTTCGCGGCATCGAGCGCGGCGCGCCATTCGTCGATTGTGGACAGACCCACGTGCGCCGCGGGAGAGGTGAGTCCGTGCCGGTCCAGCATCGCCCGGATCTCGGCGGCATTCTTGCCGAAGTAGCCGGCGAACTCGACTTCCTGGTAGCCGACTGCCGCCACAGCCGCGAGCGTCCCCTCGACGTCGGCCGCCATCCGGTCGCGCACCGTGTACAGCTGGAGGCCGATGCGGGAGAGACGTCTCCGAGACCGTGGACGGGCGACGAGCGCTGCGCCTATGGTCACCAGGAATGCGCGCCGATCCATCACAGCTCCCGCCGCTTTATGGCCTCGACCGCGAACGCGCATGCCCGCGCCGTGAGCGCCATGTAGGTGATCGACGGGTTCTGGCAGGCCGACGACGCCATGCACGCGCCGTCCGTCACGAACACGTTCTTCGCGTCCCAGCACTGGTTGTTGCCGTTCAAGACGGAGGTCTTCGGGTCGCGGCCCATCCGCGCCGTGCCCATCTCGTGGATCACGAGGCCGGGCGGGTTGTCCTCCATGAAGGGCTCGATGCTGCGCGCCCCCGCCGCGGCGAGCATCTCGGCCCCCGTGACGGCCATGTCGGCGAGGAGCGCCTTCTCGTTCTCGCCGTACGCGCAGTGAATCTTGAGGGTGGGGACGCCCCAGGCGTCCACCGTGCTCTTGTCGATCTCGATGTAGTTCTCCGGCCGCGGCAGCATCTCGCCGAAGCCGTAGAAGGAGAAGGTCCACGGTCCCGGGTCCCGCAGCGCTCGCTTCCAGTCGGCGCCGAACCCGGAAAGGGTCGTGCCGCGCGACCAGCTCTCGCGTCCGCCGCCGCCCTGAAAGCCGTAGCCGCGCACGAAGCCCGGCGTCTTGTCCTTCACATTGCGGAATCGCGGCACGTAGATGCCGTTGGGACGGTCGCCGAACGTGGTCTTGTCGGCGGGCGCGTCGATACGTCCGCGCGCCCCGCCTCCCATGATGTGATCCATCAGATTGCGGCCCAGCTGTCCACTCGAGTTCCCGATCCCCGAATTGAGCAGGATGCGGGTTGATTCGAGCGTCGAGGCGCACAGGAAAATGATGCGGGCCTGGAACTCGAGCGCGTGCTTGGTCTGGCCGTCGATCACCCGGACGCCGGTCGCCCGCCCCTGCCGGGCGTCGTAGATCACGCTGTGTACCACGCTGTACGGCCGCAGCGTCAGACGGCCCGTCGCCTGCGCCGCCGGCAAGGTCGCGTTCACGCTCGAGAAGTACGACCGCGTGACGCAGCCGCGATGGCAGGGGCCACAGTAGTGACAGGCCGCGCGACCGCGGTGCGCCACCGTGAGCACGGCGGCGCGCCCGATCGTGAGTACGCGATCGCGGCCGAAGCGCCGCGCCATGCCATCCTTGACCACCTGCTCGGCGCAGTTCAGCGCCATCGGCGGCAGGAACTTGCCGTCCGGGAGCTGCGGCAGACCCTCCGCCTGCCCGCTGATGCCGACGAATTCTTCGACGTGGTCGTACCACGGGGCGAGGTCGGCGTAGCGAATCGGCCAATCGGCGCCCAGTCCTTCCTTGGCGTTGGCCTCGAAATCGAGATCGCTCCAGCGGTAGACCTGGCGCCCCCACATGATGGACCGGCCGCCCACCTGGCGCCCCCGAATCCAGAGGAAGGGCTTGTCGGCGTCGGTCGCGTAGGGGTTCTCCTGGTCGTTCACGAAGAACTTGTACGCCACCTCGTCGCAGGCGTAGCAGCGGCGCTGGACCGGCTGCTCCACGAGCTGCCGCTTGCGGTCCCGCTGCCCGCGGAACCGCATCTGCCACACCGGCACGTGCTCGACATAGTCGGTCGCGGGGTTGATCGGGCGGCCGGCCTCGAGCACCAGCGTATCGAGGCCGCGCTCGGTCAGCTCCTTCGCCGCCCACCCGCCGCTGATCCCGGAGCCGACCACGATCGCATCGTATGTCTTGGCCACGGTCACTGTCCCCCTCTCTGGGCGGACTCGAGGGGGTAGCAGGGTTCGTAGCGCCCGGGGATGATCTGGTAGTGCAGCTCTTGGGTGGCACCGATCTCGGACGTGTAGTAGCCGACCAGCGTCAGACGCTTCATTGTCTGAAAGAAGCTCCGGTCCGGCGCCGCGGGCCGGCCGCGCCAGGCGGTGCCCGCCCGGGCCGCGTCGCGCTCCGCGGCGAGGTCCTCGTCGAGTCCCGTGAGCACCGCGGACTGCTGCGCGGGCGAACACTGGAGAAAGCCGCCGCCGTGGGCGGCCCGGGCCCGCGCGTCCACGTCGGCGAGGCCGGCGAGGAAACGCTGGCGGTCGGCGTCGTCCATCCACTCCGCCAGCGCGAGGTCGATGAACTGATGCGTGCCCGCGGCGCGCGCGCCGGGCGTGTCCGTCTGCGGAATGATCAGCTCGGCGATCGTCGCGACCAGCTCGCTCTGCTGCGGGTCGAGCACGCGGAGCACCGCTCCAGGGCCCCGGGCGCGGAGATCCCGGCCCAAGGCCATCGCGGCGGCCGCGGTGGCAAGCCAATCCCTTCGGGTCATGGCCATGTTGACACCTGCGTCGCGGGGGGTGTATGTTTATGCATCTTACTGCATAATTCTACGAGGAGTGGCGACATGGGGCCGTTGGTCGTTCTCGCGTATTCAGGCGGACTCGATACCTCGGCAATCGTGCCATGGCTGCGCGAGCGGTACGGCGCGCGCGTGCTCTGCTTCGCGGCGGACGTGGGGCAGGGCAAGGGCGAGCTCGACGGACTCGTCGACAAAGCCAAACGTTCGGGCGCCCAGGATTGCGTCATTGAAGACCTGCGCGAAGAGTTCGTGCGCGATTTCGTGTTTCCGACGCTGCGTGCCGGTGCGGTCTACGCTCGCACCTATCTCCTCGGCACGTCAATGGCGCGTCCCGTCACGGCGGCGCGGCAAGTGGCGCTGGCGCAACAAGTGGGCGCGCAGGCGCTCGCCCACGGCTGCACCGGGAAGGGCAACGACCAGGTCCGTTTCGAGCTGACCTACGCCGCCCTCGCGCCGGACCTTCAGGTCATCGCGCCCTGGCGCGAGTGGGACTTCAAGGGCCGCGAGGACTTGATCGCCTACGTCAAGGAGAAAGGCGTCCCCGTCACCGCCACGGCGGAGAAGCCGTATTCGACCGACCGCAACCTGTGGCACTGCTCGCACGAGGGCGGCATCCTCGAGGATCCGTCTCAGGAAGCGCCCGAGCACATCTTCCTGATGACGCGCAGTCCCCTCCAGGCGCCCGACGAGCCCGTGATCGTCGAGATCGGCTTCGAGGAGGGGACGCCGGTGAGTGTGGATCACGTCCCGCTCGGCCCCGTGGAGCTGCTCGAGACGCTCAACGACGTCGCCGGCGAGCACGCCGTCGGCCGCGCGGACGTCGTCGAGGACCGGCTGGTCGGCATGAAGTCGCGCGGTGTGTACGAGACGCCCGGTGGCACCGTGCTCTACGCGGCGCACCGCGAGCTCGAGCAGCTGGTGCTCGACCGGCGCACGCTGCGCCTCAAGGACGAGGTCGCGCTGCGCTATGCCGACCTCGTCTACGACGGCCGCTGGTGGACGCCCGAACGGGACGCCCTCGACGCCCTGGTGACCGCGACGCAGAAGCGCGTCACCGGCAACGTCCGGCTCAAGCTCTACAAGGGCGGCGTGAGCGTCGCGGGTCGCGAGAGCCCGTTCGCGCTGTACCAGCCGTCCTACGCCACGTTCGGCAAGGACCACGTCTACAATCAAAAGGATGCCGAGGGCTTCATCCACCTGTACGGCCTGGCGATCAAGATCGGCGCCGGGCTCGCCGCGGAACGGATGAATGATGAAATCCCGACCGCCCGCTGACGCGCCGCCCCCGCCCCCGGCTCCCGCCCACCAGATGTGGGGCGGCCGGTTTGCGCTCGGGCCCAGCGAGGCGCTCGATGCGCTGAACCGCAGCCTCCCGGTGGACCACCGCCTCTGGCCGCAGGACGTCGCCGCCAGCAAGGCCTGGGTGCATGCGCTGGGCCGTGTCGGCGTGCTCGATCCGTCCGAGGAAGGCCAGCTGCTGGACGGCCTCGACCGCGTGGCCGACCGCCTCGCCGACGGCGCGGCCGTGGGCGCCCCGGACGAAGACGTGCACACCCTCGTCGAGCGGCTGTTGTACGAAGAGATCGGTGCCGTCGCCGGCAAGCTGCACTCCGGCCGCTCGCGCAACGACCAGGTCGCCACCGACCTGCGGCTCTGGACCCTGGGCGCCATCGACTCGATCGACGCGGACGTGGCGAGTCTCGGCCGCACCCTCGTCGCCAAAGCGCAGGACGGCATCGACGCGCTGCTCCCGGGCTACACCCACGGCCAGCGGGCGCAGCCGGTGCGCTGGGCGTACGTGCTCCTCGCCCATGCCTGGCCGCTGGTGCGGGACCGCCAGCGTCTGGCCGACGCGCGCCGCCGGGTCGCCGAGCTGCCGCTCGGCTCAGGCGCCCTGGCCGGCTCAGGCTTTCCGGTGGACCGCGTCCTGCTGAAAGAGGCGCTGGGGTTCCGCTCGGTCTCCCCCAACGCCCTCGACGCCACCGGTGACCGCGACTTCGTGGCCGAGGTGCTCTTTGCGCTCACCCTCGTCGGCACGCACCTGTCGCGCCTCGGCGCGGAGCTCGTCCTGTACGCGAGCGCCGAGTTCGGGTTCGTGCGCGTGGCCGACGACTTCAGCACCGGGTCGAGCCTCATGCCGCAAAAGCGGAACCCCGACGTCTTCGAGCTGACGCGCGCCAAATCGGCGCGGCTGCTGGGCGATCTCGTCGCGTTGATCGGCACGCTGAAAGGCATTCCGGCCGGATACTCGAAGGACCTCCAGGAAGACAAGGCCCTGCTGTTCGACGCCTTTGATACGCTGGGCCTCGTGCTCCCCGCCGTGAGCGGAGCGATCGCGTCGCTCACGATCGACCCGGCGCGCATGGCGGCGGCGCTCGATGCCTCGCTGCGCGCCACCGACCTCGCCGATCTGCTGGTCGAGGGCGGCGTGCCGTTCCGGGAAAGCCACGGGATCGTCGGGCGGCTGGTGCGGGAGGCGGAGAAGGCCGGGGTCCCGCTCGACAAAGTGCCGCTCGCCGTGGCGGCCGGCATTCATCCAGCCCTGGGGTCCGCGCTGAGCCAGCTCGGCGGGTGGGAAGACAGCGTCGAGAGTCGGGCTACGGCGGGTGGCGCGTCGCGGGCCTCTGTGGAAGGCCAGATAGACGAGCTGCGGCGGGCCTTTGCACCCCCGGAAACCGCGTAAAGGCCCGTAACCGCCTCACTTGCCGGGGCTTCGCCGGCTGTGTTAGCATACGTGGCCTATGCGCTGCCTCGCGCTTAACGCCTCATTTGAGCCGCTGACCATGGTGCCCGTACGCCGGGCGCTGCGCCTCGTCATCGACGGGAAGGCCGAAGTCGTCGAAGCGGAGGGCACGCCCGTCCACAGCGAGCGCCTGGCCGTCCCGCGTCCCGCGGTGATCCGGCTGGTGCGCTTCGTCCACGTCCCCCGGCGGTTCCGGCGTCAGGTCACGAACACCTTCCTGTTCGCCCGCGACAACTACCGCTGCCAGTTCTGCGGCCGCACGCAGCACGATCTGCGGCCGCGGGAGTGCCTCACCCGCGACCACCTGGTCCCCTTGTCGCGCGGCGGGACGAACGCCTGGACGAACGTCCTGACGGCCTGCTCGAGCTGCAACACGCGGAAGGGCAACCTGCTGCCCGAAGAGGTGGGGATGCACCCCCTGCGGCCGCCGCACGAACCGCACTTCGTGCACCTGTCGTGGGCCGTGCGCCGCCTGACGAAGACTCAGGCGAAGTACATCCGCCTCTTCTATGGGGCGGACGTGTTGGCGACGCTCGAGGCGCTGTGAGCAGTCGCTGGCCGTGGGCCATCGCTGGCATTGCGGCGGCGGCCCTGGTTGCGGTGATGGTCTCGACCCGAGCCGCGGCGGCCGGACACCCCGATCCCCGCCCCGGCATCACCGCCGAGCGGGTGCTCCCCGACGCGTTGATCCCCCGAATGCCCGGCGCGCTCGAGGCATACGCGGCGGCCCGCGCAGTCCCCGGCGTGCTCGACGGCGTGTATTGCCACTGCGACTGCTCCAAGCACGCTGGACACCGCTCCCTGCTCACCTGCTTTCAGTCGGACCACGGCGCCTACTGCGACATCTGCATGGGCGAAGCCGTCCTTGCCGCTCAGCTGGCGGCCCGGGGGACGTCGCTCCAGGAGATTCGAGCGGCGATCGATGCGAGGTTTGGAACTTGAAAACCGTCTAGAGAAACCGTCGAGAAGAGGCGTCGAGTAGAGTCGTCGAGTAGAGTCGTCGAGTACCTTCGTTCCACCACACCCGTTCCACCGTGCCGCGACCGCATGCTACCATTGTGATACGCTATCACGGGGAACGACGTCGATCGTCACCCTTTCTACGCGTCCCCTGAACGAATTATTGCAGAGCTTCCTCTCGACGCTGTTTCTTGACGCTGTCTCTTGACGCTTTCTCTCGACGATTTCTCTCGACGCCTTTACCTTCGGAACGCCGGCGAGCGTCCTTCCAGTCGTAGCCGGGGCAACCCGGCGATCCGTACCAACACCCGCTGCGCTCCTCGCGCCAGCGCCTCCCCCAGGTTCCCCTCGCCCGACACGACCGGCCCAACATCGCCTTTCAACCAGCGCGACAGCTCCTCCAAGTCGGTGTCGTTGAGCGTCGTCACCTCGAGCCGGCAGATGAAGTAGAAGCGGCCCGACGCGGTCGGCTGAAGCGTGACCGTGTACGGGATTTCGAGCGCCGCCGTCAGCTGCTCCGGTGTGGCGTATCGTGTGACGGCCCCCCCGGTGCGGATCAGCACGAAGTCGTCGGAGAGCGGATCGTGGCGGGCGACGGCGTCCCACTGGGTCTCGCGCACGAACTGGTCGAACCAGCTCGCCCGTACTCGCCACAGCTCGAGTCGGTAATGGAGGCGAAGCGGGAAGCCGGAGCGCATCAGCGCGAGGAACCGGCCGTCGGCGAGCAGGCCGGTGCTCTGCACCCGGGGCACGGCGCCGCCCTGGAGCGTCACCGTCAGGGTCGGCGTTTGCGCCGCCGCTTGGGAACCCGCGGCCGCGCTCGCGACGAGCGCAGCGCAGAGGAGGCTGCCCCCTCGCACCGCCCTAGAACCGGTGGTCCAGCCTGACCGTGAAGCGCAGCGGCTCCCCCGTCGTCACCGCCTTCGCGACGTAGAGCCCGAACCCGCCCCAATCCGCTCCGAGCCCGAGCTCCCCGAGCCAGCTGCCGAGAGTCGGCAACCGGTCGCTCGGCAGCCGCCCGGGGCCGTTCCCGACGAGCCACGCCTGGCCCGCGTCTCCGAAGACGACGAGGTCGGGGCCCTCGAGGCGGAGCAGCGAAGGCCCGCGATCGCCCTCCGGCCCATCGTCCCGGCCGGGGTTGTAGCTCCAGTTGAGCTTCAGGTGGCCGCGGTACTCCGCCTGCAGCAGGAGCACGCGGTCGCAGGCGGCCAGCCGCGTGCTCGCGAACGCAGGGTCGGTGATGTCGCGGCTGCAGGCGCTGTGGCGGAAACGGTAGCCGGTCATCGGGTCGGCGCCGCCGAGGGAGAGCCGGCGCTGCAGGGGCAGCGGGTCGCCGCCGAGCCACCCGCCCGCCACGAGCCGCGCGTTCACGCGTCCCGAGGCGCTGACGCGCGCGTAGCGGCGGACGTCGAGAAACAGACGATTGAAGGCGTAGGAGCCGTCCGTCGGGATCGGGCCACGCACTGTCGACGGGACTCCGGTCTGGGGCGCTACGTCCTTGCTGCGCGAGTGCTCCAGGGCGGCGCGCACCAGCCACCCCGAGGTGGGGTCGTCGGCGTCGTTCCGGGTGTCCACCGCCAGCGCGCCGGCCCAGGTGGTGTAGTGGCCCTCGTCGATCGGCGGATTGGGGCGCCACACCTCGGAGTTCCGCAGCAACGTCCAGGGGTCGCGGTTCACGACGCTCGTTTGCCAGTCGCGGCGCAGCTCGAGTGACAGCGCGATCTGCTTCTCGGGATAGACGAAGATCCGGCCCGCATATCCCTTGTTGAGGTAGTAGTCGCGGTAGTCGCGCGCGAATAGAAAGGCGCTCCACCCCACCTCGGCGTCGTGCAGTCCCCAGTCTTCGACGGGGGCGACCACGTCGTACGCCCGGAACCCGGCTCCCACGGGACGGATGGCCCCGGAGCGCAGCTCGCTCCGGAGCATGTAGCCCAGATCGCTGCGCTTGTCGCTCAAGTCGCCCGCGGACCGGAACACCCCCAGGGCGTCGAGCCGGAAGCGCACGTAGTCCTGCAGCTTCCAATCGAACAGCGGGCCGAAGACGATCGGCAGGCCCTCGACGCGGTTGAAGGTGCCACCGGTCGCGATGGTGAGCGACGAACGGGAGTGCGCGGTCCCCCACGAGACGCGGGCCCCCAGGTTCGGGAAGCGGCGCCGCAGGTTCGGCGCGTAGGCGATCTCGTCCCCCTCGCTGCGCACCCGGTAGAGCAGGGGCTCGCGGTACTCGCGTAGCTCCCCGCCGACGCGCGCCTCCGCGGCGCCCGTGACCGTTCCCCCGACGACGATCAAGCTGCCGGTGATCTCGGCGCCCGGCTCGAGCAGCGCGTCACCGTTCACGACGAGCAGCGTGCCTTGCACGCGGCCGCCGACGAGCACGGGACCATTGCGCACGGCCACATCGCCGCGCCATTCGTTGCCGCGGGGCAGCCGGGTGCGGCCGACGAGGCGCGTGGTCGAGGAGGCGTTGTAGATGCGGATTGCTTCCTCGGCCACGACGCGCGGCAGCTCGCGTACCTGCAGCGTGGCGCCCGAGCTGTCGGGGTGGATGACGATGGTCGTGTCCTGGATCGTCGCCAGAACGAGAAGCAGCGCGAGCATAGAGGAGCCTTGGTTAGGGCCGCGGGGCCGCGGTGCACGGGACGTGCCGGAGCGTCCGGAGCGCGAATCCGGCGCCGTGCCACGCCATCTGTGTCATCCCGTCACGTTGCGAGGTGGCTCGAGGCCGAGCCGCCGCATCCGCCGGTAGAGATTGGCGCGGTCGGTGGCGAGCCGGCGGGCGGCCTCCGCCACATTGCCGCGCGACGCAGAGAGCGCGCGCGCGATGAGTTCGCGCTCGTAGTCGTCGAGGGTCTGCGCCAGCGCGAGGTCCTGCCAGGCGGCCTCGCCGGGCCCGCCCCCCGCCGGACCCGCGGGCGCCGCCGGCCGGGCGCCGTCGTGGGGCAGGACCTGCGCGACCTCGGCGGCGGTGATCGTGTCGCGGCTCGCCAGAATTGCCAGCCGCTCGACCAGGTTGCCGAGCTCGCGCACGTTGCCCGGCCAACGGTAGGCGGCCAAGAGCTGCAGGGCGCCGGCGTCGAACCGCACCGGGCGGCCCAGCCGTGCCCCGCAGCGGTCGGCGAAGTGACGGACCAGGGGCGGCACGTCTTCGGGACGGTCCCGCAGCGGGGGGATCTGGATCGGCAGCACGTTGAGCCGGAACCAGAGGTCCTCGCGAAACTGCCCCTGGCGGACGGCGTTGGTCAGGTCCTTGTTGGTCGCGGCGAGGACCCGAACGTTGACCGTGAGCGACCGCTCGCCGCCCAGCCGCTCGACCACGCCGGTCTCGAGCACCCGCAGCAGCTTGGCCTGCGCCTCGGCGGAGAGGTCGCCCACCTCGTCGAGGAACAACGTGCCGCTGTCGGCCAGCTCGAAGCGTCCCTGACGCCGCTCGGTGGCGCCGGTGAAGGCGCCGCGCTCGTGGCCGAACATCTCCGACTCGACGAGGTCGCGCGGGATCGCCGCGCTGTTCACGGTGACGAATGGCTTTCCCGCTCGCGCGCTCTGCCGGTGGATCGCCGACGCCACCAGCTCCTTGCCGGTTCCCGACTCGCCCGTGATCAAGACCCGCGACTCGGTCGGCGCGACGCGGGCGATCATTGCGCGCAGCTCGTCCATCGCGCCGCTCGTGCCCACCAGGGGGTCGGCGTGGCCCAGCTGCTCGTGGAGGCGACGGTTCTCCGCGAGGGTGCGCCCCAGCTCGAGCGCGCCGCGCAGCGCCACGAGCACCCCCTCCGGCGTCAGGGGCTTCTCGAGGAACTGGAACGCGCCCAGCTTGGTGGCGCGGACGGCGTCGGCGAGGTTCGCTTTCCCACTCATCATCACGACGGGGACGTCGGGCGCGCGCTTCTTGAGCTGCTCGAGGGTGGCGAGGCCGTCGGGCCCGGGAGGCATCATCAGGTCGAGCAGGACGGCGTCGGGCGGGTCGTCGCCCACGGCGGCCAGCGCCGCCTGGCCGTTGGGCGCCTCGAGGGTCTCGAAGCCTTCCGACTGGAGCAGGGCGCTCACCATCTTGCGGATGTTCGCTTCGTCGTCGACGAGCAGGACGCGGGGGCTCATTGGGATACGGGAAAGACGATGACGAAGGTGGCGCCGCCGCCGGGTGTCTCCGCGAGGGCGATCGTCCCGCGGTGGGCGTGTAGCGTCTGGCGCACCAGCGCCAGGCCGAGGCCAGTCCCGTCCTGCTTGGTCGTGAAGTAGGGCTCGAACACCCGCTGGCGCAGCTCCTCGGGGATCCCCGGGCCGTGATCGGCGATCGTGACGGCGAGACCCTTGCCGTCGCCGGTCACCGCGACGTCGATGGTGCCGCGGCCCTGCATGGCCTCGGCGGCGTTGCGCAGCAGGTTCGCGAACGCCCGCCGCAGGGGGTCGTACTGCCCCATCAGGACGCGCCGGCCGCCGTTGGCCCAAACCGCGACGCGCACCCCGTCGGGAACGCTGGTGCGCCCCAACTCCTCGAGCAGCTCGACCAGGTCCACCTCGCTCTGCGGCCCCTCGGGCATCCGCCCGAAATCGGCGAACTCTTTGGCGAGCCGCTCGAGGCGATCGGTCTCTGCGTCGATCACTTGCATTGCAGTGTCGGTCCGTCCGTCCGCCCGTCCGCCGGTCCGCCGCAGTTGGTCCACCGCGATCCGCATCGATGTCAGGGGATTCTTGATCTCGTGCGCCACGCGCCGGGCGACCTCGCGGAAGGCGCGCAGTCGCTCGGCCTCGAGCTCTCGTTCGCGCGCCGAGGCGAGCGCGTCCGCCAGCTCGCGCAACGCCAGGCGCAGCGCGTCGAACTCCGGCGCTCCCCGCGCGAGCGATTCCCCCTCCGCGGGCACCGGCTCGCGCCGGCGGATGAGCTGCGTCCACCCCACCAGCTCGTCGATCGGGCGCGACAGCTGGCGGGAGAGGTGGCCCGCCAGGTTCACCGCCGCGTACAGGACGACGGCGCCAAGCAGGAGGATGACGACCGCGAACCCGGCCGTGTAGTAGCGGAAATAGGTTTCGGCGCGGCGCGCCAGGCTCACCGCGGCGGAGACCTGCTCCAGGTGGTGCCGCAGCAGGGCCCGTTCCCCCGCGCTGAGGTGCAGCGTGTCGACGCCCTCGAGCATCGTCCGCGCCGACTCGGCGACCCGCTCGGACGAGGCCCGGATCCCGGGGGTCGGACTCAAGGTGCGCACCGACAGCACCCAGCCGGCGACGGCGAGCACCGTCGGCACGGCAGTCATGGCGACGAGGATGAGGAAGATTCGCCGCCGGAAGGGGAGCGCCATATTTGGAGGCCAATCTAGGCTTCGGGGGCTCGTGTGACAATTCGACACATGGGGAGGGGGAGGTCCGAATGAAGAGCCACACCCAGTACCTGTCGTTCAACACCAAGCAGCGTCAGGAGATCATCGACATCACCGACGAGGTGACGCGCGCCGTGGATCAGAGCGGCGCCCAGGAGGGGTTCGTGCTGGTGAGCGCGATGCACATCTCCGCCTCCGTGTTCGTGAACGACCACGAGTCGGGGCTGTGGCACGACATCCTGGCTTGGCTCGAGGGGTCGATCGCGCCCTGGGATCCCAAGCGATACCGCCACAACGAGACGGGGGAAGACAATGCAGCCGCGCATCTGCGCAGCCTGACGGTGGGGCACGAGGTGATCGTGCCCATCACGGCGGGCAAGCTCGACTTCGGTCCCTGGCAGCGGGTGTTCTACGGGGAGTGGGACGGGCAGCGCAAGAAGCGGGTGATCATCAAGGTCCTGGGGGATTGACGCGGCGGCCTCGGACAGCCACTGTATTAGAACAGTAATACACAAGGTGGTTTCGCTGTTCGAGCGCATCGATCCCCGCAGCCCCACACCGTTGTACGCGCAGATCGCCGCCCGCGTCTCGGTCGCCATCGCGGCCGGGGAGCTGCAGCCCGGCGAGGCGCTTCCATCGGTGCGCCACCTGGCCACGCAGCTCCGCGTCAATCCCGCCACCGTCGTGCAGGCGTATCGCGACCTCGAGGCCGACGGCTTCGTGGAGATCCGCCACGGCGCGGGCACGTTCGTGCGCGAGCTGGGTCCGGGCCGGCGCGCCCGCGAGCGCGCCCGCCAGGCGACCGCCCTGGTCCGTGCCCTGCTCGCAGACGCCCGACGCCTCGGCGTTCCCTTGGCGGAGCTGCAGGAGGCGATTCAGGAAGAGATCGGAGTGTACTCCCCATGACCGACGCCATCGCCCTTCAAGACTTGCGCTACCGCGCGGGGAAGGGGTTCGAGCTCAAGCCCCTCACGCTGCACGTCCCCACCGGATCGATCTACGGGTTCCTTGGCCCGAACGGCTCCGGCAAGACGACGACGATCCGGCTGATTCTGGGACTGCTCCGCCCCCTGAGCGGCCGGATCACCGTGCTGGGCGGCACGATGCCGGCCGAGGCCCCGCGGATTCTGGCGCGGGTCGGGTACGTGCCCGAGCAGGCGCATCTCGACGCGACCCTCACCGTGCGCGAAACGCTGCGCTTCCAAGCGCCTTTCTACCGGACCTGGGACTGGCCGCGCGCAGAGCAGCTGCTCGCGCAGTTCCGACTCGCGGACGACCGGCCGTTTGGCCGGCTGTCCAAGGGCGAGAAAGCGAAGCTGATGATCCTCCTCGCGCTGGCACAACGCGGCGAGCTGCTCGTGTTGGACGAGCCGACCGATGGACTCGATCCCGTCGTGCGGCGCGACATCCTCGCCGCGCTCCTCGAGTACGTGTCGCAGCAGGGGGCCACGGTCTTCATCTCGAGCCACCTCGTGCACGAGCTCGAGCGGATCTGCGACTGGGTGGCCGTCCTGGACGACGGACGGCTCGTGACCGAAGTCCCCATGGTCCAGCTGAAAAACGGGACGAAGCGCCTCCGCGTCAGGGGGGCACCGGTGGACCTCGTCCCACCGCCCTTCGTGATCCTGGCCCGCGAGTCCGAGAACGGCGGGAGCGCGGAGACGTGGGTCGTCCGCGACTGGCAGCCGGAGATGGCGCCGTACTTCGACGGAATCGGGGCGGCGCTACAGGACGTGATTGATCTGGATTTGGAGGACGGCTTCGTGGAGCTGCTCCGCACCTTCCGCACGCCGCACGCTTAGGAGGCCAACGTGTTCCGCGCGATTCTCTTCAGTCAGTGGAAATGGTCCCGCCTCATCGTCGCCCTCGGCGCCGTGGCGGGTTTCGCGCTCCCCATCGTGTCGCTGCAGGGCGCGGCGGCCGCAGACCGGAGCCCCCTGCAGGTCGAGAGTCTGCTCCGGGTCGTGCAGTCGTGGGGGACGCTCTATCCGGTGCTCGCGGCGGCGCTGGGCCTGCTCGTGGCGATGGCCACCTGGGCGCCCGATCACCGCGGCCGCCACGTGCACGCGCTATCCCTGCCGCTCCCCCGCTGGCGCTACGCGCTCCTGCGGTTCGGCGCCGGCGTCACCGTGCTCGCCGCGCCGATCGTCGCGGTGTTGCTCGGTGCGCTCCTCGCGACGACAGCCGCCACGATTCCTGCGGGGTTGCAGACATACCCGATCGCCCTCGCCCTGCGCTTCGCGCTCGCCCTGCTCGTGGCCTACGCAGTGTTCTTTGCGATTTCGGCGGGGACGGCCCGGACCGCAGGGATCATCCTCGGCGCGATCGCGGCGCTCATCGTCGTCCAGATCGTGGCCGGCGTCGCCAATGTCGAGCTGGGCCTCCCCGATCGGCTCCAGATGCTCGTGCTGAACTGGCCCGGGCCGCTCGCGGTCTTCACCGGTCGCTGGATGCTGCTCGATGTCTAGGCTCGCTTTCCCGCTCGCGCTCGCGCTGGGCGCCGTGCCGTCGCTCGGCGCCCAGGACGCGAACCTCACGCACCTGCGGTGGCGCGCCGATAGCCTGCTCGGGGAGTGGCGACAGGCCAATGCCATCGCCGATCTCGTCGATAGTCTCGAACGCGAGCGGGCGGGATCGGGGCGCGACACCATCGCGGTCGGTGCACTCCGCATCGTCACCAACCCGTCGCCGTTGCGGGTGCGCGAAGCCGCGGCGCGCGCCTGGCCGCTCCTGGACAGCCTCTACGGGTCCGCGGCGGCTGGCCTCGCCACGCGGCCGTACCTGGTACGCGCCTTCGACCCGGACACCACCGTGCGGCGTCCCGGGTTGCACGTCGGCATGGAAGTCCCGTGGACCCTGGACGTGTCGGCCCTCACTCAAGTGCTTCTCGCCAACGTGCCGCTCGACCAGCCCGATCCCGCGCTGAGCGCCTGGTTGTCCGCGCCTGTCCGGTTGCTGGGCTCGGCGCGTACCCGGGGTGCCGTGTACGTGCAGCTCGTGACTGCTCCCTTTCAGCCCGCCCGCAGCTGCTTTCTGGGCGATCTCCGCGCCTGCCGGGACGCGCTGGAGCTGGGCGACGGCGATCCGATCGAGCGTTGGTACCCGGGTCCTACCGAGCGGCGCGCGGTCGTGTCACGCTGGCTCCCGGGCGCGTCCGAACGCCCCGCGTCGGCCCCGGGATACCGCGCGTGCGTCGCGGGCGACGATGCCGCGTGCACGAATCTCCTGCGGTCGGTGCCGGCGGCGGCGCTGCCGCGGCCGCTGGACGTCACCGCCCGGGCAACGTTGGTGCAGACCGCGCGGCGCTTGGGGGGGCGGGAGGCATACGCCAGGCTGATGGCGCATCCCGATGCTCCGATGGCCGAGCGGCTGGCGTCGTCGGCGGGCGTGGACCTGGACGTGCTGCTCTCCAAGTGGCGCTCGGAGATCCTCGCCGCCAGGCCGGCTCCCGTCGCTCTGCCCCCTTGGGCACTGTGGGTGGCGAGCGCGTGGACCGTCGTCTTTGCGGCCTGCGGGCTGCGGAGCTCGCGATGGCGCGTGACGTGAGGTTGTGGCTGTTGGCTCCGCTCGTCGCGTGCGCGGCCGTCGCGCTCGCCTACCTCCCGCCGCGGGGCGTGCGGGACCGCGGCGACCGCGGCTGGTTCGGACCGCGGGCGCCGACGCCGACGGCGGCGCGTCAGCGCGCCCAGGCCTTGGCCGGGGAATGGCGCGCGGCGCAAGCCGCCGTCCGGCTCGCCGAGAGTCGAGGCCGCCTCCCCGTGGCCCCGGCCGAGGGACCAGCGCTGCTCTTCGTCGGCCCTGACTCCGTTCCCGTCGCCCCGCGCCGCCGCGTCGCGGCCGCGCTGGATTCGGCGTGGCACCAGTTGGGTCTCGGCGAAACGAAGATCTCCGTCGGCGTCGTGCTGCAGTTTCGGCCCGGCGCGGACCGGCCCGGCGCGCCTTCCGAGCGGGGCGGCGGCGTTGCCTACCTCCTTCCTGATTCCACCGACCGAACCGCGTGCGTCGTCCTTCTCCCCCCCGGCCTCGGTTTGACCCGATGGCTCCTCAGTGAGCGGCGCCCGGAGGATCGCTTTCGGCTGGAGGACTGGCTTGCGGCCAGCCTGGGGCCGTGCGCGTTTTACGCCGCCTACGGCGCTCCGGGCAAACCGGTGCGTCGCTGGCTCGCCCAGCGCGGGTTCGATCTTGCCCTCGCGCCGGCGTGGCGCGACCCGCCGCAGGGGTCTCCATACGTCGGATTCTTCGTGAACTCCATGACGCGCACGTGGAACTGGGAGTGGGTGTACCACCAGTCGTTCCCGGCCGTCGCGTGTCTCGGCGGCCGAGCCGGCGGGTGTCGCGAAGCGGTGCTCGCCGGCGCCGGCGGTGACTGGCGCGATTCGGTGCCGCGAGTCCTGGTGCCCAGCCGTGTCTGGTGGCGGCAGCAGCGCCTCATCGCTGGTGAGCGCTACCTGGCGGACGTGGCCCGAGCAGTCGGACCGGAGCGATTCGTGCGCTTCTGGAATTCGCCCTTGCCAGTCGACACGGCGCTCGCTGCCGCGCTCGGGGAGCCCGTGGGAGAGTGGACGGCGCGCTGGCAGGGAAGCCTCGGGCCGCCACTCCCACCCCTGGGCGCCTCTGCCCCACTCGGCTCCGCACTGCTGGCGCTCCTCTTGGCCGCCGGTGCCTTGAGCGGCGTGGCACTCTCCGCGGCGCGGCGGCAGGTCAGGTGAGGCTCTCGGTCGCCTGGACCCTCGCGCTCCTCGCCCTCCTCTTCGGGATGGCTCGACCGGCGCCCGCGCAGGCCCGCCGCTGGGAGCGGCAGGCGCGCGAGCAGCTGGCGCACGCCGTCCAGGGTCTGCGAGAGAAGGGGTTCGAGCGCCCCCGCCTGACGCGAGTCAGCGCCCTCGACAATGAAGAATCCGAGGCCTCGGCCGTGACGCTGAATGCGGGGCGTGGCTACGCCGTAGTGGGTGTGTGCGACGCCGATTGCTCCGGCCTGCACCTGGTGGTGAGCACTGCGGCGGGGAGCGACATCGCCGCCGACCGGTCAGGGGGGGGCGTCCCGCTCGTCCGGATCACGCCGCGGGAGACAGGATCGTACCGGGTGAAAGCGGTTATGGCGGCGTGCCGGATGAGTCCTTGCTGGTACGGCGTGGCGGTGGTTGAGGAGCGCTAGCCACGAAGCCATTCGCCACAATACCAATGCGTTAGGTGTTGGGGCGGGGCCGCCTATAGTGTTTCGAGCGTAAGTTGTTTATTATCAACGGTTCATGCATCTGGCAGCCGAATAGCGGTGGGGTCGGATCATCAGGCGGCGCCTGAGAATGCCGGCGCGCCCAGTTGAGACCGGCGACCCTCCGCAGAAAATCCTGCCAGCACAATCGACAGGCGACCGAGTGGACGCGCATCGACGCGAAACTCGCGCCACCAACAAGAGCCCGACACGGTTACGAGACGTCTGCCCGCCTGCTCCGCGTACATCGCGGCGCCCAGGGCCCGACGGGCGTATGCCGGTCGCGAGCCGGGAATTGAGTAACACATGACGTCACAACCGCACGCGCATTTGCCACGCCCCACCCACAAAGAACCCCCTGCCCACGCCCCGAACGCCGCGCTCCTCATCGACTTCGACAACGTCACGATGGGCATCCGCTCGGATCTCCAGAGCGAGCTGAAGCGGCTGCTCCAATCCGAGATCATCCGCGGCAAGGTCGCGGTGCAGCGCGCCTACGCCGACTGGCGCCGCTATCCGCAGTACATCGTGCCCCTGTCCGAGTCGTCGATCGACCTCATCTTCGCGCCCGCGTACGGCTCGAACAAGAAGAACGCGACCGACATCCGCCTCGCCATCGACGCGCTCGAGCTGGTCTTCACCCGGCCCGAAATCGGCACGTTCATCTTGCTGTCGGGGGACAGCGACTTTTCGTCGCTCGTGCTCAAGCTCAAGGAGTACGGGAAGTACGTGATCGGCGTGGGCATCCGGGAATCCTCGAGCGATCTGCTCATCCAGAACTGCGACGAGTACTACTCCTACAACGAGCTCGCCGGCTTCACCAAGGAGAGCGACGTGGCGCACGTGCGCCGCGATCCCTGGGAGCTGGTCGTCGAGGCGGTGAAGCAGATGACGGCGCACAACGATGTGATGCGCTCCGATCGCCTCAAGCAGGTGATGCAGGAGATCGATCCCAACTTCGACGAGAAGGACGCCGGCTTCTCCCGCTTCAGCAAGTTCGTGGTCGAGGCGGCGCACCGCGGCCTGATCGCGCTCACCCGGCTGGATAACGGCCAGTACGAGATCGCCCTCGGGCCCCAGGTGGTCGGCGCGCTGGCGCAGCCGGCCCTCGGCGCCGCTGTCGCCGCTGCGCCCGAGCGCGCGCTGCGCGAGCGGGAAAGCCGGGGTGGCCGCGGCCGCGGGGGTCGCGGGCGAGGCAGGGACCGGGCAGAGCGGCCGGCAGTGGAAGAGACGGCCGATGCGGTCGAGGTGGCGCCCGCGGTCCCGGCGGAACGCAAGAGCGGCTTCTCCTTCGGCGAGGCGTTCGGCTTGCTGAAGCAGGCCCTCGGCCGGCTCGGCGGCGAGGAGCGCCCCGTGAGCGCCGAAGAGCTGCGCGATGCAATGGCGGAAATCAAGACCGACGCCGTGCCCCTCGAGACGGCGCAGGTGCAGAAGCTGCTGCGTCAGGCGCACGACAAGGAAATGATCGACCTGGCGAAAGAGGACGAGGGATACACGGTGAAGCTGCGGGCCGAAGTACCGCCGCCTCCGGCGCCGCCCGCGCCCACGCCGATGGCGATCATCGAAGAAGAGGACGAGCCGCCGATGCCCGCGTCCTCCGCTCCGCCGCCGCCCTACAGCACGCCGTCCGTCGGTCCGGGTGGTGTGCCGGCGCGCAGCGCCCGGTTCCGTCGCGGGTCCCGCGGCGGCCCGCGGGTGCCAGCGCCGGGTGGTGGCGGCGTGCCGAAGATCGGCGTCGTCGAGGTGGATCCGAACTTCCGGCCGCGGGTCGATCACGTTTCTCCGCGGCCACCGATCGAGCCGATCGGACCGCAGGGTGCGCCTCCCACGTCCGATGATCGTGAAGGCCGCGGTCGGGGCCGTGGAGGCCCCGGCGGAGGTGGCGGCGGCCGCGGTCGGGGCGGGGAGCGTGGCGAGCGCCCTGAACGGGGCGAGCGGGGCGAGCGGGGTGAGCGCGGCGGGCGCGGCCGGCGGGGGGGACGCGGTGGTCGCGGGCGCGGTGGCCAGGAAAGGGAGCGCGACGGTGGAGGCGGGGGACGACACGACGCACCCGCGCAGTCGGCGCCGCCGCAGCCCCCGCCCCCGCCCCCGCCCCCGGCTCCGGCGCCCAAGCCTCCGGCGCGCGCACCGGAGTCGGACGACGGGGAGTCGTTTTGGTCGCGGGTGAAGCGCGGGCTGACCGGCGGGGCCTGAGCGCCCCCCTTCCCGCTCGCTTCTACGCGCGCTCCACGCCCGACGTCGCACGGAGCCTGCTCGGCCACGTGCTCGTCAGTGACGTGGGCGGCCGGCGCACCGCTGGACGTATCGTCGAGGTCGAGGCGTACGTCGGCCCGGACGACCCCGCCTGCCACGCCTACGGCTCACGGCGCACGGCCCGCACCGAGCAGCTGTACGGGCCCCCGGGGTCGGCCTATGTGTACTTCACGTACGGGATGCATTGGTGTCTCAACGCCGTCACGGAGGCGGTGGGCTTTCCCGCGGCCGTGCTGATCCGGGCGCTCGAGCCGATGGCCGGGCTCGAGACGATGCGGCGACGGCGTGGCGCCCGCGACCGGAACCTCTGCGCGGGCCCCGCGCGGTTGTGCGAAGCACTGGGGGTGACTGGGGCGTTGAACGGCACGCTCTTGCAGCGTGGAGCACTGCGCATCGTGCGGGGGGGGGGCCCGCGGGCGGCGCTACGGCGGGACAAGATCGTCGCGGGCCCGCGTATTGGTATCACCCGAGCGACCGACTGGCCGCTGCGCTTCTACATCGAGGACTCGCCCTGGGTCAGTGGCGCTCGCTGATGCCCTCTTTGGAGGTCCCGAGGCTGTAGCGAATCCCGCCCTGCAGGGTGTGCGTGTTGCTCTCGATCAGGAACCCCGGGGCGCTGGACGTCAGCAGATAGTGCGCGAAGACGTTCAGTTTGGTCGAGTAGTTGATCTGCAGGCCCCCCATCAACCAAAAGAAGGCCTTGCTCGCTGCTTCATGGGCCCGATCGGCCGCCTCGACCGCCTCGCCCAGGGTGCTGCAGCTCGAGCAGTCCACGACCGGATTCAGGACCTGCATGAGGGCGAACCCGCCGCCGGCGAACGGCTCGATCACCTTCTGGGCCGGGAACGCGAGCACGCCGAACATGAGACGGCGCATGTCGTGGAACGTGACGTCGCGGAAGCCCGGGCCGACGGACGAGCTGGTGGAGCTGGGATCGAAGATCACCGCGTTGGCATCGGTCAGGAACAGCGCCTGCTCGTACGCGACGTACAGGGCGGTTCTCCGGGCGGTGATGAGCCAGTGGCCACCGACGATGGGGTCGTAGTACAGCGGCTGGACGTTGGTCTTGTAGATGAACGCGCCCCCCTGCGCGCCCCAATACCACTGGTATTGCTTGCTGAACCCGTGGCCCTGCTGGGGGGGGACGAAGAAGTACGAGAGGCCGGCCGATCCGATCACCTGGCCGCCCCACGTGCCGAAGGGATACTGGGTGGTGGGCGTGTACATCGCCCGGCCGTCCAGCCGTAGGGCGACGTGCCTACCGAAAAACATGCGGAGGCCGACGCCCCCATCGACCATGTTCTCGGTGAAGTCGTACGGCGCCGTCTTGCCGAAAACGGCCCGCGTGTACCCGCCCAGCGCGTACATCGTGCTGCGCTCGCCCACGGGGAAGGTGAGCACCAGATTGGCGCTGATGGCGGAAACATTGACGTCCTGCGTGCCGGCGAGATTGGTCGTCGTGGCGTAGTCGCCGATCACCTCGAGACCGACGCGGTCCGTGAGGTTATAGCCGACCCGCGCCCCACCCCCGAGCTTGTTCTTGAGCTGGAACGCCCGATCGTAACGCCAGAACGAGGCGAAGCCCCCGAACTCGAGGTTGTCGGACCGCTGCGCCGCCAGAGGCGTCGCCAGGGCCCCGGCGCCAAGGGCGCCCGCCAGGAGATAGCCCAGCCGTTTCATCGGATCCTCCCCACGTGAGGCTCCGAAGATAAGGCGCTAGACTATTGTACACAAGCACGTTAAGTGGCCAGATCGTGAAACTACTTGAAGTGCAGTCGGCTGTCGCGACGGTGGCGGAATACTGTTGACTAGATCAGGCCCAGCCGTTTCCCCACCTTCTTGAACGCGCGCAGCGCGACGTCGAGATCATCGCGGCTATGCGCCGCCGATAGCTGGCAGCGCACGCGCGCGTGGCCTTGCGGGACGACGGGATACCCAAAGCCCGTGACGAACACCCCTTCGGCCAGCAGCAGGTCGCTCATCTCGATCGCCTTCGCCGTTTCTCCCAGGATGACCGGCACGATCGGCGTCTCTCCCGGCAGCGGCTTGAAGCCGACGGCCAGGAGCTGCTCGCGGAAGTAGCGGGCGTTGGCGTGCAGCCGCCCGATCAGGTCGGGGTGCTGCTCGACGTGGCGGACGGCCGCGAGCGCGCTCGCGGCGACCGTCGGTGGCAGAGCGTTGGAGAACAGCTGGGGCCGCGAGCGCTGGGTCAGGTAGTCGGTGAGCGCCGCCGGCCCGGCGGTAAAACCGCCCGCCGCCCCGCCGAGCGCCTTCCCGAGGGTGGAGGTGATGATGTCCACCTGGCCGAGCATGCCGTAATGCTCGGCGGTGCCGCGGCCCGTCTTCCCGAGTACGCCGGTCGCATGGGAGTCGTCCACGGCGACGACGGCGTCGTACTTCCGGGCGAGCGCCACGATGTCGGGGAGCCTGGCGATGTCGCCTTCCATCGAGAAGATGCCGTCCGTAAACACGAGCTTCAGCCGAGAGTCCTTGGCGGCTTTGAGTTTGTCCTCGAGGTCGGCCATGTCTGAGTGCTTGTAGACGGCCGTCTGGCACTTCGTGATCGTCTTGGCGAGCCGGATGGCGTCGATGATCGACGCGTGGTTCAGCTGGTCGGAGATGACGATGTCCTGCTCGCCGAGCAGGGTGGGGCAGAGCCCCTCGTTTGCGTTCCAGCAGCTGACGTATGTGAGTGAGGACTCACATCCTACGAACTGGGCGAGCGCGGTCTCGAGGTCGCGGTGGACCGTGAACGTCCCGCAGATGAACCGGACGGAGCCGGTGCCGGCGCCCCAGCGCTCCAGGCCGTCCTTCCCCGCCTGCACCACGTCGGTGGCGGCGCACAGGCCCAGGTAGTTGTTCGAGGAGAGAATCACGACGTCGCCGCGCCCCTCCATCTTGACGCGCGGGCCCTGCGGCGAATCGAGGTAGTTGAGGCGCTTGTAGACGCCGTCCTGCTTGAACTGATCGAGCTCGGGTTGCAGCCGCGCGGCGAGCGTCATGCGATCTCCAGAATGACCTTCCCCGCGTCGCCCGAGCGGATCGCGGCCAGAGCGTCGTCGATCTTGGCGAGCGGGAACTCGTGCGTGATGACGGGGCGGGGGTCGAAGTGTCCCACCGACAGGAAGCGGCGCATCTGGTGCCACGTCTCGTACATCTTGCGGCCGATGACGCCGTAGATCGTGATGCCCTTGAAGATGATCTCGTCGGCGAAGTTCACCGGGACTTCGCCCTTGGGGATGCCGAGCAGCTGGACGCGGCCGCCCATGCGCACGGCGGCGAAGGCCTGGTGCAGGGCCGACGGTACGCCCGACATCTCGCACACGACGTCCGCCCCCTCGCCCCCCGTCTCGGCGAGCACCGTCTCGACCACGTCGTCCTGGGCGGCGTTCACGGCGACGTGGGCGCCCATCTTCGCCGCCAGGGCGAGCCGCTTGGGGTTGACGTCCGAGGCGATCACCTTGGCCGCGCCCGCCGCGCGCGCGATGCCGACGGCGAAGCAGCCGATCGGCCCGCATCCCACCACGAACACGATGCTGCCGGGGATGTCCGCGGTCAGCACCGTGTGGAAGGCATTGCCCATCGGGTCCATGATGGCGCCGACTTGGGTGGGGATGCCGTCGAGCGCCAGCACGTTGGTGGCCGGCATCACGATGAACTCGGCGAAGGCACCGTCCCGGTCCACGCCGATGATGCGCGTGTTCCGGCAGATGTGGCCGTTGCCGGTGCGGCACTGCAGGCAGTGGCCGCACACGATGTGGCCCTCGGCCGTGACGAGCTGGCCGGTCTTCAGCTCCGTGACGCCGTCTCCGAGCGCGGTGATTTCGCCCGCGAATTCGTGCCCCACGACGAGGGGCGGCTTGAGCCGGCCCTGCGCCCACGGGTCCCAGTCGGCGATGTGCAGATCGGTGCCGCACACCCCCGCGTGGCGCACGGCGATGAGCACTTCGCCGGGACCCGGGGCGGGCTTCGGGACACTCTTGACGCGGAGGCCCGGGGCGCGGGCTTCTTTGACAATCGCTTGCATGTGGGCTAGGGAAGAATCAAAAGATTGACCGCGTGAACCCGCCGTCCACCTGGAGCACCGCGCCGGTAATATAGCTGGCCCGGTCGGAGGCCAAGAACGCCACTGCCGCCGCCAGCTCGCTCGTGTTGCCGATCCGCCCCATCGGGATTTGGGCCAGCATCTGCTTCATCATATCGGGCTTGGTCCGCGTCAGCTCGTCGACCCGCTCGGTGGCGATGAAGCCCGGACAGATGCTGTTCACCGTAATGCCGTCGACGGCGACTTCGTCGGCGAGCGACTTGGCGAACCCCAGCACGCCCGCGCGCGCGGTCGTCGAGAGGATGAGGCCGGGGAGGGGCTGCTTCGCGGCGACCGACACGAGGCAGATGATCCGTCCCCACTGGGCTTTGCGCATGATCGGAACGGCCGCTCGCGCGAGGTGAATCGTCGAAAGCAGATTCAGCTCGATGGCGCGCTGCCAGGCGTCGGCGGGCTGATCCTTGAAGGGCGCCGCCGGCGGGCCGCCCGCATTGCAGAACAGCACGTCGAGCCGGCCTAACTGCTTGGCGACGTCGTGCACGAGTCGTTCCGCTTCGGCGGGGACGCTCACGTCGGCGGGGAAGGGAGCCGTGGCGCTGCGTCCGTTGACCGCCACCTGTGCGCCTTCCCCCTCGAGCGCTTTCGCGACCGCGCGGCCCAGCCCGCGGGTCGAGCCGCACACGAGGGCGACGCGGCCCTGGAGCCCTAGATCCACGTCAGACGGCCGCCGGAGCCCGCGCGGGCTCGATGCGCACCGCGCACACCTTCAGCTCCGCCATCTTCGCGTAGGGATCGAGGATCGGATTCGTGAGCAGATTGGCCGCCGCCTCGCGGAAATGGAACGGGACGAACACCTGGCCCCGCGCCACGCGGTCCGAGATGCGGCACGCCGTCACCATCGAGTTGCGGCGGGACGTCAGCCGCACTAGCTCGCCCTCGGCGACGCCCAATTCGGCGGCATCGGCGGGATGGATCTCGACGATCGCCGTGGGCTCGCGGGAGTCGAGCCCCGAGGCGCGGCGCGTCATCGTGCCCGTGTGCCAGTGGTACAACTGGCGACCCGTGTTCATCACGAACGGATACTCGTCGTCGGGCAGTTCCGCCGGATCCGTGTACTCGACCGGCACGAACGTGGCCTTGCCATCGGCGGTGGGGAACGCGTCCGCAAACAGGAACGCGGTGCCCGGATGCTCGGTCGTCGGCACGGGGTACTGCAGCCCGGCGCCCTCGAGCCGCGCGTAGGTGACGCCCGCCCAGCTCGGCGTGACGCGCGCGATCTCGACCATCACCTCTTCCGCCGACGCGAACGGTGTCGGCAAGCCGAGCCGCTCCGAGAGGTCGATCAGGATGTCGAGGTCGCCGCGGGCCTGGCCGGGCGAGGCGACCGCCTGGTGCGAAATCTGGATGCGCCGTTCGGTGTTCACGAACGTGCCGGTCTTCTCCGCGAAGCTCGAGGCGGGCAGCACCACGTCGGCGTAACGGGCCGTCTCGGTGAGGAACAGGTCCTGCACCGCGAGGAACTCGAGCCCCTGGAACCAGTGCTCGGCGTGCGCGATGTCGGGATCGGAGATGATGGGATTCTCGCCCATGATGTACATCCCGCGGATGCCGCTCTCCGGCTTCACGACCTCGGTGACCATGAGGCCCTTCTTGAGCGACAGCGACTCGGCCGGGACACCCCACGCAGTGGCAAAACGGTCCCGCACGGCTGGGTCGCCGACCGGTTGGTAATCCGTGTAGACGAAGGGAATCGCACCGACGTCCGAGGCGCCCTGGACGTTGTTCTGCCCGCGGACGGGCAGCATCGCGGCGCCCGAACGGCCGATCATCCCGCACGCGAACATCAGGTTGAGCAGCGACGTGACGATGTCGGTCCCGTTGGCGTGCTGCGTGAGCCCCATCGCCCAGAGGGTGCTCGTATTCGGGCCCCGCGCGTACACCTCCGCCGCGCGGCGAATCCGATCGGCCGGGATCCCGGTGATCTTCGCGGCCTTCTCGGGCGGGTAGGCCTGCACGGCGGCGCGCACCTTGTCGAAGTCGTGCGTCCGTGCCGCGATGAAGGCCGGGTTCTCGAGCCCGGTGGCGAGGATGTGGTGCAGCATCGCCGAGTAGAGGGCGACGTCGGTGCCGGGCTGCATCTGGAGGTGGATGTCGGCGCGGCTGGCGAGCTCGGTGCGCCGGGGGTCCGCCACGATGAGGGTTGCCCCG
Organism: Gemmatimonadales bacterium; assembly: GCA_036505055.1. Taxonomy (GTDB): domain Bacteria; phylum Gemmatimonadota; class Gemmatimonadetes; order Gemmatimonadales; family GWC2-71-9; genus 20CM-2-65-7. The sequence goes on along the minus strand of DASXUE010000035.1, from coordinate 825 downwards.
TGCTCGTGCGCCCGCTTCAAGGCGGCGCCGAAAACCGGGTGTGACTCGGTGGTGTTGGCGCCCGCGACAAAAATGACGTCGCACGCCTCTTCGATCTCGCGCATCGAGCCCGAGGCAGCCGCCGTGTTGATGGCGCGCTGCATCGCCGCCACCGAGGTCGAGTGGCACAGGCGGGTGCAGTGGTCGACGTTGTTGGTGCCGAGCGCGCCGCGGAACATCCGCATCATCAGGTAGTTCTCTTCGTTCGAGCACTTGGCCGACGAGAAGCAGGCGAGGGCGTCGCCGCCGCGTTCGCGCTTGATCCGGGACAGCTCCTGCGCGGCCAGGCTAACCGCCTCCTCCCAGGTGGCCTCGCGGAACGGCTCGTACCAATCGGCCGGCGTGGCCACGCGGTCGCGGATGTCCTGGTCGAGCCGTTCGAGCAGCGGGAGCTCGCGCACCGACTTGCCGGTGGCGCGCGGCGGCGTCCCGGGCTTCGACTGCTGACCTTCCCCTTCGATGCTGCGCCACGGCCCGCCGCGGCGCTCGGTGCCGGTCGGACCCTTCCACACCCAGCGATCGCCCTCCCTCGTCCAGCCCTTCCGCATCAACGGGCGAGTCAACCGGTCCCGATGTTGAGGGAAGTCGTAGCCGAAACGACCCTTCACGCAGGTCGATCCCTGGTTGGGCGTGTCCAGCTCGATGTTGGGCGAGGTGACGCGGAGAATCTTCTCGTCGGCGACGTGTAGGTCGACCTGGCAGCCGACGCCGCAGTAGGGGCAGACGGCCCGGACCACCCGATCGGGGTGGCGGATCTGCTCCGGAGCGAACCGCTGGCGCGGCATC
>DASXUE010000034.1:0-34232 GCA_036505055.1 Gemmatimonadales bacterium | reverse complement strand
AGGAGGGGCTGTCGCAACCTATTGCGACAGTATCGGTTAGCCAAACTGCAGACTGTGCTTTCTTGCCGAGCCTCCGTCTGAGCCGTAGCGTTGTGACGCTCATCACAAGGCTTCGAGCCTCTGGCCGACGCGCGCGATCGTTTGCAAGCCGCACTGGCCGACCGCTACTCGATCACTCGAGAGCTCGGCCGCGGGGCGACCGCAACCGTCTACTTGGCGCAGGATCTGAAGCACCCCGGCGCCTTGGTGGCGATCAAGGTACTGGCCGAAGAGTTTGCGCTGGTGGTTCGCACCGAGCGCTTCGTCGGCGAGATCCAGATGGCCGCGCGCCTCACCCATCCGCACATCCTCAAGCTCCTCGACTCCGGCTCCGCCGGGGGCCTCCTCTATTACGTGATGCCGTACATCGACGGCGGGACGGTCGCCGACCGGCTCGAACGGGACGGTCCGCTGCCGATGGACGAGGCGGTGCGCCTGGCGCGGGAAGTCGCGGACGCACTCGACTACGCACACAGCCAGAACGTCACCCATCGCGACATCAAGCCGGGGAACATCCTCCTCGCCTCGGGGCACGCGTGGGTGGCGGATTTCGGGATCGCGAGCGCGATCGAAGTGGGCGACACGGGGCTAACGGCCACCGGAGCCCACCTCGGCACGCCGCCGTACATGAGCCCGGAGCAGGTGACGGGCGACCGCAAGGTCGACGGCCGGACGGACATCTACAGCCTCGGCTGCACCCTGTTCGAGATGCTGTGCGGCGAGACCCCATTTCAGGGGCCCGACATCCAGACCATGCTGCGGCGGCGGCTGGTGGAGCCGTCGCCCTCGGTGCGCGCGGTGCGCCCCGATCTACCAGCGTGGCTGGACGAAGTGCTACTCGTCGCCCTCGCGACGGACGCTGTCGACCGGTTCCCGACGGCGCGCACGTTCGGGGAAGCGCTGGCGCAAGAGGGGACACGGTCGGTGCGGGTCCGGAGGCCGCCCTCCCGCCAAGCCCTCCGTCGCGCGCTCGCAGCCTTGCTCCCCGTGGGCCTGACGTTGGCGGTAGTGGGAGCGTGGGTGGCGTGGAGAAACGGGGGAACTCGCGGGACAAAGACCGAAAGCCTCGATCCCCGGCACATCGCCGTCCTCTACTTCGATGATTTCAGTCCAGCAGGTGACCTCGCGCATATCGCCGGCGGCCTCACGCACGACCTGATCGATGAACTCGCCCACGTGAAAGACTTGCACGTCATCTCGCCTGAAGGAGTGCGGCCATTCCATGGGGCGAACGTGTTGCTCGACAGCGTCGCCCACGCCCTTGGAGTGGGCACGATCGTGTCCGGGAGTGTTGCGAAGTCTGGCGATCGCCTCCGGGTATCCGTGCGAATGGTCGATCCAATGTCCCGGGTGCAACTCCTGAGCCAGACTGTCGAGAGACCGTTGGCCGACCTCTTTGCCCTCGAAGATCAGATCACGCAGGAGGTGGCCGCGGGTCTACGCCAGCGCCTAGGGACGGAGTTGCGAGTACGACAGGGGCGAACAGGCACGAACAGTGTGGCCGCTTGGGAGTTGGTGCAGCGGGCAAACCGAATCATGGAGGACGCCCAAGCCCTCGGCCGCGCCGGACAGGAGCCCCTGGCGTTGCGGACCTATTTCTCAGCCGATGGCTTTCTCGCGCAGGCCGAACGCCTCGACAAGCGGTGGACGGTACCTATTACGCGTCGAGGATGGATCGCTCAAGCCGTCGCGCTGCTGCCCGCTGACGTCGCAAGCGCCGCAGCGGACACCGCCAAGCGTTTCCACATGTCCCAATGGTTCCACATCGGCCTGAGACACGCTGCGCGGGCGCTGGCGGTGCGAGCGAACGAGCCCGAGGCTTTGGAGCTCCGGGGCGTCCTCCTCTTTCGTCTCTGGAGCCTCGGAGACGTCGGAGAGAGTGATACGCTGGTCGCCCAGGCCGAGCGCGACCTCCGTATCGCCACGGACTCGAACCCGAGTCTCGCCCGCGCATGGCAAGCGTTGGCTGACCTATATCTGACCAAGGGTCGCCTCGCTGACGGGTACACAGCCGCGCGGAGCGCCTTCGAAGCGGATGCCTACCTAAACGAGGCACCGTCCGTGCTCGTGTATCTGTTCTTCTCCGCCCTGAACCTGGAACGACGCGATGAGGCCTACTCGTGGTGTGAACAGGGGCGCGCACGGTTCGTTGGGGACCCTCGCTTCAGCGAGTGCAGGCTGATGCTCCTTGGCTGGTTCGCCAAGGGGCGAGACAGCGTCGCCAAGGCGTGGCAGGAGTTGGACGACATCGAGCGGCGGGACTCGCTCGGCGTACTCACTTGGAACTGGGCGTACAGGCGGATGATGGTCGCGATGACCCTCGCGCGCACTGGCCTCCGCGACAGCGCGCTGGCCGTGATTCGGCGGGCGCAAATGGACCCCGCCGGGCGCCCACCCACTGGCTTGACGGTTCTCGCCGAGGCAAGCGCACGGCTCCTGTTGGGACAGCGGGACGGGGCCGTAGACTTGATCCGGGCGTGCGTCGCGGCAGACCGTCGCTGCCGCGAGATCGCGGCGGCATCCCCCTGGTTCCGCGCGCTGCACGCGGACCCGAAGTTTCGTGCCGCCGTCTCGGAACCATCTCAGGCAGCGCCCTGACGTCGCACTACCTCTCGTGAATGCCTTGCACCATCTCCGCTCGCATGCTCGCTGCAGCCGCCACACCAAACAGCTTCGTGTAGTACGGGAAGACGAACTTATCCATCGCATCGAGTGTGAAGAAGACGGCGTCGAGCGTCCCGCCGGGGTAGACGACGGTGGTCAACGTTGAGTCTCGGAGCTTCGTCGTGATGGTAACCGACACGACGTTTGAAGGCGGAACCGTTTCCGTACCGCAGTATCCCAGCGGCGGCGACATTAGCGAGATCGAATCGCTGATCAGAGCCTGCGCGTCGAGCGCGACGACGCTGTCCATGGCTGGCAACGGCGCGGCCGTCGGCTTGTCCCGCATCGCCGTGGTCCATCTATTGTGAACGCATCCGCCCGTCATGAACCCGCCCCGGGGTCCAAGGTCGATCGTCGGGCTCACCGGGCCCACGATTACGAGGTCGCGAACGGTAACAAACCTTCTACGAAGGGCACTGGCGCCAGCAAATGTGGAGGAAATGCCAGCGACGTGATGCGGAAAGGCGCGGCGCACGACGACGAAGACCCTCAGGCCCAGGCGCTGCCCATCGGCAACTTCGGCCACGCGCCTATAGAGGGCCGCGGGCAGGGCAGTCGTGTCCTGTGCATTCGCACCGGTTGGGAGGACAAGCAACCAAGCGACCAGGGCACACGATTTCGCGGCTCCAGCACCAAGGCGATCAAGCCATGAATGCCCGATCATTTGAAGGCCTCCCGTTCAGGGGTGTAGCATCGAAGCTACAGGTCGTTCAAGGTCGCAGCTAGGAACGGCCGCCTACTTAAGTTGCGGCCCCGCGCCCCAGCCTGCACGTTACCGGCTTCCCAGTTCCGTGAGCCAGCGATGCGCCGCTTCTTCCTTATTCTGTTCGCCGCCGCCACTGCCCCTCTCGCCGCCCAAACGCCCTACAAGACGCCGCCCCAGGTCATCGTCGATATCCTCGACACGCCACCGCTGCCGGCCGCCGGCGTCTCGCCCGACCGCGCCTGGATGCTGCTCCTCGAGCAGCGCAGCATGCCGACGATCGCCGAGCTGGCCGCGCCGATGCTGCGCCTCGCGGGCAACCGCATCAACCCGCGCACCACCGGCCCGCAGCTCCCGGGCGGCATCACAGGACTCGTCCTGAAGCGCGTGGCCGACGGCAGCGAACGGCGCATCAACGTGCCGACGCCCGCGGCGCTGTCCTACGTCATCTGGTCCCCCGATAGCCGCACCATCGCGTTCGTGCAAACGCGGGACTCGGGACTCGTCCTCTGGGTCGCCGACGCCGCCACGGGACAAACGCGCGCACTCACCGGCCCGACCCTGAACGCCACGGGCGGTCCGCCGTGCCAATGGATGCCGGCCGGCACGAGCCTGCTCTGTGAATTCGTCCCCGACGGCCGCGGTGCGGCTCCCGTCGCGCCGCAGACCCCCGTCGGCCCGACCACGCAGGAGACGATGGGCCGCGCCGCACCCGCGCCCACCTTCCAGGACCTGCTCGACAACGCCCAGGACGAGAAACTCTTCGACTACTACTTCACTGCCCAGCTCGCCCTGGTCGACGCCGCGACGGGCGCGCGCACGCGCGTCGGCACCCCCGCGATCTTCGAGCGCGTGGACGTCTCGCCGGGCGGCGAGCACGTGCTCGTCGTCCGCACCGTCCGCCCCTTCTCCTACCTCGTCCCCTCCGGCGGCTTCCCGCAGGAGATCGAGGTGTGGAGCACCCGCGGCGAGCTCGTGCGCAGCATCGCCAAGCTTCCATCGTCCGAAGGCGTGCCGATCCGCGGCGTGCGCACCGGACCCCGCGCCATCAACTGGCGCCTCGGCACGCCCGCCACGCTCGTCTGGGCCGAAGCGCTCGACGGTGGCGACCCACGCAGCAAAGCCGAGCGCCAGGACCGCGTCGTCGCGTTGGCCGCGCCGTTCACCGGCGAGCCCGTCGAGCTCGCTCGGCTCGCCAAGCGCTATAGCGGGCTGGTGTGGGACACGCAGGGCGTCGGATTGCTGCAGGAGTACGACCGCGAGCGCCGCTGGACCAGAACGTGGATCGTCGACGCCGCCAAACCCGGCACCGCGCCCGTCCTGCTCTTCGACCGGAGCGCCGAAGACCGCTATGCCGATCCCGGGTTCCCTATCCTGCGGACGAGCGCATCGGGTGACTTCGCCGTGCTCCGCAGCGGCGACTGGATCTACCTCGCGGGTGGCGGCGCGTCGCCGCAGGGCGACCGGCCCTTCCTCGATCGCCTGAACCTCTTGACCAAAAAGACCGAGCGGCTGTGGCGCGCCGACACGGTCCACTACGAGTCCGTGGTCGCCCTGCTCGACGACGCGGGCAAGACCTTCGTGACCCGCCGCGAGTCGCGCGCCGAGCCGCCCAACTACTTCGTGCGCGAGGGAGCCAAGCTGCGCGCGCTGACGGCGTTCAAGGATCCCGCGCCGGCGCTGACGGGCATCCAGAAGCGCCTCGTGACCTACGCCCGCGAGGACGGCGTGCCGCTCTCCGGAACGCTGTACCTGCCCCCCGGCTACAAGACCGGCACGCGCCTGCCGGTGGTGATGTGGGCCTACCCGACCGAATTCGCGTCGGCGACCGCGGCGGGCCAGGTATCGGCCGCGCCCAACCGCTTCAACATCATCCGCGGCCCCTCACACCTCTTCTTCTTGACGCAAGGCTACGCCGTGTTCGACGACCCCAAGATGCCGATCATCGGCGGTGACACGGCGAACGACCACTACGTCGATCAGCTGGTGATGAACGCCCGCGCCGCGGTGAAAGCGGTGGTGGACGCCGGCGTCGCCGATCCCGATCGCATCGGCGTGGGCGGCCACAGCTACGGGGCCTTCATGACGGCGAACCTGCTGGCGCACTCCGACCTGTTCCGCGCTGGCATCGCGCGCAGCGGCGCCTACAACCGCACCCTCACTCCGTTCGGCTTCCAGAACGAGGATCGGACGTTCTGGCAGGCGCGAAGCGTCTACCTCCGGATGTCGCCCTTCGTCTACGCCGACTCGATCAACGAGCCGATCCTGATGACGCACGGAGAGGCCGACAACAACACCGGCACCTACCCGATCAACTCGGAGCGGCTGTTCGCCGCGATCAAGGGGCTGGGAGGAACTGCGCGGCTGGTGATGCTACCGAACGAGGCGCACGGTTACCTCGGCCGCGAGTCGGTGCTGCACACGCTGGCGGAGATGATCGACTGGTTCGACCGCTACGTGAAGAACGCGAAGCCGCGCCAAGCGGCCGCCACGAGCTCGGGGACGAACTAGGCGTCTACGCGCCTAGGCGTCTATTGTCCCGCGACGCGGGAGACGACGTCGTACAGGAAGTGCACGCCGAAGCGGAGCGCCTCGACGCTGACCCGCTCGTCGTTGCCGTGCACCCCGCGTGAGTCCGACACCGTGAGCGGGAACGGCGCCAAGCCGTAGCTCACGATTCCGGCGCGCCGGAAGTAGTGGCTGTCGGTGAACCCCGCCAGCATCGGCGTGGTCACGAGCGCACCGGGATGGCGCGCCCGCGCGGCCGCCTCGATCGCGCGGAACAGCTCCGTCTCGGTCGAGCTCTCGGTGGCGGGCCAGCTCGGCCCCTGCGGCCGGAAGCTCACCCCAGTGTCCCCCACCACGCGCACCAGGTCCGCGAGAAACGCCGCCGGCTCCTGGCCCGGCAGGAGCCGCACATCGAGCGCCGCCGTGGCGAGCGGTGGAATCACGTTGGTCTTGTCGCTCCCCTTGAGCCCCGTCATCGAGATCGTGTTGCGTAGCAGCGCGTTGTATGTGAGGTCGGCGGTGATCGCCCGCGCGGCGCTCGAATCCCGCAGCGCCACGCGGATGTCGCTGAACCAGCGCCGCCGGGTCGAATCGGTCTCGATCGTGGCGAGATCACGGAAATAGCGCTCGACGGCCGGCGTGAGGGTGAGCGGCGTGCGCCAGTCGCCGATGCGATCCAGAGCCCGCACCAGCCGGTGGACGGGATTGTCCGGCGTCGGGCGAGAGCCGTGACCCGCCGTCCCCCGCGCGCTCATATCCAGCCAGAAGGGAGACTTCTCGGTCGTGCCCACGCCGTAATAGTCCACCCCGCCGCGCTCATTCGCGCGGATCGTGCCCCCCTCGTTGATCAGAAACTCGGCGTCTCGGATGAGATCCCCATGGTGCTCGACGAACCACCCCGCGCCCACCCCGGCACCGATTTCCTCGTCCGCCGTCGCCAGGAAGATCACGTCGCGCTTGAGCGGGACGCCCGCCCGCTTCATGACCAGCAGCGTCATCAGCTGGACGATCCCCTCCCCTTTCATGTCGAGCGCGCCGCGGCCCCACACGTAGCCGCCCCGGACCGTGCCGCCGAACGGATCCACCTGCCAGTACTCGGGCGACGCGAGCACCACGTCCATGTGGTTCAGGAGAATGAGCGGACGCGCCGCGCCGCTTCCCTTGAGACGGGCGTACAGGTTCGCCTTGCCGGGCGCCGGCTCGAAGATCTGCGCGTCGATCCCGTCGCGCCGCAGCACCGCCGCAAGCCAGCGCGCCGCCGCCATCTCGTTCCCCGGAGGGTTCGTCGTATTGATGCGGAGATACTGCGACAACAGAGCGGCCGCTTCGTCCCCCAGCGCATTCCACTCGACGTCGCCCCGCGGCGCGGCGATCAGCGCGGTACGCGTGGGCGTCTCGAACACGGGAGCCGGCGAGGAACCCGCGACCGGCGTGCCGCGGCGGGCGGCGCAGCCCGCGGCCGCGAAGACGCAGAGGAACACCCAGGCGATGCGACTCACGACGCGATCCCTCGGAAGGCGAGATCGCGAAACTACGGGTGGCGGCGCGGCGCGGCTAGAGAGGCCAGCGACGAGTCCGGATACACCGTGATCCTCAGCGTGTCACTCAACGCCCCGCTCGTCGCGACGACGCGGGCCTGGCCTACGGCCTTCGATGTGACCCAGGCGTACTTGCCCGCACGCGAGCTGTCGGTGAGGAACACGACGCCCGTGTCCGCCGTCGCCCACGTGACGGTCGGGGTCGGCTCCTGCTGGTTCTGCGCGTTGACGACGATCGCCTCGAGCTCGTTGGTGTGGCCCGCGAGCATGGACGACGCGCCGAGGATGTACACCGCGCCGCTGAACTGCGGCAACGTGACGTTGTGCGTCGTCTCCGCGCCGCGCGTCACGACCGCGCCCGAATCGTAGGCCGTCGCCCAGCCTCCCGCGCGCGGCGCGTTGGTCTGGACGATGTAGGTGCCCGGCAGCAGGTAGGCGAGGCGGTAGTGGCCGGCGGCGTCGGTGCGCGCCGTCGAAAAGATCTGCCACGTCCCTTGGCTCGCGCCGTACCCGCTGACGGTCGCGTTCTCGATCGGGGCCGTCAGTCCCGTGTCCGGGTCGCCGTAGACGGTGCCCGCCAGCGAACCCGTCGCCGCCCGGTTGACCGCGCGGATCCAAGGGAAGAAGTTGAAGCTTCCGTCGCCGAAGTCGTCGTAATGGAAGCTCCGGCCTACGTCAAAGTCGATCACGATTTCGGCGCCCGCTGCGGGGACGTCGAGAGCCGCCTCCACAAAGGCGTGGATCGCCTGCTGCCCACTCCCGCCCCACGTGACCACCGCGGCCGACCCGCCCTTGAAGCGAATGTTGGAGGAATCGACGTCGATGATCAGCCGGATCGCCCGGTATTGATCTGCCGGAATCCCGCCCTCGCCGACGAGCGTCGTGGTCCCCGCCTGCAGGGCGAGCAGATCGACGCGCCGTTTGGGCTCCGTGATGGTCACCCAGTGCGTGCTGTCGGCCGAGCCACCGGTATCGGGCTCGGTGGACGCCGCGACGCTGACGACGTAGATGTTGACGCTTTGGACCGTGTCGAACGGGAAGGGGCCGTCGGTGAGCAGCACCCTCGTGAGGGCCGTCCCGGGGGCGATGTTGGCGACCGGATCGTCCTGATAGCATGCCGCCCAGCCGGCCAACGCGACCGCGGCCAGGACGGGCATAACGACGCGCTGCGACATCGCGAGCCTCCTCGTGCGGGACTGACGGCCCCCTCCTTGCCGAAGATACCTCCGTGCGGCGGACCGGCGTCACAAAACGCCGCCGCGAGGGTATTGTGACGCCTGTGTCTTCTCAATGGGTATAGACCACGTGGGGGCGGGGGCGAGCGACGCGGACCTGGTGCGCCGCGTGTTGGCAGGCGATAGCGGCGCGTACGCCGGGCTCGTCGCGCGCTATCGCGACCGCCTGGGGCGCTACGCCGTGCACATGCTCGGCAACCGCGAAGAAGCCGAAGAAGCCTTGCAGGACGCCTTCGTCCGGGGGTATCGGTCGCTAGGCCGCTGCGATGCGCCGGACCGGTTCGGCGCCTGGCTCTACGGTATCCTGGTGAACCGCTGCCGGACGGCGGGGGCGCGGGCGGCGCGCCGCGGGCGGATGTTCGTGCACGATGAAGTGGCGTTGAACGGCGCCTCGCCCGGCGCCCCAAACGCGATCGAGCGGGCCGAGTTCGCCGATGTCGTTCGGTGGGCGCTGGCCCGGCTCAGTCCCGAGCACCGCGAGGCCTTTCTTCTCAAGTTCGTGGAAGACCTCGAGTATGAAGAGATGGCGCGGCTGACGGGCGCCGGCGTGTCGGCGCTGAAGATGCGCGTGAAGCGGGCCCGTGAACAGCTGCAGGTGATTTTGCGAGAGGCGGAACATGTTTGAACGCATCGTAGCGCACTTGCGCGCGCCGGTTCACATCGACCCGGCGTTCGGCGAGCGCGTGATGGCGGAGATCGCTACCCTGCCGACCCCGACGCGCGCGCGCCCCGCGGCCGCGTGGCGCCGGCTCGCTCCTCTTGCCGCGCTCGCGGTCGCCGCGTCGGTGCTGCTCCTGATCGCTCGCCCCGCCTCGTCTACGAGGAAACTGCAGTTCGTCCTGGTCGCTCCCCAGGCTGCGACCGTCTCGCTCGTCGGCGACTTCAACGACTGGGACGCGGCGCGCACGCCCATGCGGCCGTTGCGTGCAGACGGCGCCGTCTGGTCGGCCGTCGTGCCGCTCGCGCCGGGGCGCTACCACTACGCCTTCCTCGTGAACGGCTCTCGCTGGCTCCCCGACCCTGCGGCACCGAGGGCCTCGGATGACGGGTTCGGCACGCCCAGCTCGGTCGTGACGGTGAGCGGGACATGAGGGTCACTGCGCTCCTCCTCGTGGCGCTCGCGACGCGCGCCGCCGCCCAACAGCAGACCGATCCGCGGATCGCGCGGCTCGACACGGCCGCGCGCGCGCCCATTGCCGCGCTCCTCGACTCGGCCCGCGCGGCAGGCCTGCCGCCCGAGCCGCTGATCCAGCGCGCGCTCGAGGGCACGACGAAGGGCGCGCCGCCGGACCGCGTCGTCGCCGCAGTGCGCCGCCTGGCGGACGATCTTGGCCGGGCGCGCGACGCGCTCGGCGCAAGCACCGAGGCGCTCGAGCTCGAGGCGGGCGCGGCCGCGCTGCGCGCCGGCGCCGCTCCTGCGGTGCTCGCCCAGCTGCGCCGCGCCCGGCGCCAGCCCCTCATGGTTCCCCTCGCCGTCCTCGCCGACCTCGTGGCGAGCGGCGTGCCAGTGGACTCGGCCGCCGCGGCCGTGCTGGTCCTCGCTGGAAGCGCGCACGACGCGGACCTCGTCGAGTTCCGGCGCGCGGTCGAGCGCGACATCGCGCTCGGCGCCTCGCCCGCGACCGCCGCCACCGGCGCCGCCCGCGAAAGCATTCTCGACGTCAACTCGTCGGCTCGCACGGGCTCAGCTCGGCCCCGCCGTCCGTAAGTGCCGCGCGCCTGGGCGGGGGCGGCGGCGGTTGGAGCCGTCTGCTCGCTCACGGCGCTGTCTACAGAATCCCACGCGCAGACCACCGCCACACTCGACCTGGGCATCTCGACGGTGCGGTACGACGGGTTTCTCTCCTCCGGGGCCGCAGCCCTGGCCCCCAGCATCAGATGGGAGCGCCCAGGCGCGTCGCTCACCGCCCAGGGCACCTACCTCCGGTTCGAAAGCGGCAACGCCAGCATCCAAGGGACGGTGACCGGCTCGCTGTTCTCCGCCCCGACGCGCCGGTGGCGGGGCCAGGTGCTGGGAGCAGTCGGCGGGTCGAGCTACGCCGAGTTCGCGAGCTTCCATCACTCGATCGGCGAGGTGCGGCTCCACCGTCTCGGCCGGAGGAGCGGCGCCTGGATCGGCGGGAGCGTGGGACGCGCGGCGCTCGGTGGCGCTCCCCGTCCCGTGAGCGGATTCACGGCGGCGGGCTGGGCCCAGGGTGCCGGCGTCCAGCTGTTCGCATCGGCCACCAGGGCCGTGGTGGGCGACACCGCATTCAGCGATCTCGAGGCGGCAGCCCGTGCTCACCGCGGCGCGCTGGTTCTCGAGGGGTATGCCGGCGCCCGCGTCTGGAGCCGGGGCGGCGGGCAGGGCGTGTATGGCGAAGGGAGCGCCACGATCCGGCTGCGCGAGACCCTCGCGCTGGTCCTGTCGGGTGGCCGGTACCCCACCGACCCCATCCGCGGCAGCATTTCCGGCCGCTACGCCGCTGTCGCGCTCCGACTGCACAGCCCGGCGGCGCTCCGGCCCCCGCCGCGCGACCTGCCCTCGAGCGCTCCGCTGACGGCCTCGGATGGGACAAGCGAGCCGGCGGCGCGCCTCGAGGTCCTGTCGCAGGGCGACCGGGCCGTGCGATTCACCGTGCGCGCCCCCGCCGCCGAGCTCGTCGAGATGGCAGGAGACTTCACCGACTGGCTGCCGGTCGCGCTGGTTCGCGCAGCCAGCTCCGCGGAGGTATGGGAGGTCGTGGTGCGTATTCCGAGCGGCATCCACCGGATTGCGGTGCGAATCGACGGCGGCGCGTGGATCGTGCCTGCGGGGTCGCGGCGCGCCGAGGACGATTTCGGCGGAGAAGTCGGAATCTTCGTCGTCCCCTAGCGTCGTCCTCCTGCTAACCGCGCGGCCTCGGGCCGCCGCCGCAGCGCCAGCATCGCCCATACGCCCAACGCCGGGCCCAGGGCGAGGACGCTCATGCTCCAGCGCCACCCGATCGCCTGCGCGACCGCCGGTAGGAAGTAGATCGTCGCGCCGGTGAGGAGAAAGCCCAGGCTCGTTTGCAGGGTCAAGGCGGTGCCCACGTAGTCGGGCGGCGCCAGCTCGCTGACCGCCGTCGAGAACTGCGCCGAGTCGGCGACGACCGAGATGCCCCACACGACGAGGAGCGGCACGAGCGCCGCGAGCGGGCCGCCGAAGAATAGACCGACGGCGAGCGCGCAGCTCCCCGAGACGATCATGGCGATGCTCGTGACGAGGGTTCGACCCCACCGATCGGCATACTTCCCTCCCAGCCAGCATCCGATCGCCCCGCTCCCGACGACCCCGAACGTCACGAGGGCGGCGAGCGCAGAGACGTCGGCGGTCGGGCGGCGCCGCACACGCTCGCTCTCCGCGACGAACACCGCCATCCAGGTCCACATCGCGTACAGCTCCCACATGTGGCCGAGGTACCCCAGATTCGCGAGCAGGACGGCGCGGTCGCGCAGGATGCGCGGCGCGGCGGACCAGGAGAACGGCGGGGAGGGAGCGGCGAATGGACCGTCGTGCGGCACAGCCAGGACGAGCGCGCCGCCCGCGAGCGCGCTCACCGCGGCGACGCCGAGCACCAGGCGCCAGGCGTCGGCGGGCGCGGCCCAGCGCACGAGGTGGGGCGCCGCGGAGCCGAGGGTCAACGCGCCGACCATTATGCCGATCGCCCAGCCACGCCCCTCTCTGAACCAGCCCGCGGCGATCTTCATCCCGGGCGGATACACACCGGCGAGCGCCGCGCCCGTCAGCAGCCGGCACGCGACGCCGAGCGCGGGGCCAGGCGCGAGCGCGACGCCGACCGTCGCGGCCGCCGCGAGCGCAGCCGAGCCCGCGACGAGTCGCCGTGCGGACCAGCGATCGGCCAGCGTGAGGATGGCGCTCACCAACGCGCCCCCCACGAAGCCGAGCTGCACCGAGATCGTCAGCCACGCGGTCCCCGCCGGCGAGAGGTCCCACACGCGGGCGAGGGTCGGGGCGACGGCCGACGCACTGAACCACGGCGCCATCGCCAGCAGCTCGGCGGCGGCCAGGATCGCCAGCACTCGACGCGGGCTCACAGGCCCGTCGGATGATCGAGGAACACCCAGGGGATGGAGAACTTCGCGCTGAGGTGCTCGGCGAGCGACTTCACGCCCACCGTCTCGGTCGCGTAGTGGCCGGCGAAGAACACATTGAGCCGCAGCTCCTCGGCGTCGAAGTACGTCCAGTGCTGCCCTTCGCCGGTGACGTACGTGTCGAGGCCCGCAGCCGCGGCCTGCGGAATCAGCGAGCCGCCAGCACCCGTGACGACCCCCACCCGGCGGACGCGCTCCGGACCGAAGGGCAGGAGGCGCGGGGCGGCGCCCAAAATCGCGCCGAGCTTGCCCGTGAGCTCGTCACGATGGACGTCCAGCTCTCCCCAAACGCCGATCGACGCGCCCCGGTACGACCCGAAGTCGCCTCGCACCTCGAGACCGAGCAAGCGCGCCAGCACCGCGTTGTTGCCGACATCGGGGTGGCGGTCGAGAGGAATGTGGGCAGCGTAGAGGGCCACGCCGCTGTCGATCAGGGCCGCGACCCGGCGGTATGCAGGCCCGACAAAGGGGCGTGGGCCACCCCAGAACAACCCGTGGTGGACAAGGAGGAGGTCGGCGTGCTGCTCGGCGGCCATCTCAATCGTCGCCTCGCATACATCGACCGCGGCGGCGACCCGGGTGACCTCGCCGCTCCGACCTTCGACCTGGAGCCCGTTCAGCGCTTCGGGCGGGTCGGCGACCTCGTCACCCAGGCGCAGGTAGTCGTCGAGGTACCGCGTCAGATCGTCGAGGCGCATGAGGACACCGTGGCGACAGTATCAGGCCACCGGCCGTTCTTCCACACGACCGTTCAGCGTAACGTCTAATGAATCAATTGACTAGAGAATCCACACAGCGTGAACGCGCAGCGTGTGGATATCTTGGTCCGGGCTAGACCGGCGCGGGTTGCCGGGTGCTGGTGCCCGGTTGGTGAGCCCCGCCCTGACGGGGGGGCTGGCCAGCATCCTCACCCATCCTCAGGACCCCGTTGATCTCGCCGCCTTCCTGGACGAACAGGCGTTTCGTCGCGATGTCGCCGTGAATGACGCTAGTCGCTTGGAGCTCGACCCGCTCCTCCGCGTACACCGCACCCCGCACTTCCCCGCCGATGATCGCCTCACGGGTGATCACGTCGCCCTCGACTTCCCCACCCTTCGCGACCAGCACCTGCTTCGCCGCCTGCACCGTCCCGACGACTGTCCCTTCTACTTTCACGACACCGTCGGCTGTGACGTCGCCGACGACCCTCATTCCCGTGCCAATGATGGATAGCCCGGCGACGGCATCGCCTCCACCCGCGCCCTTCTCCGTGAACATCGCCATCTCAGTTCCCCTCCTTCACGAACGTCAGAGGATCGAGCGACTTGCCGTCGCGCCGGATCTCGAAGTGTAGGTGCGGAGCGGTCGAGCGCCCGGAGTTGCCGGTGAGCGCGATGACCTGGCCCGCGAGAACATCGTCGCCTTCGGCCACGAGCAGGCGCGAGGCGTGTCCATACATCGTCTCATACCCGCCCGGATGCCGCAAGAGGACGAACATTCCGTAGTCGGGGTCGTACCCCGTAGCCGCCACAGTGCCGCCCCCCGAGGCCCGAATCGGGGTCCCCGGAGGAGCGGCGATGTCGATGCCGGGGTGCGATTCGGCGGGCGCCCCGGGGCGGACCTGCCCGCGCGTCATGAACCCGCCGGTGCCGAGGGGCCAGTGCGTCGGGGTCGAGAGGCCGGCCTCGTAGCGGGCCGGCGCGGAGGGCGTCGTCGCGCGGACGGGCACCGCGCGCATCACGGTCCCGCCCAGCACGGCGCCGCTCGCCGGAGTCGCGCCGCCGCGGGCGGCGGGTGGCGCGCGCACGCCCAGGATCTGGCGCAGCTCCTGATAGTTGGCTTCGGCGCGATTCAACGCGGAGGCGAGCTGCTGCACGCGGCTGTTCTCGCGCCGCAGCCGGGCGACCTCGCGCTGCAGACCGGGAACGCGCGCCGCGCTGCGGGCGATCGGGCCGGCGAACGCGAAGAACAGCACCACCAGCACCGCGATGGCGATCGCGCTCCACTTCCCGATCTGGAAGAGCAAAAGCGGCAGTCGAAACTGCCGCGAATCGAGATCGCCGTCGGTATGGACGACGATCGTGACGCCCCGCCCCCGCCGGCTCATCCGTCGAACGGCGCTCCGAGGATCACTTCGAGGACGCGCGCCAGGTCGTCGTTCGAGTAAAACGACACGTGGATCTGTCCCTTGCCTTTGGCGCGGAGCGTCACCCGCACGTCGGTGCCGAGACGGCGCCGCAGCTCGTCCTCGACGCGCCGCACTTCCGGCGCGGGTCCGACGCCCCGCTTCATCCGCGGCCGGCGCTCGGGCGCCCGCCCGCCGCGCACGCGATCTTCGACCTCACGCACCGACAGCCCCTGCGCCACCGCCTCGCGCGCCAGCGTCGTCGCGACGCGCGGGTCGTCGAGCGCGAGCAGCGCCCGCGCGTGGCCCACTGACAGATGGCCCTCGTGCAGCATCCCGAGCACCGCTTCGGGGAGCTTGAGGAGGCGGAGCGCGTTGGCGACGGTCGAGCGGTCGCGCCCGACCGCATCGGCGACATCCTGCTGCGTGAGACTGAACTCCGCGATGAGCCGCTCGTAGCCCCGCGCCTCATCCACCGGCGAGAGGTCGTCTCGCTGCAGGTTCTCGATCAGCGCGAGGGTGAGCAGCGTGCGATCGTCTGCGTCGCGCTGCACCGCAGGAATCCGCTCCCAGCCCAGCTGCTGGCAGGCCCGCAGCCGCCGCTCACCGGCGATCAGCTCGTACGCGCCGTTCCCTTCCGGCGCGCGTCGCACGACGACGGGCTGGAGCAGCCCCGCCTGTTTGATCGAGGACACCAGCTCCGCGAGCGCGGCGGGGTCGACGTCCTGGCGCGGCTGAAACGGATTGGGCCGGATGTCCGAGATCGGCAGCTCGACGAGGTTGCCCTCGCGCTCCGCTTCCTCGCGGGTCGGGCCCAGCAGGGCCTCCAGCCCCCGGCCGAGGCGGCGTCGTCCTGCGGCAGTCTCGGTCATGCTGGCACCTCCGGCAAGGGTTCGGTGGCGGACAACGCGGCTGACCCGGCGCGCTCGACGCGGCGGATCAGCTCCTGCGCGACCGCCAGATAGCTTTTGGCCCCGACCGACTGCACGTCATAGAGCACGATCGGCTTCCCGAAGCTCGGCGCCTCCGCCAATCGCACGTTGCGGGGGATCGTGACCGCGAACATGCGCGCGTCGAAGTACTCCTTGGCCTCTTCGGCCACCTGCTTGCAGAGGTTCAGCCGCGCATCGTACATCGTCAGCAGCACCCCTTCGATGGCCAGCGCGGGATTGAAGTTGCGCTGCACCAGCTTGATGGTGTTGAGGAGCTGCGAGAGGCCCTCGAGCGCGTAGTATTCGCACTGGATCGGGATGATGACGCTGTCGGCGGCCGTCAGCATGTTGAGCGTGAGCAGGCCGAGGGACGGCGGGCAGTCGATGATGATGTACTGGTATTCGTCACGGACGTCGCGCAGCGCGCGCCGCATCATCGTCTCGCGAGACGACTGATTGACGAGCTCCACCTCGGCGCCGACCAGATCCTGCGTCGCCGGGATGACGTCGAGAAACGGGAAGTGCACCCGTGGAAAGCGCGCGTCTACGAGGGTGCGACCGTCGAGGAGCGCGTCGTAGAGCGAATGGCGAATGCGATCGCGCTCGATGCCAACCCCACTTGTCGAGTTGCCCTGCGGATCGGCGTCGACGAGCAGCGTCTTGCGCTCGGCGGCGGCGAGGGACGCGGCGAGATTGACGGCGGTCGTTGTTTTGCCGACGCCGCCTTTTTGGTTGGCGATCGCGATGACGCGAGACATGAGATAACTTATTTACTCACAATGAGTTATAGCACAACTGCGAATGCGAGCGTCAAATATAGCGGTTAGTCAACGCGTGGTAAAGACTTGTTTCACGTGAAACCAAGCAGGGAGTTTCACGTGGAACTGCAACGTTTCCCTAGGCAACGCGCCGACGCCAGCGCGTCGCCTCGAGCACCAAGTTGTGCAGGTCGCTGGGCGAGACACCGGGGACGCGCGCCGCCTGCGCCAGCGAGGCCGGCCGGATCCGGTCGAGCTTCTGCCGCGCCTCCGTCGCCAGGCTCTGCAACTCCAGGTAGGGCAGGTCGGTCGGCAGGACGAACGAGGCCAGCTCCGCCAGGCGCGCCGCCGCCTCCCGCTCGCGCGCCAGGTAGCCGTCGTACTTGATCTCGATCTCGGCCGCGAGGAGCGCGTCCGCGGAGAGCACCCCTTCCAGTTCAGCGCCCGCCGCCTGCAGCAGCGCGCCGAGGGACACCCCGGGGCGCTTCGCGACGACCGCGATCCGCTCTCCGGCCGCGAGCATCGTCCCGCTCGCTGCCAGCGGACCTGTGGCCTGTGCGGGCGTGATCGACGTCTCCCGCGCGAGGCTCAGCACTGCCTCCTCGGTCTCGAGACGTTTATGCGCATCCTGAAGCTCAGGAGTAGACAACAGGCCGAGGCGCTCCGCGAGAGGGAGGAGCCGGCGCAGGGCGTTGTCCTGCCTGAGCAGGAGCCGGAACTCCGAGCGCGATGTGAACAGCCGGTAGGGCTCGTCAACGCCCCGGGTCACGAGGTCGTCGACCAGCACGCCGATGTAAGCGTCGTCCCTCCCGAGGACCACCGGCTCCTGCCCGCGGATTCGCCGCACCGCGTTGATCCCCGCCACCACACCCTGGCCGGCCGCCTCCTCATAACCGGTGGTGCCGTTGATCTGGCCAGCGAAGAAGAGGTGCTCGACGGTCTTCACCTCGAGCCACGGCGTGAGCTGGGTAGGGGGATAGTAGTCGTACTCGATCGCGTACCCGGGGCGGGTCATCTTCGCTCCCTCGAGCCCGGGCACCGCGTGCAGGAACTCGAGCTGGACGTCGACGGGCAGGGAAGTGGAGAGCCCGTTGACGTACAGCTCGCTCGTATCGAGCCCCTCCGGCTCGAGAAAGACCTGGTGCCGCTTGGCATCGGGGAACTTGACGATCTTGTCCTCGACCGACGGACAATAGCGCGGGCCTCGGCCGCTGATCGCGCCCCCATACAGCGCCGACTCCTGCAGGTGGCGCCGGATAATGTCCTTCACGTCCTCGCCCGCCCACGTGATCCAGCAGGGGAGCTGCCGGGGCCGCTCCGCTCGCTCGTGGAAGGAGAAGCGGTAGTCGCCCAAATCGCCGTCCTGACGCTCGACCTTGGACCAGTCGACACTGCGGCCATCGATGCGGGGCGGGGTACCGGTCTTGAAGCGCGACACTGTAAGTCCAAGTGCTGCAATAGATTGCGCCATCTCTACCGAGGGCTGATCGCCGGCGCGCCCGGCGGGGATCTGCGTGTCGGTCCCGAGGTGGATGCGGCCGCGCAGGAATGTCCCGGCAGTCACGATCACCGCCCTGGCGGTGAAGCGCCGTCCGTCGCTCGTCTCGACCCCGCCAGCGCGCGGGCCCCTCGATTGATCAAGGAGCAGATTTGTGACCATTCCCTGTGTCAGGTCGAGGGTGGGGAAGCGCTCGAGCAGAGCGCGGGCGGCGCGCCGGTACAGGGTGCGGTCGCACTGCGCGCGCGGCGCCCAGACGGCCGGACCCTTGGAGCGGTTCAGCATGCGGAACTGGATCGTGGCGCGGTCGGCGGCGCGGCCCATGAGGCCGCCCAAAGCATCGACTTCGCGGACGAGGGTGCCCTTCGCGATGCCGCCGATAGCGGGATTGCAGGACATCTGACCGATGGTGTCGAGCACAGACGTCAGGAGGAGGGTCCTGGCCCCCAGCCGGGCGGCCATGACCGAGGCTTCCGTCCCGGCATGACCACCGCCAACGACGATGACATCATAGTCGACAGGCATGAGGACTAAACTACCGAAACAGGCTAGGCAAAGGCTAGACGCACCGACGCACCGCGGCAAACAGTCAACGGGGTTTGGGACGTTCTGACGCCGCGCTGATCTTCCGGAGCAGGCCGAACAACGTCTTGCTCGTCTCCGTTGCCAATGCCTCGAGTCGACCGAACTCGGCCGGCCGGAGATAGCCAATGTCGCGAGCCATTGTAAGGGCGGTCTCGACCTCGGCGAGCGATCCCCACGCCGTATCGAGAAACCTGCGGTAGTCCCGCGTCCCTTTTCGCGTCGAGCCTTCAGCGATGTTGAGGGGAACGCTGTAGGACGCCCTTCGGAGTTGGTCTGCGAGTCTCTCTTGCTCGAAATCTGGGAATCGTTGTGCCGCTTTGGAGCACTCGACGGCGAGTCGCTCGGCGTACTGCCAGGCTTTTAGAGTATGGTGGTTCGGCATCCGAGGAGGATAGCGGGAGGGTGGAGAATCACCGAATCATTTCATCTCATCCCGTATCCAGTTTACGCAAAACCGCGGTGCGTCAGTGCGTCTAGCTTTTGCAGGTCCTTACGCGGCCCTCACCCATCGAACGAGCTCCTTGAGATTCGGCCGCTTCCCCGTCATCAGAATCCCGACCCGGTATATGCGTGCCGCCACCCATGTCACCCCAATCACCGTCGCCAGCAGAATGACGAGCGACAGGGCGAGCTCGATCGGCGGAATCGGACGCGCGCCCCAGCGCACCGGTGCCGCGATCGGAGACCAGAACGGAATCAGCGTCATCCACACGGCCAGCTCGCTGCTCGGATCGTTCAGGATCGCGAAGAAGGACAGGTAAGGAATCATCAGCACCAGCTGCACCGGCACCTGCGCCTGCCGGGCCTCGGCTTCGGTGTTGGACATCGCACCGACCGCGGCGTAAATGGCGGCGTACAGGAAGTAGCCGAGCAGGAAGTACAACGCGAAGACGGCGAACGTCGCGGCGGGAATGTGGGGGAACTGGAAGCCCACGGGGGTCGCACCGGCGGTGGACGAGGCGAGGCGCTGGCCCACGCCGCCCAGCACCTTGGCGGAGCCGATCCAGACGGTGAGCTGCACGAGGCCGACGGCCCCGGCACCGACGACCTTGCCCACCATGAGCTGGAACGGCCGCAGCGACGACACGAGCACCTCCACCACGCGTGTCGTCTTCTCCTCGAGCACCGAGCTCATCACGTTGACCCCGTACATCAGGATCACGACGAACAGCAGCACCGCCATGCCGAACCCCGTGAAGAACGACTGTCTGCCGCTCTCCCCGGTGAGCTTCCCGCCCGACACCTTGCTCTGGATGAGGTGGATCGGGATCTGGGCCTGCTGGACGACGAGGGTGTCGATGCCGCGGCGTTCGAGCCGCGCCGCGAACACGAGGCGCCGCAGCGTGCTCTCCAGCTGCTCCATGTCGGCCACGGAGGACACGTTGGAGCCGCGGTATTCCGCCTTACCCTGATCGAGCATGGCGTCGTCCACGAGCAGGAAGCCGTCGATGGCTTTCGCCTCGACCTGAGCCATGAGGGTGTCGGCGACGCCGGGCCCGGCCGCAGTTCGCGTGACGTGAAAGCGCGGCACGGCCGACTGCAGCTGGACGGTGAGCCAGACGCCGAACTCCGTGGTGGTGCCGTCCACGACCGTCATCCGCCGCACTCCGGCGCCGCGCCCCGCGAGCAGCAGCTGAAAGCCGATGATCCCGACCATGAGCAGCGGCCCCAGGATCGTGCCGATCCAGAACCACCGGGTGCGCACGCGCTCGACGAACTCGCGCCGGATCACCGCCCAGACCTTATGCACGAACGGGCGTCTCCGGCACCGCCGCCGCCCGCGCCGCGTCGGGGCCGACGAGGTCGATGAAAATCTTGTTCAGCGTGGGCTCCACCAGCTCGAATTTGGTGAGCCGCGCGCCGGCGCTCACCAGGCCCCGCAGGATCTCCTGCGGATCCGCCCCCGCCGCGAGCTCGAGCTCCGCATAGTGCCCGTAGTCGTCGGCCTTGGCGACCAGCCGCCGGTCCGCGAGAACGGACGCCGCCGAGCCGGCCGCGCCGTCGAAGGCGACGGTCACGTGCTTCCCACCGTGCGTCTGCTTGACCGCGGACAGCAGCCCGTCCACCAGCTTCTTGCCTCGGGCGATGATGCACAGCTGATCGCACAGCTTCTCGGCGTGCTCCATGATGTGCGTGGAGAAGAGAATGGTCTTGCCGCGGCGGCGCCAATCCACGACGGTGTCGCGCAGCACCTGCGAATTCACCGGATCGAGCCCCGAGAACGGCTCGTCCAGGATCACGAGATCGGGATCGTGCAGGATGGTGGAGATGAACTGCACCTTCTGCTGCATCCCCTTCGACAGCTCGGAGACTTTGCGCAGCCGCCAGTCGGCGAGGCCGAGCCGCTCGAGCCACTCGGTGGCCTTCGTCCTGGCTGCCCGACGCTGCATGCCCTTCGCTTCCGCGAGGAAGACGAGCACGTCCAGCACGCGCATCCGCGGATAGAGCCCGCGCTCTTCCGGCAGGTAGCCGATCCGCTCGGAGTGCGCGCGGCCTCCGCCGCCGGCATTGCCGAAGAGCCGCACCGAGCCCGCGTCGGGCTCGTAGATGTCCATGATCATGCGGATGGTCGTCGTCTTGCCGGCGCCGTTCGGGCCGAGCAGCCCGTAGATGACGCCGGACGGGACCGAGATGGAGAGCGCGTCGACGGCGGTGTGGCCGGCGAACCGTTTGGTGACGTGATCGACTGCGACGACTGCTTCGGACATGGCCCCGAAACTACCGGGGAAGGGGGAAGGGGGAAGGGGGACGGGTTACGCGGGAACGACGCCGAACAGCTCCCCGGCCTTGCGCAGCGCCGCGACGAGGACGTCGACGTCGTCCGCGTCGTTGTAGACATAGAACGAGGCGCGGACGGTCGCGGGGACGCCGAGGCGACGCATCAGCGGTTGGGTGCAATGGTGCCCGGCGCGGACGCAGACACCGTCCCGGTCCAAGATCGTCGCCAAATCGTGCGGGTGAATGTCGCCGTAGGTGAACGACACGACGCCGGCGCGGTGATCGCTGGGGCCGTACACCGTGACGCCCTCGATCTCGCCCAGCCGCAGGATCGCCGTGCGCGCGAGCGCCTGTTCGTGCTCGGCGATCCGGTCCATCCCGACCCCCTCGAGATAGGCGATTGCGGCTGCGAGCCCGACGGCGCCTTCGACGTTGGGCGTCCCGGCTTCGAACTTGTGGGGAATCTTGTTCCAGCTCGAGTGGTCGTCCCACACGCGCTCGATCATTTCCCCGCCGCCATGGTACGGGGGCATCGCGTCGAGCAGCGCCGGCTTCGCGACGAGTGCCCCGCTCCCCATGGGCGCCAGCATCTTGTGCCCCGACAGCGCGTAAAAGTCGCAATCGAGCGCCTGGAGATCGACGCGGAGGTGCGGCGTCGACTGGGCGCCGTCCACGACGGTCACGGCCCCCGCGGCGTGGGCGAGCTTGATCAGCTGCGCCGCCGGATTCACGGTGCCGAGGGCGTTCGAGACGTAGGGGAACGCGACCAGCCGGGGGCGGGCCTCCAGGGCGCGCCCGTAGTCCGCCAGGTCGATGCGCCCGTCGGGCGTGATCTCGACCATGCGCAGGGTCGCGCCCTTTTCCCGGCAGAGGATCTGCCAGGGCACGAGGTTCGAATGGTGGTCCATCGCCGTGACCACCACGGTGTCGCCCGCGTTGACGTTCGCCCGGCCCCAGGAGCCGGCGACGAGATTGATCGCCTCGGTGGTCCCGCGCGTGAAGACCACGCCCTCCGGTCCGGCCGCATTGACGAATCGGGCCACGGCCTGGCGCGCCCCCTCGTACGCCTCGGTGGCGGCGACGGCGAGGCCGTACGCGCCACGGTGCACGTTGGCGTTCGTGGTACGGTAGTACTCGACGATCGCATCGAGCACCTGCCGCGGCTTCTGCGTCGTCGCGGCGTTATCGAGATAGACGAGGCGGTGCCCGTGCTCCTTCCGCGCGAGGATCGGGAAGTCGGGGCGCAGTTTCGCGGTGTCGAGCATCAGTCGCTCGGCGACTCGGTGGACACCGGCGCGTCCCGCCGCTGCTCGAGGGCGGCATGCAGCGTGTGCCACGACAGGTTGGCGCACTTGACGCGGGCGGGAAACGCCCGCACACCGGCGAACGCCGCGAGCTTCCCCGGCGCTTCCGCGCCGCCCGCGAGCATCGTGCGAAACGCCTGAAACAGCGCCTCGGCCTCGGCACTCGTCTTTCCTTGCACCGCGGCCGTCATCAGGGACGCGGCGGCTTTGCTGATGGCGCACCCCGATCCCTGGAACCCGATCTCGCGAATGATGTCGTCCTCGACGCGGACCTGGAGAGTGATCCGGTCGCCGCACAAGGGATTGTTGCCCTCCGCCGTGCGGTTGGCGCCGGGGACGGCTCGGAAGTTCCGCGGATTGCGGTTGTGGTCGAGGATGATCTGCTGGTAGAGATCGCCGAGCTCGGCCATCACTCCCCCAGACGGGCGCGCACGATCCGATCGAGCTGCGCGCGGAGCGGCGCGATCTCCATCCGCCCAAGGATCTCCGCCGCGAACCCGTACGTGAGCAGCCGGCGTGCGTCGGCCTCCGCGAGCCCGCGACTCCGCAAGTAAAAGAGCGCCTTGGGATCGAGCGGGCCCACCGTGGACCCGTGCGTGCACTTCACGTCGTCGGCGTAGATCTCGAGCTGCGGCTGGCTATCGGCGTGGGCACGGGCCGAGAGCAAGAGATTGTTGTTCGTCTGCTTCGAGTCGGTTTTCTGGGCGCCCGGCCGCACGATGATCCGGCCGTTGAACACGCCGCGGGACGCGCCGTCCAGCACGCCGTTGAAGTACTCGTGGCTCTCGCAATGAGGCGCGGCGTGGTCGATCGCCGTGTGATGGTCCGCGTGTTGGTCGCCCGCCAGAAGGTACAAACCGTTCAAGATCAAATGCCCGCCGGGCCCCGCGAGCGTGCCGCGGAGATCGTGGCGCGCCAACGCGGCGCCGAACGAGACGGCGTGCACGTTGACGGTGGTGTCTCGGCCCTGGTGGACGTCGGTCACTGCCACGTGGTAGGCCCCATCGCTCTCTCGCTGGACGCGGTAGGAGTCGACGCGCGCGCCATCGCCCGCGACTACCTCGGTCACGGCGTTGGTCCAGTAGACGCCATCACCCAGCGCCGCATACGTCTCGACGACCGTGGCGCGCGCCTCCCGCTCGAGCACGATCAGGTTGCGTGGGTGCGCGACCGTATGCGCGCCGTCGACCGGCGTCGCGAGAAACAGCAGCTGGATCGGCTCATCGCTCTTTACGTTCGCCGGGACATGCACGAACGCCCCGTCGCGCACGAACGCGGTGTTCAGCGCCGCGAACGGCCGATCGGCGAAGGCGGCGTACTTGCCCAAGTGCTGGCGAACGGCCTCAGGTGCATCGATGAGCGCCCGTGCAAGACCGTCGAGTCGGACCCCGTCGGCAACCGGCGTCGAAAGAGAGCGTGCAAGAAAACCGTTGACGAAGACCAAGCGAGGGCCGTCGCCGAGCAGAAACGGTTTCAATTCCTCGAGACGCGGGATGCGGGAGGCGGGATGCGCCAGCTCGAACGGTGTCTCGGCGAGCCGCGCCACGCTCGTGAAGCGCCACGCTTCCTGCTTGGTGGTGGGGAAGCCTAGCTCGCCGAAACGCGTGATGCCGCCATCCCGCAGCTCTTTGAGCCACGCGGGCGCACCCGAGGCGCCGTTTGCCGCAAATGCTCGGTACGCCTGGACCAGCCGCTCGACCGCCACCATCACGACACCATGGCGCCAGCCCGTAGCCAGTCGTAGCCTTTGGCCTCGAGCTCATGGGCCAGATCGGGGCCGCCCGACCGCACGATCCGACCGTCCGCCAGCACGTGGACGACGTCCGGGGTGATGTAGTTCAGGAGGCGTTGATAGTGGGTGACGATCACGAACGCGCGATCGGGGGCGCGCAGCTTGTTGACCGCGTGCGCCACCGTCTTCAGCGCGTCGATGTCCAGACCCGAGTCGGTTTCATCCAGAAGCGCGAGGCGCGGCTCGAGCACGGCGAGCTGCAGGATCTCGTTCCGCTTTTTCTCGCCCCCCGAGAAGCCCTCGTTCACCGGGCGGTTCATCAGGGTGTCGTCCCAGCCGATCGCCTTGAGCTTCTCCTCGAGCACCTGGAGGAAGTCGAGCGGATCGAGCTCCTCCTGGCCGCGGTGCTTGCGCATCGCGTTCACCGCCGAGCGCAGGAAGTAAGAATTCGTGATGCCGCGGATCTCGACGGGGTATTGGAACGCGAGGAACAGCCCCTCGCGAGCCCGCTCTTCGGGCTTCAGCGCCAGCAAGTCTTTCCCCTCGTAGGTCGCGGTTCCAGCGGTCACCGTGTACGCCGGGTGGCCCGCCAGCACCTGGGCGAGGGTGCTCTTCCCGGAGCCGTTCGGCCCCATGATGGCGTGCACCTCGCCCGTTTTCACCGCGAGGTCTACGCCGCGCAGGATCTCGGCGCCGTTGACCGCGACGTGCAGATTCTTGACCTCCAGCATCAACCGACGCTCCCCTCGAGGCTGATCCCGAGCAACCGCGTCGCCTCCACGGCGAACTCCATCGGCAGCTCCTTGAAGACTTCCTTGCAGAATCCGTTGACGATCATCGACACCGCGTCTTCGGCGGAGAGGCCGCGCTGGCGGAGGTAGAAGATCTGATCCTCGCCGATCTTCGACGTCGACGCTTCGTGCTCCATGATCGCCGTGCTGTTGCGCACGTCGATGTAGGGGAAGGTGTGCGCGCCGCACTGGTCGCCGATCAGCATCGAGTCGCACTGCGAATAGTTCCGCGCGCCGTCGGCGCCCTTCATGATCTTGACGAGCCCGCGGTAGGTGTTTTGCCCGCGCCCCGCCGAGATCCCCTTCGACACGATCGTCGAGCGGGTGTTCTTGCCCAGGTGAATCATCTTGGTGCCCGTGTCGGCCTGTTGGCGGTGGCTCGTCACGGCGACCGAGTAGAACTCTCCGATAGAATCGTCACCCTGCAGGATACACCCGGGGTACTTCCACGTGATCGCCGAGCCGGTCTCGACTTGGGTCCACGAAATCTTCGACCCCCGGCCGGCGCACTTGCCGCGCTTCGTGACGAAGTTGTAGATGCCGCCCTTGCCCTCTTCGTCCCCCGGGTACCAGTTCTGGATCGTCGAGTACTTGATCGTCGCGCGGTCCAGGGCGATGAGCTCGACCACAGCCGCGTGCAGCTGGTTCTCGTCGCGCATCGGTGCCGAGCACCCCTCGAGGTAGCTGACGTGGCTGCCCTCGTCGGCGATGATCAGTGTGCGCTCGAACTGGCCCGTGGACGACGCGTTGATCCGGAAGTAGGTGGACAGCTCCATGGGACAGCGCACACCCTTCGGCACGTAGACGAACGAGCCGTCGGTGAACACCGCCGAGTTGAGCGCCGCGAAGAAGTTGTCGTTGTAGGGCACGACGGTGCTGAGGTACTGCCGGACCAGATCGGGGTACTCGCGGATCGCTTCCGAGATCGCGCAGAAGATGATTCCGTGCTTCGCGAGCTCCGCCCGGAATGTGGTCGCGACCGAGACGCTGTCGAACACCGCGTCGACCGCGACCCCCGTCAGGCGCTTCTGCTCCTCGATCGGGATGCCGAGCTTCGCGAACGTCGCGACGAGCTTCGGATCGACCTGGTCGAGGGAGTCGAGCTTGGGAAGCTGCTTCGGGGCGGCGTAGTAGCTGATCGCCTGGTAGTCGATGGGCCCGTACTTCACGTTGGGCCAATGCGGCTCTTCCATCTTGAGCCAGTTGCGGTAGGCCTTGAGCCGCCAGTCCAGCATCCAGGCCGGCTCGCCCTTCTTGGCCGAAATGAGCCGGACCACGTCTTCATTGAGGCCAGCCGGCACTACGTCGGATTCGATGTCGGTGACGAACCCGTACTTGTATGGCTGCTGGACTTGAGCTTCGATGCCGGTCATCAACACTCCCGGAAGTCCTTAACGGACAGCAGGTTGGGTGGTCGAATGACCATCCAAGAAGCGAATCCTAAGTGAAATTGTCGGGATTGTCAACGGAAAGCAACGATAAGGGCCAACGGCTTCTCCAAGTTCAGTAGATATCCCTATTCCACTCCCTCACCAGCCGCTCGTAATCCTCCGGCGTGTTCAGGTCATCAATGACGGCCGGATCGTCTACGGGAACCGAAAGGGCCTCCGTTTGGTGGGCGCGGAGCACCGCCCGGGCGCCGTGCTGCGTCGCCGCATCGCTCGTCAGCAGCTCATCGAACAGGACCCCTCCCCACAGGATCGGATGGCCACGCCGCTCGGCGAAGGTCGGGACGACCGCCGCCGGCGGGGGGCTCGTACGCCGGAAGGTTTCGAGCAGGCGATCCACGGTCGCCACACGCACGTGCGGCAGGTCCACCGGCCAGGCCAACAGGGCGCTTGGCTGCACGGTCTGGAGGGCCCGGAGCGCGGCCCGCAGCGAGGCGATCGGCCCTCCCTCGACGTCGCCATTCTCGACGATGAGGCAGTCGTGGCCGGCGATGGCGGGCCGGATCCGGGAGGCGTCCGGACCCACCACGACCACGCGCGTCTTCACCTCGAGCGCTTCGAGGGCTTCGAGAATCCGCACGGCGAATGGCTGCCCGCGGAAGTCCAGCAGGGCTTTGGGGGAGCCCATCCGGGCCGACCGGCCGCCCGCCAGCACCACTCCCGCTACGGACATGTCATGAAAGGATAGGGCCTAAGTCGCTAAGACGGTAAGACCTTCACATATTAGGCGCGCCAATGACGATTCGCCGCATTCGCCAGCTCGGCGACCCCATCCTGCGGACCCGCTGCGAGCGGGTCCATGACGCCAAGTCCCCGGCGGTGCGCCTCGTCGCCGATGACTTGCGGGACACGCTGCGCGCGGCCCGCGTGAAGTACAAGATGGGCCGGGCCATGGCCGCCCCGCAGATCGGAGCGCCGGTGCGCGTCGTGTTCGTCGAGCTGAGGGGGAAACAACGCTGGACGTTGGTGAACCCCGAAATCACCGACGTCGGCTCCGAGGATTTCCTCGTGTGGGACGACTGCTTCTCCTTCCCCAACCTGTTAGTGCGGGTCACGCGAGCGTATCGCATCTCGGTGAACTACCAGGACCTGCAGGGGAAGACGCGCAGCATGGAGATCGAGGGGCCGATGGCCGAGCTGCTACAACACGAGATCGATCACCTCGACGGCATCCTCGCGCTCGACCGGGCGAGCGGCGTCGATCCGTTCTCCTTCCGCTCCGAATGGGAAAAGATGCACCACCCCTCCGAACGCTACGGATCGCCCAAGCCGCGCGAGGTGTAGGACGCCGATGCTGTCGCCGCTGGCGCTCGCCCTGCTGCTTCAGGTCCCTCCCTCCGCTTCCCCTCCCCCTCCCCACTCTCCGACGCCGATCCGGCTCTGGTTGGTCACCGCACCGGTGCCGACCGACACCGGTCCGGAGCGCCTCACGCGGGATTATCTGGGCGGCGAGCGCACTGCCTTCCCAGATTCCGACGCGGCCTGGCGCCCGATCGCGGCCGGTGACGATGGGCTGGTCGATATCGGCTCCCTTGCGCATCGCTCGACCGACAACGTCGTCTCCTACGCCTTCACGTATATCGAAATGCCGCGGGACGAGACCGCCTTGCTCATTTTGGCCAGTCGTGACGACGTCGCCGCCTGGCTCAACGGACAGCGCATACATGCGCGCCCGGCGGTCCGCGACGCTGCCGCCCAACGCGACACGGTAATCGTGCGACTCGCAGCGGGATGGAACGCACTGCTGCTCAAAGTCGTGAACCGCACCGGTCGGTTCGGGTTCGGGGCGTGGCTCCTGACGGGGGGGAGCCGCGCACGCCTCTCGAGCGCGAACCACCGCCCCGCCGCTGCGAACGGGTTCGCGCTGCCTGGCGCGACCGTAACGGCCGGGCCGGTCACGGTGACGGCGCCGCCCGTGTGGCGTGGCTCCTCGCTCGACGTCAAGGGCACGATCGCCCTGACGGCGTGGGGTCCGGCAGCCATCGCCGCCGCAACGGTGCAGCTGATCTCGGCTGGCGACACGCTGATTCGGACCGTCGTGCAATCGCTCGTTCCGGGCACGCCGCGGGAGCTACGCCTCGAGATGAACCTCGCTGATCTCGCCGACGCGGCCGCTGCGACCGAGCCGCCGCACCTGCAGGTGCTGTGGCGGACACCAGGACAGGCGGCCGCGGAGGGTGCCGCGCGTGGCGTCGCTCTGCCGGTGCTTTCTGCCGAGCGGATCATCGCACCGCTCGACGGGCGCATCGATCTGGACTGGTCCGGCGAGGAAACCGCGGTAGAGATCCCGCGCGCGCTCGCCGGGCTCGGGCTCGATCTCGTGACGGGGACCGGTTCGCGGCAGGTGAGCGTGAACGGTGCCGCGAAACCCGTGCGCAATGGTGTGGCGACGGTGTGTGCGCCGGGAGCCTGCGTCCCCGGAGACTCGCTCGTCATCCGACTGGACGCGATGCCGGCCGGGGATCCGTACGTGCGCGTCAAGGACCGGACCTACACCGACATCGCCACGAACCTCGCGCTGCTCCCCGCGCTCGCCGATTCATCCACCATTCCGCCGCCCGACGCGCGCGCCTGGCTCGCCGCCATGCTGCGGGCCGACAAGACGTCGTATCGCCGCCTCGCAGCACAGTACGACGCACTGCTCGCACCGCAGAAGACGCGGTTTTCGCGCGACACGATCGATTTTGTGGGCGTCGCGCGCGCGCGGGGCGACGGGGTGTGGCGCGCCGCGCTCGCGCTCGGAGCACGCGTCCCCGGTGCCACGTTCGCCGCGGGCACGGCCGAACGTTTGGCGGATCTCGAGGAGCGTGCGCCGCAGCTGCTCGATTCCATCCGGACCGCGGTCGAGCGCGGCAAGTGGAGCGTGGTGGGAGGTTGGTGGAGTGATGCGGATCCGAGCGCCCTCGGCGGGGAGTCGCTCGTGCGTCAGGGTTTGTACGGGCAGGCCTACTTCCAACGTCGCCTGGGACGCCGGGCCCAGGTCGGCTGGGGAGGCCCGGACGCCGCTGCGTTCCCCCAGACGCTGCCGCAGATCTGGCGCGGCCTCGGCCTGAACGTCTTGGTCGCGCCCGGGGAGGCGCTGCCCAAAGACGGCTTCTTCTGGGAGGGCCTCGACGGCACCCGGATCTTCGCCTATCGCCTCCTCGAGTCCGACGGTTCGGGCGAGGACCTGGCGCGCCAGACGGCGCGCGGGTCCCACCGCCTGATGGTCGCGTACGCGGTGAGCGACGCGCTGCGCGCGACCGCAGAACTGCTGGAACGGCGCGACGATCTGCGCCGCCTCCCCGCCTTCCCCACCGTGCGCGATGCGACACTGGAGGAGGCCTTGCGGGGCGTCCGCGCCGCGCGCCCGGACGCGACCTGGCCCGTGTGGCGCGGCGACGTCGCTCCCGCCGCCGAGCGGCGTCCTGCGGCAGCGACCGAGACCCTCCTGCTGACGGCGGAGGTGCTTGCGGCCCTCGATCGGGGGGGACCCTATCCGCGGGCGGAGCTGCGCCGCGCCTGGGAGCGGCTGCTGTCCAACGATGCCGACGACGCAGCAGCTGCCACCGCGACGGCGGTGCGCGACGCAGCGTTCGGCGGCCTGGCGGGCGCGCTCGACACGCGGGACCAGGGCGGGATTCCGGTGGTTGTGTTCAATCCCGATGCGTGGGTGCGCACGTCGTACGCCACGGTGCGCGCCGACGCCGCGCTCGCAGCGGTGCGTGGGCAGGGCACGCTGCGTGCCGTCGACGCCGCACGCCGCGCGACGCCCGCGGTGTTGACCGGCGATTCGCTGCGCTTTCTCGCCCGCGAAGTACCGGCGCTCGGCTTCAAAGTGTTCTGGATCCGCCCGGGCGCCGCGCCGGGTGGCACCCTCACTGGGACCGCGACGCGACTCGAGAACGAGTACATCGTCGCGGAGGTCGATAGCGCCTCACGGATCCACGTCCGTGACAAGCGCACCGGGCGCGAGGTGGCGACGCTCGACTCAGTGGGCGTCATCCGCGCGGGCGGGGATGGCGTGGAACGGTGGATCGAGAGCGCGCGCCTGCGCCTGACGCTGCGGCGCGACGAGCCGCTGCTCGAGATACGCGGCACCGCCAGCGGGCTCCACTGGGGCGTCCCCACCGACAGCACGGTTCACGAAATCGCCTATGGCGCGCTCGCACGGGCGACGGAAGAGCTACCCCGCCAGCGCTGGGCCGACCGCTCCGATGCGACGCTGGGCGTCAGTCTTCTGAGCGACTTGCAGTCGGGTGGCAGCGCACGAGTCGCTCTGTACCCACACGCCGGGGATTGGCGTGCGGCCCTCACGGTGCGGCAAGCAATCGCCTTCAACCAGCCGCTCATCGCTGCGACGGAACCGTCGCACAATGGACCGGCCGGTCATTCCTGGTCATTCGCAAGCATCGACGCGGACGATGTGTACATCACGGCGCTCAAGCGGGCCGAGCAGACGAACGCGTATGTCTTGCGGCTGGTCGAATGGCACGGCCGTCCCGCTCACGCGACGGTCGCGTTCGGCCGTCCCGTCACGCGCGTGCGGCTCGCGAACTTGCTCGAGGACCCCGCTGCGGGTGTGCAGCTTGCGCGCGACCGGCGCAGCGTCACGCTGACGCTGCGACCCTGGGAGATCGTCACGCTGCTGGTGGATCAGGAGCGGTGACGACTAGCTCTTTCGGAACGCGAGGAAAAGGATTCTGCCGAGCAGCAAGTCGAGCGTGTTGTGGACCTTGAATTCGATCCCTGCCAGTCCGCTGAAGGCGTACACGGCGGGCGCGAGCCACAGCAGCGCCAGCGAAGACCGCTGGTACTTGTCGCAGGCGACGGACTCGAGGGTGAGACCGCTCCGGCCCGCTACGTACCGGTATTGGTCGAGGGTGAGCGATGCGACGTGCTGGAGGCCGTTGTCCCGCGCCCGGTCGATCGGCTTGAAGCTGTAGAAGAAGCCGGACAAGAGGAACCGCAGTCGCGACTTGAGCGACAGGATGTTGGGCGTGGACACGACCAGCCGGCCGCCGGGTTTCAGGACCCGGTGCGCCTCGCGGAAGAACGTCTCGTGATCCGGGATGTGCTCCATGACTTCGACGGCGACCACGAAGTCGAACGACGCGTCGTCGTAGGGGAGGCGCTCGGTCAGATCGGCGCGGCGGCACTCCACCCGCTGATACCGGAACAGCTCCGGCGCGAAGTCGCACGCCGACACCGCGAAGCCCGCCTCGTCCAAGCGTTTGCTGAGCGCCCCGTGTCCCGCGCCCGCGTCGAGCACGTGGAGGCGGCTGCGTTCGCCGTTTCCCGCCAATGCGTCGAAGAACGGAACGAACCGGTCGTGAATCCCCGGCATCGTGATTGGGACGATCTCGTCGGTCATGCCTTACCTTGGCGTCTTGGCGTCTTGGCGTCTAGCTTTGTCAGTGACAGGGGTGCCCGCCAGTCGTGAACGCCCGGCGGGCTGAGAACAGACCCTCAGAACCTGATCCGGTTCGTACCGGCGAAGGGAGTCCGCGATGACCTGCCGCACCCAGATGTTCTTTGCCCGCCAGGGCACGATCACCCCCGAAATGCGCCGGGTCGCCGAGCGGGAAGGTCTCCCGGTCGAGACGATTCGTGATGAAGTGGCGATCGGCCGGCTGATCATTCCCGCCAACGTGCACCACCTCGCCCGGCGGCTCGACCCGATGGCCATCGGGAAGGTCGCGGGCGTCAAGATCAACGCCAACATCGGCAATTCGGCCGTCGAGTCGAACATCGACGGTGAGCTCGAGAAGCTGCACCACGCCGTGCACTACGGCGCGGACACGGTAATGGACCTCTCGACCGGCGGCAACATCGACGCGATCCGCGAGGCGATCATCGCCGCGTCGCCCGTGCCGATCGGTACCGTCCCGATCTACCAGGCGATCGAAAACGCCACCGACGTCTCGCAGCTCACGGTCGATCACATCTTCGACAACATCGAGCACCAGGCAAGGCAGGGTGTCGACTACATCACGGTTCACGCCGGGATTCTGCGGGAGCACGTCGGGCTGGCGCTGGGCCGCGTGACGGGGATCGTGAGCCGCGGCGGCTCGCTGATGGCGTACTGGATGACGCAGCACGGCAAGCAGAACCCGCTATACGAGCACTACGACCGGCTGCTCGAGATCGCGCGCGAGCACGATGTGACGCTCTCGCTGGGCGACGGCCTCAGGCCGGGATCGATCGCCGACGCGACCGACAAGGCGCAGCTCGCCGAGCTGACGGTTTTGGGCGAGCTGACGGAGCGCGCGTGGGAGAAGGACGTGCAGGTGATGATCGAGGGGCCGGGCCACATCCCGATGCACCAGATCGAGGTGAACGTGCGGCTCGAGAAGGAGCTGTGTCACGAGGCGCCGTTCTACACGCTCGGGCCGCTCGTCACCGACGTGGCGCCGGGCTACGACCACATCACCTCGGCGATCGGCGCGGCGATGATCGGGTGGTTCGGGGCGGACATGCTGTGCTATGTAACGCGCAAGGAGCACCTCGGCCTGCCGAACGCGGAGGAGGTGCGGGAAGGCGTGATCGCGTACAAGATCGCGGCGCACGCGGCGGACATCTCGCGCCGCCGCCCCGGCGCCACGGAGCGCGACGATGCGCTGTCCCGCGCGCGTTATGCGTTCGACTGGAACGAGCAGTTCCGGCTGTCGCTCGATCCCGCCCGGGCGCGGGAGCTGCACGACGAGGCACTACCGGCGGAGTACTTCAAGAGCGCCGAGTTCTGCGCGATGTGCGGGCCGAAGTTCTGCTCGATGCACATCACGCGGGAGATCGAGCGGTCGCTGGGGCTAAGAGAGCCGCAGAATAAGGACAAACGCGAAGCGGTGCCGGCCGACTGACGGGTTAGTGCCGGGATACTGTCACCACGCGATCCCGTAGTCGTCGCCGTGATTCGACGACCCGCCCCAGAACGACCCGTGCTTCCAGTCGAAGAAGATCGCGTTGATCGGGCCCGATGTCCGGTCGTCGAAGTCGAGCCGATACCCCATGCGGCGCAGCTCGCCGCGCACCCAAGGCGGCGTGTCCTCGCGCAGCGTCATCCGACTCGGTTGCGATTCGTGTTGATCAAACGAGTTCCGCAGCTGGTAGCTCGTGATGTTCGCCGCCTCGACCGCCTGCTGCACGTCCATCCCGAACTCGACGATGTTGAGGAAACACTGCAGCAGATTCTGGTCCTGCGTGTCACCCCCCTGTACCGCGAAGGCGAGGAACGGCTTCCCGTCCTTGAGCGCGAGGCTCGGCGTCAGCGTGACGCGCGGGCGCTTCCCCGGCGCGATCACGTTGAACGGATTGTCCACCGAATCGACGACGAACTGTTGCGCCCGCTGGCTGACCCCGATCCCCGTGCGGCCCGCGATGACGGCGGGAATCCAGCCTCCGGACGGCGTGATCGACACGACCCACCCCGAGGTGTCCGCGGCCTCGATGGACGTCGTGCCGCGTGTGAACGCCTCATCGAACGCCGTCTGCCCCGTCCGTGTCTCCTCCGACGTCGTCACCGGGCGCGCTGGCGGAGTCGGCGGCCAGCCGCGCAAGAGATCCAGGTACGGATTCGTCCC
>DASXUE010000033.1:0-18566 GCA_036505055.1 Gemmatimonadales bacterium | reverse complement strand
TCCACGCTCGCCGACTTGATCCCCCACAGCGTCACCTCGCCGTTCGTGGTCTCGGCCTTGATCTGCCCCGAGACGTTCGTCAGGGCGACATCTTCGTTGACGGAGTTCACTTCGATACGGCCCGTGGCGTCGGCAAGTGTCACCGACCCCTGGATCGAGTGGAGCGTAACGATCCCGCTGCCCCCCCGGACCTCGATCGAGCCATCCACGGTCTCGGCGCTGATCGCCCCTCGCACGCCGTCCACCTGGATCTCCGTGTACGTCCCGCCCAGCGTCAGGGCCATGTCCTGGGGAACGGTGATGTCGAAGTCCACCACCGAGGGCGCGCCCATGCGGCTCCCCGCCTTGACCGACAGCGTGCTGCCCACCAGCGATACTTCGATGCGGCCGCGGCTGCCGTGCTCGGCGTGCACCTTCACGCGATTCTGCGTCCAGCCGTGGACGACGATCGCCCCGCCGAAGTTATTGACCGACAGGCTCGCTCCGGCCGGCACGGCGAAGGTCGTGTCGGTCTGCCCCTGGAGGGGGAGCGAGGCCAGTACGGCGGCGGCGAGTATCGTCAACATGTTGGTGTATCCTCTCTATGACCGCGCCACGGCGATCGCGTTGACCCGCCGCAGCAGCTCCAGCTTGCGCCGCATCGTGTCGGCCAGATGGAGATTCAAGTAGGCGTCGCCGGGGTCCGCCGCGAGCGCGGCGCGTGCCTGCGCGATGGCGACGTCGATCATGGCCAGGTTCTCCCGCACCACGCGCACCGTGGCCGTATCGAGCCGGGTCTCGTTGCGCGACAACACCGCCTGCAGCTCGGCGATGGCGGCGTCGGTGCGGCCGGTCCAAACGACCGGACGCGCCGGACTGCCGGGCCGCAGCGTGTATTGGGCGTCGCGCGCCAGCTGCGGGCGGTGCAGCCCCAGCCACACGCCGCCGCCCGAGAGCAGGGCGAGCAGAATGCTCGCCGCTAGCAGTTGCGGCACGCTCAGCGACAGGCGCCAGGGTTGGATAACCCCGGGCCGCCGGCCCGGGGTCAGCCGTGCGTTAATGGCGGGCCAAAGGTCCGCCCTGGGGGTCCGGTCCTCCAGCGTTCGCGCCCGCGCCACGACCCTCCGCAGCTCCTCGAGCGTCGCGCGGCACTCCGCGCAGGTCGCGACGTGAGCCTCGAGGGCGGTGCGCTCGCCGCCGGCGAGCTCGCCGTCCAGGTACTCCGACAGCCGGTCAGTCCATTGGTCGTTCATCGGTCCAAATACCTCCGCAGCGCCATTCGCGCGTGATGCAGCTGCGATTTCGACGTGCCCGGCACGACGCCGAGCATGCGCGCGATCTCCTCGTGACGATATCCCGCCACGTCGTGCAACACGAACACCTGCCGCGCTCCGTCGGGGAGCCGCGTCAGCGCCTCCTCGAAGTCCATCGACATCTCCGGCGTCTCGCGCCGGCCCGACACCTCGTCGAGCGCTCCCTCGGCGTCGTGGTAGCGGCCCCGCTCGATTCGGACCGTCTTGCGGCGGGCCAGAATCACGTTCACCGCCAAGCGGTGCAGCCACGTCCCGAACGCCGACTCGCCGCGGAACGTCGAGAGCTTCTGCCAGGCCCGGACGAAGATGTCCTGCGTCAGGTCGTCGGCCTCGTCGGTGTCCAGCATCCGCCGCACCAGGCTGTGGATGCGGGCGACGTGCGTGCGGTACAGGCGCTCGAATGCGCTGCCGTCCCCGCTCGCCGCGAGTGCTGAATCCGCCGCTTCCGCGTCCGCAGCGACCGTCGGTTCGTCTCGCGTCAGAGGTCCCTCAAGCGTCTGTCGGGGCATGCACGGGATTGGATAGTCGTCTCCTGTAGAAGGTTGTAGCACAGTAAATTAAGGCGCCAATGACCCCTATCCTCCTGCTGGGAATCGTGCTTGGCTTCCGCCACGCCTTCGAGCCCGACCACCTGGCCGCCGTCTCGACCCTGGCGACCCGCCAGGGAAGCCCGTGGGCCGCGGCGCGGCTGGGGCTCGCCTGGGGGCTGGGTCACACCGCCACCGTGGGCGCGATCGTGCTCCTTGTCGTTGCACTGGGCGTCCGGCTCCCGGCGGGGCTCTGGCCCGCGGCCGAGCTGGCCGTCGCAGCACTGCTCGTGCTGCTCGGCGTGACCGTGGTGTGGCGCTACGCGCGGGGCCGCTGGCACATGCATCTGCACGCCCACGATCAGCATCCCCATCTCCATTTGCACAGCCATGCTGGCGGCACCGGCCATGCGCACCTCCATGCGAGCGCCGACGCGCGCCGCTCGCTCGGCTTCGGGATCGCGCACGGGCTGGCGGGGAGTGGGGCGATCGCCGTGTTCCTCGTCGCCGCGGCGCCGGACGCAGCATCCCGGCTCGCCTACTTCGCCGCCTTCGGCGCCGGAACGATCCTGGGCATGTTGACGGTCTCGCTGACGCTCACCCTGCTCGTGCGGTTCGCGTCGGGGGGGGAGCGCGGCGCGAAATGGGCGACGGTGCTGCATCTCGCCTCGGCGTGTTTGAGTGTGGTGGCCGGCGTTGCGTTGGCGCAACACGTGGTTCTTCGGGGATAGCGATCGTTACTTTTTTCGAATCCCCTTCCGCGGAGACCGCCGTGTCCTTCTCGAGGCTGGCTGCTTTCCTGCTGCTCGTCGTTCCCGTCGCCCTGTCCGCGCAGGAGTCGCCCTTTCATCAGGGGCAATGGGGCGCGCAGTTCACTGGAGGACTGAGTCTTTCGAGCCTGGGCGTCATCAAGTTCCGGTCCGCGACCAGCGCCACGGTGATGGACCTGCGGATCGCCGGAGTTCATCGTGAGGAGTTCCTCAACGACACGGTGTCCGAGGTCGTCTCGCAGTTCGGGGTGGACATGCGCCTCGGCCGTCGCCGCTATCGCCCGGTCGCGGACAAGGTGGTCGTGCTGCATTCGCTCGGCGTCCTGGCGGGGCTGAACCACAGTCTGAGTAGGGCTCCGTTCGGCGGGACCTTCAGGTCGAATGGCTGGCAGCTCGGGCCGTTCGTGGATCTCGGAGCGGTCTATCTCGTCTCCCCCCACCTGGGTATCGGGGCCACGGGGAGCGCGACGCTCACCTATTCCCGGGTGTCGTCCAAGGCGCCGGCCGCGACGACGGCGAGCGCCTGGCAGCTCGGCGGGGGCACGTCGATCACCTTCGCGGCCACGCTCTACTTCTGAGGGCGGCGACTTGAATCCGGCTTGAAGGAGGACGGCGAATCTGGGCCCCATGGGACTGCACACTCTCCTCCTGGCCCTCCAGATCGCCGCACCCGACTCCGCGCGTCTCGCCGCCATCGCGCGCTTTCACCCCGGCACCACCGTGCGGCTGCAGGGGTCGGCGATCGGCCTCGTCGAGGTTCGGCTCCGCTCCCCGGCGGGCGATACGATCACTGTCGGCCGGTGGCAGCCGGAGCGCCCTCGGGTGGGGACTGAGCGGGATGTGCGAAACATCGAGTGGTTGCGCCGGCGAGCGGGCGCGGGGCGTCCTCTGGGGTGCGTTGGCCGGCGCGGCGATCGGGGGTACGCTCGGAGCCGCGATCGGGTCAACCGACCGAAGGTGGGAGCGGATCTATCCGTGAGCGGCTATCCCTGTTGGTGAGTGCCGCTCCCCCGATAGACTCTCCCCCGCCACTCGACCCTGCGGCCTCCTCGCCACGCCGACCGAATCATGATGTACGCCACCATGATCGCGCCGAGCGGATAGAGCAGCGCGTAGTGGAGCGGCGCGCGCTCCCCGGCGTAGATGACGATCCAGGTGAAGAGCGACGTCACCGTCGCGACTTCGGCGAAGTCCCAGCCGAACGCCGCCCACGCGACCGGCGGACCGACCCAGACCAGAGCCGGCACCCACATGAGATAGGGCAGCAGGGTGCGGATCACGCGAATCGGCGGGGCCATGAGCGGCGCGCCGAGGGCGAGGTTTTTCGACCACCCCTCGACGATCTCGCGCAGCGAGCCGTACATCCGCGTCCTCATGTAGTCGGGCGCGTGCACGAGGAAGATGTCCTTGCCGAAGCGGACGTAGGTCTGCGCCAGCATGACGTCGTCGGCGACGGAGTTCTTGACGGCCTCGTGCGTGCCGGCCGCCTCGTACGATTCGCGCGTCACCAGTATGAACTGGCCGTTGGCGATCGCATCCCATTCGGTGCGCGTGCGGTTCACGCGGCGCAGGTCGCCCACGCGCGCCTGCAGGGCGAGGAACACGTGTGGTTGGATCAGTTTCTCCCAGAACGTCACGACCTCCTGGCGCGGCACGACGGACAAGAGGTCGGCGTGCTCCGCTTCCAGCGCGGCGACGGCGCGCGGGATGAGCTGCGGCTGGTGCGTCGTGTCGGCGTCGGCGAAGAGGAGCAGCTTCCCCCGCGCCACGCGGTACCCCTGGATCATCGCCCACTGCTTCCCGAACCAGCCGGGCGGCAGCTCCGTCCCCCGGATCAGGCGAACACGCGGGTCCTCGAGCCGCGCAACCAGGTCACCCGTGCCGTCGGTCGAGCGGTCGTCCACCACGATCAC
This sequence comes from Gemmatimonadales bacterium, assembly GCA_036505055.1. Lineage (GTDB taxonomy): Bacteria > Gemmatimonadota > Gemmatimonadetes > Gemmatimonadales > GWC2-71-9 > 20CM-2-65-7. Next base: position 14,064 of record DASXUE010000033.1, on the reverse strand, counting down.
TTCGAGTGCCGGGTAGGTGGTTGCGAGTATCGAGCGGACGCAGCGTTCGATGTTGCGCGCTTCGTTGCGCGCGGGGATGATGACCGAAACCAGGGGACCCGCAGCCGCGGGAGGATACGCCCGCAGGTTGGGCCGACGGGTGGCATACCGATAGAGGATGACGAGGAACGCCAGGATCCAGGGAGCGGCCGGAAGCCAGTTCATTGAACCTTGGCTATAATACCGGGCACCGATTGCCGGAGGAACGGTTGCCACACGCGCAGACGACGACCCCGAAGTGGGCCCTCATCCTGGGAGCATCGAGCGGATTCGGTGAAGGCGCCGCCCGGGCTCTCGCGAAGGCGGGCTATGATATCGCCGGGGTCCACTTGGACCGCAAGGCCGGCATGGAGCACGTGGCGGAGATCCGGCGCGACATCGAGGGGCTCGGCCGCAAGACGCAGTACTTCAACGTCAACGCCGCCGACGAGGAAAAGCGCAATGAGGTGCTCGCCGAGCTGGCGAAGCAGAAGCTGAACGTGGCCGTCCTGCTCCATTCTCTCGCGTTCGGCACCCTCAAGCCGTACATCGGCGACGACGTCCTGAACAAAGCCAACATCGACATGACCCTCGATGTGATGGCGCACAGCCTCGTGTACTGGGCGCAGGGCGTGGTGAAGCACGGGCTGATGGGACAGGGCGGGCGCATCTTCGCGATGACGTCGTCGGGCTCGACGCGCGTGTTCGCGACCTACGGCGCCGTCTCGGCCGCCAAGGCCGCCCTCGAGTCGCACTGCCGGCAGCTCGCCCTGGAGCTCGCGCCGCACGGCATCGCCGTCAACGCCCTGCGCGGCGGCGTCACCGACACGCCGGCGCTGCGCAAGATCCCCGGCAACGAAAAGCTCATCGAGATCGCCACGCTCCGGAATCCCCACCATCGCCTGACCACGACCGCCGACCTGGGCGGCGCGATCGTCGCGCTCTGTCACCCCGGCGCCGACTGGATCACCGGGAACGTCATCAACGTGGACGGCGGCGAGGAGGTCTCGGCATAGCCGGCGTTACAATCGAAGCGGCGCGGCGGGCGCTCGCCGCCTACCGCGCCACGCCCGTCGTGATCGAGCCCGGCATGATCCCGGCGGCCGTCGCGGTCCTGCTGGGCGACGGCGACGACGGCCTCGAGGCCCTGTTCATCCACCGTACCGTGCGCGAGGGCGACACGTGGTCGGGGCAGATCGCCTTTCCCGGGGGGCGCAAGGAGCCCGGGGACCCGGATCTCCTCGCCACCGCGATCCGGGAAACCCGCGAGGAGATCGGTGTCGATCTCGCCGGCGTCGAGCGGCTGGGCGTGCTCGACGACATGTATCCCCGCACTCCCGTGCTGCCCCCCGTCTTCGTGCGTCCCTTCGTGTTCGCCGTGCCGGCGCGGCCCCCCCGGCCCCCCATCACGTTGAGCGCGGAGGTGCAGGACGTCTTCTGGGTGTCGTTCGCGGCCCTGGCCGACCCCGGCGCCCGACGCGACGTCACCTTCGAGCACCGCGGCGCCAGCCGGACGTTCCCCGCGTACGTGCTCGGCGATCGTACGATTTGGGGCCTGACGGAGCGCATTCTGACCCCCCTTTTGGAGCTGGTTGTTTAGGTTCTCGAAATCCACAACTTCGCTTGACAGTATCGCAAAGTTAGCTTAGACTAACCCACCCAGGTCAGCACCACCTAACTGATTTTGCCGCTATCTGATAGCTGCCGGCGCCTAGCTGTCAGCAGGGCAGGGAGAATCGGCATGAATGCTATGCTGCGCGATGCGTCGCCCCCTCCGCCGCTCACCCGGTCGGTCGAGGACTACCTCAAGTCGATCTATCACCTCACGAACCAAGGCGGTTTCGCCACGACGAGCGACATCGCGGCGATGCTGATGGTCGCGCCGCCGTCGGTGAGCGGGATGATGAAGCGCCTGTCGGAAACGGGACTGATCGAGCACGTCCCCTACCGCGGGGTGCAGCTGACGGCGCAGGGCCGGCGCGCCGCGCTCCAGATGATCCGCCGCCACCGCGTGCTGGAGGTCTATCTCACCCACCACCTCGGCTACGACTGGGACGGCGTACACGCCGAAGCGGAGCGGCTCGAGCACGCCGTGTCGGACGAGCTGATCGATCGGATGGCGGGCGCGCTGGGCAACCCGCGCTACGACCCGCACGGCGAGCCGATCCCGACGGCGGCAGGAGAGATAGAGGAAGCGGAGCTGCTCGCGTTAGCCGACGCGTCCGTCGGCGCGGCGCTCGAGCTGCGCGAGGTGCGGACGCAGGACTCCGAGCGGCTGCGCTATCTCGCGGAGCAGGGCTTGGTGCCGGGCACCCGGCTGACGGTCCTCGAGCGGCAGCCGTTCCATGGACCCACCATCGTACGCCTGGCCGGGGGCGACCGCGTGGTGGGCCACGAGCTGGCGCGCGTGCTGATGTGCCGGGCGGTGACGCCGTGAAACGCATCTCGCGTCGCGAGGCGTTCAAGCGCTCCCTCGTCGGATTGGCGGGCGTCGCGTCGGCGGCATCGGTCGCCAAGGCGTCGACCATCGGCGCGCACGTCAATCCCCACGCCGTCATGACCGGCGGCGTGCCGGCCGGTGCCGGGCTCGACCCCACCGCGTTCCTCACGCAGTTCGACTACGGCGTCGTCTCAAAGCGGGCCAACGGGCAGACGGTGCGCGAGTACCGTCTGACGAGCGTCGATCGGACGATCGAGGTCATGCCGGGGTTGTTCTACTCGGCTTGGACCTACAATGGCCAGGTCCCGGGACCCACGCTGCGCTGCACCGAGGGCGACCTCATTCGCGTGCACTTCTCCAACGCGGGCGCCCACGACCATACGATTCACTTCCACGGCTTCCACGCCGCCGGCATGGATGGCGTCTTCGAACAGGTCGCACCGGGCGGGTCCTTCATCTACGAATTCGAGGCGCACCCGTTCGGCCTGCAGCTGTACCACTGCCACACGATGCCGATCAAGCGGCACATCGCGAAGGGCCTCTACGGCGCGATGATCATCGATCCGAAGCAGGGGCGGCCGCCGGCGCACGAGATGGTCATGGTGATGAACGGCTTCGATGTGAACTTCGACGGCGAGAACGAGGTGTACGCCGTCAATACGGTGCCGTTCGCCTACCAGGCGCAGCCGATCGTCCTCAGACGCGGCGAGCTGAACCGCATCTACCTCGTCAACGTGCTCGAGTTCGACCAGCTCAACTCACTGCACATCCACGCCAATTTCTTCAACCTGTTCCGCACCGGCACGTCGCTCCAGCCGCACGACTTCACCGACACGGTCAGCATGGGTCAGGGCGAGCGGCACATCCTCGAGTTCACGTACGACCGGCCTGGGAAGTTCATGTTCCACGCGCACCAGTCGGAGTTCGCAGAGCTGGGTTGGATGGGGCTTTTCGATGTACGAGAGGAGATCGCATGACGCGTCACCGAGTGCGGAATGCGGAATGCGGAATGCGGAGTTTCAGGGCGAGGTCGTGCGCCACGAAGCCCCCCTTTACATTCCGCACTCCGCACACCGCGTTCCGCATTGCCGGTGGGGGCACGGCTCCATGATCCGCTCCCGGGCTTTCTGGTTCGCCCTGCCCCTCGCCCTCCTTGCGCTGCTCTCGCTCATCGTAGTGAAGGGAGGCACGTTGTCGCGTCTGGCGCGCGGCCTGCCGCCCGTCGAGGAGCTGACGGTCGACCGCGTCCGGCTCACGCCGGGCCACATCACGCTGGACGTCGTCAACGGCGGGCCGGATCCGGTCACCGTCGCCCAGGTGATGGTGGACGAGGCGTTCTGGATTCACTCGATGACGCCCGACCGTACCGTGGCCCGGCTCGGACACGCGCGGATCGACATCCCCTACCATTGGGTCGAAGGGGAGCCGCACCACATCAAGCTGGTCACGTCGACCGGGATCACGTTCGACCACGAGATCGTGGTAGCCGCCGAGACGCCCCGGCCCGACGCTGGGTATTTCCTCGCGTTCACGCTGATCGGGTTGTACGTCGGCGTGCTACCCGTCGCGATCGGGCTCCTGTGGCTGCCGTTCCTCAAGCGGCTGGACAGACGGTGGATTCACTTCGCGCTCGCTCTCACCGGCGGGCTCCTGGTCTTCCTCGCTGTCGAGGCGCTGCACGAGGCCCTCGAAACGGCGGGCCGCGTCGGCGGGGCGTTCCAAGGGACGGGGCTCGTCGCGGTCGCAGCACTCGGGACGTGGCTCCTGCTGCGGGCATTCGGGGGGGGGGGAGGAGCAGCGAATGGGGAGGAGGGCGCGCCGGCGCGCCTCCGGCTCGCGTTCCTCATCGCCCTCGGCATCGGACTGCACAACCTCGGCGAAGGCTTGGCGATCGGCGCGGCTTACGCGCAGGGCGCCGTCTCGCTGGGCGCGTTCCTCGTCGTCGGCTTCATGATCCACAACACCACCGAAGGGCTCGGCATCGTGGCCCCAGTGGCGCAGGACGACCCGCCCGTCAAGACTCTGGCCCTCGCTGGGCTCCTCGCGGGCGGCCCCACGATCGTCGGCGCATGGCTCGGCGGCGTCTCGTACTCACCCCTCCTCGGCACCCTGTGTATGGCGGTCGGCGCGGGGGCGATCCTGCAGGTTTTGGGGGTGCTGTACAAGGTCGTCGGGCGGGAGACAGGACAGGTCGTCTGGACGCCCCTGAACGCACTGGGTGTCGCGGCAGGCCTGGTGCTGATGTACGGCACTGGCCTCTTGGTGGCGCAATGATGTCGCTTCGTCCCGGGCGCGCCTCCCCCACCCATTTGAGCTTCGAGCATCCCTTCAAGACGATGGCGCCCCGCGAGCTTGCTCGAGCGCCCGGAGAATGGCGCTGAGCCGCCGGTCCCGCGCGCCGCGGAGCATCTCGACCTGACCGGAGTAGGCGCGCTCGATCGCCTGTGTGAGCGCCCGCTGCTGCTCGGGCTCGAGCTTCCGCCAGTTCGCCAGGTTCCCCTCCCACAGTCCTTCGAACGCCGCCAGCAGATGCTGGAGGAACGCGGTCACTCCGCCGTCGCCGGAGGCGAGGTGGTAGGTGAGATGGGGCCCCGCCGCGGCCCAGCCCAGCGCCGGGCCGAGCGAGACGGCGCGGTCGAGGTCCGCGACGTCGATCACGCCGTTGAGCACCAGGTCGATGCACTCCCGCCAGACCGCCGCCGCGATCCGCCCCACGACATAGCCCGGCACGGCTTTCCGCACCAGGATCGGCATGCGGCCGAGGGAGCGCAGGTAGCCCTGCGCGCGCTCCAGCGCGGCGGGTGACGTGCGCGGGCTGGGGACCAGCTCGACGAGCGGGATCAGCTCGGGAGGATTGAGCGGGTGAGCGACAAGGCAGCGGTCGAGGCGACGGCAGCGGCCGAAGATGTCGCTCGGCGTCAGGGTGGAGGACGAGCTCGTGAGCAGCGCGTCGGGGCTCGCGACCAGCTCGATCGACTCGAGCAGCTTCTGCTTGGCGAGGATGTCCTCGCTGATCGCCTCGATCACCCAGTCGGCATCCTTCACCGCCTGGAGCAGGCTGCGGGCCTGGGTGAACTCGAGGAGCCCGCGCTCCACGATTCCCTGCGTCGCGCGCTCCAGGGCGACGAGCGCCCGCGCCCGGCGCGGCACTTCGTGAAAGGCGCGCTCCGTCGTCCGCGGGTTCATGTCGAACATGGCGACCGGCCATCCGGCCGAGGCGCACAGCGCCGCCCATCCCGAGCCGATGTCGCCGGCGCCGATGACGGCCACTTTCCGCGGCAGGCTCATACCGCCGCCTCTTCCCCCACCAGCCAGGGCAGGACGCGCGCGAACCACAGCTCGCGCACCAGCTGCGGGTGCACGTCGGTCGCCACGCGCGCGCGCGCGCCCTCCGGGTCCACGCGGGTGCGCCCGCGGTTGTCGCCGGGCTCGAGGTCGACCTTGATGCGGAGGTCGCGGAAGGTCAGAAGCTCGGGCTGGATGAGAGGCGCGATCGCCAGCACGTCGTTGGCGACGATCCCGTTGAGGTTGTCGTAGCGGCGGTGGAACTCGAGGTAGAACCGCAGTGCGTCGTACAACCAGCGGGCGTTGTCGTCATCGGTCTGGCCCAGGCGCTCGATCTCGCTGCCGCGCAGCACCAGGCGGCGCGTGACGTCGAGACCGACCAGCTCCGTGGGGATCTCGGCGGCGAGCACGATCTGGAGCGCTTCGGGATCGCACCAGGCGTTGAACTCCGAGTACGGCGTCGTGTTGCCCTGCGCCTCCAGATTCCCGATCATCGCGATGTGCCGGGCGACCTTGGCGCGCACCAGGTCGGGCTCGGCCCGCAGCGCCAGGGCCAGACCGGTCACCGGGCCGAGGGTCACGAGCGTGACCGGCTCGGATTGCGCGGCGAGCAGGCGGTCGAGCGGCTTGACGAAGTCGAGGATGACGCCGGCGGGCGGCAGCTCGGCGTACCCGAGGCCCGACGCACCGTGCGTCTCGAGGGCAACCGCGAGCTGCCGCTTGAGCGGGCGGCGCGCGCCGACGGCGAGCGGGACGCGGCGGCCTGCCCGTCGCAGAATCTCCACGGCGTTGCGGTGCGCATTCTCGACGACGGTATTGCCGTAGGAGATCGACAGCCCCCGGACGTCGAGCTCGGGCGACGCCAGGGCGAGCTGGAGCGCGAGACAGTCGTCGATCCCCGGATCGGTATCGATAATGATGGGGAGCGGGGCCCTAAAGGACACGGAGCGGGGAGCGGGTAGGGTCACGGCTAAAGGCTAGGGCGGAGCCACCTCCTTTGCAATAGTTTCGCGCAGCCGGCGGAACTCCGCCGCCCCGCCGAATCCGAAGATCCGCTCGATGATGCGCCCGTCGCGGTCGAGCAGCACCGAGTAAGGAAGCCCGCGGTAGTGATAGATCCCCTTCATGCGCCCGCCGCCCACGAGAATCGGGAAGGGCGGCCGGAACTCCCGCAGAAACGCGCGCATTTTGCCGTCGTCCACGTCGTCCGAGATCGCCGCGATGTCGAAATCGCGGCGGCCGAGCTCCCCGTACAGCGCCGCCATATGCGGGAACTCCTCGCGGCACGGGTCGCACCACGATGCCCAGAAGTTCACGAGGGTGACGCGACCACGGTAGTCGGCCAGCCGCACGGTATCGCCCGTCAGGGAGGGGAGCGCGAACGGAGGTTCGAACGCCTCGCGCTCCGCTCCGCGGCCTGCAGCGGGGGGGGACGTCTGGGCGAGCAGCGAATCGGCGTTCAGGATCCGGATCGTGCCGCGGCGATCGACGGCCACGCCCGTAGCGGGGGGGGGGGCGTCGAGCAGCCGTGTGGTGACGATCCGTCCCGTGGCGGGGTCCAGCACATCGAGACGGAGCTGGCGCGCCGCCGAGTCGGCGCCGCCGAGGACGTAGAGCCGCCCGTCGGGGCCCACCGCCAGGGCGATGTTGACGAGAGCGTGCGCCACCCGGATTTCACGGCCCTTAGAGGGAAGGAAATGCGGGTCGGGCTCCTCGCGGAACAGGCCGCGCTGGGCGCGCCAGACGGTGCCGCCGCCCGCGTCGAGCCGCAGGATCTCGTCGCGCACGAGGGGCGCGAAGTACGTCGCGCCATTCGGCGCGAGCGCGACGGCGCCGGCGTTCACGAGCTGCACCAAGTAGGGGACGTCGGGGACGTGGATCGCCCCCAACGCGGCTCGCGGCTGGCCCAGGGTGTCGAGCTCGCGCAGGAGCGGCTGCGCGCCGTCTTCGGCGACGAACTGCACGAAGTAGGGTGAGCGCGCGGCGACGATGCGGCGGCCATCGCTCGCGTACAGCGATGCCGGGAACGGGCTCTCCCATTCGCGCACCGGAGCGCCGGACGTGTCGAAGACGACCGCTTCGCCGGTGCGCTCGGTGACGAGCAGGCGATTGCCGAGGGGTGCGACGGCGAGCGGCGTGGCGAGGCGCGGGCTGGCGATCGTGCGGGCGACGCGCAAGGCGCCGTCGAACGCGACCAACCGGCTGTGCTCGGCGTCCGGAGCCCAGGAGAGGGAGCCTATGCGGGCCGCAGGGGAGCGGCCCAGGAACAGGAGGGTGAAACCGCCGGGGGCGGGACGGCAGGCGGCGAGGGCAGCGACGACAACCGCGGCCCTCCCCCCCGCCCCCAGCGTGGGGTGCATCAGCTGGCGGCTTCGATCGTCTTGATCTCGATCGTGTGCAGGCCGCTCGCGAGGCGATGCGTCCCCGTCACCTTCACCTTGGCTTCGGCGAACGGCTCCAGCCGCGCATTCTGCGGGTCGGCGGGCTTGGAGCTGACGGGCATATAGAGCGTGCCGTCAGACCCGAGGATGGCGAGCGCGACACCGGCCTTGGCGCATGCTTGCGCGCACGCCTTGTGGGATGCGCCGGACGCGCCCATCGAGACGAAACAATTGACGTCGACCACCTGACCGGTGATCGACATCTCGTTGCCGCCGGCCGCCGCCGGCTTCTGCTGTTGGGCCGCGAGCGGCAGCGCGCAGAACGCGAGCAGGGCCGCCGGCGCGAGGATCTGCTTCAGCATCGGGTACCTCCTGACGTGAGGATCCAACTGCGTGTGCAGTAGCGAAGAGTTATACGCCGCGGACGGGCGTTTGGATTTGGTATATTGTCGCGCATGAGCGACACGTACCGCGCGCTGGTCGATACGTTCGGACAGGGGTGGCAGCGGGGGGACGCCGAGGCCGTGTGCTCCGTGTTCACCGACGATGCCGTGTTCATCGAGACGCCCTTCAGCCCTCCCGATCGCGGGCTCGCCGCGATCCGGGCCTACTGGAAGGACCTCCAGGTGCATCAGGCCGAGATCGCGTTTCACTCCGGAGAGATTTACTCCGCGGGACCGTGGTTCGCCACGGAGTTCCGCTGCACGTTCCGCCGCCGCCGGACGGGAGAGCAGGTGGATGCGAGGGGGGCGATCTTTTGTGAGACGAAGGATGGGAAGATCAGCGAAATGCGGATGTACTGGCATAGATATGCAGGGGGCAGAGAAGAGCCGAAACCTTAGCCTTTCCTCGTCCTGACATACTCCAGCGCCAGTTCCATTAACTCGGCGCTCCTCATCCCGATCCGGATCGCCGTCTCCACCGCCGCCTGCTCGTCCATTCCCTGATCCAGCATCAGGGACGGTATCAGCGCCGCCGCCGTCCGGTTCCCGCTCGAGCAGTGAAAAAGGGCCTTCCGCGCCTTTAGCCCTCGCACGACCTCGTGCATCCGGCGCATGGTGTCGGTCGTCGCGGCGCCGTGCACAATCGGAACGTTGACGTACTCCATTCCCGCCGCGCGCACCGTGGCTGGTTCGTCGAACGGCCGCGGCTCCATCGGATCGCGGTTGTCGACCACCACCTCGCACCCAGCGGCTTTGAGCGCCGTGATGTGGGCGCCGGTGGGTTGGCCGCCCGTCACGAGGCCGGGCAGGGGCTCGGAAGCGTTGGTGACGCCGGCGATGGCTGCCAGGAGATTGGACATGGAGCGCAAAACTACGTGTGGAGTGCGGTGTGGGGAATTGCGGGAGTCGGCGCAATGCGCGCCCCGTCCCCGCGCGTCCGTACCGCGTGCAGACATCCATCAGACGTAGCGCTCCCGCAACACCAAACCTTCTTGACGTGCGCATCCGCGGAAAGTTCCGTCATCTCCATCCCTAATCCGTGAGATCGCGCCCATGTCTCCGCTCGCTCGTCTTCCTGTATTTGCTCTCTTCATAACAGCCGTACCAGTCGTCGCCGCGCAGGAAGGCGCGGCCACCGGTTCCGTCGCGGGCCGGGTCGCCGACGAGCGCGGCCTCGCCCTCGCGGGCGCCGAGGTTTCGATCGTCGGGCGCGCCGGGTTGGCGGCCCGAAGCGCCGCGAATGGGACGTATGTGCTCGAGGGCGCGCCCGCCGGCTCGGCCACGCTCCAGGTGCGGCTGATCGGGTATCGCACGCAGAGCGCCGCGGTGCAGATTGCGGCGGGCCAGCGCGCGTCCCAGGATTTCGCGCTCGCCAGTGATCCCCTCGATCTCGACGCCGTCGTCGTCACCGGCACGCAGACGCCGCGCGTCAAGCTCGACGCGAGCGTCGCCATCACGACGCTGTCCCCGCAGGAGATCACGCAGTCCTCCCCGCGCAGCACGACGGAGATGCTGCGCTACGTCCCCGGGTTTACCCGCGTCGAGAGCTCGGGCGGCGAAGTGAATCAGAATATCGCGATGCGCGGAATCCTAGGCGTCGAATACGTGATGTTCATGGAAGATGGCCTGCCCGTCTTTCCCACGATGCACACCTACTTCATGAACGCCGACAACCTGTTCCGCCCCGACGAGAACCTCGAGCGGGTGGAGGTGGTGCGGGGAGGGTCGTCGGCGCTCTTCGGATCCAACACCCCGGGCGCGATCATCAATTTCATAAACAAGAGCGGCGGATCCACCATGGCGGGGACGATGAAGGCGAGCGCCGCGACCGAAGGTCTGGCTCGCTACGACTTCAACGTCAACGGCCCGCTCGGTGAAGGCTGGCACTTCAACATCGGCGGCTTCTACCGGTACGATCACGGGGTGCGCGATCCCGGCTTTCCGGGGATCCGCGGGGGCCAGTTCAAGGGCAGCGTGACCCGCACGCTCGACAACGGGTATCTGCGGATCTCGACCAAGATGATCGACGACCGCAACCAGTTCATCCTGCCGCTGCCGTTCCAGAACCCTGGCGACCCGCAGTACGTGGCCGGCTTCTCCGACTACGGCTCGATGAACACCAACGAAGGCCTGCACATCAGCGTCCCGCTGCCGACGGGCGAGCAGCTCGATCTGCCGCTCGACGACGGGCTTCGCACCAAGGCGTCGTGGCTCACGGCGGATCTGGCGTTCGATTTCCAAGGCGGATGGAGGGTTCAGAATACGGCGCAGCTGATGCAAAACGACCAGGGTTGGAATGCGATCTTACCGTTCGACCTCGTGCCCTCTGACACGTTCGCGGTCGGCGAGGTCAAGCGACTGGCGCGCCTCGGCATCGTGGACTCGACCATCGCGACGTACCGACTGACCTACACCAACCATACGGACCCGTTCGGCGACCCCGAGGTCTTCAACACTGCTAACGACTTGCTCGCGCCGAGCGGTGAGTGGCACGTGGAGAAGCCGCTCACGGCGTTCCAGAACCAGCTCTCGATCCGAAAGACATCTGGGCGAAACACCTACTCGGGCGGTTTGTACTTCGCGAACTACACGCAGGGGAACCGCTGGTTTTTCACCGATATCCTGACCGACGTGCGCGACAACCCGCGCTTCGTGGACCTGGAGGTGTTCAGCGGACCGGATACGATCAACGTGACGAAGGACGGGTTCCGCCAATACCTGTCCAACTATGCCAACGGATCGGGCCAGACGACGATATTCTCCGGCGTGGCCGGGGCGGAGCTGCGGCTCTCCGAGCAACTCCGTAGCGACGTGGGTTTCCGCTACGAGTGGAACAACTTCGTGCAGACGTCCGAGAACACGGCCACGACGGACCTGGATGGCGATCCAAACACCCCGTACGATCAGGAGCCGTGGGGCACGGGATCCTTCCGCCACTTGAACCGCACGATGGGCGATTGGGCGGGTTCGGTAGGTCTGAACTATTCGGTCAACCCCGAGATGTCGGTCTACGTCCTGGGCTCCCGGGCGTACAAGATGCCGGCGCTCGACGATTTTCTGTTCGCGTCCGCGCAGGCGCAGGTCGAGTTGTACGAGCCGCGCAAGACGAAGTCCTTCGAGGGTGGCGTCAAGTACGCGTCGCGCCGGTGGGGTCTGACGGTGAACGGGTTCTATACGGATCTCCGGAACATCGTCGAGCAGGGCGCCGTCACCGACACGCTCACCGGCCGGATCACGTGGCGCGTGCGGCCACGCCCGGGCAGCTATTCCATTGGGGCCGAGCTGGAGCTCTCCGCTGCACCGACTGAGGGCCTGTCCGTCATCGGCAACGCGACCGTCTTGAAAGCCTACGTCGATACGCTGGGGGGCGTCGAGGGCAGCGGGGTACCGCGGCTCATCGGCAACCTGGCAGGGCGCTACAGCGTGGGGCTGGCGACGCTGGTTGGGGACTTCCATTATGTCGGAAAGCGCTTCGCGGGCGACTTCAACCAGGTTCCCCGCAACGAGCTTCCGTCCTATGCCTACGCCAACTTCGGCCTGGAGTTGAAACGCCTTGGCCAGGGCATCGGCGCCGACTTCGCGCTCTTGAATGCATTCCAGTCGAAGGGGCTCGAGGAAGGGAATCCACGGCTCACGGGGGCGTCCGGCACACGCTTCCTCGCGCGCCCGATCCTCCCGCGCCGCTTGATGGTGTCGCTGAGGTACGACTTCTAAGCTTGTCGCTGCTCCTCGCCGTTGCGCTCCTCGCGCAACAGCCGCCGGTCGTCGAGTTCCCGCAGCCGGGCCTCGACGACTCGGCGGCCTACGAGGGCTACACCACGCGCGTCTACCGCGACGCGCGCGGCAACACCGTCCAGATCTACCTCGACCGCAAACACGGACGCGTCGTGCACCTCTGGGCCGACGCGCTGAATGAGAGCATCGGGTTCACGGCGGTCGGAGAAGGGGCGGTCGGAGGGGCCGCGGTCGCATTCGCTGCAAGGGAAGCGACGGTTGGTGCGACGGGCGGTCAGGGCGGTCGGCGCTGGCTACGCTACTCGCTGACGGCTCCCGGCGGCCGGGCGCTCCACCTCACCCATTTCCTCCTCGGCTCGATGCGCGTCGAGCGGGATTTCCAGTACGCCGGCTCCTACGTTCCCACCGAGTTCAACACACTCATCGCAAACCTCGCGCGGCTCCCGCCCGAAAGCCGCCAGCGGCGCATCGCCCTCGCGGCCCTCGGCGCCCCGAACGTCGCGACGCTGCGGGCGCGGCTCGCGCCGCGCATCACGGTCGAGCAGACCGCCACGACCTGGCTGGTGCGCGTCACCCAGCCGAGCTTCGACGGCAGGAACCACCTCACCCTGATCCTGCGGGGCGACCCGCGCCAAGCAAGCGTGACTGCCGGGCGCGATACCGTCACGATCCGGCGGCGCGTCCAAGGATCGATCGAGCTCGACATCGAGATCTCGACCGACGGCCCGGCCCTCACGCCGCTCACCCGCGAACAGATTTTCAACGACGCCTTCCGCCGCTTTGCCGCGGCGCGAGCATCGGATGCGCGCCTCGAGCGCGAGATCCGCGGCTTCGAGCTGCTCAGCTCGCGCGAGAAGCTGATGGCGGGGCTACCGACGTTCGCGACCTACTTCGGCCGCGACATGCTGATGACCGCCCTGCTCATGGAGCCGGTCTGGTCCGATACGATGCCGGAGTACGTGATCGCGGCGGCGCTGAAGAAGCTCGGGCCCGCGGGCGACGTGAGCCACGAGGAAGCGGTGGGGGGGCAGGCGATCCGCGAGAACGTCGCCGAGTACAACCACACAGGTAGCCTCCGCGCGCTCGCCCATCCGCAAACGGTGCGCGAGAACTACTTCATGGTAGACGACGACTTCCAGCTCCCCGTGGTCGCGGCGCGCTACTTCGCGAACGCGGCCGTGCCCGCCGAGCGGAAACACCACTTCGTGACGGCCTATGGCCGCCTGCTGGCGCGGAACCTCGCCCATGTCTGGCGCCGGGCGGCGCCGTACGCGCGCGCACCCGTGGCGACGAACCTGGTGGGATTCCAGCGCGACCCGGACGGCTGGTGGCACCCCGGGAGCTGGCGCGACTCGCGCGTCGGCTACGCGGGCGGCCGCTTCGCCTTCGACGTGAACGCCGTCTGGGTCCCGGCGGCACTGCGGGCGATCGCGGTGATGCGCCCGTGGCTCGATTCTACTGCGGGGCTGCCCGACTCCGCCACGCTGGACGGCGCTATCGACACGTGGGGAGGCGCCATCGAGCGCTTCGAGGTGGCGCTCGCCCCCGCGGAAGTGGCAACGCGGGTCCGCGCGAAGGTCGCCTCGCTCCCCGCCGCGGAGCGGGCGCACTGGGACAGCGTGCTCGCGGGCAGCGGCTTCCCGGCGGACACGCTGCGATTCCTCGCCGTCTCACTCGACGGCGAGGGGCGGCCGATCCCCGTCATGTCGACCGATCCGGCGATGCTGCTCCTGCTCGAGGATCTCCCGCCGGCGCGCGAGGC
>DASXUE010000032.1:0-31944 GCA_036505055.1 Gemmatimonadales bacterium | reverse complement strand
TCCGCGTAGCCATGATGCTCCGCCTCCACCTGAAGGAGAATTTCGGTTAACCAGCGGCAGGTCCAGTCCTGTGAGCCTATATTGGTGTACTTGACTTGTCAAGTGAACCAGTCTGACTTGCCAGTTCTGCTCCAAATGATTAACCTATAACGGTTAATGAGTAAGTCGGCCCCAGGAGGAATCCCGTGGATGTCCCATTTGTGATCCGTCACCGGCTCGAGGAATTGGGGTTGGAGCAGCGTGATCTCGCCCGCGCCGCCCGCGTGACCGACTCCTACATATCGCAATTACTGACTCGAAAGAAGGCGCCCCCCGCGCCGAGCCGCACGGACATCTATGGCCGGATCGACAAGTTCTTGAAGCTCCCGAGCGGGGAGCTGGCGAAGCTGGCGGACCTCCAGCGCAAGGAAGAATTGAAGCGCGAATTGGGGGAGGCACCCGTACCCCTGTATCACGAATTTCGTGAGCTGATCCTGCGCAAGTGCAATCGTGAGACGGAAACACACGTCCGCGTCATCTTTGAAAAGCAGGCTTTCGGCGAGCTCGAACGCCTCGTCACCCAGACGCTGCTGGACGTGGTCAAGCGCGTGGCGAAAGACGAACTCGACAATGACTACTGGCTCCGCATGGTGGCCCAGCTCAGCGGCCGCAGCTATGAGGAGATGCGGGTCATCGTGCTCGAGTTCCTCGATACGGACATCTTCCACGTGTCCGCTGAGAACTGCGTCTCGTTCTTGGATCCGCTGATTGAATCCTGGAACATCGACCTCGCGACGTTCGGTCTGGAGATTGTCCTAAACCACAGCGTCGTCCCAGGGGAGGCGAAGCGATTCGAGTTTGTCGAGCGGGAAGCCGAACAACCCGTCAGCGAAGAGCCGGGGCTCCAGGAATTCCTCCAGGATCCTTCCCTCAGCGGCACCGCGACCGCGGAGGAAGTCGAGTTTCTCAAGCAGCTGAGGTTCAAGCACACGCGGCCGACGCCCCTCTACTATTACCGGGAGTTGCAGAACCTCAGAGACCCGCTCCATTTTCGCACCCCATAGGCCGCAAGGAAGGCGGGCCGGCGCGTTCGCCCGCAGTGACGGCGCGCGCATGGACCTTAGGATTGGAGGCTGTGATGACCCGGAGGAAGCGGTCGTGGGGGGAGCAGCGTGGCTGGATCGTCCCGGCGGACGGCAGCCCTCCGCAGCAGTTGCCCGCGCACATGGTCGGTCACAAGCTCATCTCCTGGCCCGGAACGATGCCCGAAAAGCAGCCCGCGGAGCCCGTGAAGTACCTTGCCTCGAAGGACTACTATCATCGCCACGTGCTGAACCCGGAGGGTGTGTCCGTCTACGTACCCGAGGGTCGGGACGCGGAATCCCTGCCAGAGTCAATCAAGAACGAAATCCGGCGCCAGCTGAAGGGACAGTCGTAGGCGCTCTGGATCTGCTGCGCGGCTCAAGTCCGGGGCGTTGTTGCGCCGCGTGATCACGTCTCAAGCCGGGTTCCGAGTGGTTTGCGGGGCAGAGTGTTCAGCCCCATCGTTCCTAGGTGTCGAGGGACTTTGCCTTCGGGCAGACCTACACTCGGGGGGAGATCCGTCAGGCTCTCGGCGGCGACCTCTCGAGCTACCTCCCGCACCGGGACGGGCGCGTCGTATGCGGCTGCTTCAGGCCCGACCTCAACCCCGACGCTCCCGACGTCATCCTGCCCGGCCGCGGTCCTAAGATCGAGCGCTGGGCGCGAGTCTTCGCGACGCAGCATGACTTCATACCGTGCTTCGTGAAGGCGGATACCAATGCCTGGGAGTACGTAGGTCGCTTCTGCGTGCGTCGAGTCATCTCCGACGCGGCCGAGCTTAGGGCCAGGGCGAGAGCCGCGTCCAGGCCGCCGGAGGACCTCTCGATGGTCCTGTACCTACGGGGTAGGTAAAGCGTACGTCCCTCACCACTATGCCCTAGCCCCGTCGGCGAGCCCTCGGAAGCGCTTTTCCTTGCCGGTTCTATGCCGCTCAGATCCATTCGACCTTGAACCCGCGCTTGAGGAACCAGTCCTCAACCTCCCGCTCGCTCTCAAACTGGGGCATCTCCACGAGCTCACCAGCAAGGTGGCGAGCCGCGAGCTCCTCCATCTCGTAGTCCTTCATTCCATCGCGACTAGACCACACGATGTCGCCCGCGTTCGGATCGAAGAAGGCGCGATCGTTTGGGTTCGCTTCACGCGAGCGACGTCCGACGATCCACGGCGCGTAATCAGGATGCCAGAGGAAAAACCCATCGGCGTCTCGTTGTAGCCTCAGCGTCTTCATGCGACGCTCCCCTGTGAGGCGTTGGCGGGCATTCCCATCACAGGATCATACCCGGCAAGTCAGGCGATCCTCTGATGCACGTACAGGGGGTCGCTGCTCCAAGACAGCGACGGAGAAGCGACCCACGGTAACAACGGTGGTAACAACGGGGCCGTCGCTGGCTGGCGCTGGCCGACGCGCGACGCGCGTAAGTGCCTGAAACGACAACGGCCAGCGTTGGTGGTCGCGGGCCGTGGTTGCCTCCGGAGCCGAAGGTCCCGCGTTCGAATCGCGGCTGGCGCATCCCCCCTTCAACGAACCCCCCGCCCTTCCACGGGTACGGGAACCACATGCGTCAAGTGACCCCCTGGCTCGCCGTCGCCCTCCCGCTCGCGCTGAGCGGCGCCTGGACGCGCCCGCAGGCGCCGCACATCCAGTGGCGGCCCAATCCGCCGCGCCAGGGCTCCCTCATCCTGCTCGTCTCGGCGACGCCCGTCCAAGGCACGCTCGCGGGCGAGCCGCTGCACTTCGAGGCGGCCGCAGACGGCCGATTCGCCGCGCTCGCCGGCATCCCCATCGACGCGCCCGACACAGTCCCACTGCTCGTCACGATCGACAGCGTCGAGGACACACTCCCCGTCCCGGTCGCCAAACGGCGTACGGCGCGCGAAGAGCTGCGCACCGCCCCGCAATTCACCCGCCCCCCCGATTCGGCACTCGCCGCCCGCCTCGAGCGGGAGCGCGACCTGGTCCGCGCCACCTTCCAGGGATCGCACGCCCGCCCGCGTCTTTGGTCGGCGCCGTTCAGGCGCCCGCGCACGTCGCGCGTGCGGAGCAGCTTCGGTCTGGCGCGGGAGTTCAACGACGTGGTGGAAAGCCGGCATTTGGGCGTGGACTTCGCGGGCACGCGCGGCGCGCCGGTGCGCGCGGCGAACCGCGGCGTCGTGGCGTTCGTCGAGGAATTGTTCTACGCGGGACGGACGGTGTACGTGGACCACGGCGCGGGACTACTGACGGCCTACATGCACCTCGATCGGGCGCTCGTAGCGGCAGGCGACACCGTCGAACGAGGCCAGCTGATCGGCCGGGTGGGATCGTCGGGGCGCGTCACCGGCCCTCACCTGCATTGGCTCGCCCGCTACGGCGCCGTCCTCGTCGACCCCCTGGCCCTCGTGACGCTGGACCTGACGCCCCTCGTTTCCCCTCCGTAGTTGCTTAGGGCTTCACCGTCCACAACGCCGCGTGGATGTCGCCTGCGTCGTTGATCTTGCCCCACCCGACCACTTCGCCGCGCGTGTTGAGCGCGACGGCGGCGCTGTACGGGCCGCCCAGCGTGCCGAGGTCGTGAATCACGCCGTCCCAGAAAAAGGCGTGACACCCACCCGGTGCCGTGCAGCTGCCGAACTCGCCCACCCCCGCCTGCCCTGCCACCTGACCGGACTCGTTGACGGCGTTGGCCTGCCCGTCCACACCGCCCAGGGTGCCGAGATCGACGATTGCCAGACGGTCCCACAGCGCCGGGTGCGGATCGCCGATGCCGCCCGGGAGGGTGTTGGCGAAGCCGACGACGTCGCCGCGCGGATTGATCGCGAGGGCGTCGCTCTGCTCGCCACCCAGCGTGCCCAGATCGTGCATGGTGGTGCCGTCCCAGAGAAACGCGTGCGCCGGCCCCCCGGGAGTGTTGTCCAGGCTGCTGAAGCCCACGACGTCGCCGCGCGAATTCAGGGCGAGGGCGGAGCTGAAGGGGCCGCCCAGCGTCCCGAGATCGTGCATCGTGGTGCCGTCCCAGAAGAAGGCGTGCGAGTCCCCCGACGACGTCGTGCTGACGCCGGCAATGTGGCCGGTCGCGTTGATCGCGCGGGGCACGCTCGAGGTGCCGCCGAGGGTCCCGATGTCGTGCATCGTCACGCCGTCCCAGAAGAACGCGTGCGTCTCCCCCGAGGCCGTGAGGCTGAATCCGGCCACCTGGCCTGACGGATTGATGGCTGTGGCCTCGCTGAAATCGCCGCCCAGAGTCCCGAGATCGTGCATGGCGCCGTCCCAGAAGAACGCGCGGCACCCCGGGTCGATCACGGCCGGGTGGGGACACGAGGACCCCGAGGGGAGGGTGCTGTTGCCGGCGATCTGGCCGGCGTCGTTGATGTCCACCGGCTGGCTGAACGAGCCGCCCAGTGTGCCGAGGTCGGTCATCACGCCGTCCTGCCAGAGGAAGGCGTGGCAGGCGGACGCACCGCCGCAGCCCGATCCCGAGGTCGAGCTGAACCCGACGATCTGCCCCTCATGGTTGATGGCGACGGCTTGGCTGAAGTCGCCGCCCAACGTACCGAGGTCCAGACCGGTGATCGTGGAAACCGGTGCCGCGGTCGTTCCGAGCTGCGTGCCCGGTTGAGTGGGCCGGCCGATTTCACCGCAGGCGACGAGCAGTAATGCGAGGGCTGCGAACCGCACGAGCCACCACCCTTCCCTTAGAACGCGACCGCCACCCCCACGCGCGCCAGCGTCTGCTGAATGGGGACATCGACCTCACCGGCACCACTGCCCGTGGTCCGCGCCAGGCGCTGCAGCTCGTAGTCTCCCGTGAGCCGCATGCGGCCCTTCATCCCGTCCACCGTCACGCCGAGTCCCAGCTCCATGGCGCCGATGGGACGCGCCGTCCCGCCTCCCGAGAACTTCGCGCCGAACAGCATGCCCGCGCGCACACCCATACGCACGCCGGGACCGAGCAGGTACGACGCCCGCACGCCGCCGCGCACGGCCCCGACCGACTGTGCGTCGAATTCGGGGTCCGCCTTCCGATTCGTCACACCCAGCTCGGCGCTGATGGGGCCGGCGATGTAGTAGCGCAGCCGCGCGTCGAACTGCTTGGCCTTGAACGTCTGCAAGGTGCCGGTGGCGTCGTCCGTGGGCTTGTACTCAATGCTGGAGAACGCAACGTCAACGCCGAGCTTTTTCAGCGTGAACGACGCTGCCACGCCCACGCCGCCTCCCCGGAAGTGCAGGTCGGATGAGGCTTCGCGGTAGTCGCCGAAAACCACCTGGGGCCCCACGACGATCCGCTGGGCGGTGACGCCGCCGGGCAGACCGGCGGCCAGCAGCAACACCGCCGCCGCCCTACCGACGGCGCTCATCGGCCACCTGCCGTGCGCGGCACAGATACGACGCGCAGCGCCACTTGCTGCCGCCGCCGGACGTTGTCCTGCGCAATCTCCGCATTGCGCCGCGCCAACTGCTCGCGGAGCAGCCGGTTGTACAGGATGTTGCCGCGCGCCGCCTGCGGCGCCGGCTTGCGCAGCGTCACGATGAAGCCTGCCAGCATGAGGCCCCCGCCGACGACTCCCGCCTCGCGGAACGACGCCGACCCCAAGTCGCTGCGGTTCAGCGCCGAGGTCCCCGCCAGCGCAAGCCCGGTGGACACGAGGGCGATGCCCATCGGCCGCCAGCTCTTGGGCGGGATCTCCGTCTCAGGCAAGTAATCGTAGCCGGGCACGCTGGTCAGGTGCGGCAGCGTGTCCACGGCGCCGTGCGTGACGCGGATCGGCTGCGAGGCCGAGAAGCTGTTCTGGCCCACGGTCGCCTCGACGACGACGGTGTAGGCGCCTGGCGGGACCGGGTCGCCGTTCGGCAGCCGGGCGGGCCAGCGGATGTTCACCTGCCCGTTCGCGACGCTGGAGTCGATCTTGACCGCGGCGGCACCGCCGAGCACGCGGGTGATGACCCGCGCCGGCTGAGTGACGGTGTAACGGATCCCCACCTGCCCCTGCCCGCCGACGAAGTCCGTGCTATCGACGCGCAGGCCGCGCACCACGAGCACCTGGGTGAGGGCGACCTGGAAGGCGCTGAGCGCCTTGGGGGACGTGCGATTGGGATCGAGCTCGCGCTCCGGCTCGAGCGAGATGACTTCCTTGAACGCATCGACCGCGCGCAGAATCGAGTCCATCGCGCTGAAGGTGAACGCGAGCAGCTCGTAGTCGCGGGCGCGGTCGAAGCCGTTCAGCCGCTCCCGTTGCGCGGCGCGGGCCAGGGTGAGGGCCTGACGGTAGTCGAGGTTGTCGTAGGCTGCCTGGGCACGGCGCAGCGTGGCGTTCTGCACCTGCTGCGCCGCAAGCGGCGAGGCGGACAGCGCGAAAAGCAGGTACACGGAGCGGCGCATTAGTCCGATCCTTCCGGTTCGAGAATCCAACGCTTGCGAACGGTGCCGTCGGCGGCGACGTCCACGGTCTCGCTTTTCGTCTTGAAGCCGGGCCGCTCGACGCGAATCGTGTGGCGGCCGACGCTCACGCCGAACTCGACCACGGGCGTCGAGCCGGCCTCCCGGCCGTCGATGAACACCGTGCTCGGCGGCTCGGTGTTCACCGTGATGAAGCCCTGCCCGGCCGATGGAGGCGGCGTCGTCTGGCGCGGCGGGTCGCGGCGCGGCGGCGGACTCTGCCGGCGCGGCGGCGTCTGCACCACGCGCGGCGTGGTATCGGGCGTAGGGGGAGGGGCCACGGCGCGTGTCGTTTCGGTCACCGCCGCGTTCGACGCGGAGGGCGAGGCCGCATTCTTGTTGCCCGCGAGGGCGAAATACCCGCCCACGCCCGCCACGGCGACGACGGCGATGCCGACGTAGAGCCCGACGCTCGACTTTTTCTTGGCGCTCCCCACCTTTATGCCGGCGCGTGGGATCGGCGTCGTCGGCGCACTCGTCACTTCGGTCGGGGTGTCCGCGGTGACGGGACCCTTGGTCCGCGGCGGCGGCCGCCGCGTCGTCGTGGCGGCCTTCCCTCCTTTTGTGGGAGCGGTGACGGGCTGCTCCGGCCACACGGCGGTGGCGAAGTCCTCCATCGTCGGGTAGCGCTGGTCGGGCTCCTTCGCCAGCGCGCGCGAAATGGACTCGGAGAGGTGGGGCGGCAGGTCCTGCCGGATGGCGCTGGTCCGGGGCGCCTGCTCGAAGATGTGCTTATAGAGGATGGTGTGGACCGAGTCACCGCTGAACGGCAGCTGTTGGGTGATCATGCGATACCCGACGACGCCCATGGAGTACTGATCGGCGCGGCCGTCCACCTGCTGGCCCTTCGCCTGCTCGGGCGCCATGTAGTGCGGCGTGCCGATGATCATTCCCGTGCCGGTGAAGCCGCTCGCCGCCTGCAGCGCCTTGGAGATGCCGAAGTCGGTGAGCATCACGCGGCCATCGTGGTCGAACATGATGTTCGCCGGCTTGACGTCGCGGTGCACGATGCCGCGCTGGTGCGCGTGGCCCAACGCGCACGCCGCCTCCCACAGCACCCGTTGGATGTACTCGGAGCTGAGCGCCTGCTTCTGCTCGAGCACGTCCTCCAGGGAGGTGCCCGCGATGTACTTCATCACGAAGTAGTTGAGGCCGCCCTCGCTCTCGACGCGGTAAATCGGGATGATGTTGGTGTGGTCGAGCTTGGCGGCGGTCTTCGCTTCCTGCTGGAAGCGCTGGACCACCTTCGGGTCCTGCGAGATGTCGGGGGGGAGGACCTTGATCGCGACCTCGCGGTCGAGCGCCAGGTCCTGCGCTAGGAACACCGCGCCCATGCCGCCCTTCCCCAGCATCCGGGTGATGGTGTACTTGCCCTCGACGATGCGCTGCAGGCGCCGCTGCAGGTTTTCGATCTCGCCGCTCGTCGTCGACGCGGTGGCCCCTCCCGTCTGGTCGGCCCCGCAGGCGAAACAGAACTTGCTGTTATCCGGCAGCGGGGTGTGGCACTTGAGGCATTCCATCAGGGACGCCGGAATAGGGACCTCGCCGAGCTACGAAGCGCGGCCGCGGGCACGCTGAAGGGGTGTCCATCAGGCCGCCGGGCGTCGGGGCCCGTCGCGCGGAACCGTGTCAGCGCGGGGCCGATACTCTGAGGTACCGCGTCTACCGGAAGGATAGGCGGCGTGCAGGAGGAGCGGACCGAGATACACAGGGAGTACCGCATCGCCTCGCCTACGTAATCCACCACCGCGAGATAGTAGTCCCCGGCCGGGAGGGCGACCCGCATCGAGTCGCGGGAACCGACCTCCGAGACGGACCCTATGAAGGAGAGGGAAGTGTCCATCACGTAGAGATCGATGTCGGAGCGATCGAAGCTGGGGCCAAACGGCCGACTGCGTATGCGAATCGTGGTGCTGTCGCTCGCGAACACGGGGCTGACGTGGAACCGCAACCAGTCAAGGTCGTGTGGATTGTCGATGTTCAGCGTGTCCACGAATTGACCCAGCGCGCCGATACCGACGTTGATCCGTTTCGCAGGATCGTCCGCCCCCGTACAGATGTCGTTCTCCTCGAAGCGGTCCGGTTGGATCCTTGGGTCCGACGTGAGATAGCCGTCGAGCGCCACGATCGCGTAGTTGAGCCGCTTGCTGTAGAAGTTGAGGACGTGGAACCCGTTGTTTCCCGCGACGTAGCGCGGCTGGCTCTTGAGCGCGAGGATCGTCGAGTCGGAGCGCAACATGTTTGGGCTGAAGCCGCCGCGCGGACAGACGTAGAACCCCTCGGTCGTAATGAACCACGTGTTGCCGAGCGGGCCGGGCCCGTGCGCCCCGCCCGAGAACACGATCGAGTCGGAAAACACGATGAAGAGACCGGAACTGTCGATGTTGCCCTGCGGTCTCAGAATGAACGTCATGGCGCGCGATGAGTCGCTGTGGCTAAATCGATACCAGTCGTATCCCTGAGCGGTATCCCGCGGCAACTCCTCGTACGCCAACGCCGGGTTGAAAAACAGCACGCTGGGAATCGTCGGGTAGGGGCCGGGGCCGTCCAGACTCAGGAGCGTGGGCGTGGTGGTGTTCGGCTCGTACAAGTCCACCGTGTCCACCGCGACGCTGTCGGGCGTGTTGAAGAAGATTCCCGGGCCCAACACGAACAGCCGGTCGGTGCGAGCCGGTTGCGGCACCCAGAACTGCATGTGGCTCAGACCCTGCGACTCGACGTAGGTGAGTGTGTCGGGAATCAGGGGGCTGCCGGGAAGGCTCACCGAGAACGCGAACCGCAGGCCCACACCCCACAGCGTGAGCTTATCGCCCCACTTGATGAACGGCGGCGTGACGCTGTCGATCTCGAGGAAGCCTGACACACGCAGCGCGAACGTGGCGTCGTCCGCGCCTTCGAACGACGTCACGCGGGCCGTGATGTCGGCGAGACCTGGATTCACGCCTTGTACGGTGGCGTATCCCCCGGAGTTCTCCTCCACTCGAGCAACGGTGGTACTGCTGCTCGTCCAGAGGAAATCCACATTCCCGAGCGACTCGTCGTCGACCGTCCCGGTGTCGCGCGCGCTCCCCACCTGACGCCAAGCCCGAGCCTGAATGGTCATCTCGTCGCCGTCGAGAACGACCCCGGTGGGGGACTCGATCGTAACGTACACCTGGACGCTGTTGTCGTCGGGGAAGGCGCAGGTGGCGCCCGCGAGGGCCAAGGCGATCACCGCCAGGGGGGCCGACCTGTTGGATAGCCGCATCACGTACGGGGTCCGTGGGAGCTTGGGTTCCGAAGATACTACACACGGCATCTCCGGGCCAGACAGCGGTTTACACCGTCAGAGCGAGCCGCGCCGCTTCAAGTCGAGGTACTTCGTCACCACCGCCTGCGCCGCGCGCTGCGGGGTGACGTCGATCACTAACACCCCCGCGCGCCGCATGTGGCCGAGTGCCTCGTCCCGCGCGCGGAGCAACTCCTCCGCGGCCGCTTTCCGAAAGGCGTCGCGCGGAGCGGCCGCCCGCACGGCGGCCACGCCGTCGAGCTCCGGGTTCCGCAAGGTGACGGCGAGGGGGAGGTGGCGGGGCCGTAGCGAGGCGACATTCGCAACGAGCGCGTCGGACGCGAACCGATCGATCACGTCGGTAAACAGGACGGTGAGGGCGCGCTTGCGGTTCCGCGCGGCGAGGTACCGGAAGGCGCCGGGATAGTCGGGCTCGACCATCTTGGGCTGCACGACCGCCAGCACGTCGAGCACGCGGCGAACGCCGAGGCGCCCGCGCTCGGGCGCGACGAAGTGCTGGACGCCGTCGGCGAAGGCCATGATGCCCACGTTGTCGTCGTGCTGCACCGCGGCGTAGGCCAGCTCGAGGGCGGCCTGCACGGCGAAGTCGATCCGTGGCACGCCCCCCGCGATATCCGCGGTCATCACGCGCCCGAGGTCGAGAATCAGCAGCACTTGTTGGCGGCGCTCCGCCTCGTACTGGCGCGTGATGACCTTGCGGCGCCGGGCCGTGGCTTTCCAGTCGATGTGCCGGAGGTCGTCTCCGGGCACCCACTCGCGCAACGACTCGAACAGCCGCCCTTCGCCCAGCTCGCGGATCGCCTTGCTGCCGGCTTCGCGGCGCCGCAGCGCCTGGGCGACGGAGGCGCGCAGGCGCATCGAAACGAGCGGCGGGTAGACGACCACCGCCCAGGGCAGCGGCAGGCGGTGGCGCCAGCGGCCGAGGCCGAGGGGCCCGATGCTGTCGACCACGAAGCCGCCGGCGGCCTCGCGCCCGCGGCGCAGCGGGACGACGGCGAGACTCTCGCGCGTCGCGCCGCCGGCGGGGACGTTCACGGCGCGCGGCGGCTGCGGGCCGCCCAGGAGGTCGGGACGGATCTCGCGCACCCGCAGCCGCGCCCGGCGGCGCGACGCGTTGGTCCACCGGTAGCTGACCTCGCCGGCGTGTCCCACGGAAAGAGCGGGGAGCGGCTCGCGCCGCAGCTCCAGACCCGCGGCGCCCGCCGGCACGGCGAGGGTCGCGTCGAGCCACACGAGCCCCACGAGCGCGATGTCGGCGACGAGCATGGCGTCGAGCGCCCAAGGCACCGCGTACCCGAGGGCGCCGACCGCCGCGACCGCGGCGGCGACCGCGAGCCCGCGCGGCGTCCAGAGCACGCCGCCGAAGGCGCCCAGGGCGTACCACAGGCCGATGAACCCGCCGGCGGCGGCCGCGGCGACGAGCATCTGCTGGAGCGGCGTCATCAGGCGGTGGGGGCTTCGGTCTTGTCGAGGATCGCCTTGAGCGCGGCGTCGGCCGTGACCCCTTCGAGCTCCAGCTCGGGCGCCACGCTGACGCGGTGCCGCAGCACCGCGGGCGCGAGGAGTTTCACGTCGTCGGGGATGACGAAGTCGCGCTCCTCGAGCAGCGCCGCCGCCCGCGCCGCTTTGAGCAAGGCTACGCCGGCGCGCGGGCTGGCGCCGAGCGTGAGCGAGGCGGCCTCCCGCGTGGCGCGCACGATCGCCGTGATGTACTCCGTGATTTGCGGCTCGACGCGCACCGCGTCGACGGCGCGGCGCAGCGTCTCGAGGCCCTTCGCATCCATGACGCGCTGCACGCCGTAGGTGTCCGGCCGGTCGGCCTCGAAGCCCTCGACGTAGCGCGTGAGGATCCCCTGCTCCACGGGCGCGGCCGGATAGCCGACCAGGACCTTGGCCATGAACCGGTCCAGTTCCGCCTCGGGCAGCGGGTAGGTCCCCTCGAACTCGATGGGGTTCTGGGTGGCGAAGACGGTGAAGACGGGCGACAGCGGGTGGCTCTTGCCGTCCACCGTGACGGTGCGCTCCTGCATCGCCTCGAGCAACGCCGCCTGGGTCTTGGCGGGCGCCCGGTTGATCTCGTCGGCCAGCACGAGATCGGCAAAGACGGGTCCGGGCCGGAACGTGAACTCGTGGGCTCCGGTCAGCAGGGTGATGCCGGTGATGTCGGCCGGCATCAGGTCGGGCGTGAACTGGATGCGGACGAAGCGCACGTCGAGCGCGAGTGCCAGGGTCCGCACCATGAGCGTCTTGGCGGTCCCGGGCACGCCTTCGAGCAGAATGTGGCCGCGCGCGAGCAGGCAGACAAGCACCTCGCGCGTCGCCGCTTCCTGCCCCAGCACGACCGAGCGCAGGGCCTCTACGATGCGTCGCGCGTCGTGCGCGGGCGTAGTTCCTCCCACACGTCCTCCACGGCATGGGCGGCCGCCAGCACGCGCTCGGGACCGCCGGGATGAGAGATGGCGCGCTGCAGGGCGCGAACGCTCTGCCGGCCGCGGACGCTCGGAAGCGCGAGCTCGAGGCTCCCGAGCCACGCCGACAGCTGACCGCTGTCGGCCGTCCGCGTACCGGTTCTGCTCAGCCGGCGGCGCAACCCCGCGACCATCAGCTGCACCGCGGTGTCCACGCCCGCCGCGCTCTCGAGCCCCGCGGCCAGCGCCTCGAGGTGCTCGAGCGGCGAACGGCGCCGCCGCTCGATGACGGACTGCGCGGGGCCGAACCGCACGGCGGTCACCGCGAGCCAGAGGAGCCCCACCGCCACGAGCTGTAACGCCGCCCATCCCGCCGGCGACTCCCGCAGCCAGCCCAAGATGAGGCCGGCGACCGACAGGCCCTGGGTTCCGAAGCCGTGGTGGTATTCGTCCCACACCACACGGCGGCGATCGCCGGCGAGCAACGGCAGGACGACGTACGGCACGTCGGTGTCGCGCCACACGCGGTTGCGAAACCACCCGACGTCCGCAGCGAGGGTGATCGACCCCCCGCCGCCGTACCGCAGGCGCAGCACGACGGGCTGGCCATTCGGTGCGGCGAGTACGGTGTCGCGGGCGTGCGGCACGAGCGTATCGCAGCGGTCGTCCGCTTCGACGAGGCGGCGTTTGCGGAGTCCCTCGAGCCGCTCGCCGGGCTGCCGGGCCGCGAGCACGCGGGCGGCGCGCGGCAAGCGGAGACCGGGCCGGGGGGGTCGCGGCCGCACCCACACGCTGTCGTCCGCGAAGCCTTCCGGCTCGAGCCGCCACCCCGCGCAGCGCGTGACGCCTCCCCCGCGCCCCGCGGCAAGCACCGCGCCGCCGCCTTTGACGAACGTCACCAGCTGCTCGAGCTCCGCGGCCTCGAGGTCGATCGGGGGATCGAGCACCACCAGGAGCGCGGGGCCACGCGCGCTCTGCTCGGCGAACCCGAACAGCGGCGTGCGGCGGCGGGCGACGCGGCGGCCCAGCCGGACCAAGACATCGTAGAGCGCTTTGCTGCCGTCCGGGCCGGCGAGAAGCGTGGATGCGCGCAGGTCGAGACTGGGCGCCTTGGGACCGCGGTGCGCCGCCCAGACGGCAACGCCGAGGGCGGCGCCCACGAATACGACCAGCGCCAGCTCAAGCCGGTAGGACATGTCGCGTGACCTGCTGCGCCGCCTGACCGAACGCCACGTACTCAGCCTCGTCGCAGGGCACGGCGCCGAAGAGATGGCGGTACAGCTGCCCGACGAGACCGGCGAAGGTCGCCCGGCCCTCGTCGTCGAGCCGAGCCTCGCGGACATACTCGGCAGGAGTTTTGGAGACGTGGAAGCGAGCCGCCCCGGCGGCCTCGAGCTCCAGCACGACCGCGACGAAGCGGTGTGCCAGGGCCTCGGCGTAGCGGCCCGCGCGGGCCAGCTCCGCGGCGCGCGCTAGGTGCGCGCGGGCGTCGAGCACGAGGGGCGCCCCCCCCGCCGACACCGCCTCACCCGTGCGCACCGACGGCCGCACGATGCGCCAGACGACGTAGCCGACATGCACGAGCAGCAGCACGAGGACCACGACCAGTACTGCGAGGAGGATCGTGAACCACGCGGGGTGCACATCGGCCAGTCCGTTGAGCCAATCGAGCAGCGCGCGCCACCGCTGGGCGAGCCAGAGCAGCACCGGGCGGCGCTCCACCCAGCGGTAGTCGGTCCGCGCGAAGACGTCGTGCAGGGCGCGCCGGAGTGAATCCGGCGCGACGTCCTGAACGAGGAGGAAAGCGACGCCGATCAGCCGATCCCCAGCTGCTGCCCGAGAACCTGGAGGTCGAACGCCTCGCGGCGCACGCGCAGGTCGTAGTACAGCAGCGTCATGGCGCAGGGCAGGATCGGCGCGAGCACGATGCTCATGAGCGACGCCAGGACGATGAGGACCGGCTGCAGCGCCGGCCCCGCCGCCATGATGATCGCGCTGATCGCGGCGATCACCATGGACGGCAGGAACTGCGAAATGAGCCACGTGACGGCGGCCGTGCCGAACACCTTGCCCCGCGCACCGCGCGTCAAGTCCCAGGAGCGACCGAACGCGTCGAACGAGCTGGGCAGGTCCTCGAGCACCACGGTCTGCGTCGTGATGCCGTATCCGCAGGCGACGTACACGAAGAACCACAGCAGCGCGAAGCCCCCCGCCAGCCCCAGCAGCCCGGCGACGGCGGCGCCCGCGAACCGCCCCACGAAGACGACGAGCCCGAGCGCGAGGCTGCCGACGACGCAAATCAGGGCCAGGAGCAACGCCTTGCTGATCGCCACCAGGAGCAGGGGAACGATTTTCGCCATGCCCAGCTGCAGGGCGGGAGCGAGCTGCGGCTCGTTCCCGAGATACGAATCGGAGATGACCCGAACCGTTCCGGCCTTGAGCAGCAGGCTTGCCGCGGTGAGCAGGATCAGGAAGCCGAGGCCCAGGAGCACCACGACCACGGGATGGGTCTCGAACGCGGCAAAGAGATCGATCCCACGGAGCCCGCTGTACCGGACCTGCACGTACACCCACAGGGCGGTGGGCAGCCACACGACGATCATGCTCAGCCGCATGAACAGGGCGAAGTGCCGGCGATAGATGCTGAATGTGCCGTCGAGGATCTCTCCCAGCTGCATCGGCCTGATGTTCGACATGGGCGGTCGCTCCCGTGCGAGGGTGGCAGGCAAGCGGTAAGATGAAGGCGTATGCTCGATCTCCGCCAGCAGCACACCGTGGAGACCCCGGAGAACGTCGAGGTCCGCCTCGAGCTGGCCGGCGTCGGATCGCGGGCGGCCGCCCAGCTCCTCGACCTCGTGATTCTTTGGGTCGGCGGGCTGACCGTGGGCATCATCACGCAAGTGGCGGGCGTCTGGCACTCCGAGGGCGGCGCCGTGTCGGGGTGGGTGCTGGCGTTCCTGGTGCTCCTTGGGTTCGCCTCGGTGCTCGGGTACTTCGCCTTGTTCGAGGCGCTGAACGGCGGCCGGACGCCCGGGAAGCAGGCGCTCGGCATTCGGGTGGTGATGGACACGGGGCGCCCGGTCACCCCGACCGCGGTCGTGGTGCGCACGCTCGTCCGGTTGGTCGATTGCTTCTTTCCCGCCTCGTACCTGCCGGGCTTCTTCCTCATCGTCTTCTCGAAGGGCAACAAGCGGCTGGGCGACATGGCCGCGGGAACGATCGTGGTCCGCGATCGGCCGACCGATTGGGCCCTCGGCGTCCCCACGACCGACGAGCCCGACGAGGTCCTCGAAGCGGGTCCTCCCGACTTGTCCGAGGAAGAGTTCCGTCTGCTCGACCGCTTCCTGGCACGGTTGAACGACCTCGAGACGACCGTTCAGGTGCGCATGACCACCGAGCTGGCCCGCCGGTTCGAGCAGCGCATTCCCCGCCGCACCACCGACGCCCAGGCGTACCTGGTGCAGGTGTTCGCCGAGGAGCAGCGCAAGCGGCGCAGCCGGTTCGCGACCCGCGCGGAGGCGGGGACCGCCGGCCGCACGACCGTCACCGCCGAGCGGTTCCTCGCTAAGAAACGGGCGGGGTGGGAGGCGTTCCGCTCCTTGGCCGTGCGGATGGAGCGCTCGGGGGTGGGGGCCCTGGCGCCCGGCGAGATCCCGGGCTTCGCCGCGCGCTACCGCGAGGTTGCCGCGGACTTAGCCCGCGCGCGCACCTACGGTGTGGACCCGCGCGTGATCGAGTACTTGGAGCGCGTGGTGAGCGCCGGCCACAACGCCCTGTACCGGGCGCGGGGGCGCGAGCGGACGCCGATCGCTCGTTACCTGCTGCGCGACTTTCCCGCGGCCGTCGTGCAATCGTGGGCGTTCGTGGCCGTGGCCTTCCTTATGTTCGCCGTGCCTGGCGTCGCCGGGTACACGCTCATTCGCGACCGGCCGGCGCTGGCCGAGGAGATCTTTCCCGCGGGCCTTATCGGCCGCGCGGAGCAGGCCAAGGCCCGGGAGGCGGAGGGCGCGGGATACGCCCAAGCGGAAGGCGAGGACCGGCCCGTCATGGCGGCCTGGATCATCAGCAACAATGTGCTCGTGTCCTTCCTCGCGTTCGCCGGCGGCCTGACGGCCGGCGTCCTCACGGGCTGGGTGCTGTTCAGCAACGGGCTGCTGATCGGCCT
This sequence comes from Gemmatimonadales bacterium, assembly GCA_036505055.1. Classification (GTDB taxonomy): domain Bacteria; phylum Gemmatimonadota; class Gemmatimonadetes; order Gemmatimonadales; family GWC2-71-9; genus 20CM-2-65-7. Next base: position 15,606 of record DASXUE010000032.1, on the reverse strand, counting down.
CGTCCTCGGACTATTTCGCAATTACGACGCGCTCGACTACCTCACCACCTTCGTCGCGGGACACGGCGTGCTCGAGCTGACGGCGATTTTCATCTCCGCGGGGGCGGGGTTCCGGCTCGCGAAGGCGATGGTGGCGCCCGGGGACCTGACCCGCGCCGATGCGCTCGTGGTCGAAGGCAGGGTCGCGGCACGGATGGTGGGAGCAGTGGTCACGCTCCTCGCGATCGCCGGCACGATCGAGGGTCTGCTCTCGGCGAGCGATGCGCCGCGGCTGCTGAAATACGGCGTGAGCGCGGCGACGGTCGTGCTCTTGGGGCTTTATTTGGCGAGCGGGCGACGGTACCTGAAAGAGCAGGAAGCACGGAGCAGTACGATGGGGTGATCGTCGCGGCTCCGTGCTCCCTGCTCCGTGCTCCTTCAGTTGTTCTGCGCCCCCTGCAAGATCCAGTTCCGGATGATGTTGATCTGACCCTTCGTCAGGCAGCTCGCGCCAGTACACTCGAACGGCATGCGCGCGCCGGAGCCGTTGGCCGGCGGCTGCAGGTGGGTGCCCTGGATCTTGTGCACCAAGTATGACGAATCGGGAACAAACGGCTCTGCCCGGTCCAGCGCCGACTCGCCCGCGGGGGTGTTCACGATGTTCGAGAACGCGGCCCCGGACGTGAGGTTCATGTTGGCCTGCCCGCCCGCGAAGTGGCAACCGGCACAACTCACCGTGAAAATCGGCTGCACGGCGCCGTTCAGCGTCGTGGGTGACGAGACCACCTGAATCAACGCGCTGTCCCGACCCGTCCCGCTCACTGCTTTGATAAACGTGATCCCCGTGCTCCCTGACGCCGTCACGACTCCTCCACCGTCAACCGTGGCGGCTGCCGCGGTACTCGACCACGTGACACTCGGCGTCGGTGACCGGATCAGGGAATCGTTCCCGTCGAACACCGAGTCGATCATGCGCATCGAGCCGACCGTCACCACGATGCGGGACGTGTCGAGCGTCAGCGGATGAAGCTTGACGCGCGCGCCGACCTGCTGGACGACCACGTGCACCGTGTCCGCCTGCGTGCCGGAGGTGGCGATGACGCGCGTCGTGCCTCCGCCCGTCGAGGTGATGGCGCCGGTGGTGCTGACCGTCGCGACGGCGGGAAGCTGGGACGTCCAATTGAGCGCCGCCGGCGACACGGGGTTCCCGCGGGCGTCCGCGCCGGTGACGACCGGCGTCACGGCGGCGCCTAGGCGGTCGAACGTCGCCGTGTCCGGGGTGATGCTGAGGGAAACCGCCACCTGCTGCACCGTGGCCGTCACCGAGTCGGAGACGCCGTCCCCCGTGACCACGATGCGCGACGTCCCGTTACTGATCGCCACCAGGAGAGCGGTCGTCGCGTTCGCCGGCGATGCCTGCACGGCTCCGGCATTGCGCGACTGAAAGCCGAAGGTGATGGCAGGGACAGGAGCGTTGGCCGCGTCTCGCGCCTCGGCGCTCACCGCCAGTGTGTCGCCCAGCGACGCGAACTGGAGGCCGGCGGGCGCGGTGAGCACCACGGACCCGATGCGGACGCGCACGGCGTGTGTTCCGCTCACCCCGGTCGGCGTCGCGTTCAGAACGGCGAACGCAGTGATCGTGACGGTCCCGCGCGCGCGCCCGCTCACGAGCCCCGCAGGGGACACCTTAGCGAGCGTGGTGTCGCTCGAGACCCAATCAAAGGAGACGCCGGCGGAAACGGGCGAGCTGCCAGACCTGGCAGTCGCCGTGAGCTGGCGCGTGCCCGCGAGCGCCACGGTCGAGTCCCCTGAAATCAGAACGGCGGTGATCATGGTTGGACCGCCACCATCACCACCGCCGCAGTCGATCAACGCCAACGCGATGAGCAACGACAGACCGAAACGCTTCATGACGGCACTCCGGGGAAGGGGTCACCAAACGATGAGATACCCCGGAAGTACTGTCTAGATGTGGCCTGAGCGCTACGGAGTCACGACGACGGTGCCCGTCAGTCCGTTACCGACTCCACTCGATGAAGGCGCCGAGCCGCGGGCCGACCAGCGACACATCCTGATCCTCGTCGTGCAGACGGCCAAACGCCACCTGGGCCTGGACCACGAGGAGGGCACGCTCCGACAAGCGGTAGCGGAAGTCCGTACCGGTCCGGAGCAGATATCCGAGCAGCGTGAGCGACGTGGTCGAATCCGTCCCGGTCAGCTCGTGGCGGACCTCGAGCAGGGGCACGAGTGTGGTCTTGGGCGACAGCGCGTGCTCGTAGCGAACGCCCAGGGCGAGGACGTTTCCTCGGGGGACGGGCACGACCAGCGTGTCGGTGGTCCCCACGTCGAAGCGGCGCATTTCCCAGCCGTACAGCGACAGGCTGCCGCGACCGAGTGGCGCGCTCATCGCCGCGTACAGGAGCGCGCGGTCGCCGATGAGGCTGCGCTTCCCGTTGCCCAGATCGTTGGCGCCCGTGGTCGTGTAGACGAAGGCGCCGCGGAAGTATTTGCCGCCGCCAAACGGCCCCTCGACACCGACGCGCACGCGCACTTCGCCGCCGGGGACCAGATCCGTGCCGTTCTCGACCGGCGTGTAGCTTGCGCCGTAGCGATAACTGGCGCCCGTGCCCGCGGCCCAGCGCTGACCGAGCTTGAACGCCGAGGCGAATCCCGCCGAGACGCCGCCCCCTGACCCAAAGGTCGGCGTCGTGAACCCGAGCAGGTCGGTCGCCGTGGCGCCGAAGAGGGGGATCGTCGTATCGGGCACCGCGGTGGCGCCGGTGGGAAGCGTGCCGACCACGTTGAAGAGCAGCCGCCCGGGCACGACCGCGACCGTCGCGCGGATGTCGGTGTCGACGAATCCCGAGTGATCCAGCGTCGCTCCACCGGTGTGGCTCACCGACGCGCTGGCGAACGCCGTGCCGACGTCCACGGTCACCCGGCTACCGAAGTGGTGGGTGACCGTAATCGGGACCGTCATCTCGCTGAGGCGATTGAACGCGAGCCCCGTGCCGAAGCTGTAGCTCTCGAAGAAGACGCCCGTGCGCGCCACGGTCGCCGGCACTACCTGCGCCCCGATGGCGCGGGGGCCGGACACGCAGACGAGCAAGAGTAGGGCCCTGATGCGCATCAGAGCGTCGGCCGCTTGAAGATGATGCGGATCGTGACCGAAACCCCAGTCAGGCCGTTGATGCCCTGGCTCTGCGTCGTCGTTTTCTGCTCCGTCGTCGCGCCCCCCGTGGTCGCACCAAGCTGGTCGGCGATCGTCGGGTTCAGATCGGCAGTGCCGGCCCCAAGCACACCTTCCGACGCGGAGGTGATGGGTGGGGCCGAGGGCGGCGGCGGCGGCGGCTCCTGCGCCTCCTGCAACACCGACGCGATGTCGCCTCCCTCTACGGTCGGCGCCGCTTGGGCGGCTTGCTGCTGGTCCTGCGCCGCCTGGAAACTCGGATCCGCCTGCGCCGCCGCGCCGAACGCCCGGGCAGCCGCCTGGTAGTCACCGCGATCGAGCGCCTCCAACCCCTCGCTGTACGCGAGGAAGGCCGCGAGGTTCTTGGGGCCCTGCTGCAGGATGCGCTGCCGCTCCGCCTCCGTCAGGAGGATGCCGAGCTGCGACGCGAGGCCGAAGACGAGCTGCTTCTCGAGGTCGAGCAGCTGCCGGAAGGTCCCATTCGCCTGCGCCCCGGAGCGCACCGTGCCGTCCCCCCGCACCACCGACGCCGACAGATTGACCGGACCGTCGGCCGTGATCCTCGCGACCCCCTGCACCATCCGCTCGGCGCGGAGCAACCGGCCCACGCGCGCCGCCGTACTCGCATCGGCGCGCTGGGTCTGCCCCAATTTCAGCTCGTCGAGCAGCGCGCCGATCTGCACGCGCTCGAGCAGCCGCAGCGACCGCACCAGCGCCAGATCGGTCGTGAGCAGCTCCGCGAGCCCGCGCGACAGCGGCCGGAAGCTCGAATCGCCGGCGATCGTGAGCGGCAGGACGGCGAGCGTCGACGCCTCGGGGGGGAGCGCGGTGAGAGTGGATTCGCGCGCCAGCGCCAGTCGCGCGGTCTGCTCGGCTTGGGCGCGCAGCGCCAGCAACGCCTTGCCGCGCACCGCCGCGACGCCGCGGGCCTTGGGGTGCTGTGCCGCGAAATCGGTGTAGGTCGAGAACGCGAGATCGGGGCGGCCATCCTTCTCCTGGCACGCACCGATGATGAGCGGGGCCGCCGCGACAGCGGGCGCCAGCGTTTGGCCCGCGCGCGCCACCACGACGCCCGTGTCGCAGCGCCCGGCGGCCACCAGCGCGGCCGCGAGGCGGAAGCGGATCTGGGCGTCGCTGGGATGTTGAGCGGCCTGGGCCCGGAGCGCGGGGACGTCGGCTGGAGCGACGGCAGTGGGCCGAGCCCCCCCCCCTGCCCCCCCTCGTCCCCCGGCGCATGCGGCGCCGAGGCAGCCCACCGCGAGGAGCAGATACCGAAGATCGACCAAAGAGGCTCCGACCCTACCTTGAGGGGGGTGGAAAGATGCCCGGCGACTATGACGGCGCAAGGGTTGAACGGTTACCGCCCGGCGACCGTGGCCGCTATGACCCTCGTCACAGGGCCCAGGTTATAGAGGAAAGCGGCGGGGGGAGCGTGGTTGGTGCCACAGCCGGCGGCGCAGCGCGGCGGCGAGGCGCGCCGGGCGCCACCACGCCGTGGGCGGGCAGTACCGCGGCCGGTGCCGCCGGCTCACTCGACCGCTTGGAGCATCTGACGCATCTGCCGCGCCAGGTCCTCGATTTGTTTCAAGCTGGAGAGGGTCTCCTCGTCGAATTTCTCGGGCGCGAGGAGCAGCAGCTGCGTTTCCGCCAGAATCGCCGACAGCGGATTGGCGATATCGTGGCGCAGCTTCGCGATCCGCGCACCCGCGTCAGCCATCAAAGGAGCGAGCGGTACAGGTCGCGCAGGTGATGGTCGCGGAGGTCCCGCACCGACTCCCACAGATCCTGCTCGGAGGTGGCGCAGAAGATTTCCGCGGTCGCGCGCTCCCCTTCAGTCCCCTCGGCGCCGAACAGGACCCGGCCCCGCCAGATCCCGTCCCCGGTGCGGCGCAGGGAGAGGCGAATGTCTACGGTTTGACCGTCGAAACGAATCGGGGGGAGGTCGTGAACGACCGCTTCCTGGGAGAGCGCTGCGTTTGAGCGAGCCGGTTGTGCAGGCATGCCGAGCCTGTGGCTGGTTTGAACGAACATTATACACGGCGGGCACTTATGCAATACTTGAGGAGCCGGAAGTCGGGAGGCGGGAGTCGGGGCCGACGACTCCTGATCCAGGCTCCTGGCTCCCGACTCCTATAATCGGAACGGAACGGGGGCGAATGTGGCGGCGAACAGCAGCAGGCTCCCCCACGCGAGCCGCCGTCGCGACGGGGGGAGGGGGCGATACGCGTCGAGCACCGGCGGGTGGCCCAGCCGGCCGCGAGAGAGGACGAGCACGAAGATCCCGAAGACCCACCACCCCTCCCAGAACCAGCCGAGCAGCATGATGAACACCCAGAACACGCGGGCGATGCGCTCCTGCCACCGCGGGAGCGCGGCGTAGAGCACGTGCCCGCCGTCGAGCTGCGCAATCGGCAGCAGATTCACGTTGGTGACGAACACGCCGAACCAGGCGGCAAACGCCGTCGGATGCAGCATCACCGCGGGTGCGCCCCCAGCGAGGCGCCGCATCAGGAGCGTGAGCAACGAGTCCCCGAGCGGCACGGCGAACCCACTCCCCAACGCCACCTGCGCGCCGCGCGCGCCCTCCATGGACATCGCGTGGCTGTGCGCCAGGCCGATCCACAGCAACGGCACGGCGACGACAAACCCGGCGATCGGGCCGGCCGCACCGACGTCGATCAGCTGACGGCGGTCGGTCATGATCGTGCGGAGACGGATGAATGCGCCGAGCGTTCCGATCGGCAGCCACGGGGGCGGCGCCGGGACGAAATAGGGCGGCGAGACGTCGAGCTGGTAGCGTCGCGCCGTGATGTAGTGCCCCAGCTCGTGGCAGAGCAGGATGGCGAGCAGGGGGAGCGAGAAGCTGAGTCCGGCGGACCAGGCGCGAAAGAAGCCGAGATTCCAGGCGGCGGGGCTCATGACGATGCCCGGATCCGCGGGAAGCGCGCCCGCGAGCATCGCGCCCGCCGCAGTGGTCGAGAACAACGTGACGGCGAAGAGCACGGCGTGCATCGTCCACGACTCCCGGGGGCGGGGGCCGTTGGGACGCGTGAACACGATGTGGCGGCCGTCCGGCTCGTCGGACCAGTAATGCGTCCCGGGCCAGGTCCGGAGCGCGTCCTCGAGCTCCGGGGAGGGGCTGGCGTGCGCCGGATCTACAAGCGCGTCAACGACTTCGCGGTCCCGGAGGGGGATCGTCCGCCACGCCAGCAGAAACCGAAACAGGTTCACGAGCGCTCTTGACGCGGGATGGCGAGCGGCCTACTATGTTTCGTTCGCACGCCGCCACATTCCCAAGATTCCACTTTCAACTAGGCCACTCCCCCATATCCCGGGGTTTCCCCGCCGCAGGGCAAACGGAGCTGAAGCACACGTGGATATCGCCGAATTGAAGCGAAAGTCCGTCGCGGAACTACACGCGATGGCCGAGAGCCTGAACATCACCAACTACTCGGGCCTCCGCAAGCAGGATCTCATCTTCCGCATCGAGCAGTCGCTGCTCGACTCCGACACGGTGCTCCGGGGCGAAGGCGTCCTGGAGATCCTTCCGGAAGGGTATGGCTTCCTCCGCAGCCCCGACTGGAACTACCTGTACGGTCCCGACGACATCTACGTGTCCCCGAGCCAGATCAAGCGGTTCGACCTGCGCACCGGCGACACGATCATGGGGCAGGTCCGGCCCCCCAAAGAAGGCGAGCGCTACCTCGCGCTCCTCAAGGTCGAAGTCGTCAACGGCGAGGAGCCGGAGAAGGCCAAGCACCGCGTGGCCTTCGACAACCTGCGCCCCCGCTACCCCGAAGAGCGCATCCGGCTCGAGCGCGCCGACGGCGACCTGTCGATGCGCGTGATGGACATCCTGAGCCCCATCGGCAAAGGGCAACGCGGCCTGATCGTCTCACCGCCCAAGGCGGGCAAGACGATCCTCATGCAGAAGCTCGCCAACTCCATCATCGAGAACCATCCCGAGATCTACCTCATCGTGTTGCTCATCGACGAGCGGCCCGAAGAGGTGACGGACATGGAGGAGAACGTCAAGGGCACCAACGTGGAGGTGATCTCCTCGACATTCGACGAGCCCGCCGACCGCCACGTCCAGGTCGCCGACATGGTGATCGAGAAGGCCAAACGGCTCGTGGAGCACGGCAAAGACGTGGTCATTCTGCTGGATTCGATCACCCGTCTGGGCCGCGCCCACAACGTGGTCGTCCCCCACTCGGGCAAGATCCTGTCGGGCGGTGTGGACGCCAACGCGCTCCAGAAGCCGAAGCGCTTCTTCGGCGCCGCGCGCAACATCGAGGGCGGCGGCTCGCTCACCATCCTGGCGACCGCGCTGATTGATACCGGATCCCGGATGGATGAGGTGATCTTCGAGGAGTTCAAGGGCACGGGCAACTCGGAAGTGATCCTCGACCGCCGCATCGCCGAGCGGCGCACGTTCCCGGCGATCGACGTGCAGCGCTCGAGCACCCGCAAGGAAGAGCTGCTCCTCAACAAGGAGGAGCTGAACAAGGTGTACCTGCTGCGCAACTTCCTCGCGGACATGCCGCCCGTCGAGGCGATCGAGTTTCTGCTCGAGCGGCTGAAGCGCACCAAGACCAACGTCGAGTTCTTCCAGACGATGGCGCAGGGGTGACGGCCGGCCGCCTGCTGGCCGTGGACTGGGGCGAGCGCCGCATCGGCCTCGCCCTGTCCGATGAATCGCAAACCCTCGCACAGCCTCTCGCCACCCTCACCCGCCGCCCCGGCAAGCGATTCCCCATGGCCCAGCTGCTGAAACACGTCGCCGAGCGGCAGGTGGTCGGCGTCGTCGTGGGCCTGCCCCTCGACGAGGCGGGCGGCGAAGGCGAAGCCGCGCGCGCGGCGCGGGCCCTCGCCGACGACATCGGCCGGCGGGCCGCCCTGCCCGTCACGCTCTGGGATGAGCGCATGACGACGGCGCGCGTGCTGGCCGCGGTACGCGAGATGGGCGGCTCGACGCGCGGCCGCAAGGAGGACGTCGATGCACTCGCGGCCGCGCTGCTCCTGCAGCATTACCTGGACGCCCGGCGCGGCGGGACGACGTGAGAGCCGCGCTGCTTCTGCTCGCCGTTGTGGCGTGCCGCTCCCCCGGCGACGACCGGCCCCCCCCTCAGGTGAGGGTCGTCATCCCCCGCGGCTCGACATTCGAGCAGGCCGTCGACTCGCTCACCGCGCACGGCGTGATCGGCCATCCGGGGTGGTTCCGCTTGTACGCGCGCGCGCGCGGCCTCCCCGCTGGATTGAAGAGCGGCACCTACGCCTTCCGCAGGGTCGCCGGGTGGAGCGAGGTCGTCACCGCCCTCAAGGCGGGGCGCGGCATGGAGGTGCGGTTCACCGTGCTCGAGGGGATGATGGGCTTCGAGGTCGCCGAGCGTGCCCGCGCCTGGCTCGGTGTCCCGCGCGATTCCTTCGCCGCCGCGGTCCGCGACACCTCGTTTCAGCGCGAGCTGGGCATCCGCGAGAACCCGGCGGGCGTCGAGGGCTACCTCTACCCGACGACCTACTTCGTTCCCGTCGGCGTTCGCGCGCGCGACCTCGTGCGCATCATGACGCACGAGTTCATCGCGCGGTGGCAGCCCGAGTGGGATGCGCAGCTCGCACCCCTCGGCATGACCCGGCACGAGCTGATCACGCTGGCGTCGATCATCGAAGCGGAGGTGCGGTACGGGCCGGACCGGCCCTACGTGTCCGCCGTGTATCACAACCGGCTGAAGCGCGGCATGCCGCTGCAAGCCGACCCGACGATCAACTACGCCTACAAGCGTCGCCTGCGGCGCGTGTGGGAAAAGAACCTGCAGATCCGCTCACCCTACAACACCTACCTGCACCCGGGCCTGCCGCCGGGACCCATCAGCCAACCGAGCGACTCGAGCATCCTAGCGGCGCTGGCGCCGGCGCCGATCGGCTACCTCTACTTCGTGGCACAGCCCGACGGGAAGCACGTGTTTTCGGCGACCTACGCCGACCACCTCGCGGCGATCAGGCGGGCCCGGGAAAGGCGGCGATGAGCGCGCGCGCCGCCCGCTCGGGGTCCGGCGAGGCCAGCACGGCGCCGATCACAGCCACCCCCGCCGCGCCGGCGCGCACGATGGCCACGACGTTGGCCGCCGTGATCCCGCCGACGCCGATCACCGGGACGCCGTCGGGCGCGAGCCGCGCGAGCGCCGCGAAGCCCTCCGCCCCGAGGGGCGGCCCGGCGTCGGGCTTGTTGGCGGTGGGGAAGCACGGCCCGACGCTCCAATAGTCGGCCGGCCAGGCGCGGACGCGCTCGGCCTCCGCGACGCTCCCGACGGAGACGCCGAGCAGGAAGCCGGGCGGGACGTGGGGCCGCAGGGCGTCAACGGGAGGATCCCCCTGACCGAGGTGCGCGCCGGCGGCGCCAGCGGCCAACGCGACGTCCACCCGGTCGTTCACCAACACGGGCGCGGGAAGCGCGTTCACGAGCGCCTGGGTCAGTTGGAGCAGGTCGGCGGCGGCGCCATCTTTCCAGCGCACCTGTATCATCGACGCGCCGCCCTGGACCGCGGCGCGGCACACCGCCACCGGATCGCGCCCCTTGAGCACCCGGGGATCGGTGAGCACCATCAGACGCAACTGATCGGCGAGGGCCATGGGTAAGATCCTGCGCGGGCTGCGCGGTGCGACCACCGCGACCGCGAACACGAGCGACGCGATCCTCCAAGCAACCGAGGAGCTGCTGCGGGCCCTCCAGGAAGCCAACGGCTTCGCGCCCGAAGACGTGGAGAGCGCGATCTTCACGTCGTCCCCCGACTTGAACGCCGACTACCCCGCTCGAGCCGCGCGCGCGCTCGGATGGACGAGTGTCCCGCTTCTCGGCGCGACGGAGGTCGCCGTCCCACCCCCGGGCGGTCTGCCCCGCTGCATCCGCGTCCTGCTCCACTTTTACACGGCCAAGGCGCCGCGTGAGCTGAAACATATGTATCTCCGCGAGGCGGCGACGCTGCGGCCGGATCGATGAAAGCAGTCGTCACCGCGAAGGGCGCCGAGCGCTGGAAGCAGGGGCACCCCTGGATCTACAAGGCCGACGTGGCGGAAGAACCCTCCCCTCGGGAGCCGGGAATCGTGCCGGTCACCGACCGCCGGGGCCGGCCCCTGGGTCAGGCGCTGTACTCCCCCACGTCGCAGATTCGGTTGCGACTGTTGACCCGGGGCGCGGGACCGATCGACGCGGCCTGGTGGGGCGATCGGATCGCTGCCGCTGCGGGACGGCGGGCGGGGATCGGCGCCACCGCATGGCGCGTGGTCCACGCCGAGGGCGACGGTCTCCCTTCGCTGATCGTGGACAAGTACGGGCCGTGGGTGGTGGCGCAGCTCCTATCCGCGGGGCTCGAGCGCGCCCGGGAAGACGTGATCGCCGGGATCTGCGCCGGGCTCGCTCCCTCGCCCGAGGGCATCCTGCTGCGGAACGACGCCGGCGTCCGGCGCCACGAGGGGCTACCGCTCGAGGTCGTTCTGGCTCACGGCGCAGTGCCGGAGACGGTCGAGATCGAAGAGGACGGCGTGCGGTACCTCGCCGCTCCGTGGGCGGGGCAAAAAACCGGCGCGTTCCTCGATCAACGGGAGAATCGCGCGCTGGTGGCTCGGCACACCCGCCCGGGGGGCCGGGCGCTCGATCTGTTCACCTATCATGGCTCGTTCGCGCTCCACCTCGCTCGGCAGGCGGGCGAGGTGATCGCGGTGGATCAGAGCGCCGAGGCGCTGGCCCGCGGGGCGCAAAACGCCGCGCTCAACGGGCTCCGGAACATCGCGTGGCGGGAGGCAAACGCCTTCGACCTGGTTCGCGAGCTGGAGCGGCGGGAAGAGCGGTTCGACACGATTGTCGTCGATCCGCCGGCGTTCGCGAAGAGCAAAACGACCCTGCCCCGTGCCGTCGCGGGGTACAAGGAGATCAACCTGCGGGCCATGAAGATGCTGGCACCGCAGGGCGTGCTCTTCACCTGCTCGTGCTCCTACCATGTCAGCCGCGAGGTTTTCGGGGCGATGCTGGCGGATGCCGCGCGCGACGCCGGACGCCGCCTCGAGATCCTGTCGCTACCCGGCGCGGCGGGTGATCACCCCGAGCTGCTCAACGTCCCCGAAACGGGTTACTTGAAGGGGGCGTTGCTCCGCGCGCTGGACTGAACAGCAGATCCTTAAACCTCGCGCTATGCGCCGCCCTGCCGCTCGCGTTTCCACAGCACGTACGATTGCACGACCGGAACCGCGGACGCCACAACGAGCACCGCGGCCGTCAGCGGCAAGAAGGTCGGCCGCGGCAGAAACGCAGCGACGGCGATCATCAGCCCTCCAAACGCGAAGAGCCACCCCGCGGTCCGGTGGGTCCTGCGCCACACCGCGTCGCTGGACAGGGTCCAGGGCGTCCGAATGCCCACGAACCAGTTCGGCTCGACGCGCGTCATGTAGTTCCCGAGAAACGCGAGCAGCAGCCCCAGCCCGACGGGGAGCAACCGATCGACCTGCACCGAGTAGCCCATCCCGTTCGCCACGATCAGCACGTGCCCGAGGCCGACGAGGGTCAGCACGGCGTTCGCGATCAGCCAGTACGTGTCTAGGAACTTGTCGTAGTTCGCCCCCTTGGGGTCGACCTTCGGGAAGAGGCGGAAGAGTCCCGTGAGCAGCAGCACGAGCACGGGCATCACGGTGACGGCCCAGAGACGGGACGAGTAGCCGTCGGGCTGCCCGCGCAGGTCCCAATGCGTCGCGACAGTGTCCGGAAGGCGGCCGTAAGCCCACACTGAGACGACGACGGCCAACGCCGCAACCCAGAGACCGTACCGGCGGCTACGCATCGTTCCCTCCTCCGCCCGAGAACCGGGCCATGAAGTACCGCATGACTTCTTGAAAGACCGTGGTGTTGAGACGGTAGCGGATGAACTGGCCCTCCCGCTCCGCCGCCACGAGGCCGGCCGCCTTGAGCACGCCCAGGTGATGCGACACCGACGCGAAGGCCACCGGAAACTCCCCGGCGATCTCTCCAGCCGTGCGATCGCGCTCGGCGAGCAGCTCCAGAATCCGGCGGCGGGTCGGGTCGGCGAGCGCCCGAAACAGCGAGTCATGCATGGATAGATATTTAGACAACTATCTAATAATTGTCAAGCCAATTTGACTAAATCCGCCCCCCTCACAAGCTTGCACCCATGTCGCCCGCGAGCTTGCGCCCCTCGTCCGACACTCGGGACAGCGTCACCGCCGTCCGCCGAGTGCTGCTCGGCCTCTTGTTTGCGAACCTCGCCGTGGTCGGGGCCAAGCTCGCCGTCGGTCTCGTCTCGGGGTCCCTCGCCGTGCTGGGCGACGCGCTGCATTCCTCCGTGGACTCGATCTACAACGTGCTGGGCCTCGTCGTGATCCGCGTCGCCGCACAGGCCCCCGACGAGGACCACCCCTACGGCCACGGCAAGTTCGAGACGCTGGGGGCCCTCGCCGTGATCGTGTTTCTCTCGATCACCTGCTTCGAGCTGATGCGCAGCGCGATCCAGAAGCTCACCGGAGGCGGCCACCAGATCACGATGACGGACGTGGGCCTGGGCGTGCTCGTCGCGACGCTCGGCGTGAACGTGTTCGTCGCCTGGTACGAGAACCGGCGCGGGAACGAGCTCGGCAGCGAGCTGCTGATCGCCGACGCGGCGCACACGCGGACCGACGTGTTCATCACGATTGGCGTGTTGATCGGTGTCCTGTTCGCGCGCCAGGGCTATGTGTGGGTGGACCCCGTCGTCGCCATCGTCGTCGCGCTACTGATCGTGCGCGTCGCTTACAAAATCTTCGCGCGCACGGTTCCGGTGCTGGTGGACGAACGCGCCATCCCCGCCCGCACCATCCGGCAGGCCGCCCAAGCAGTGCGCGGCGTGAAGAGCGCGTACGGGATCCGCTCGCGCGGCGGCGGCACGGCGGGCCGCTACGCCGAGGTGACGATCGCCGTGGACCCCGCGGCCAACGTCGCGACGGCGCACGCCATCGCCGACGAGGTCGAGGAGCGCCTGAAGCGCGACCTCGAGCTGAGCGAGGTCACGGTGCACGTGGAGCCGTCGTGACCTCACTCCCGTCCGAACGACCTTCGCCGGCGCGCCGGCCCTCCCGCTCGCTCAAGCAGGAGTACCAGGAGTTCATCCTCCAGCGGATCGAGGAGTACAAGAACACCCTCCCGCGCGAGGACCTCCTGGAAATCGGGGATGAAGCGGTGCGCGAGCTGCAGGCGAGCGCCCAGGATCAGTACCTGCTCACCGAGGTGCTCCTGCTCGAGCACGTGGACCGCATCATCGCGCGGCGCCTGCGCCTGCCGTCGTTCCCGCGCTGGCGCCAGAAGCACCGGGCGCTGCGGGAAGCACAGCGCGAGCCGACCCACTGGGGCCTCGACGCCACTCATCCGGTGGCGCTCTGGGCCTCCCGTCTCGAGCCGGGCGACCTCGCCGTCGTGGTCGGGGCGGCCGCCCTGCCCGAGGCTCTGTTTCTCGCCGCGCACGACGTCCAGGTATTCCTCGTGGATCAGGACCTCGGTGCCGTCGAGGCCGCTGAAGGACGAGCCGTGACGGAGCAGCTCGGGGGAGGAGGCCTCTTTCAAGCGCTCGTCATCAACTTCGGCAGCTGGTTTCCCGACCTCTCCCCCACCCTGGTGGCGATCGAGCCGGGGAGTCTCGCCGATCTCCGCGCCAAGGATCGCGCGTCCCTCGTCGCCGACCTGCAGGCGCGGACGCGGTCCGGAGGCGTGCACGTCGTCCTCCCCGCCGCCGCGACCCGCGAGGTGATCCCACTCGCCCCCGAGGCGCTCCAGGCGCTGTACCAGGGGTGGCAGATTCAGCGGAGCCGCCGGTCGAAACGGAGCGGGTTCACCGCGACCAAGCCGCCGCGTCAGCTCGACACGGCGCTGAACGTGTCTGACTGACCACTGCCGCCCCACCCCAGCCCGTAACCCGTTGTACGACGGTACGTTGTACGAAGGCACTCCTGGCAGGTCCCTTGCACGTACAACGTAGCGTCCTACAACGTGCAACGGTGTTTAATGACCACGCTTCCTCTAGTCCTCGACGACGAACCCATCGGGATCATCCTCCGAGCCGGCGAGCGCGTCCTGAGCCCGGCCAAGATCTGGGCCTACTGCTGGTTCACCGACGAAGGGGAAGGCGGGGACCACACCCACCGGCACCTGCCCGTCGATCCGAAGATCTAGTACCGAGTCGTACCCCCACGTAGAACGGGCCGGCAGCCGCCGGCCCTGAGGCTTGCCACCGGCTGAGCGCCCCGTATCTATTCCGCTCATGCCTCGCCTGACCATCAATGGCCGCGCCGTCACGGCCGACAAGGGCCGGACGGTTCTGGAGGCCGCCCGCGCCGCCGGGATCGACATCCCGGCGCTTTGCTGGTATCCGAAGCTCCCGATCGTCGGCAACTGCCGTATCTGCCTCGTGTCGGTCGAGGGCCAGCCCAAGCTCCTCCCCGCCTGCGCCACCAAGATCGCCGACGGCATGGTCGTCACGACCGAGTCCCATGCGGCGGTCGAGAATCGGAAGGGCGTGCTGCGGCTGCTGCTCGAGCGCTATCCGGCCGACCACCTGCGCAACGGCGGGCGTGCGGGGCCGCGCAACGAGTTCGAGAGCTACGTGGTGCGCTACGGCGTGACCCCGACGCCGGTGGAAGCCCGCGACCTGCCGCTCCGCTCGGGCGACGAACGGCCCGGCGATCCGATGATCCGCCACGACATGTCCACCTGCATTTTGTGCACGCGCTGCGTCCGGGCGTGCGAGGACATCCAGGTCGTCGGCGTGCTCGACGTGGGGTGGCGGGGCGAGCACGCCGAGATCATCGTCGGCGCCGACGGCGATCCCGACAAGGCGGGGTGCACATGGTGCGGCGAATGCGTCCGCGTCTGCCCCACCGGCGCGATCTTCGAGGTGATGCCGCGCCAGCGGTTCGCTCCGGAGCAGATCCGCCACCCCGATCGGGTGGTCCGGGCCGTCTGCCCCTACTGCGGCGTCGGCTGCCAGGTCGACCTACACGTCGCCGACGAGAAGATTCTCCGCGTGACCTCGCCGAACATCGAGCTGAACACCCCCAACCAGGGGTCGACCTGTGTGAAGGGCCGGTTCGGCTACGACTTCCCCCAACATCGCGATCGACTCACGAAGCCCTTGATGAGAAAGGGCTGGACGAGGGAGGGCGATCGCTGGGTGTGGAAGGGTCCGACCGGCACCGAGCGCCGCGGCGGGCCGTGGCGCAGCATCGAGGGTGAGGGCCAACAGGCCAAGCCCGGGACGCCGCCGCGCGCCATCGGCAAGTCGGTGCGCGAGCTCCCGCTGCTCGAACGGCTCGACCAGGACATCCGCGACCGCGTGGCCACGCCGGCCGATTGGTACGAGCCGTTCCGCGAGGCCACCTGGGAGGAGGCGGTTAGCCTGGCCGCGCAG
>DASXUE010000031.1:0-33389 GCA_036505055.1 Gemmatimonadales bacterium | reverse complement strand
GTCCATGAGCGGGCCCTCGATCACGTCGATCGGCCGAGCCGCCTTGCGCCGCGCCTCTTCGACGTCCGCCTCGACGTGGTCGAGAATGCCCTCCACCAGCGCGTGCCGCAGCCGCTCGGTCACGGGCAACGCCCGCCACGCCGCATCGGCCCGGGTCGCGACGGTGCTCTCGCGGTGCTGCTCGGCGAGCGCCGTCAGCCGCTCCGTCGCGTCGGGGCGCCGGTTGAACAGCACGTCCTCCACCAGGACGAGCACGTCGGCCGGCACGTCCTCGTATACGGCGAGCTGGGCGGAGTTGACGATGCCCATGTCCATGCCCGCCGAGATCGCGTGGAACAGGAACGCCGAATGCATCGCCTCCCGCACGTGAGCGCTGCCGCGGAACGCGAACGACAGATTGCTCACGCCCCCGCTCACGAGGGCCCGCGGCAGCGTCGCCTTGATGCGACGTACGGCGTCGAGGTAGGCAATCGCGTACGTGTTGTGCTCCTCGATCCCCGTCGCTACCGCGAAGATGTTGGGGTCGAAGATGATGTCTTCGGGCGGAAACCCCGCCTGCTCGGTCAGGAGTTTGTACGCCCGCGAACAGATGGCCACTTTGCGGTCGGCCGTATCGGCCTGGCCCTGCTCGTCGAACGCCATCACCACGACCGCCGCGCCGTAGCGGCGGACGAGCCGCGCCCGGGCGAGGAACTCCGCTTCGCCCTCCTTTAGGCTGATGGAGTTGACGATGCCCTTCCCCTGGAGATTCTGGAGCCCGACTAGGAGCGCGTCCCAGCGGGAGGAGTCCACCATCACCGGCACCTTCGCGATGTCCGGCTCTGCGGCGACCAGCCGAAGGAACCGCTCCATCGCGGCCGAGGCGTCGAGCATCCCCTCGTCCATGTTCACGTCGATGATCTGGGCGCCATTCTCGACCTGGTGGCGCGCGACCTCGAGCCCGGCCTCGTAATTGCCCGCCTTGATGAGGCCGGCGAACCGCGCCGATCCGGTGACGTTGGTGCGCTCGCCGATGTTCACGAACAGCGTGTCGGGCTGGATGTTGAGAGGCTCGAGTCCCGATAGCCGGCAAATGGGCGCGACCTCCGCCGGCACGCGGGGCGGCAGGCCTGTCACCGCCTCGGCCAGCGCGCGAATGTGCGCCGGCGTCGTGCCGCAACAGCCGCCGACGATGTTCACGAAGCCCGATCGGGCGAACTCGCCGACCAACGCCGCCATCTCGGCCGCCGTCTGGTCGTAGCCCCCGAACGCGTTCGGCAGCCCCGCATTGGGGTGGCAGCTGACGGGGATGTTCGCGAGACGCGACAGCTCTTCCACGTACGGCCGCAGCTGCGCCGCCCCCAGCGCGCAGTTCAACCCGATCGTGAAGAGGTCGGCGTGCCGGACGGAGTTCCAGAACGCCTCCACCGTCTGGCCCGATAGCGTCCGCCCGCTCGCGTCCGTGATCGTCCCCGACACCATGAGCGGAACGTCGAGCCCGCGCTCGTCCAGGAGGCCCCGCACGGCGAACAGCGCGGCCTTGCAGTTCAGCGTGTCGAACACCGTCTCGACCATGAGCAGGTCCGCCCCGCCCTCCAGGAGGCCTTCGGCTTGGGTGCGATAGGCGGCGGCGAGCTGCGCGAACGTGGCGTTGCGATACCCGGGATCGTTCACGTCCGGGGAGAGCGACCCGGTGCGGTTCGTCGGGCCGAGGATGCCGACCACGAAGCGCGGCCGCTCGGGCGTCCGCGCCGTCTGCTCGTCCGCGGCCCGGCGGGCGAGCTGCGCCGCGGCGACGTTGAGCTCGTATACGAGGTGTTCCGTCCCGTAGTCGCTCTGCGAAATCACTTGGGCGTTGAACGTGTTCGTCTCGAGCAGGTCGGCGCCGGCCTCGAGGTAGGCGCGGTGGATCTCCGCGATGACGTCGGGGCGGGTAAGCGACAGGAGGTCGTTGTTGCCGCGCAGGTCCTTGGGGTGCGCGCGCAACCGCTCGCCGCGGAAGTCCTTCTCGTCCAGGGCGTAGGACTGGATCATCGTCCCCATGGCGCCGTCGAGGACGAGGATGCGCTGTGCGAGCGCGGCGTGAAGCTGGGTGAGGCGGTGCGTTCGATCGGTCATCGTCAAAAAAAATGGGCCCGTCGCCAATACGGACGCCGGGGTCCCGGCTTTTTAGCGACTTGTTTAACGTGGCTGCAATAGGCCGCAACTCACCACGGACTGCATCTGTTGTCCGCACAAGTTAACTGGCCGCACCGGGCCAGGGCAAACTTGTGGCGCCACCGCGACAGCGTGACCGGGCGCACGGCTCGCGAACTGTTGACCTTGTAACGTAAATGTCCTATTAGTCGAGACTTGGAAGATATGCGCGCCGCACCCGCCGCACCCGGGGTCCGTCCGTCTTCGGGGCCCGTCGCCAGACGCCTGGCGATGGGCTGTTTGGTCCTGGTGCTTGGCACGTCACTCACCACCTGCCGCCTCGACAAGCTGATCAAGCCGTCCATCACGAACCGCATCGTCGTGAGTCCCGAGAATCTCGGCGATTCCGCGAACGCCGGCTCGACCACGCCCCGAACCCGGACGCTGTACGTCACCAACGCGGACGGTGCCGCCCTCCCGTGGAGGGCAACCAATACGAGCGCATGGGTGGACCTGTCGAAGAGTTCCGGCGTGGCGCCGGACACCGTGGTCGTGACGCTGCACTACGACACGCTCTCGCAGACCCTGCACCGCGATACGATCGTCTTCACCTCAGGCCAGGCCCACAATACGGTCAGGGTACCTGTCGCATTCGACATCCTCGCGCCGGTAGCGGAACTCGTCGTCTCCCTCACGAACGGCGACACGTCCGCGTTCCGCGACACGTCGGCGTTCCTGGGAAGCGCGCAGCCTGACACCTTTTCTCTGCGGATCAACAACAAGGGTGCCCTGCCGCTGACGTGGGCCGCTACGCTCAACGCCACTTGGGTCACCCTGTCCGATTCGGGTGGGACCTTAGCCGCTCAGGACTCGACTTCGACAGTCGTGACGCTCCGGCCAGATAGCCTCAACACCGGGCCGCACAGTGGTAGGATCATATTTGCGGCGCCCGGCGCCAAGGGATCGCCCGATACCGTCCCGATCACGTACACGATCAGGCCGTGCGCGGAAACGGCAATCACGCTCGATACCGTCGTCACCGGCTCCATCGCGTTGAGCGACTGCGCCGCGCCGCAGCGAGATACAAGCCACGCGAAGCTGTACCGCGTCCAGGCCGCCACCGGCGATACGCTCTCGCTCCGCCTCACTGCTGCCTTCGACGCCTATCTCGTGGTCACCAACAGCTCGGGGACCGCGCTCGATCAGAATGACGAGTGCCCGAGCTTCGTGGGCACGGCGTGCATCACGAATTTCCGCGTGCCCGCGAGTGGGCAATACCTGATCGAGGCGACCACGGCAGCCGCCGGGGCCACAGGGGCGTTCACATTGTCGGCCGTCCGCGAACGCGCGCCGAGTGCGCCCCAGAGCGCCGGGCAGTTCCGCAAGGACAGCTCGACGGCGATTGCGGTCGGCAGCGTGACGCCCCAGGACACGGTCGTGTTCAAGGCGACGGTCAACGATTCGAACCCGCGCGATTCCGTCCGGCTCGGCATCGAAGTCGCACCTCTGGGCAGCGCATTCAGCAACAGTCCCAGTCATCAGGGGAGCTTCGTCGCCGTCACCCCTGGCGGCCGGATTGTCGCGGTCCGCGCATCCGGGCTGAGCGAGAACACGGGGTACCACTGGCAGGCCCGGACGTGCGACAAGACCAATCGGTGCAGCCCATGGCAAGCCTTCGGCTTGAATGTCGAGACAGCGCCGGACTTCTCGGTCAACGCTATCGAGGAGGATCCGGCCCTCGATAGCGTCTCGTTGGGTCAGTTCAACGGCGCGGCGGCGATCCCCGTCGGCGGTGGGACCGGCGGCGGGTTGGGAAGCTCCCAGACAGTGACCTTCAAAGCGCTGGTCACGGACAACGATCCCGGTGCGGTCATTAAGCTCGAGGTGGAAGTGCAGCCCACGGGAACAGCATTCAACGGGTCAACAAACCTGTATCCCGGCGCCGGCGTGATATCGAACAATACTGCCTCCACCTCCGCGGGCTATACGGTCCCGCTCCTCGCGGCCAACTATCACTGGCGGGCACACGCCTGCGACCAAACGGGTCGGTGCAGCGCCTGGGTCCCGTTCGGCCAGAATGCGGAAAACGTCACTGACTTCCATGTGCCCTAGCCCGTGACCTGCCCCCGCTGTTCCGCCGAGGGAATTCCGGAAGGTGCTCCCGGATGCCCGAAGTGCGGCATGACGCTCGGCGACGACCCGAACCGGACGAACGCCGCGCCGGAGGACCCGATCTCCGAGGAGCTCGAGAACGCGCTGCGGCGCGAGCTCAGCAGCCAGTTCCAGATCACCGATCTGCTGGGACGCGGCGGCATGTCCCTCGTCTATCTCGCCCAGGAGGTGGAGCTCAATCGCCAGGTGGCGATCAAGGTCCTCCCCCTGCAGATGCTGCAAGGCCCCGCCTCCGCCGAACGGTTCGAGCGCGAAGCCAAGATCGCCGCGTCGCTCGACCACCCCCACATCGTACCGATCTTCCGCGTGGGTGCCACCGGCACTTTCCTCTGGTACTCGATGAAGCGGATCCGCGGGCGGTCCTTCGAGCAGATCATCGCGGAGCGGGGCGCCCTTCCGCTGCCCGAAGTCCTCGGCGTGGTCGAGCAGGTGGGGAGTGCGCTCCAGTATGCGCACCGGCACGGCGTCGTGCACCGGGACGTGAAGCCGGCGAACGTGATGATCGAAGACTCGGGCTGGGCGCTGGTGTGCGATTTTGGCGTCGCGCGCGCCTTCGGGAGTGTGTCCCTCACGCAGACCGGCGCCTCGCTCGGCACCCCGCGCTACATGTCTCCCGAGCAGTTCGAGGGACAACCGGTGGACGGCCGCTGCGATCAGTACTCCCTCGCAATCCTCGTGTGGGAAGCGCTTACCGGCGCCGTGCCCTTCACGGGCGACTCGCTCGGCGAGCTGATCCGCAAGCACCTGCTCGAGCCGCCGCCCCGGCTGACGGACGTGAACCCCGAGATCCCCGGCAAAGTCTCCGACGCCGTGTACCGCGCCATGAGCAAGAAGCCCGCCGACCGCCACGCCGACGTCGCGGCGTTCGTCGCGGCGCTGGGGGGCAAGGCGGCTCCCCAGATTCCCCTCGGCTTCACCGGGCCCACGCCGACCGCGCGACGCGCACGTCTGATCCTCGACGATCCAACCGAGCGCATCGAGCGTCCGAACCGTCGCCGGTCCATTGTCGTCGGCGCCATCGCCGCCGGCGTGATCCTGATGGGCGGAGGGCTGTGGCTGGCGCTCCGTCCCCCCAAGGCGGTGAACGGGGCCATGCTGGATGGAGGTCGGACGGCGCAACGCCCGCCGGACACGCAACGGGTCGTGCGCGTGCCGCCGTTGGACACCCCCGCGTCGCGCCGCCCCACGCCCACGCGCAACCGGCCCACAGTCCCCGCGCCCGCGCGCGCCAGGTTTTCCATCAGCACGCGGCCCCCTGGGACGTTCTTTCTCGACACCCGCCGGGGTGGCAGCACGCCGATCATCAACCTCGAGATCACGCCGGACCGGCATCGCGTGCAGGTAAAAAAAGACGGCTACGAGACCTTCGACACCGTGTTCACGGCGCAGCCAGGCCAGGAGATCAAGTGGACCCGCATCGTACTGAAGCCGATCGGCGGATGAAGCGCGCGCTCCTGCTCCTCGCGGGGCTCTGGCTCGGCGTCAGCGCGGCTCCGTCCGCCGGGGCCGCGCAGTCTGGCGCCGCCCTGCTGACCCAGGGCGTGCGGGCCTACGACGACCTCGAGTTCGACCAAGCCGCGGGCTTGCTGCGCCGCGCATTGGCCGTCCAGAGCGGGGAGGCGCTGGCCCCCCCGGACGTGAAACGGGCCCTCATCTACCTCGCGGCCACCGAGCTGCTGCGCGAACACCGCGACTCGGCTGTCGCTACGTCCCGGCGTCTCGTCCTCCTGGACCCACGCTTCCGGCCTGACGAGCTGATCTTCCCGCCCCAGGTGCTGACGCTGTATGAGGCGGTACGGCGCGCCACGCCGGTAGTGACCGGCCGCGCCCCGCCCGACACCACCATTCACGCGGGGTCCGAAGAGCTCGCGATGCGGCTCTACGCGAGCGCGTTTCACGACATCACGGCCAAGCTCGTCGGCGAAGACGGTCGCGCCGTGCGCACCCTGTACACGGGCCCCATCGCCGACAGCCTCGTCCTGCGGTGGAACGGCCTCGATTCGACCGGCACGCGCGCGCCGCCTCCCGGCCGGTATGCAATCGCGGTCTCGTCGTTCGATCGCCAGGGACGCTTGGCGCGCATCTTCCGCGTGCCGCTCGAGCTGGTCCAGGTGTTTGGCCGGATCGACACCTTGCCTCATCCGGCACCGCCGGCGGACTCGCTGCTGTGGTCCGAGCGGCAGCCCATGGGACCGGCGCTGCGGGCGCTCGCGCCAGGTGCGCTCGCCGGCGTGGCGATCGCGCTGCTGCCGAGCGTCGTCGCGAGCGGCGAGGACGCGAGTGGTGCGCGCTTCGTCGTCGGGGGAACGGTCACCATCGCGGGGATCGCGGCCGCCCTGTCGCGCCATCCCGGCCGCGCGATTCCCGCGAATGTCGCCCACAACGACACCCTGCGCGCCGCTTGGCGCCGCGACGTCGACGACGTGGCGCGACGCAACGCTGCTCGCGCCCGAGAGGCGATGCTCGGCATCCGTGCCGGCGCGCCGGTCGTCCTCACTCCCGAGGGGCCGTGAGACGCGCACTGATCTTCGCGTGTGCGGCGGCGGCGTGCGTCCCGGCCGTCGCGGTCCGCCTGCACGCGCAGTCGCGTTGGGAAGTGTCGATCGGGGCGAGCGGTGCGCGCGAAATCGTCCGGTCCCGTCCCGCCTCCACGCGCGAGCGGCGCAGCGGACTCGTCTTCACGGGCGAGGCGGTGGCGACACGGGGCCGGCTGATCGCCCGCCTGCGGTATGGGCAGGGGCACGTGACCGCCGATACGGGCACGCCCCTGCTGCCACGACGTGACGTCGTCGAGGGCGAGGCGCTCGTCGGCTACAAAGCCCGCCCCTGGCTGACGCTCTGGGTCGGGCCGCACGCCCGCACCTTCGCCGTCAGCGGAGTGAGCGACCGCCGCTGGCTGTTCTGGTCCGGCCGAGCCACGGCGCGCGGCAGCCTCTTCCCCGGGAGGGTGGAGAGCTTCGTCGAGCTGTGGCAGGGGTTCAGCGGGAGGCTCAGCCGGCCGGCCGGGTCGGCCACGGGTCGCGGGGCGGAGGCCGGCCTCGAGCTACGGCTCGCGCGCCGCCCCCTCTGGGCCCGACTGGCGTACCGGATCGATCAGGGACGAGTGGCCGGAGAGCCGCGCGAAACGGTCGAGGCCCTCACCCTGACAGTCGGTTACGTGCCGCTGCGGTAAATCCGTCTACTGCACGCTGCCGTGCAGCGTCGGGCGGAACAGTACGCCGTTCGGGCTCGTCCCCGGCCCCTCGAATACGAAATTCTCCGATCGTTGGGCGGGGAGACATGGGCGCTGTCTTCTCTGGTCGGCGAGACGGTGTTCTCAGTTAGGCGGTCGCGGGGGCGGGCCGCGACGCGGGGGTTGGGGGCTGCGACCTGGAGCCGCGGCGGCACGCGCGAGTCCGGTGGCTGCTTGGGCAGGCGTCGCGCCGCGCGCCACTTCAGCCTGAAGTCGCGCCGGCAGGGCGGTAAGCTCCGCGGGGCCGCGTCCCGCACGCATCATCTCGCTCACGAGCGTGACGGTTTCGGCGGCGGGCACCCCCAGCGCCGATAGCGTCCCGGCCACGCGCAGGGCGATGGTCGCGCGATTCGCGCGGCCTGCCACCCGCGCGAGCGAGGCAACATCCCGCCCGTCGAGCCCTGCGTTCAGGGCGAAGGCACCCGCCGCGATCGTCTCGGTGTCCGGGGGCGTGAGGCCGGCGTCGGCCAGCGCCGCCGCCGCGCCGTCCAGCTGCACCACCACGCCGCGCACGGCGGCCGCGATGCGATCGGCCGGGACGGCCTTCGCGCCGCCTTCGATCGCCTTCTGGATCAGCGGCTCGACCGGCAGGCCCCGCGCCGCGGCGTCCGCGCTGAGCTGCCGCACGAGCGCGATCACCTCTTGCGGCACACGCCCGGCGAGGCGCGCCGCGACATCTTGCTGGGCGCGGAGCGGTGCCGCAACCGTGGCGACGACGACGAGCAGGATGGAAACGCGAATCGTCATAGCGTGAGGACGCTGTTACGCCGGCCAAATCCGTCGTTCACCGTCGGCGCGGCCGGGTCCGGCACCCACCGCGCGCCGTCGACGACGAACGCGTACTGATGGTTGCCGGCGGGCAGCGTCAGGGTCGCCGTCCACACGCCCGGCGCGCCCGCGCGCAGGAGCGGCGTGGCACCTGCATCCCACTGATTGAACGTGCCCGCCACGGCCACTTGGTGCGCCTCGGGCGCGACCAGCACGAACCGCACCGTCACCATTCTCGGCGCGAGCGGCAGGGGGGGGGTTGGCCGCGCGACGAGCAGCACGAGCGCCGCGGCCGCGGCCAAGGCCGGCGCCAGCATCCAGGGCCGCAGCCGGACGCGGATCTCCCGCGGGCGGTTGAGCCAGCGCCAAGCCGACGGGGCCGCGGCGCGGCTCCGCACTGCGGTCATCACGCGCTCATCCAGCGCCGGCGACACGACGACCCGCTCTCGGTCGACCGCCGCCAGCAGCCGCAGCGCCTCCTCCCCCTCGGCCCGCAGCGCGGGCGGGAGGTCGGCGAGCGTCACCTCGCCGTCGAGCAGTCGCTTTACAAGGGGATGGAAATCGGTCATGGTCACGCCTGGTCCCTCAGGTGCGCACGGAGCCGGTCGTACGCCCGGTGCATCCGCATCTTGAGCGACGGCACCGACGTGCCCAGTCGCTCGGCGATATCATCGTACGACATCCCTTCCACGTGCTTCAGCACGAATACCTCGCGCTGTTCGGGCGTCAGGCCGAGCAGCGCCCGCTGTAGGGCGTGCCGCTGCTCGTTCGCTTCAACCGCGCCGTCGGGTCGTTCCTTCGCGGCCACCGCGCCAGCGGCATCGAGGGATACCGCCCCGCGCGCCCTGCGCTGCTCCGCCAGGCACCGGTTTCGCAGGATCAGAAAGAACCATCCCACGAAATTGTCCGGCTCCCGGCACTGCGCCAACTGGTCGTACGCCCGGATAAACGCATCCTGCACGGCATCTTCCGCGGCGTCCGCCGAGCCCAACATGCGCGCCGCGTAGCGCGCGTATCGGTCCCGGTACCGCCCCACCAGCTCGGCATAGCGCTCGGTGTCCCCCGCCAGGACCGCCTGCACTACTTCTCCGTCCGGCGCCCCTTCCCTACCCGTCACATCTTGAACCCTCGTTCGAGGCTCCGACCGGATTCTAGCTCCTTAAAGAGTCCCCTGGCCACCCATGGTAACGTGTGACCTGCGTTACCTCCCCCCTGCCGGACGCCTCTTTTAGACGTGACTCCTCTCCTGCCGGACCGGGTTCTGCTGGACCGCCTGGCGCGTCGCGACGCGACCGCGCTGGTGGAGCTCCAGCGGCGGCACGCCGCGTCCCTGTACGCCCTGGCGTACGGCATCTTGATGGACGCTGAGCGGGCCGAGCGGGTGGTGGCAGAGGCATTCGAGCAGGTGTGGTACGCCGCCGAGCCCTTAAGCCGGCGGCGCGGTGGTCCTGCCGCCTGGCTCAGGCAGCAGGTCAAGGAGCGCTCCCGGACCCTACGAGGGGCGCGCAAGACAGTCGCCTAAACGTCAAGGAGGTCGCAGTATGCTGAAGCACACTCTCGCGGTCGTTGCGGTCCTGGCCCTTCCGACTGTGCTAGCGGCCCAGGCCCCGAACGACCATGCATCCGATACGGCCAAAGCGAAGGTAGCGGCGGCGATGGCGCGGCGTGCGACACACGTCCGCGGTGAGGCCGTCGGCCTCGACAACCGGCCCGTGACGCCCGCCACACCGGCGGTACCAGCCACGCGGGCCACGCCTGCCGTGCCGAATCCCGACGGCGGCCCCGCCACGCGCGCCGTGCCAGCCACGCCGGCCACGCCGGCCGTCCCGGCTTCGCCGTCGCAAAAGCCTGCCGGCGCCGGGCAGCAAGGTACAAGCCGCAGGCCGTAACACGCGGTCGCAGAGCTAAGTAACTTACCGGTCCCATGAGAATGGGACCGGTTTTCTTTTTGGCGACACTCCCCTTGGCGGCCCACGCCCAATCCGAGACCTCGCTCGGCCTCGGCGTCGGGACGGTGCGCTATTCAGGAGGGTCGACACCCAGCGCCGCCTCTCTGTCCCCCGCAGCTCAGCTCCTCTCTCCTTCCTTCTTCTTAGGAGCGACGGGAACGCTGTCCGCGCTGCCGAACGGTGTGTGGGCCGCGCAGGGTCGAGGCGACGTTTGGGCCGCGGTACCCCGCGCGAGCGGCGGTCCCCAGTTGGCGGCGAGCGTGGGCGCGTCCGGCAGCAGCCGCTCGGATGGCGTGGCAGCGGCCGGCGTCTATGCGATCGGCGAAGTGGTCGTTCCGGCCGGCTCGAACGGCGCCGCTTTCGGCGCGGGGTACGTCAGCGGCGCGATCGAGCGCCAATCCGGGGTGACGTCCCTGCGCGTGCGGGCCCGCGTTTGGTCACGACTGGGGGGAGGCGCCACGCAACTGGGGCTGAGCGTCGAGCCCACGCGCTTCCTCGGCGCCTGGTATACAGACCTGGCGGCCAGTGTCACGACCGACCGAGGGTGGGGCCCGCTGACGGGGTCAGCATGGGTCGCCGCTCGGGTGAGTGGCGCCTACGGCTCGAAGGCCGCCGCCAGCGCCGCCCTGCAGTATTTCATCGCTCCTAAGATCTCGCTCGAAGCCGGAGTAGGGAGCTATCTCTCGGATCCGTTCCAGGGACTTCCTCGAGCGGGATTCCTGACGGCCGGGGTGCGGCTTCACACGACGGCCCGCCGTCTCGTCCCGCCTCCTCCGCCCGCCCCGGGGGCGGCGCCCCGCCTCACCCCCCTCATCGCCGCTCGCCGCGGGGACAGCGTCGTGGTGCGCTTCCGCATGGAGGGCGCGCGATCCGTGGCGATTGCCGGCGACTGGAACAGCTGGCAACCGATGCGGCTCCAGGCGCTCGGCAGGGACATCTGGGAAGCCGCCTTCTTGCTCGCGCCCGGCACCTATCACTTCAACCTGCTCGTGGACGGCACGGACTGGGTCGTGCCGGGGGGCGTCGCCTCCGTCCCCGACGGCATGGGGGGGTTGGTCGCGGTCCTCACGGTGCTCTGACTCTTGACTGGACGGGGCCCGTTCCCTACCCTGGCGGCGGCTGTCCACGCTGAGCGTCCTCTAACGCGAGGTGCCCGATGGGGAAGATCAACCTGATGGGGGTCATTGTCGGCGGGTTGGTGGCAGGCGTGGTGTTGAACGTCGTGGATTCCTTCCTATTCATGGTGGTCCTGAAGAACGATATGGCGGCCGCCATGCAGGCCATGGGCAAACCCGCGGAGATGCCGGGCGGCCAGATCGCCTGGTACGTGTTCCTCGATTTCGTGTTCGGGATCTTCCTCGTGTGGGTGTACGCGGCCGTTCGGCCGCGCTTCGGCGCCGGACCGGGGACCGCGGTCAAGGCGGGTCTCATCGGCTGGATGGCCACCGGCTTACTCCACGCGCTGTTTGAGTGGCCGATGGCCATGATGCCCCACAACGTGATGGTGATCGTGACCCTGGTGGCTCTCGTGCAGCAGCCGCTGGCCGTGGTGGCGGGGGCCAAGTTCTACACGGAGATGTAACGAAACCCGCCGGGCGGCCCGAACGCCGCCCGGCGGGTTGCGGTGTCCGCCCCAAGGTCCCCTACTGCAGCCGCATCTCCACCCGCGCGTACACGAACCGCCCGTTGTAGCCGAAGGGGGAGGCCGCCGCCCAAGGGAAGGTGTTGTCGTTGTTGTTGAACTCCGCCTTGGGATGGTCCGGATAGGTGTCGAACAAGTTCCGGGCGCCCAGGGACAGGTCCACGTCGCTGAAGTGATACCCGATCTCGGCGTCGAACAGCGTCTTGCCGCCGTACTCCTCCCGATCCGTGAAGCTGGGCTGCGCGGAGGCAAAGCCGCCGTAGTACGCCGCGCGCCCCAGGGAATGGAACCGGCCGTTCGAGTACTGGGCGGTCAACGTCCCGCGCCAGTCCGGCCGTTCCTCCTCGATCCCCACCTCGGTGACGAGGTCGAGAATGCTGGTCAGGTCGGTTGCTGTCCCCTGCAGAATCAGGGGCAGTGAATCCACCTGCGTGATCTTGTTCTTCGTGTAGTTGAGCGCGACGGTCAAGTCGAACGTGCCAGGTCCCGCGGGCACCCGGAGATCGCCGGTCACGTCGACGCCATTCGTCTTCGTATCGAGGCCGTTGGTGAAGAACTGCACGGCGCCGATCGACGAGAAGCCGGAGTCGGACAGAATCCGCTGCGACACCGTGTCGCCGAACGTCGCTCCCAGCAGGATCCGGTCGTTGATCTTGATGTTGAAGACGTCCACCGTGAGCGTGAAGTTGTCGCTCGGCGTGAAGGCGAACCCCGCGCTCAGGTTGACCGACGTCTCCTCCCGGAGTGGCTTGGCACCGAAAATCCTCGATGCCCGGTTATCCACCGGGAAGTTGCCGACCTGGATGAACTGGCCGCCGATCACGTTCGTGGTGGTGTGGCTGAAGTAGCTCTGGGCGAGCCCCGGCGCGCGGAACCCGGTGCTGGCCGCGCCGCGCAGGACGAAGCGCTGAGTCGGCTGAAAGCGCAGGGCGAGCTTGCCGGTCAGCCGCTGGCCGAAGTCACTGTAGCTTTCGAATCGCCCGGCGACGTTGGCCAGCAGTTGCGCGCTGAGCTTGCTCTCGAGGTCCAGATACGCCCCGATGTTCGACCGGCTGTGGTCGCTCGCATCACTTGGAGCGAAGCCCGGGAAGACTGATGAGCCCGCCGGCGCGGGCAGACTGTCGTCGCCGGCGTTGCCCCAGATCCCATCGCTTCCTGCGCTGTCCTGGGCGAGATGCCCGCCGTTGATCCACGACGCTCGTTCACCGGCAGTGATCTTGAATCCCTCGCGTCGATACTGCGCGCCGAGGGCGACGTTAACGGGCGACGGCAGGCCCAGATCGACCGACTTCGCGAGGTTCACGCCGGCGAGGAATTCCTGGCGCCGCAACCGGCCCGCGAAGAATGACAACTGGTTCGGGATCCCCGGATCGTCGGCGGCTCCCGCTCCCCCCAGGATCCCGTCCTGCCCCGGTGCGCACGCCACGTCGAGGCAGGGGCCCAGCGACGGATTGTTCGTGTGCTCCAGATCGTAGTCGAAGCGATTCACGCCGAGCGCGGCGCCCAGATCGAGCGACCAGCCGCTGACGTTGGCGCGGAAGCCCCCTGCGCCGGAATAGTCCGCCACGTCGGGGTGGAATTCCGGGAGGAACCCCTGCGGATAGAGCTCCTGCCAGTTCTTGACGTTGTCGAAGTACCGAAAGAATCCGTTGCCGGTCCCGATCCGGTGGCTGTAGCCACCGAACGCGTACACTTCGCTCGTCCCGCCGGGATTCAGGGGGAGGCGGAAGTTCGCGAACGTCATCGCGTCCTTCTCGAGCCCATCGCCCCAGTGGTAATTCGGCTGCGTGAGGGAGTTGCGTTTCTGCACGATCCGGCCCGTCAACGTGTCGATCACGTCCGTCACGCCGTTGACGTCCGCCAGGAAGATGTCGGGCCAGGCGCGATTGGTCGGGTCGCGATGCAGGTACTCCCCGAACAATGTGAGCGATCCGCGCCCAACGCTGAAGCCGAGGCCGCCGTTGACGTCGGTGGTCGCCCCGTCGTCCGGATAGTCCTTGGTCACGTAACCACCGGTCTCGACGTTCAGGAACGGGGCGAACGCCCCTTCCTTCATCACCACGTTCACGACGCCGGCGATCGCGTCGGACCCGTATTGCGCCGATGCGCCGTCGCGGAGCACTTCGATCCGGTCGACGGCCCCGCTGGGCAGCGCGTTGAGATCCACACCGCTCGAGCCGGCCCCCATGCCGTAGGCGAACGTGTTCATCACCGCCATCTGATGGCGGCGCCAGCCGTTCACGAGCACCAGCGTGTGGTCGGGTGACAGGCCGCGGAGCGTGAACGGCCGGACGATATCGTTGGCGTCGGTGACGCTCTGCCGCGGGAAGTTGACGGACGGGGCAAGCGCCTGGAGGATCTGACTGGTTTCGCTTGTGCCCTGCTGCGCGAGCATTTCCGCCGTGAAGACGTCCACCGGCACGGCCAGCTCTTCGGCCGCGGTGTGCCGCGCCCGGGAGCCGACGACCACGTCGACCGGCGCGAGGCTGATCGCCTGCGCGGTGAGAGTGAAGTTCTGTTGCACGAGGGCGGCGGCGCCCACGGTGACGCGGGCCGTCTGCGGCACGTAGCCGAGCAGCCGGACGCGCAGCGTGTACGTGCCGGTCGGCACGGCGCGCATCTCGTACTGGCCCTGCTCATCGCTCGTGGCACGGGCTCCCGCACCCTCGGCCGCGATCGAGGCGCGGGCGAGCGGGGCCCCACTCGCGTCGGACACCCGGCCGCGGATCGTCCCCCCCTGCGCGCGCAGCGCGGCGGGGAGGAGTGCAAGGAGCAGCACAGCGAATGAAGTTGCAGCACGGCGCATAATCATTCTCCTTGGGGGGAGGCGGTTTCGACGCTTAGTGCTACCGCACGGCGGGAGCAGCGTCAAGCAACGCTAATGGGCGTGGGCCCCGTGTTCGGCCGCGCCCCAGATGACCGCCGGATCGTCGCCGGTAAACGACATCACGTGCACCATCCAGCCGAGCACCCGGGGGCGGAACCGACCTCCGACGGCGGCGCACGCCTCGGCCGTGGCGATGGGCGAGCGCGGGCCGAACACCGGGTGACCGTCCCTGGTCTCGGCCCAGCGTGCCCGCGCGTTCCGCACCGGCGGCACGCACCAGTTCACGTGTTGGTGCCAGCGCGTGACGCTGAGCGGGAGCCGCTCGTTCAGCTCGTCCTCCGTCAGGCCTGGAGGCGCCGTGAACATCGCCCCCATCAGCTCGAGACTGCCGTCCGCCGCTTTTCGATAGAGGAGCGAGCTCGGCCGTGACGGATCGAGGCCCCGCTTCGCCTGGAGCCACCAGCGCAGCTTCGTGTAGTGCTGCACCGGGGCCGCCCCGCCGGCTATGAACTGGCGAAAGCCGTCCCCCTCGGCCACCCGAATGTCGCGGTAGCGGCTGAGATCGCGCCGCATGGCGGCGAGGATCGCGGCGGCACGGCTCGAGTCGCCCGGCGCGGCCGGGCGCAGCGCCGTGAGCCGCAGATGTCGCCCCTCCACCAGGGCGCTGACCATGCTCGACTCGGCGGCCGCGTGGTCGGCGGCCTCCTCAGAGGCGCAGGTGAACGCCATCCCCAGCACGGCCACCGCGGCCGCGAGACGGATCACGTCACGTCCGCCCGTTGAGACGCTGAAAGTGGGGCTTCTCGACCGCCTGGTAGAACGCCAGGATCGCCGCCTGAGCGAAGGCCGCCGCGATGAGCCCGGGCAACGAGGCCAGGATCAGTGCCAGGCCGTAGGCCTGCAGGTAGCCGATCGTGTACATCGGATTCTTGAGCACCCGGTACGGGCCGGCAAGTTTGACGGCGACCTCCGGCCCGGCGGGCGCGAAGAAATTGTACCAGTAGTACGGTCGGCCCCCGAGCGTGGCGGCCGCCCACAGCTTGACGGTGATGCCGACGACCACGAGCGCCCAGCCGACCCCGAGCTCGAGCTCGCGCGGTATGCCCACGGCCAGCGTATGGTGGGTGACAAAGCACAGCACCACGAAGGCGGCGACATCGTTGGCCATCACCAGCGACGCGATGCGGCGGAACCGCTGGAAGCCGCCTTCGACGCCCCAGCGCCGTGTGTAGGCGTCCTCCCGTTCCTGCCGCCGGAGCGCGATCCCGATGAAGAGGACGTAGGCGAGCCGGCTCGCCAGCGCATATGCGAGCGCGGCCGCGCCCCACACCGCGCTGACGTCGGGCAGCGTCACCGCCGCCCGTACACGTGGATGGTGGCGCGCCCCTGCGCGCCGCCGAACACGCTCCGGTAGAAGAAGTCGATCCGTCGAATGATCCGGGCGTCGCCCGGGAGGTCGATCACCCGGCTCGACGACCCCGGCCGGAAATACAGCCGCGTCGCTGGCGAAAAGGTCTCGCCGTTGCCAAACGTGATCTTCACGTCGAACAGCTCGAGATCGCCGCTCTCCACGTCGATGCGGAGGGCGCGGAACGCCCCCTGCCCAACCGCGACGATGGCATCATGATCGACCCGGAAATCCACCTGGCGCATCCCCACATGATCCCACCCCGCGGGCGCCGTGGCGGGGCCAGCGGCCGGGCCCGCCGTCGGGCCGGAAGCGGGGGGGGCGGGGGCGGGGGCGGGGGCGGGCGTCGCGACCGTGGGAACGGCCGGAGCGCCCTCGGCCTGCCGGCCGAAGACGCGCACCACCGCCTGGCCGCGCCGCAGCCGGCTGCGGTACCAGAACTCGATTTTCTGTATGACGCGCGCCGGGCCCGGCAGGTCGATCGTGCGGCTCCACGACCCCTCGCGGAACAGGACCCGGGTATTGGGCGACCAAGTGTCACCGTTCCCAAACGTGAGCCGGATGTTGTACATCTCGAGACTCCCGCCCTCGACGTCGATCCTGACCGCCGTGAAGAGTCCTTCGCGGACGCCCACGTCGATCACGTCGTGATCGACCGCGAAGCTGACGCGGCGCGCGCCGAGCAGCTCCCAGTCTTTGGCGGCTGGAGCGGGGAGCAGCAGGGCGCCCGAGAGCGCTGCCGTCAGGGACCACCGGCACTGAGCGAACATCGACACCTCCTTGAATAGCGCCTGCGGAGCCCTTCGGCAACGGCGGGGTATTCCCTGCGTCCCTTGACGGGAGCCGTTCATGAGCCGCTTTGCGCTCTTCTCCTACCTTGTCCTCTCTGCTGCGTTCCGTCCAGTCGCAGCCCAGCAGGCTCCGCACGACAGCCTCCGGGGCGCCGTGCGCGTCGTGAACGAACGCGGGCGCGCGGTCGAAGTCACCACCGGCGTCGGCCTTGCGCTGCGCGTGGTGCGCCTGCAGATCGGCCCGGACACGCGCCTCACCGCCGATGGCGCGGCGTTGCCCCTGGGCCAGCTGCAGCCTGGCGACATCGTGCGCGTGTCGTACGGCGCGCGCCCTTCGGGATACGTGGCCTACACCATCGAGCGCCTCGGGCGCATGGCCACCGGCCTGGAACGCGCGCCATGACCCGGCTCGTCTGGCGCGCCGCGCTGGCGGTCGTCGTGGCGGGGGCGTGTCGCCGTCCGCTGCAACCCGGCGCGCCGCTGAACGGCCTTTCCGCGGCGGAACGGGACCGGTTCGAGCGGGGGCGGGCCGTGTTCGACAGCGTGTTCACGCCCGAAACCGGCCTCGGTCCTTCCTTCAACTCCACCGCGTGCGGGGAGTGCCACGAGGATCCCGCGTCCGGCGGCACCGGGGATGAGGTCGAACGGCACGCGGCGGCGTACCACGCCGAGGCCGCCGGGGGGGGGCGCGCCTGCGACGAGCTGGCGGCACAGGGCGGGCCGGTGTTTCAGAATGCGGTCACGCCGGCGTTGCGCGCCGCCGTCGGCGTGGACAGCGAGCCGGTCCCGCCGCAAGCGACCGCGGTCGCTTCCCGCACGTCGCCGGACATCCTCGGCTTCGGACTGCTCGACGCCGTGCCGGACTCCGCGATTCTCGCCTACGCCGACCCTGACGACCGCGACGGCGACGGCATCTCCGGCCGCCCGAACCGCTTCTTCGATGGGCGGCTCGGCCGGTTCGGGCGCAAGGCGCTGGTTCCGACCCTGCGCGAGTTCAACGACGGCGCCCTCGTGCTCGAGCAAGGCATCACCAACCCCGCCGTCCCCACCGAGGAGACGTTCGCGGGAGCGCCGCTTCCCGCGGGCACCGACCCTGCGGCGGATCCGGAGCTCCCCCAAGCGGCGACCGACCTGCTCGATGCGTTCGTGCGCCTGCTCGCCCCGCCGGCCCCAGCCCGGCAATCGCGGGACGCGCGGCGCGGGCGTGAGGTGTTCGCCCGGATCGGATGCGACAAGTGTCACGTCCCCGCGTTCCGCACGGGAGACGCTGCCGAGCCCGCGCTCCGTCACCGCGAAGTCGCGGCCTACACGGACCTGCTGTTGCACGACATGGGCCCGCAGCTCGGCGACATCTGCTTAGGACTCGCGACGCCGCAGGAATTCCGCACCGAGCCCCTCATGGGGTTACGTCTCGGCACGCATTTCCTCCACGACGGCCGGGCGGCGACGCCGGAGCAGGCGATCGAGCTGCACGGCGGCGAGGGGCTCGCGGCGCGAGACGCCTTCCGCCGCCTGACGGCGGGGGAGCGGGGAACGTTGCTGGCGTTCCTGAAGACGCTGTAGATTGGCGGGTTCACAAATCGAATTGAGGGTCGCGTGCGCGCAGCGGCTTTGGTAGGGATCCCCATCATCGCTGTGCTCGCGGGGTGCAGCGGGAAGGCGCTCAATATCGTCGCCGACCCCACGCCCGCGAGCGCGCACCAAGTCGTCATCTACGATTACAAGTTCAAGCCGCAGGCGCTGACGGTCCCGCGGGGAACCACGGTGAGCTGGGTGAATCGCGACACGGCCCCGCACACCGCCACGCGGCGCAGCATCAGCGATGAACCCTTCGATTCGGGCAATCTCACCTTCGAGGCCGGCTTCTCGCACACCTTTCAGAGCACCGGCACGTTCCACTATCTCTGCATCTACCACCCGGGCATGCAGGGCACCGTCGTCGTCGAGTAGCCTAGACCCTCACCGGCTGAGGGAATCGGCGGCGACGACCTGCATCGGCATTTCCGGGGGATTGGGGTCGCTCGGCCCGTTGCTGCAGCCGCCGGCGGCGAGCCCAGCCAGAGCCGCCGCGGCCAAGAGGATCGCGTATTTGCGTAGCATGTCGCCTCCGAGAAGAAACGTCCCGTAAGCTACCTCGTCGGCGAGCGAACTACTACTCGGCGGCCACGCTGCAGATGCGCATCGACCAGAGCAGGCGCCTCCGCTGCGGCGCGAGGCGCGGCACCGAGTGCCACGGCAGCCGGCGCCCGAAGGCGCGCACCGGATGGGACAGCAGCTGGCTCAGCGGCGTTTCATGCACGAACACGCCGCCCGGTGCGAGCACCCGCGCGATCTCGGCCAACGCGACAGCGGGGCGGCTGATGTGGTAGCACGTTCCGAAGTCGATCACGACGTCGAACGAGGCGGCCGGAAATGGCAGGCGGCGCACATCGGCGGGATACAGCTCGGCTGCGATCTCGCGCGCTGCGACGCGGCGCTTCGCCTCGGCGAGCAGACCTTCGTCGACATCGATCCCCACCAGACGGCTGGGTGCCAACGCGCGCGCGAGCGGCGGCAGCGCCACCCCGCGCCCGCAGCCAACTTCGAGCACCCGCAGACCGTTGGGGAGGCCGAGCGCGCGCACCATCAGCGGAATCTCGAGCCTCTCTTGAAAGAGATTCCGCCGGCCGACATCGGGGAATGGCTGATACTCGGGCAGCGAGTCGAATGCCGAGTTGTCTTGCGTGCGTGATCGAGGCCGCGCGAGCACCAGCGGCACGGCGGCGAGCGCGACGCATAGCGCCGCGAGCGCGAGCCCGTTGACCGGAGCGGCGACGCCGACGGCCGCGCATAACCAGTAACGCGGGAGGCGCCCGAGCGCGGTCGCGGCGAGATGTCGACCCAGCGGATAGCCGGCCAGCAGGGCGCAGGCGCGCACTAGCCCGAACGGCGCGGGGAGAAGGGCGGCGGACCACACCGCTGCGAACGGCGCTACCCGAAACCACCGCACCACGGTTTGGGCGAGGCGCGACTCGCGCGCTTTGGCGAGAGGACGGGCGGAGAGGGCCCACCCGAAGAGCCGGTAATTCACCCACTCCATCAACAGCACGCCGCTCGTCGCCACCAGAGCAACGAGAGCCGGGGGGTGGAGCCGGCCGAACGCCACGACGATGGGTTCGTAGGCGATCGGGAGGAACGCCGAGTAAGGGCCTTTAGCGAGAAGGGTGAGACCGAAGAGCAGGAGCACGGGGCCCAGGATCGGGCCGGGTGCTCAAGCGGGTCTCAAGGGGGGCGTCCGCTGCTCGCCACAAGACTTGTGGAGACATCCGACGGCACGTAGTTCCATGTCATGGATGTCCTCGACGAGCCGGCTGTCCAACAAAGGCTCCACTACCAGGACCTCATCCCGGTCATCGCGCAGGCGCTCTCGGCGTTGGCGTCGGGCAGCGTCGTGCAACCGGTGCGCGCGGTGCTTCCCGTGGCCCCGCATCGGGGGTTCTTCGGCGTCATGCCGGCGTACGCGGGCGCTCTCGGGGCCAAACTCGTCACGTTTTATCCTCAGAACGTCGGGATCCACACGCACCATGCGGTCATTGTGCTCTTCAAGGCCGAGACGGGAGAGCCCCTCGCCTTGATGGACGGCCGGCTCATCACCGAGATGCGGACCGCTGCGGCGTCGGCGGTGGCGACCCAGCACCTGGCCCGGGCAGACGCGTCGGTGCTCGCGATTCTCGGATCCGGCGTGCAGGCGAGGAGTCACCTCGCCGCGCTGCGCCACGTCCGTTCATTCAAGGAAGTACGGGTCTGGAGTCCCCGAAACGCTCCGGCGTTCGCCCAGCGGCATGGCGTGAAGGCGGTGGCGACGGCGGCTGATGCCGTCCGCGGCGCCGACGTGGTGGTCGTCGCCGCGAGTGCGACGACGCCCATTCTGCAGGGGCGCTGGCTCTCCCCCGGCACCCACGTCAATGCCATCGGCGCAACCCGCCCCGAGTGGCGCGAGCTGGACGACGATCTCGTCACCACGGCTCGGATCTTCGTCGACTCGCGCGAAGCGGCGCTGCGCGAATCGGGCGACGTCATCGCGTCACGGAGGGGGAGCGAGGTGACGGAGATCGGAGCCGTTGTGTCGGGTGCTGATCCCGGCCGGCGCACGCCCTCGGAGATCACGTTGTTCAAGTCGGTGGGTGTGGCGGTCGAAGACGTGGCGGCGGCGGCGCTTGTCCTGGGGGCTAGGAGTCGGGAGTCGGGAGTCGGGAGCTAGGTGACGGCCTCGCTCGAGCCTGTCCGTCCCATCTCCTTGAACGAGATCCGGGAGGCCCGAGCGCGCATCGCTGGGACCATCGTTCGCACGCCCTTGGTCCGCCTGGAGCTGGGATCTGGATTCCCGGAAATCCGTCTCAAACTCGAGAACCTCCAACCCATCAACGCTTACAAACTCCGGGGCGCTGCCAATGCCGTCGCGCTGTTGTCCGAAGCCGAGCGGCAGCGCGGCGTCTGGACGATCAGCGCCGGCAATGCCGGTCAGGGTGTCGCCTATGCCGCGCGGGCCGCGGGCGTGCCGTGCACCGTCGTGGCGATCGAGACGGCGCCCGCCGCGAAGCTCGAGCGTATGCGCGCGTTGGGTGCGAAGCTCGTGCTCGTGCCGTACGCAGTCGCCTGGCAGGCGCTGGAGGACCGCTCCTATCCCGACGTCGCCGGGACATTCATCCATCCATTCGACGATGACGACTTCATCGCCGGGCATGGATCGATGGGCCTGGAGATTCTCGAGGATGCGCCCGACACGGTCGCCATCATCGCCGCGATCGGCGGTGGCGGCCTGATCACGGGCGTCGCCAGTGCCGTGAAGGCGCTGCGCCCGGAGATTCGGGTGTGGGGCGCCGAGCCGGAGACCGCCGCGCCCGCCGCGCTCTCGTTCGCCAAAGGGTCCGCGCAGGCGTTCCCGGACTGGAAAGCCACGTTCATCGATGGGGCAGGCGGCAAGAGCGTATTTCCGCGGATGTGGCAGCGCATGCAGCCGGTCGTGGACGGCTGCATCGTCGTGACCCTGGACGAGGTGAAGCGCGCCATGCGGCTCATGGCGGAGAAGGCGCGCGTCATCGCCGAGGGAGCTGGTGCGCTCGGCCTCGCGGCGGCACTCACCGGCAAGGCCGGTCCAGGGCCGATTGTCGCCATTGTGTCCGGCGGCAATATCGACCTCGCGAAGTTCTCCGAGCTGATTGCCACGCCGGCCTGACCGGCCGCCGGCGATCCGTGCTCTAAAGAGCCGGCTCGGCGAAGCCACACGTCCTGAAGGACGCGGATCACTCGGGACCGAGTGTCCCATGACTCAACCCAAACGCTTCATCCGCCCCTGCAACCTTCGGGACACCCTCCCCATCCAATCCTCGAATCCACTCCCGGAGTCCCTATGCGGTTCCCCGCCATACTCGTCGTCGGCTTTTTGGCCGCACCCGCGCTGTCAGCCCAGTACCCAGTCCCATCGAGCGGGCAGTGGCTGATCGAGCCGGGTGATCGCTCCGGCAAAGTCCAGCTCAACATTCGTTACGGCGAAGGGCGACACTCGAGTAACTGGGGCCGGGACGTGCCCCTGAGCGAGCTCGTGGGCCTCTCCGCGACCGACATGGAATCCGGAGGCGCCGTGCACTTCAAGATCGTGCGGTCCGCCGGCACGCTGGACTGTGAGGGGTGGTTCCGCGGCGGCAAGGGGTCGGGCCATTTCACCTATCAGCCGAATCCCGATTTCGTCGCCGAGCTGGCCAAACGCGGCATCAACGCGCCCACGGAGTGGGAGCAGTTCCAGATGACCATGGCGGGCGTGGGACTGGATCTGGTGGACGAGCTGAAGCGTCAGGGGTACGAGCGCCCGACCGCCGGGCAACTCGCGCGGATGGGGACACACGGCGTGGATCTCGAGTACGTCCGGGACATCGGGGCGCGGGGATACCACCTCGGAGACCCCGAGAGCCTGGTCCGGATGCGGGATCACGGTGTGAACCCGGAGTTCATCGAGTCACTGGACAGGGCCGGCTACAAGAACCTGGCGGCGGAAGACCTCGTGCGCCTGCGGGATCACGGAGTGACCGGGGACTACATCGCGGAGATGAAGGCGCTGGGCTACGCGCCCGCGGATCCCGAGGAGCTGGTGGAGGCGCGCGACCACGGCGTCGATCCGTCCTACATCACGTCGCTGAAGGAGGCAGGGTACGAGCGCCTGTCCCTGTCGGAGCTGCGCCGAGCCCGCGACCACGGCGTGACCAAGACGTTCATTCAGCGTGTGAAGGGCCGCGGATACGGCGCGCTCTCGCTCGACGAGGTGATCCGGCTGCGCGACCGGGGGCTCGACTAAGAAATGCAGGTTCTTCGCGTCGCGCGCGTGCCGAAAAGCAGGTCCTTCGCGCCTTCGGCGCTCAGGATGACAAGCGCGTTGCTTTCGTGGAAAGGGGGAAAGAATAAAGAAGAGAAACGGCGGAAAGAATTGCCACCACACGCGAAAGAATGATGATGGACGCTCGGGTCCAATCGACAATCCTGTTAGATCGTGCGCACCTACTGCATCTACATCATGGCCAGTCGCTCCCGAGTGGTCTATACCGGAGTAACAAATGACCTGGTGCGGCGCGTGAGCGAGCACAAACGAGGCCTCGTCTCCGGATTCACCCGCAAGTAGTTTGCAGACGTCCGGGGCGCCATCGCACGCGAAAAGGAGATCAAGGGCTGGAAGCGGTTGCGGAAGATCAGCTTGATCGAAAGTCGTAACCCCACCTGGGAAGATCTTGCCGAGAACTGGGCTTCTCCTTTCTCCTAACCCCCTTTTTGTAAAGCAGGCGCAAAGCGTTGTCATCCCTTCGCTACGCTCAGGGCAGGCTCTGAGCGAGCGCGCACGCGCGAGCGAAGGACCTGCTTTTCGGTACCTTGGTGGCATGACCTCACCGGTCCATGCCGCCACAGAACCAGCGCTGCGCCGTGTCATCGGCGTGCGCGGGCTCGCCGCCGCCATCTTCAATATCACGGTCGGCGCGGCGATTTTCGTGCTCCCCGCGCACGTGGCAGGCGGCCTCGGCGCCGCGGCTCCCCTCGCCTACCTCGTGTGCGCCGTGGCGACGGCGCTCGTTGCCCTCTGTATCGCGGAAGCCGGGAGC
Organism: Gemmatimonadales bacterium; assembly: GCA_036505055.1. Taxonomy (GTDB): domain Bacteria; phylum Gemmatimonadota; class Gemmatimonadetes; order Gemmatimonadales; family GWC2-71-9; genus 20CM-2-65-7. The sequence goes on along the minus strand of DASXUE010000031.1, from coordinate 9,364 downwards.
CGCGTCCCACAGAGCGGCGGCCCGTACGCCTACGTCGAGACGGCGTTCGGCCCCTACGCCGGATATCTGGCTGGCGTGCTGCTCTGGCTCGGCATCACGCTCGCGATGGGCGCCGTCTCCACCGTGTTCGCCGACGCCGTCTCCGGGCTGGTGCCGGGCCTCGCCGCCCAGCTGCCGCGTGCGGTGCTCCTCATCGCGGTGATTACCAGCCTTGCGATCGTCAACATCCGCGGCGCCGCGCTGGGATCGCACGTGAGCGGCATCGCGACGGTCGCGAAAGTCCTTCCGCTGATTGCGTTCGTGGTGTTCGGCCTGTCGCACGTCCGGGCGGAGAATCTCGCGTTGGGAGCATTCCCGTCACTCTCGCGCCTGGGAGAATCCGGGCTGCTCTTGATGTTTGCCTTCTTCGGGATGGAATCCGCGCTGCAAGTGAGTGGCGAAGTGCGCAATGGGGCCCGCGCCGTGCCACGGGCGATCGCCCTCGCCGTGACGGGTGTGGGGGTGCTGTACATCGCCGTCCAGCTCGTCGCCCAAGGCATTCTCGGCAGCGCCCTCGCCGCTCCCGAGACGGCCAAGGCCCCGCTCGCCGCGGCGGCCGTGCAATTCGCCGGACCGATCGGCTCCACGCTGATCCTCATCGCGATGATCGTCTCGACCTTCGGTTTCATGACCGCCACGATGCTCTCCACTCCGCGGACGCTCTTCGCCCTCGCGGCGGACGGCTACCTGCCGCGGCCGCTCAGGGCCGTGCACCAGGCACACCACACGCCGCACGTCGCGATCGCGGTCCAAGGCGTGATCGTGTGCGCCATCGCCATCACCGGCACGTACGTCAAGCTCGCGATCATGGCGAACGTGGCGATCCTGCTGGTCTACTTGGCGTGCTGTGTGGCCGTGTGGCGGCTGCGCCGGCTCGACGCGGGCGTTGACGACAAGCCGTTCGTCATGCCGGGCGGGCACATCGTCCCGTGGGTAGCGGCGGGCTTGATCGTGGCGTTGCTGGCCCGGGCCACTGCGCAGGCGTGGCTACTCACGGCGGGAGTCATGGCCGCGGCGTCGCTCGCGTTCCTTATGAACAACGTAGGAAGAAGGCGTCGAAACGCCTTGACGTAGTCGCTTGACGCCGTTCAAAACGGTTTTGTTCGACGTCCCCGTTAGACGCCTCAGCTCGAGGCCTTTTTCTTACGCCTTTTGCGGAAGGTAATGGCCAGGGGCAGAATCGAACTGCCGACACGCGGATTTTCAGTCCGCTGCTCTACCAACTGAGCTACCTGGCCGCGCCACGCAGCAGAACAACTTAGCGGACTCGGGCGGGCGATGGCAGTGGGAATGCTTGCCATTAGTTGCGGCCCTTTGTTTGCCATCAAGGACGGCCCCAGCCACAACTCACGTCGCCGCTCTTCACCTCACAGGTAGCGCGCCACCGCCATGGCGCCGAGCGTGAAGAGCAGCAGGATCGTGACAATCCGGCCCACCACGGCTCCTCGGCGCTGCAGGCGTTGAATCTCCGGCGCGGGACCGCCGCTCTGCGTGAGCCGCTGCGCTTTCACCATCGCGGGTCGCATGACGATGACCCCGAGGAGAAACGCAATCAGCGAGCTGGCGGCGCCGAGGACGAACGCCAGACCCATCGGCGTCGCCATGAGCGCGGCGTGATTGCCGCCCGCCAGGCGATTGAACAGGTACATCCCCGAGGCGAGGGTGATGAGCGCGAAGATCGGCGTGATCACCATGAGGCGGCGCCGCTGCAGGCCGGCGCTGACGCTGGCCCCGTCTGGACCGGCCTCGGCCAGCGACGGCATGACGAAGAAGGTCGTGAGGAACATCATTCCAACCCACAGCGCGCCGAAGAAGACGTGCGCAAAGCGCATCACGAGCACCAACACGGGTCAAGCCTCCTGGTGAGTGAACGGTGACACCGCCGGCGCCAGCACCTTGTACAAGACGGGCGTCACAATGCGTGCGAGCAGCGTGCTCGACACGAGCCCGCCGATGATCACCCAGGCGAGCGGTGCGTAAAAGCCGCTTCCCTGAATCGCCAGCGGCAGCAAGCCACCAACGGCCGTCAGACTCGTGAGCACGATCGGCAAGAAGCGAATCTCACCCGCCTTGCGAATCGCTTGCTCCAGCTCCATCCCCTCGGCGCGCAGCCGGTTGGTTAGGTCTACCAGCAAGATGGATGTCTTGATCTCGATCCCGATGAGCGCGACAAACCCGATGGTCGCGGTGAAGCTGAGCGTCTCACCCGCGAGGAACAGCGCGACAATACCGCCCGCGATGCCGAGTGGAATGACGCTCGCCACGATCAGCGTCGACCGGAACGTCTGGAACTCGAGCACGAGAATCGCCACGATCAGAAACACCGCCACAATCACCGCGCTCCCTACGCCGCCGAAGCTGTGCTCGCGCGCTTCGATCTCGCCTGCCGGCATAATGCGATAGCCTCCCTCAGCCGGCACGCGGAGCTGTGCTTCGCGGCTGAGAATCGTTTTGGTGACGCGGTCGGTGTTGTAACCCGTGCGCACGTTGCTGCTCACGGTCACGGTGCGCTCGCGGTCGTAGCGCTGGATCTCGGGCACGGCGCGCTCGAATCGCACGGTCGCCACCTGCGCGAGCGGCGTGAGCGTGCCGCCAAACGACGCCACATACACGCGCTGCAGCTCGGCGGGGCTCGGGCGCTGCCCTGTGGGGCGCGCGAGGCGCACCATCACCGCCCGCTCGTCGCCATCTGCTTCGCGCAGCGTCCCGGCCTCGAGCCCGGTCAAGCCAAGTCGCACCGTGCGGTCGATTTCCACTGTGGGAACGCCCAGCAAACCGGCCCGTTCACGATCGATAGCCACGCGCAGATCGGTCCGGGCAAGCCGCACGGGGTTCGTCACGTACTCGGTTCCCGGCGTGCTGTCGAACACTGCTTCCATGCGCGCGGCGATGGCCCGCAACGTGTCGAGATCCGGCCCCATGATCCGCAGCGCGATGGGCGCGTCGACGGGCGGGCCGTTCTCGAACTCCCGGAGGGCGATCTCTGCGCCCTGGTAGCGCGCCAGCTCGGCCCTGAGCGTATCGAGCAGCGCGGGCGTGTCGCGCTGCTCATACTCGTCGAGCAGCACGAACAACTGTCCCACCCGGGGATTGTCCACGCGCGGGACGATGTTGTAGTAGATCATGGGGTTGTCGTGCCCGACCGACGTGTAGATCGCCCGCACCTCGGGTCGCCGGCCCATCACGCGCTCGGCAAAGCGCGCGGCTGAATCGGTGACGGCAATGGACGCCCCTTCCGGCGCGGTAATGCTCACATAGACCTGTGGCGTCTCGGCTTTCGGGAAGAGCGAGAAGCCGATCACCGGGACCAGCGCGACGCTCAACAGGGCGAACGCCGCCGCCACCGCCAGCGTGACCCGTGGCCGCCGCAGCGCCCAATCGAGCAGCGGCGCGTACGTCCGGTGAATCGTCCGGTCGAACGCCTGCAATACGCGATTGCCGTGGGCGTCTTCATGCTCGGGAAGCACCCGGCTCGCGAGCCAGGGGATGATCGTGATCGACACGATGAACGACGATACGATCGTCGCGATCACGGTCGCGGGCATGACGCGGATGAATCGGCCGGGGCCGCCCGGCAACACGAGCAGCGGCACGAACGCGGCGATCAATGTCGCCGTCGCGCCGAGCACCGCGACCCAGATCTGCTTCGTCGCCGCGATTGCAGCCTCGACCCGGCCGTACCCCTGCCGCCGGTAGCGCGCGATGTTCTCCACGACCACGATAGAGTCGTCCACCAGCAGGCCCAGGGCGATCACCATGCCCACGATCGTCAGCTGGTTCAGCGAATAGCCGAACGCGTTTAGCGCCGTCAGCCCCATCGCGAGCGACAACGGAATCGAGATCATCACGATCAACGACGATCTTCCCCCGAGCGGGAGCAACGTCACCAGCACGAGGCCGATGGCGATGAGGAAATCCTCGCCGAGGCGCGCCAGGCGGTGCGAGACGTTGCGCGCCTGGTCGAAGCCGCGCTCCAACGTCACGCCGGCCGGGAGCCCGGCGGCGAAGCGGTCCAGCTCGTCGTAGATCCGGTCGCGTACCGCCCCCACGGTGATGTCCGCCTGCTGGTTCGCGGTCACGAACACCGCACGGCGACCGTTGAAGCGGGCCCGATACGTCGAGTCGGCGTAGCTCCAGCTCACGCGCGCCACATCTCCGACCCGCACCAGACTCCCCCCGCCGGCGCCGGCCCGCAGCACCGTACCGCGAATCTCGTCCAGCGTCTCGTAACTCCCCGAGCTGCGAACGCTGAAAGCCTTGAGACCCGCCTCCACTCTGCCGCCCGGGATGTCGGCGCTCTCGCCGCCAATCGCCTGGAGGACCGCGCCGACGGGGAGCCGCAACTGTGCCAGGCGCCCGAGGTCCACCTCGACGGCGACCTGGCGCTCCGGCGCCCCCCAGCGCTCAGCTTCCCGCACGCCGGGGAGCGCGGCCAGGCGATCTTCAATCTTGTCCGCCAACGAGTCGAGGACCCGGTAGGACGCGGTCGATGAGACCAGGGCGGCCTGCACGATGTTCACTTCGAGCGTAGTCGCCTTCTGGATGTCGAGCCTTGCCAACTCCGATGGAAGCTCCGGCCGCAACGCGTTGATCTCACGCACGACTTCATCGTACTTCTTGTCGACGTCCTGGTCTTCCTCGAACTCCACCTTCACCGTCGCCACGCCGTCGCGCATGTGGCTGTCGATGTGCTTCACGTTCTCGAGCTGATCCAGGTGCTCTTCGATCTTGGTGACGACGAGCCGCTCGAGGTCGATCGGGCTCGCGCCCGGGTATACCGCCACGATCGTGTACGTGGGGAAGTCGAGCGCGGGATCTTCCATGCGCGGCACCGAATGCCACGACGCGATCCCCAGCACCGCCAGCATCGCGAAGACGATGACCGTGAATTGCCAGTTCTTGACTGAAAACGCGGTGAGGTTCATGGCTGGCCCCGCACTGACACTCGCTCACCGTCGCGGAGGTATGCGGCGCCCTCGGTGATCACCCGTTCTCTCGAGTCGAGTCCAGCACTGACAGCCGCGCGCTCGCCCGCGAGGAACGCGATCCGGACCTCGCGCCGCTCCGCGTGCCCGTTCGTCCACACGAAGAGCGTGGCGCGATCGTTGTCGGCCTCGAGCAACGCGTCGAGCGGCACGAGCAGCACGGGGCGAGTGGCGCGAGGTTGGATCTCGACCTGCCCCACGAGCCCACTCGCAAGACCGACGGTAGCCGGCAGCCGCACCTCCACCCGGTAGGTGCCCGTCATCGGGTCGGCCGCCGCGGCGATCTCACTCACACGGCCCACGAACTCGCCGTCCGGGAGCGCGTCGAAGCGTACCACCGCGGAATCGCCGAGCCGGACGCGGACCACGTCGCGGTCCGCCAATCCCGCGCGTAGCACCGCGCCCCGGGCGGAGCTGCCAAGCACGAGCACCGGCGCGCCGGGCGCGACCAGCTCTCCAGGCTCCTTGTCGCGCCGGAGAATCACGCCGGAGGAGGGCGCGATGATCAGCGCATAGCGCCGGTTGAACCGCGCGGTCTCGAGGTCGGATTGCGCCGCAGTTGCGCCGGTTTCGGCGTCCTGGAGCTGAGAGAGTGTTACGACGCTGTCGCCATAGAGTCGTCTGGCCCGGCCCAAGTCGCGCTCCGCATTGTCGGCGGCGCTCTGCGCGCGGGCGACCGCCGCGTCGATCTCGCTGAGGTCGAGCGCGGCCAGCGTGTCACCGGTGGAGACGCTCGCCCCGGCGTCGACGAGGACGCGGGCGATGACGCCGCCGATCTTGAAGCCGAGGGCGACCTCCTCCTTGGGACCGAGGATCCCCGTCGCGATGACCGGAGGCGTGATGGTGGCTTCAGTGACCGGCGTCACGCGCACGAGCGGCGCGGGTTCCCGGTCTGCCGGAAGCGATTTACCGGCGGCGCCGCTGCAGGCGGCGATCACGAGCACGATAGGCACGAAACGGGCACGAGACATCGGTCCGATCCTCCAGTTAGTCGAGCGAGCGGAGTGCCGCCGCGCGCTCGAGGTCCACGTAGCGCATGGCGTAGCGGTTGGCGGTGAGGGCGCGATTCAGCTCGGCGTTGGTGAGCTGCGTACGCGCATCGAGAAACGCGATCTGGTTTGCCTCGCCCTCTTCGTAGCGGCGGCGCACCAGGTCGAACGTGCGGCGCGCCGCGGCGACGCGGGCCTCGGCGGTCGCAATGGCGTCGCGCGCGACGACGGCCGCCTCGTATGCCTGCCGTACTTCGAGACGGATCTTGTCCTCGGTGTCCTGACGCGAAATCCGGAGGCGTTGCGCATCGGCGTGCGCCGCGGAGCGGCGCGCGGCATCCTGCCCGCCGTTGAAGAGATTCCACGAGACGACGAGCGACGCCATCCAGTAGTCGTGCTGCCGGTCGAAGCTGACATCCTGTCCCTGGAAGCCGTAGTCCACCGCGACGGACACCGTCGGCAGAAACGCGGCTGTTGCAATTCCGGCGGCCGCGTCCGCGGTACGCGCCCCGGCGTCGAGCTGGCCGAGCTCCTCGCGCTGCGCGAGCGCTCGGGCGACCGCCTCGTCGGCGCTCGCCGTGATCTCGAACGTCAATGCCGAATCGGGGATCTGCTCGACGGGTGCGTCGAGCGGGCGGCGCAGCAGCTGGTTCACGGCGCGGCTGGCGGCGTCCACCTGCTCGCGCGCTTCGGCGAGCCGCTGCTCGACGTCGCTCCGCTCGGCGCGCGCGCGGAATACGGCGTCCGGCGTGCCGCGGCCCGCTGCGACAAGCCGCTGCGCCACGCGCTCGTTCTCCGTGACGAGCAGGGCGCTGGACTCGTAGATCGCCGCCACATTGCGCGCGGCCGCGAGGGACAGATACGCGAGCTGTACCTGAGCCGCGAGGCGCCGCGCGGCGCCGCGGCGCGCGAGCTCCTGACCGGTGCGGCGGTTACGGGCTAGGGCGTAGTTCTGGCGAATCGTCTCGTTGAACAGCGGCTGCGTCAGGCGCACGCGCGAGTCGTGGGCGAGCGGGAGCGTCAACTCGAGGTTCGTAGGAAAGTCGTTGGTCCCGCGGATCTGGTTCAACGCGGCGAACGCCGGATTGAGCAGATCGCCGAAATCGAGCGCTCCCTCCTCGTGCGTGTAGCGGGAGTCGAGCGTCACGGAGGGGAAGAACAGCCCCCGTGCGGCGCTGACGTCGGCGGCGGCGCGTCGTTCGGCCAGACGCTCGGCCTCGAGTCCGAGGTTGTTGCGCAGCGCTTCGGCGACGAGCGGGCCGAGCGGGTCGCGTTGGGTCGGCGCTTGAAGCGCCGCGAGCACGAGCAAGGAGAGTGTGATCATATGACGCTGTAACGTTACCTTACGTTGTTAGGTTTCCGGTCAAAAAAAGGGGCGAGTCACCGCGTCAGCCCGCGTACGAGCGCCTCACTCATGCGTCGCGCGGTCTTCCCGGCGTCGCGCCACGCGATCCACTGCTCGCCGTGCTGTGTCGCGTTGTGCTTCACGATGTGCAGCGACAACAGGCCATGGAGCGACGACCAGCACATCTGGGCCAGCTCCTCGGCGTCCGTGTACTCGGGGCGCACGCGGCCCGCCGCGAGCGCCTCCTCCCAGATCCGGCGCAGGAACGCGTACGCGTCCTGGCTGGGGTCGCCGCGCGTAATCCCCTTCACCGTCATCACCGGGTGTGGCGTCATGAACATCAGCTGATATTGCATCGGATGAGCGAGGGCGAACTCGACATACGCCTCGCCCACGCGGCGCAGCCGTTCGATGGGGTCCTCGATGCGACCAATCTGGCCGAACGCCGTCGCCAGGGCGCGGAAATCGGTCGTGGCGAGCTCCAGCATCAGCTCTTCCTTGCTGCGAAAGTGGTGATAGATGGCCGTCGCCGTGTAGTCGACCTTGTCAGCGATGGCCCGCATCGTGGTGGCTTCGTACCCATCGCGGACGAACATCTCTCTGGCCGCATCGAGAATCCGCTCCCGCGTTTCGGCGCGTTCGCGGTCTCGACGCAGCCGACTGCGAGTGGGCGCCTTGGCGGTGCGGGCGGCTCGAACACGTAACCGGGCCATGTTCGAGAATACCTAACACTGTTAGGTAAAAAGTCAAGAGCGCTCATTCCACCTCGTGGAGCCGGAGCAGCTCGACCGCATAACGCCTAGACGTCAAGGCCTCTAGACCGTCTATTCGCACCATGCCCTCTCGCCGCGACTTCCTCGCCAGCGTCGCTCAGGCCAGCCTCGCGCTCTCTGCGCTCCGGGTGTCGAAGCATCTGCCGGCCCCCCAGGCTCCTGGCTCCCGGCTCCTCGACGTTCCCATCGGCCTCGACTGGCGCATGCTGGGGCCGTTCCGCGGCGGCCGCTGCGACGCCGTGTCCGGCGTCCCGGGCCGGCCGGACGAGTTCTACTTCGGTCACGTGAATGGCGGCGTCTGGAAAACCATCGACGCCGGCAGAACCTGGTCGCCGATCTTCGATGACCAGCCCGTCGCCTCGATCGGTGCCCTGGCCGTCGCGCCCTCCGCACCCGACGTGGTCTACGTCGGCACCGGCGAGTCGACGCTGCGCGACTCGGTGGGCTTCGGCAACGGCGTCTACAAGTCGACCGACGCCGGCCGCACCTGGCGGCACCTCGGCCTCGCCGACACGCAGCATATTGGCAAGATCGCCGTCGACCCCAAGAACCCCGACGTGGTTTTCGTGGCGGCCATCGGTCATCTCTACGCCGCGAACGAGGCACGCGGCGTGTACCGCACGCGCGACGGGGGCCGCACCTGGCAGAAAGTCCTCTACAAGGACGAGAACGTCGGCGCGGTCGAGGTCGTCATCGATCCGACCAACTCGCGCGTCGTGTACGCGGGGCTGTGGAACACGCGCCGCCCGCCGTGGTTCACCTACGCGCCCACCAACGGACCGGGCGGCGGGATCTACAAGTCCACCGACGGTGGCACGACCTGGCAGCAGCTGACGGCGGGCCTGCCGCCTGCCGGGATCGGCCGGACCGGCATCGCCGTGGCGCCGTCCAATCCACAACGCGTGTACGCCGTGGTGGATTGCCTGGTGCCTGACCCGACGGCACCGGCGCCACCGCCGCCCGCGCCAGGTCGGCCCGCTCAAGCGCCGCCCGGACAGGGCGGGGTGTTCCGCTCCGACGACGCCGGTGCGACCTGGCGGCGACTGAGCGGCGATCAGGCGTTGTGGGGCCGCGGCTGGTATTTCGAGAAGATCGCCGTCGATCCGAAGAACCCCGACGTGGTTTTCGTGGCGGCCATCGGTCATCTCTACGCCGCGAACGAGGCACGCGGCGTGTACCGCACGCGCGACGGGGGCCGCACCTGGCAGAAAGTCCTCTACAAGGACGAGAACG
>DASXUE010000030.1:0-16078 GCA_036505055.1 Gemmatimonadales bacterium | reverse complement strand
GCGACCGATAGGGTCCGTTGTGCTCAATGAAGCGCGATGCGGGAGCATAGACTCATGCTCCCGCATGGCCGGTTTCGCTTATCAGGCGTGCGCTCTAACCACCTGAGCTACAGGCCCGCACCGCCACACCCCCCCCACCGTTATACGACGCTACGACGCCACGTTGACCGAGGCAACAGGGACCCACGTGCAACGTAGCGTCGTGGCGTCGTGTAACGGTTTCTTTCACTCCCACTCCCGCTTCGGCCCCTTCTTGGGCCGGAACTCGTCGTCTTCCCCGTCGTCGAACTCGTCGTCGAGATCGTCGTAGTCGTCGAGGTCGTCGCCGTCCTCGTCGTCGAGTTCGTCCTCATCTAGCTCGTCCTCGAAGTCCTCGTCGAGATCCTTGTCCTCTTCGAATTCTTCGAACTCCTCGTCGATGTTGTCGCTCCGGCGCTTGAGCGACCACTCCATCGACGTCTCGCGGGCCAGCATTGCCACCTCCGGCTGGGGTTCGTGTCGAACGACCCTCCTGTGCTCTACTCCTCCGCCGCGGACCGCTTCTCGCTGCGGGCCACCTTCCGGCGCTCCGTCCCGCCCAACAGACGCTTGCGGAGCCGCAACGACGCAGGCGTCACCTCGATCAGCTCATCATCTTCGATATACTCGAGCGCCAGCTCCAACGTCACCTGGCGCGGCGGCTCCAACATGATCATCTCGTCCGACGCCGTCGTCCGCATGTTCGTCAACTTCTTCTCCTTCGTGGCGTTCACGTCGAGGTCTCCCGACCGCGCGTGCTCCCCCACGATCATCCCCTCGTACACCGCATCCCCGGGTTGGACGAACAGCGTCCCCCGCTCCTGGAGATTAAACAGGGCGAACGCCACCGCCACCCCCTCCCGGTCCGCCACCATCACGCCCCGGCTCCGGCCCGAGATCGGCCCCGCCCACGGCCCGTACTCGAAGAAGCGGTGGTGGATGATTCCCGTTCCCCGGGTATCCGTCAAGAACTCCGAGCGGTACCCCAGCAGCCCCCGGGCGGGGACCTTGAATCGCATACGCACCATCCCCAGGCCCGGATTCCGCATGTCCAGCATCGTCGCCCGCCGGGGCCCCAGCTTCTCCATGACCACTCCGACATACCCCTCGGGAGCGTCGATCATCAGCTCCTCATACGGCTCGAGGCGCTCCCCGTCGGGCCCCTCACGCGGGATGATGCGCGGGCGGCTCACCTGGAACTCGTAGCCCTCCCGTCGCATGGTCTCCATAAGGATGCCGAGGTGCAACTCCCCGCGCCCCGAAACCGTGAAGGCGTACGGTGTGTCCGTGTCTTCCACCCGCAGCGCCACGTTGCGTTCCAGCTCGCGGTACAGCCGCTCCCGCAGATGCCGCCCCGTCACGAACTTCCCCTCCCGTCCCGCGAAGGGTGAGTTGTTGACGAGAACGTCCACCGAGATCGTCGGCTCCTCGACCGCGATGCCCGCGAGCCGCTCGAGGTGGTCGGGCGCCGTGATCGTCTTTCCGATCTCGACCCCGGCCAGCCCCGCTACCGCCACGATCTCGCCGGCCGCCGCCGTCTCCAGTTCCGCCCGCTCCAACCCCTCGAACGCGAACAACTTGACGACGCGCGCCTGCTCGAACGCCCCGTCCCCGACCGGCCCGGCTTCCCCAACGGGGAGCAGCGCCACCGTGTCCCCCACGTGTACCTGTCCCCGCTCGATTCGGCCGATGCCGATCCGCCCCAGATAAGAGGAATAGTCCAGGGTCGAAATCAGCATCTGGAACGGGCCCTCGGCGTCCGTCTTCGGCGCGGGGATCGTCTCGAGGATCGAGCGGAACAGGGGCTCGAGCGTGGTCCCCGGTGTCCCGAGGTCCGGCGTGGCCGTCCCCGCGCGGCTCGACGTATACAGGAACGGGCAGTTGAACTGCTCGGGGCTGGCCTCCAGGTCGAGAAACAGCTCCAGCACCTCATCGTGCACCCGCAGCGGTTCGGCGTCCTGCCGGTCGATCTTGTTCACCAGCACGATCGGCTTCAGGCCGAGGGCCAGCGCCTTCCCCGCCACGAACCGCGTCTGGGGCATCGGCCCCTCGGCGGCATCGACGAGCAGCAAGAACCCATCCACCATCCGCAGGATCCGCTCCACCTCACCGCCGAAGTCGGCGTGCCCCGGCGTATCCACGATGTTGACCTTCGTGTCGCCCCAGCGCACCGACGTGTTCTTCGCGAGGATCGTGATCCCCCGCTCTCGCTCCAGGGGGTTCGAATCCATGACGCGCTCCGCCACCTGCTGGTTGGCCCGGAAAACGCCGGCCTGGCGGAGCATCTGGTCTACCAGGGTCGTCTTGCCGTGGTCGACGTGGGCGATGATGGCGATGTTGCGGATCTGCAAGGGGATGCGTCCTAACGGTGCTGGATGAGAGCCGGGGTGATTGAGGGCCGCAGTATAGGGGGGGGGCCGCGGAAATACAAGGCGGACCGGGGCGGTCAACAGCGGTCAGGGGCGGACCAGCGTCCTTACCGCCTCCGACCGCCTCCGACCGCCCCCGACCGCCCCCGACCGTCCTAGTCGCACGTCTGATCGCGCTCCATCTGCACGGTCACGTGGTGGATCCCCAGGTCCCGCATCCGGCCCTGCACTTCCTCGAGCACGGGCTGATTGTCGGTGGGGTTCCGCACGACCAGATGGCCGCTCATCGCCACCACGCCGCTCGTCACCGTCCATACGTGGAGGTCGTGAACCGAGTCCACCCCCGGGACCGAGACGATCCGGTCGTGGACATCCGCCATGGCGATATGCCCTGGCGTTGCCTCGAGCAAGATGTCGGTGCTCTCCTTCACCAGACGCCAGGCGCTGCCGAGCACCAACAGACCGATGAGCACAGAGATGATCGGGTCGGCGAGGGTCCAGCCGGTGGTCACCACCACCGCGCCGGCGGTGAGAGCCCCGACGGAGCCGAGCAGGTCGCCGAGGACGTGCAGGTAGGCGCCGCGCTGGTTGAGGGAGTGCTCGTGCCCGGCGTGGAGCAGGCGGACGGTCACGACGTTGGCGAAAAGCCCCACACCGGCAATCGCGAGGAGGAGCCGCCCGTCCACCAGGGCCGGTGCATGCAGCCGCCGCCACGCTTCGAGTCCGATGCCCACGGCGATGGCGAGCAAGACGGCCCCGTTGACGAGCGCGGCGAGGATCTCGAAGCGGAGTAGGCCGAACGAGCGTTGCGCGGTGGCGGGGCGCTGCGCGACGTGCGACGCGAAGAGCGCGAGGCCCAAGGCGGCGGCGTCGGCCAGCATGTGCCCGGCATCGGCGAGGAGCGCCAGCGAGCCGGCCAGCCAGCCCCCCACCACCTCGGCCACCATGACTGCCGCAGTGATGGCGAGGGCGGTCCGCAAGCGCCGGAGGCTCTCGGGACGGAGCGGCGCCCGGTGGGTGCAGTGCACTTCGAGCGGCAGAGCCGACATCAGTCCGCCGACCGCCGGGCGCGCACCGCCGCCGCGTGCCCCGCCAGACCCTCGGCCTCCGCCAACGCGACGATGTGCACAGCGTCCTGCGCCAGCCGCTCCGGTGAATATGCGATCACGCTGATCCGCTTGACGAAGTCATACACGCCCAAGGGCGAAACATATCGGGCGGTTCCCGCCGTGGGCAATACGTGGGAGGGTCCGGCGAGATAGTCACCGACCGCCTCCGGTGTGTCGCGTCCCACGAAGATGGCGCCCGCGTGCCGAATCTCCTCGACGAGGCTCCATGGCCGCTCGACCAGCAGCTCGACGTGCTCGGGCGCCCGCAAATTGGCGACCTCGACCGCCGCCGCGAGACTCGGCACGACAACCGCGACGCCGTGCTCCGCGAGCGCCCGCTCGGCGATCGCCCGCCGCGGCGCCGCGGCGAGCTGCCGCGCGACCTCCGCGTCGACCGCATCGACCAGCGCCGGGTGCGTGGTGACGAGCCAGGCGCACGCGTCTTCATCGTGCTCCGCCTGAGCGATCAAGTCGGCCGCCACGTGGCGCGGGTCGGCGCTCTCGTCCGCAATCACGAGCACCTCCGTGGGGCCGGCCACCATGTCGATCCCGACGGCGCCCACCACCTGGCGCTTCGCTTCGGCGACGTACCGGTTCCCCGGACCCACGATCTTGTCCACGCGCGGCACCGTCGCGGTACCGTAGGCGAGCGCACCGATCGCCTGTGCGCCGCCGATCTGGAAGACGCGGTGCGCCCCGGCGAGCCGCGCCGCGGCGAGCACCGCGTCCCGTGACTCCGCTGGGGGCGGCGTCACGACCACGATCTCCTGCACGCCGGCGACGACCGCGGGCACGACGCTCATGATCACCGTGGACGGGTACGCCGCCTTGCCCCCCGGGACGTACACGCCCACCCGGTCGAGCGGCACCACCCGCATCCCGATCTCGGTGCCCTCGCCGTCGCGATCCGAAAAGCCGTGCTCCACCTGCCGCGCGTGGAAGTCGAGCACGCGACCAACCGCGACTTCGAGCGCGGCGCGGAGCGGTGCTGCGATCCGGTCGAGGGCTTGCTGGCAGCTGTCGCCCGACAGGTCCCAGCGGTCGGCAGGCAGGTCCACGCCGTCCAAGCGGCGCGTGTGTTCTTCGACCGCGGCATCGCCGCGGGCGCGCACGTCGTCGAGGATGGCGCGCACGGCAGCCGCGGTCGCGGGATCCGCCGCGCCGCCCCGCGGAAGATGCGGCGCGAGCACATCGTACGGCGGTGCTTGAAGTCGAGTCAGCACAGGCTAGGTTGTTCCGAATCTCATGAGCGAACCCGCCATCCAGTCGCTGGGGCTCCGTCTGCTCGCCGTGATCGTCCTAGTCGCGGCGAATGCGTTTTTCGTGGCGGCGGAGTTCGCCCTCGTCGCCGCGCGGCGCACGCGCGTCGAAGCCATGATCCGGCGCGGAGACCGGAAGGCTAAGACCGTGCAGAAGGCGCTGCAAGACCTTTACCGCCAGCTCTCCGCGGCCCAACTCGGGATCACCGTCGCCTCGATTCTGCTCGGCTACGTCGCCGAAGACACCGTCGCGCACCTGTTCCGCGGCTGGTTCGCGACGTTGCCTCCCGCGCTGGCCTTCCTCACGCGCGGGGGCGTCGCCTCGGTGGTGGCGGTGGCGATCGTCTCCTTCCTGCACGTCGTGTTCGGCGAGCAGGCGCCCAAGGCCTGGGCCATCACCTACCCCGAGGGAACGAGCCGCTGGATCGCCGGACCGCTGATCCTGTTTTCCTGGATCACCCGGCCGTTCACCGACCTCCTCAACTGGAGCGCGAACCAGATCGTGCGCCTCATGGGCATCAAGAGCACGAGCCCGGAGCACGACCGCGTGCACTCCCCCGAGGAAATCCGGATGCTCGTCGAGCAGAGCCGGAAGACCGGCGGCCTGGGGGCCGCGGACGCCCGCATGCTCGAGGGCGTTTTCGAGTTCAGCGAGAAGAGCGCGCGCGACGTGATGACGCCGCGCACCGACATCATCGCCCTGCCGGCGGGGGCCTCGCTGGCCGACGCCGCCGACCAGGTGGCGGAGGCGGGACGGTCGCGCTACCCCGTGTACCGCGAGTCGCTCGACGACATCGTCGGCACGGTACACGCGAAGGACGTCCTGCGCGGCCTGCGCTCCGGGAAGGCGGCGACGGTGGAAGCGATCCTGCGGCCCGCCTTCTTCGTGCCGGGAACGCGCGAAGTGGAGGACGTGCTCGCCGACATGAAACGCCAGAAGGTGCACCTCGCCATCGTGCTCGACGAGTTCGGCGGCACCGCAGGGCTCGTCACCATGGAGGACCTGCTCGAGGAAATCGTCGGGCCGATCTACGATGAATACGACCAGCCGGCGGTGCCCGCCTCACCGTCCGCCGCGGCGTCCGGAGCGTCCGGCGGGGATACGCCGATCATCGGCGGCGGCACCGAGATTCGCGAAGTCAACCGCTTGTTCGGTCTCGAGCTCGACGATGCCGACTACACGACCATCGGCGGCCTGCTCTTCGGCACCCTGGGCCGGTTGCCCAAGGCGGGCGACCGGATCACCGTCTCCGGCGCCTCGTTCGAGATCGTGGAAATGGATGGGCGGCGGGTCGGGAAGGTGCGCGTGACGCCGGCGGCGGCGACCGGCGCGGGCAGCCGGTGAAGCTGCGCTCGAGCATCGCCCCCATACCGCCCGGCGCGTCCGACCTGGCGGGGGAGGCGGTGCGGCGCCGGCGGCGGCTCGAGCAGCGCATGCGCGAGCGCCTCGAGCAAGCAGGCTACGAGGAAATCATCCCGCCGACGTTCGAGTATGCGGAGGTGTTCGTCCGCGCCGCGGGCGACGGCGCCGACGTGGCGGACCGGCTGATCCGCTTCCTGGACTTGGACGGCCGCCTGCTCGCCCTGCGTTACGACTTCACCGCCAGCGTCGCGCGGCTGGCTGCGACCAAGCTCGCCACCCGCCCCACCCCGCTGCGGCTGTCCTACGCCGGCAAGGTCTATCGTCAGGACCCCGCGCGGGAGAACGGCGCGCGACCGCGTGAGATTCTCCAGGCGGGCGGCGAACTCCTGGGGGAAGCAGGCGTCGCGGCCGACGTCGAAGTGCTGCGGCTCGCGCTCGAGCTGGTCCGGCTCGCGGGCGTCGACGAGTACCAGGTGAATGTGGGGCACGCGGGCGCGTTGGCGCCCGCCCTCGCCGCCCTCGACCCGCCGGCGCGTGCCGCGGCGCGCCGTCTCATCGACCGCAAAGACGCGGCCGGGCTCGCCGCGCTGGCGCCGGGGGTTCTGACGGAGCTCCCGTTCGTCATCGGCCGTCGGGAAGCGCTCGAACGCGCGGCGCACCTGGCGCCCGACGCCCGGCCGGCCATCGAGCGGCTGGCGGCGATCGACGCAGCGCTTTCGGACACGGAGCGCCGGCACGTGGTTTACGATTTCGGCGAGGTCCGCGGGCTCGACTACTACACGGGCATGCATTTCGAGGTGTTCGCGGCGGGTGCGGGCGCCGCCGTCGGCGCCGGTGGGCGCTACGACGACCTCATGGGCCGCTTTGGGCGGCCCCTTCCCGCCGTCGGGCTGGCGCTCGACCTCGACGCCCTGGCCGACGTCCCGCTGCTCCCGACGTGACCCTCACCGTGGCGCTCGCCAAGGGGCGGCTGCTCGAGGACGCGCTCGCCCTGTTTCGGCGCATCGGCGCGGCCCCCGACCAAGGCCCGGACTCCCGCCGCCTCCTCGTCCCCGGCACCGACGGCCGTCTGGCGTTCCTGTTCGTCAAGGCGGCCGACGTACCCGTGTACGTCGAGTCGGGCGCCGCGGACCTCGGCATCACCGGCACGGACGTACTGCGCGAGACGGGCGCCGACGTGCTCGAGCCCCTCGCGCTCGGCTTCGGAGGCTGCCGCCTCATCGTCGCGAGCCCCACGGCGGTCCCCTATCCCGACCTTCAGGGCGGCGTCACGCCGCGCGTAGCGACGAAATACCCGCGCCTCACCCGCGCCTTCTTCGCCGATGCGGGGCTCGGCGTCGAGGTCGTGACGGTGAGCGGCAGCGTGGAAGTGGCTCCTTTGCTCGGCCTGTCTCACTGGATCGTCGATCTGGTAGATACGGGACGTACACTTAAGGAAAACGGGCTTCTCGAGCGAGCGACGATCTTGGACGTGGGCGCCGTGCTGGTCGTGAATCGAGCAAGTCAGAAGCTCAAGCTTGATCTACACGAGGACCTTCTACGCAGGCTGAAAGAGGCAGGTCACCAGTAGAGTTGGCGCTAGTGACTGCGTCTGCTTGCCAACTCTACTGCGAGTTCCAGTGCGGCCCGCATGGAGCCCGGATCCGCCCGGTTCTGGCCTGCGATATCGAACGCGGTTCCATGGTCGGGGGCCGTCCGGATGAACGGCAGCCCGAGCGTCACGTTCACGCCTTTCCCGAATCCCGCGACCTTCACAGCCGTCATCCCCACGTCGTGGTAGGGCGCGAGCACGACATCGAACTCGCCGCGCATGGCCTTCACGAAGACGGTGTCGGCGGGCAGCGGACCCGTGGCGCCGAGCGTTTGCGCGGCGGGACGCAGCACGCGGTCATCCTCGTCACCGAACAGGCCCGTCTCCCCGGCGTGCGGATTGAGGGCGCACAGCGCGAGACGGGGTGCGCCGATCCCCCACCAGCGCCGCAGCGCCGCCTCCGCAATCCGGCCAGTCTGCACGATCCGCTCGGTCGTGAGGGCGGCAGGAACGTCTTTCAGGGCGAGGTGGGTGGTGATGAGCACGACGCGCAGGCCGCCGGCGGCCAGCATCATCGCCACGGGGACGTCGCCGGCGAGGTGGGCGAGGAACTCGGTCACACCGGGATAGCGGTAGCCAGCCAGGTGGAGCGCATGCTTGTGCACCGGGCCGGTGACGATGGCGTCGACCTCGCCGGCGAGAGCCAGCCGCGCGGCGGTTTCGATGGCCAAACCGGCGACCCGGCCCGCCTCGGCCTCCGAGAGTCCCTTTCCCGTTTCCCGATTCCCGACGAGACGGACATCCGCGTCGATTGCGTGCGCCAGAGCTTTTTCCACCACCTCCGGCCCGATCCCGCGGGGGTCGCCGAGGGTGACGGCCAGGCGGGGACGCGTAGCCACGGCTAGAGCCGGCGGTCGATGTACGTCTGGCGGCGCAGCTGGTCGATGTAACGGCGGACGGCGAGATCCTGGCTCAGGATTTCCCGGATGCGCAGCTTCACGTCCTCGAAGCTCATTTCTCCCTCGGGATGCCGCCGGGTGACTTCGAGCACCACGAACTTGGGCCGGCGCGTCTCCGCGCCGACGGTGATCACCGGCTTCAGGCCGAGCATCGTGTCGCGGGCGAGGGCGGCCTGGTATTCGGGGGCGAGCTGCGTGATCGGCACTTCCTCGGCCAGCTTCGGCTCGTTGGGGTCGGCGTGGCGCCGGGCGAGGGAGTCGAATGACGCGCCGGCCGCCAGCGCGGTCCGCACCGAGTCGGCGAGGGCTTTCGCGAGCGCGATCTGTTGGGGCGTGATGTCCGGCTGGATGAGGACGTGACGCGCCAGGATCTCCGCCGGCTGCACGCGCTCTACCTGGATGATGTGATAGCCGAAAGGCGTTTCCACCGGATCGGAGATCTCGCCCGGTCGCAGCCGGAACGCGACGTCCTCGAACTCCTTCACCATCAGCCCCCGCCGGAACCACCCGAGCTCTCCCCCCTGCTCGCGCGAGCCACTGTCCGCCGAGTAGCGCTTCGCCGTGTTGGGGAAGTCGGCGCCGCGGCGCAGCTCCACGGTCAGGGATTCAGCGAGTTGGCGCGCCCGCGCCCGCGCCGACGAGTCGGGCAGCGCCGGGATCACGATCTGCCGAAACGCGATGCTGGCGGGACGCCGCGGCTGCTGGGACCGGTTCGCCTCCCAGAATTCGCGCATCTGGGCCTCGGTGGGCGGAATCGGGCGCAGCCGGCCGCGCTGCCGCAGCACCTCGAGCAGCCGGTCTCGCAGGATGACGCGGCGCTGTTCCTCCGACAGCCGCCGGCGCCACTCTTCCACCGATCCCAACCCCACCGCCCGCAGCTGGGTTTGAAACTCCGTCTCCGATGAGAACTGCTTGCGCACGTTTTGGAAGGTCTGCTCGACTTGATCGAGCACCTCCTGTTCCGTCACTTTCACCGCCGTGTCGCGCTGCGCCTGCTGTACGAGCAGCTCTTCATCGATCATGCGGTCCAGCACTTGGTGCCGCACGCTGTCCCGCCCCGCGGAATCGGTCGGCACCTTGCCGCCCTGCGCCTGATACTCGACGAGCCGCTGCTCGATGTCCGATTGCAGGACCCCCCGCGTACCGACGATCGCGACGATGCGATCGATGATCCGGGGCTGCTGGGCGGGGGCCGGCTGCCCCCAACTCAGGATGCCGAGGACGCCGAGCGAGACGAGCGCGCGGCGCATCTTACTCTAGGCGCCGGCGCGGCGTCGTGTCGACCGGCGCCGGCCCGGGGGCGGGCGTCATCCGCGGTACGCCCCCCGAGCTGAGCGAATCGGCCGCGGAGCGCAGGGTCTTCGCCCGCTGCAGCGCCAGGTTGACGCCCGCCTGGTCCACGCTCCACCGGTTCTTGGCGCGGAGCGTCTCGCCCAGGAAGGGCGGAATCGGGAAGAAGCGCGCCCGGCCCGAGACCACGCGCTCGAAGTAGTCCTGCACCCGCGCCATGGCGAAGTGCTCCCGCGCCTCGGGCGTCTGGGCGGAATCGCGCAGCATCTGGGGCGTGACGTTCAGCACCGTCCCGAGGATCGTCAGCGCCGAGTCGTGTTGCGTGCGCAGCAGCCGCCAGTCCTCGGCGGTCAACGTCACGCCCGCCGAGTCCGCCTCCTGGAGCAGGAGCTGGCGCTGCACCACCACCTTCAGGAACTGGTTGATCTGCTCGTCGCTCGCCGTGGGGAGGGCCTGCGCCACAGACGGGTCGAGGGCGGCGAGCCAGCGGACCAGGTCGCTCATGTGGAACGCGCCGCCGCGAAACCGCACCAGGACGCGGCCGCTGGTGCGGGCGTCGTCGAGATCTTGCGCGCCCGCGCGCACCAGAGTGGGGGCCCGGCCCACCGGCTCGATGCGCCGCTTCACCGTCAGACTGTCCAGGTACAGCGAGTCCATGCGGACCATCAACCGCTCTTCGAGGTTCGAGCGAAATGAGTCCCGCACCTCGGCCAGCGGCGGGCGCCGGATGATGTGATAACCGAACGGGCTCTTCACGACCCCGCTGACGCCGCCGGGCGCGAGTTGCCAGGCCGCGTCCTCGAACGCCGGCACGAACTGGCCGCGCTCCGACACCCCCAGCGCGCCGCCGTGCACCTTGGACCCCCCATCCTCCGAATATCGCGACGCCAGGTCGCCGAACCGCGCACCGGCGGCCTTGGCTTGAGCCAGGAGCTGCTCGGCCGCGCGACGCTTCTGCGCGTCGACGGTGGGCGCGGCGCTGGGCGGCACCTGGAAGAGAATGTGCTGGAACATCCGGGCTTCGCCTCGGCCGTACGCCGAGTCCACTTGCGCGGGCGTGAGCCCCGCCCGCGGCAGCATGAGCCGGTCGTGGAAGTGCTCCCACTTGAGCTGGGAGACGAGCGGCCACATCGCCGCCGCCATCGTCGCCGAATCGTGCAGATCGCGACCCGCGGCGAGCGCCTGGGCGAACAGCGCGTAGTCGACCCAGACGTGGGCCAAGCGGCCCAGGGCGAGCGGCTCGAGCGGCACCTGTTTGCCGCCGCCGGCGAGCTGCGCCAGCCGCTCGACGCTCAGCGTCTGCTCGTTCGCGCGGGCGACGCTCTCCGGGCGCGCCGAGAAGGCGTCGCGGAGCGCGTCGCATCCCGTCAGGGTGAAGAGCACAAGCACCAGGCTCAACCGTCGCATCCAGACTCCTTCTCTCCTAGACATGGTGGTCCTGCAGGACTGCCGTGAGGGCCCGGGCGAGGCCGGGGCCGATCGTCTCTCCGCCGAGCCGGCGGAGCCGCAGGGACAGGGGCACCGCGCGCCGGACGTCGGCCTCGAACTGGACCGCTTCGAGCGCCACCTGCAGGCCCGCGAGTCGCGGTGTGGCATCCCGCCGAAACGTGAGCCGCGCCTCGTCGCCCGTGATGAGGACCGTTTCGAGACCCGCCCGGGCGCCCAGCGCCCGCAGCTCAGCGACGAGGAGCAGACGCTCGGCTTCCGGCGGCACGGGGCCAAACCGGTCGCGCAACTCCTCGCGAACGGCCTGAATCTCGCACGGCTGCTCGGCCCGCGCCAGCCGCCGGTACAGATCGAGCTTCGCTTCGTCGTCGCCCACGTACGCGTCCGATAGATGCGCCGGCGCATCGAGGGTCACATCGGGCGGCGCCCATTCCCGGGATTCCGCCCCCTCGCCCTGTTTCAGGGCTCGCACCGTCTCTTCGAGCCACCGCAGATACGTGTCGTACCCTACCACGTGCGCGTGGCCCGACTGCTCGCCTCCGAGCAGGTTGCCCGCGCCCCGCAGCTCGAGATCGCGGAGGGCGATCCGATAGCCCGACCCCAAATCGGTATGATGCTCGAGGACCCGCAAACGTTCCTCGGCTTGATCGTCGACCTGGTCGGGCACGAGCAGGTAACAGGAGGCGCGCCGATGGCTCCGTCCCACCCGCCCCCGCAGCTGGTAGAGCTGCGCCAGGCCGAAACGGTCGGCGCGGTCCACGATCATCGTGTTCGCATTCGGCACGTCGAGCCCGGACTCGACGATCATCGTGGACACGAGCACGTCCACTTCTCCGCGGACGAACCGCGCCATCACCGTTTCCAGGTCCGCCTCGCGCATCTGCCCGTGCGCCACCGCCACGCGCGCCCGCGGCGCAAGCGCCTGCACGCGCTCGGCAATCGTCGCGATCGTCTCCACGCGGTTGTGCACGAAGTACACCTGCCCACCGCGGTCCAACTCGCGCGCCATCGCTTCCTCCAGCAACCCGTCGTCCCAGGGCTCCACGTAGGTCAGGACCGGCGACCGATCCTTGGGCGCCGTTTCGAGCAGCGTGAGATCGCGCAGACCCGCCAGCGACAAGTGCAGCGTGCGCGGAATCGGGGTTGCCGTCAGGGTGAGCACGTCGACGGCCAGCTTCAACGCCTTCAACCGCTCCTTGTGGCGCACGCCGAAGCGGTGCTCCTCGTCCACGACGAGGAGCCCGAGATCCCGAAACACCACGTCGCGCGACAGCAGGCGGTGCGTCCCGATCACCACGTCCACTTCTCCCTGGGCGATCCGCGCCACGACGGCGGCGGTCTCCGCCGCGTTCCGGAAGCGCGACAGCACCTCCACGCGCACGGGATAGTCCGCCAACCGCTCGCGGAACGTCCGGCCATGCTGCTCCGCCAGAATCGTGGTCGGCACGAGAACGACGACCTGCTTCCCCGCCTGCACCGCCTTGAACGCGGCCCGCACGGCGACTTCGGTCTTGCCGTACCCCACGTCCCCGACGAGCAGCCGGTCCATCGGGCGGGCCCGCTCCATGTCGCGCTTGACCTCGTCCGCAGCGCGGCGCTGGTCCGGCGTGTCCTCGTACAGGAAGGCGGATTCGAGCTCGCGTTGCCACGCCGTGTCGGGTGGGAACGCGTAGCCGGGGACGAGTTGGCGCCGCGCGTAGAGATCCAGCAGCTCCGCCGCCATCACCCGAATCGCGGCGCGCGTCTTGTCGCGCTGCCGTTGCCAGGTCGTCGTGCCCAGCCGGTGCAGTCGCGGGGGCGGCGCGTCCCCGCCCTCGTCCCCCGCGGTGCGGTACGGCTCGAGTTGATCGATCCGGTAGATCGGGACGTTGAGGCGGTCCCCGCCTTCGTACTCCACGACGGCGACCTCGAGCGTGCCGCCCTCCGCGCCCACCGGGATCGTCTGCAGCCCCCGATAGATCCCGATGCCGTGCTCCAAGTGCACGACGTACCCGCCTGGCGCCAACGGCCGCTGCGCCGAGGCCGAAACGGCGCTCCGGTAGCGGCGGGGCCGCCGTAGCCGGCGCGCCCGGCGGAAGATTTCATGGTCCGTGAGCACTCGCAGCGTGGGCAGCACGAATCCGCCGTCGAGCGCGCCTACCACCAGCGTCGCGCCGCCTTCTCCGAGCAGCTCGTCGAGACGCTCGAGCTGGCCCTCGTTGTCGCACAGGATGACTGTCGGCGGCGGGCTGGCGACGATCTGGCGCAGGCGCTTCAGATCGCGGTCCACCGCCTCGGGCGGCGCCAACGGGAAGCGTGCTTCGGCGTCGGGAACGTTGAGCGAGAGCCGGGCGAGGCCGCTCACGTGCGCGGCCCAGTCGGACGGCGGGACGAACAGCTCACCCTGCCCGGGCGGATCCTCTCCCATCCGACGGGCCACCTCGAGATGATGGCCGGCATCGTGCCAGGTGCGTGCGACTTCACGCTCGGCAGCGGACTCGTCGTCCAGGACCAGCAGCGTGTCGCTGGGTAACACGGCAAAGAGGGACGCGTTGACCCAATCGGTGTCGCCCGGCCCGGTCTCCCCGCCGTGGAGCGGCAGGACGGTCACTCGTGACGTCGCGTCCCCCGACCGTTGCGTGTCGAGGTCGAAGGCGCGCAGGGAAATGATCTCGTCCCCCCAGAACTCGACGCGTGCCGGCGCAGCCATCCCGAATCCGTAGACGTCGAGAATGCCGCCGCGCACACTGTACTGCGCGACCTCCGTGACCGTGGGCACCCGGGCGTAACCCATCTCCTGGAGCCGCGCGACGATGGCACTCATCGTCCCGGGCCCCGCCCCCCGCTCCCCGACCGAGAGCACCAGCCGGGCCCTCTCCCACGAGCGCGGCACGCGCATCCGCTCCGCGGTCGCGCGCGCCGTCGTGACGAGCACACGGGTTTGCCCGGACAACAAGGCCTCGAGCGTCTCCATCCGCTCGCCGGCGAGCTCGTAGTGCAGCTCTTCGCCGCCCAGCGACTCGCGCTGGGGGTACAGCGCGACCACGTCACCGGCCAGCGTTTGCAGGTCGGCCAGCCAGCGCTCCGCCTCCGCGGGCGTCGGTGCCACGACGCAGAACACACGCTGGGGCAGGCGCCGCGCGAGCGCGCCGACGAGCACCGCGGGGCTTGAGCCCGGGAGCCCCCCGAGCCCTGCGCGGGCCCCAGCCGCCGGCAGTCGCTCGGCGAGCGCCCGCGTGGCCGGGAGGTTGTCGAAGTGATCGAGGAGAAAGTCGAGAGACATCAGCGCGTCAGCGTCGCGACTCCCAGCTCGGCGGCGGCCAGCAACAGGGCGAGCACGAGCAACACACCGCTCGCGTCGGCCCGGCGAGTCCCCGCGAAGCGCTCCGCCGCGAAGGCCGCGTCGTCGAGGACGTCCGCGCCGAGCGCCTCGCGCGCCACGGCCGGCGTCGCGGGCGCAAGATCGGACTCGCGGGGATCCGGCCCGAACACGGTGGCGCCGATCGTGTCGGCCCCGCGCACCTGGAACTCGACGCCGGGTGCACCGGCCGCCTGGGCCACCTCCGCCTCCCCGGCTGACACTCGGTTCACGAGCGCGTCCACGAAGGGAACGAAGCCGGACGCCGCCGGGAGCGCCGTCCAGGTCGTGTCCAGCCGGCTGCCCAACAGGACCACGTTCCCCGCGCGTACCAGCCACGGTTCGCCGTTCACAGTGGCGAGCACCCCCTCGTCCTGCCCCGCGACGTCGCCTGTGCTCTCGAGGCGATACCGCTGCGTCACTTGGACGCCGGCGATCATCTCGAGATCCGTCGCGACGATAGGCCCGGGCGTTCCCCCCCCCCCGGGCACCCACCGCCAGGGCACACCACGCGCCGCGAGTGCGCGATTCCCCTGGCCGACCAAGGCCGGATCGGCGGGTGGCTGCACCACCGACCGGCCGCTCGTCGGCGCATCTCCGACGGTAACGTCGCGACCGTCGGCGACGCGCTGCGCATCCCGAAGAACCGCCAGGGCGGCGACCACGAACGGACCCGCCGCTGCCCCCGCCGTGACGCGCGCGGGCGGCGCCACGCGCCATACGAACGGCCGCCGGTCGTCGGCCCGCAGCTCATCGGGGTCGAGGACCGCCTCACCGGCCCACCACCCTGGCCGCTGGCCCGGCAGCGCGAGGGTCACAGCGGTCCCCGAAGCACCGAGGCCCCTGGCCACGTCCCGCCCGCGGATGCGCAGGGTGACGGGGACCGGCTCGGCCCCGGTCGTGCCGGTGACGGTCACGACGGCTCCTCCCGCGCCCCCTCCGACGCCCACGGCCACACGGATGCCGCCGATGCCGCGATTCACCGCGGGCCGGCCGGGCGCAAGGGCCAGGACGCGCACGCCGGGCGGCGGCGCGGCGCGCCCCTCCGCCAACGCCGTTCGCTGAAGATCGCTCAGGACGTGCACCTCGCGTCCGGGCAACGGCTCGGCGTGCACGAGTCGTGCGGCCCGCTCCACCGTGGTGACGAGGTCCAGCCGCTGCCATCCGGGAGCCGCGCTGTCGAGGCTCCCGAGCAGGGCATCGCGGGACCCACCGCGCACGACGCCGTCGGCGAGTATCAGCCACACACGATCGGCAGCCGTCGTGCGCGCCAGCGATGTGCGCGCCGCGGCCCGCAGCCGGTCGAGCGCCACACGCCCCTCGGTAACGGCCCCCGACGATGGAGAGTTGTCGAGGATCACAACGAGGGCGGTGGGCTCGTGGGCGCCGCCGCCGCC
>DASXUE010000029.1:0-29275 GCA_036505055.1 Gemmatimonadales bacterium | reverse complement strand
CTACTCGGAGGAGGCGGTCGAGCGCCACGGGGTGCTGGACCCTGGGACGGCGTTCATGCAGAAGCCGTTCACCCCGGCGGCGCTGGCGCGCCGGGTGCGGGAGCTGCTGGACTAGAGGGCCAGCTCCATCCCCAGCCGGAGTGGCGACCTTTTCCCTGGCAGTGTTGCATGAAAGCCACGGTTGACTTTTCCGGGCCCCCGTGCGATGATTGGGCCGAGCGAAAGGGCCACGGCATGGTGCCGTGCGCTGAACACCAGAGACTGTAAGAGGACCTGGGCTGCCGCCTCGGGTCCTTTGTCGTTTCTGGCTCGGCACTCTCCTCGGAAGGGGCCTCATGGAAGTCGTTCTGACCGAGCACGACCGTCTCGAATTCGTCCTGAAGAAGTTCCGTCGGCAGATTACCAAGGCGGGGCTGTTTCAGGATATGAAGAAGAAGCGGTTTTACGAGAGTCCGGCCGCTCGACGGCGACGGAAAGACAAGGCGGCGGCACGCCGCAAGGTCAAACAATCCCGTCATCGCGAACATTTTTAAGTAAGGAGTATCACCAGTATGGCACGCATCACCGGGATCGTGAAGTGGTTCAACGACGCCAAGGGTTTCGGGTTCATCACCCCCGAGAACGGCGAGAAGGACTGCTTCGTGCATCACACCGCCATTCAGGCGGAGGGCTTCAAGTCGCTGAGCGAAGGCCAGCGCGTTGAGTTCGAAGTCGTGCAAGGCCAGAAGGGCCCGGCGGCGCAGAACGTCGTGAAGCTCTAAGCACTCACGATCCGCTCGTAGGAGACGGCGCCCGCCGCAAGGGGGGCGCCGTTTTCACATGTAGCCGCAGCGCAATCGACGAATATTGCTCCAATCGCTGCTGCACCGTCCCCCGCGCGAAATCGTAGCGATCGAGCGCGTACACGACTTCGGCCGTGAGCGGGCCCCGCGTGTACTGCATCCCGACACGGCTGCTGACCGCCAGCTCCGGATCGGGGAGGCCGCTCACCGCAGCGAACGGGTGCAGCGCGACGCCCAGGACGCCTTCCAGGCCCGCGAGCGCGAACGGCACGCGGCCCGCCGCGCCCAGGTGCGGGAGGTTCCAGCGCTGCCGCCCGACCGGGGTCGTGTAGCTGCGCACCCGCATCCCGCCCTCCACGTCGAGCCACGGAAACGGCCGGTAGCGGGCATCGAGCCCCGCCTCGGCGACGTTGCGCGGCAAGGTCGCCCCAGGCCCACCGTGGAGCACCCCCGCCTGGGCGAGCACCGCGACGGCGACCTTCGCGTTCACCTCGACGCTCAGCTGAAGGTCGAAGAGCGTTCCGGTGGAGTGCTCGAGGCCGAACCCCATGTCGACGCGGTGATCGCCCAGCGTCAGCCCGCCCCCGACCGCGAACCTGGGTCCTTGGGCGGGGGCGCTCCGCGCGGTCGCGGCGAGCGCGAGAGCGGCCGCCGCGTGGAGGAGTCGGTGCGCCCCCACGATCAGGGACCGACGCCCGCCGCGGGCGTGACGAGCAGGATGGTCTGAGCGAGGCGGTCGGCGTTGCGCCGCAGGATGGCGTCGTTTGTCGCCCGGCGATCCGCCTCGCGCTGCCGGTTGGCGGCGACGTTGTCGGGGATTTCGGCGCGCTGGCGAGAGCGGGCGACGAATCCGCCGAGGCCCACCGCGATGCCGGCGCCGGCCACGAGCGCCGCGCCGCCCCGCACCCCGGCGCCCAGGTGGTGATTCGCCAACCCCGCCGACGCGAGCAGCGCCCCCATCGCGACGCCGGCGCCCTTCAGCAGCTCGCGCCCCGCCCCACGAACGGGCTGGTACTCCGGGAGGAGCGCGCGGCGCGGGATGCGCGGGAGCGTGTCCTCCAGCGCCACCATCTCGTACGCCGCCTGGAAGAACACGCGAGCGGTATCCGTGCGGCCGAGGGAGAGGCTCGTCGCCACCACGAGCAGGGAGTAGCGTCCCGGGGGAGCGAGGCGTCCCTCGGCCAGCAGGCCGTCCCAGGGAACGTCACGCACTCCCTCGCTCTCGCCCGAGAACACGCGGTACCGTGGGATGCCCGTGCCGACCGGCTCCAGGAGGACCTCGAGGGCCGCGCGGTGGGTCGTGGCCACCGTGAACCGAATGCGCTCGGTGCGCACGTCCGCGCGCGCGGCGACGACTGGGCGGGCTCCCACGCCGAAGACGCTGCGCCGCGCCGCGGCAAAGGCGAGGAGCTGGCCCGGGGTGAACTGCACGGGATCCAGGTCGGTGAAGGGATCGCGCGCCAGCGCCCCGGCGAAATACGCGACCGCGGAGTCCGGCTGGCCGACGAGCGACAGCGCGGCGCCGAGATAGATGTATGCCTCCACCCGCTGCGCCAGCGTCAGCGGGAAGGCCCACTGCGGGGACACCACCTGGCGGAGCAGGGGGAGGGCATGCTCGAGATCGAGCGCCTCGTACCGGGCGCGCGCCTCGCGCAGCAGCACGGCGGTCGTGTCCTGCGCGGCCGCCGGGCGTACGAGGAGGAGGAGCGTGCCGGCGGCGAGTCCGACGCGTCTCACTGGCGCTGGTCGCGCAAGGCAACCCGCCGCAGGTTCACGACCGCGTCGGGCCGGACCTCGATGATCGTGTCGTACGGCACGTAGCCGGTAGCCCGCACGCGGATGCGCCGCTGCCCCGCGGCCACCGGCTCGTCGATCACGGCGCCCACCCCGACGCGCCGCCCGTCGACGAGGATCTCCGCGGTCGACGGCACGGTCGCGATCCGGAGCTTACCCGTGGCCACGCGCGGCGCGGGCGCGGGCGGGCGGGCGGGAGGCGTTGCCTCCGCCGGCACCGTATCGCGCGGGGCGGCGGGGAGGGCGCCGCGCCGGGTCACGACCACGACCCCCGTTCCGACGACCAGGGTCAGCACCGTCACCGCCGCTGCGAGGATGCGCCGGTAGGGCCGGATCCCACCTCTCCCCGCCGCAGCGAGCGCGGCGGTGCGCGCATCGGGCAGCGGCGCGAACTCTTTCGTTACCACCTTGTCGACACCATCCCCCCTCGCCAGCCGCCGCAACAAATCCTCGCTCTGCCGGCGGTCACCCTCCGCGAAGGGGATGGCTTCGATGACCTCGAGCATCTCGCGCGTGCTGCCGAACCGCGCGGCGGGGTCCTTGGCCAGGGCGCGCGTCACGACCGCGATGAGGCTGGAGGGGACGTCGTCCCGTGCCGACGCGAGATCGGGCGCCGGCGTGAACAGGTGGTGCTGCAGGTATCCGGCGAGCGTTTCGGAGTCGAAGGGCACGCGGCCCGACAACATCTGGAAGGCCACGATCCCGAGCGAATACTGGTCGCTCTGCGGCCCCGCCCGCTTCCCCGAGCACTGCTCGGGGCTCATGTAGGCGGGAGTGCCGATGACGGTGCCGTCGATGGTCAGGGTGACGTCGGCCGAACGGAGCGCGACGCCGAAATCGGACACGAGCACGCG
This sequence comes from Gemmatimonadales bacterium, assembly GCA_036505055.1. Classification (GTDB taxonomy): domain Bacteria; phylum Gemmatimonadota; class Gemmatimonadetes; order Gemmatimonadales; family GWC2-71-9; genus 20CM-2-65-7. The sequence goes on along the minus strand of DASXUE010000029.1, from coordinate 25,845 downwards.
CCCGTCCGCGTCCACGAGGATGTTGTCGCCCTTCACGTCGCGATGCACGATCTCGCGATCGTGCGCGTAGGTCAGGGCGCGGGCCACCGCCCGCATCACGTAAATCACGACCGGGATCGGCAGCGCACCCTGCGTCTGCAGGATCTGCCCGAGCGAGCGGCCCTCGATGAACTTCATGGCGATGAACAGGATGTCCGCGACCTGCCCGACGCGGTACACGGGGACGATGTTGGGGTGCTCGAGGCCCCCCACCATGCGCGCCTCGCGCTTGAAGCGCTCGGCCGCGCGCGCCGTGATCCCCAGCTCCGGCGAGAGCACCTTGATCGCGACGGGGCGACCCAGCTCCGTCTCGCGGCCCCTGAACACCACCCCCATGCCCCCCCGCGCCAGCTCCGTATCCACGTCGAACTCACCGGCGAGCACCGCGCGCACCCGTTGGAGCAGCCCCCCCTCGTGCGATTCGACGATGAGCGTGCCCACGTTGGGATCCGACACCAGCGCGCCGCAGCGCCCGCAGAACCGCGAGCCCTCCGGAACCGCGGAGCCGCAGCGGAAGCAGTTCATGGGAATCCGCAGACCGCGCCCGGTCGGACGTGCACCATCACCGCCGTGTCCGGCGCATCGGCCCCGATCGTCGAGTGGATGAGTTGAATCGTCAGGAGGGCCGTTCCCTGGTTGACCGCAACCAGCGTGTCGGCCGTGGGGGTCAGGGTCACGATCGTGGTGTCGGAGTTGTCGATGCGAACGCGCTGTTGCGGGAGCGGGACGTCGTTGACCAAAAGGGTGACGGCAAACGCGCTACGGTCCCCGGGCGCCATACACGTATCCGCGGCGACGAGCCAGCTGACGTTACGCGCCGCCCCCGTCGGGGCGAAGGCGTCGAAGACCGCACAGGCTGTTGGGAGGAGCGTAGCGACCGTCACCAACACAACCTGCCTAACGCATGTATGTCCCGACACGGCTAGGCCTTCCGTCGCGGTACGGGAAGGCACAAAGTGCACAACCCGCCCGCGAGGGGCAAGAGCCATATTCTCCTGCCATGATTATCGAGCTAAAGAAGGGCCGGGACGGACCCGCCAACCTGGCGTGCGTGCGAGCGGACGGGTCACGCACCTGGGCTCGGGAGCACCCTTTCTTTCCGGTGCACGACCTCACCCACTGCGCGGTAGAGAGCGTGTTCGGGTTCACCGAGGCATTCTTCGGGCTGGTGGCCGCCGGCCGGAGCATCGATGCCACGGGCACGGCGGCGCTGCCTGTCGAGGCGCACCGGCCTCCACGGGTTGCCGGCGTTCCGGCCCGTCACCGACGCGGAGCTGGCGGCGGTTCGGAGCCTCCGCAATGAGCTCACCTCGCGCTGGCACGCGCTCCCGCCGGGTGCCACGCTCCACGTCCCCTTTCCTGCTACGACCCACGAGGTAACGCCATGAGACGTGCCATCGCCGTCGCCCTCCTCCTGGCCTGCGCCGCTCCGCCGCTGGCCGCGCAAGGCGCTCTCACGCCCCAAGAAAAACGGATCCGCGACGCCATCGCCGCCGCCCGCGAGGATGAGATCGGATATTTGCAGCGCGTGGTCGACATTCCGAGCAACACGCTGAACCTCGAAGGCGTGCGCAAGGTCGGAGCGGTGTTCCGCGCCTCGCTCGATTCGCTCGGGTTCACGACCTCGTGGGTCTCCGTGCCCGACGAGATGCAGCGCGCGGGCCATTTGATCGCCACGCACGCGGGCAAGCCCGGCGCCGTGCGCATGCTCCTGATCGGGCACTTCGACACGGTGGTCGAGCCCGGCGGGCCGACGTTCGTGCGGACGGACTCGATGGCCGCGGGCGTCGGGTCGGGGGACATGAAGGGCGGCGACGTGATCATCCTGTATGCGCTGAAGGCGCTCCACGCCGCGGGCGCCTTGCGCGACCTGAACCTGACGCTCGTCTTCACCGGCGACGAGGAGCATCCGGGCCTCCCGCTCGCGGTCGCGCGCCGCGACTTGATCGAGGCGGCGCGACATGCGGACGTCGCCCTGGCGTTCGAGGCGGGCAGCCGGGACGATGCGACGGTGGCGCGCCGGGGCGCCAGCGCGTGGCGGGTGACCGCCACTGGGCGCCAGGCGCACTCCGCCGGGGTGTTCGGCGCGGGTGCGGGGTACGGTGCGATCTACGAGCTGGCGCGCATCGTCGACGCCTTTCGGCAGCAGCTCACCGGCGAGGACTACCTCACGTTCAACGCGGCGACGATCGTTGGGGGGACGGACGTCACGTACGACACCGTCGCGGTGAGTGGGACCGCCGCGAGCAAACTGAACATCGTCCCCCGCTCCGCCGTCGCGCACGGCGACCTCCGCTTCATTTCCGAGGAGCAGAAGGAGCGGACTCGGGGCCGGATGCGCGCGATCGTGGCGCAGCACCTCCCGGGTACTGATGCCGCGATCACCTTCCAGGACGAGTATCCGGCGATGTCGCCTACGCCCGGGAACGCGCGGGTGCTCGCGATCTACGATTCGGCGAGCCGGGCGCTCGGCTACCCCGCGGTGAGCGCGCTCGACCCCGGCCGGCGCGGCGCGGGCGACATCTCGTTTGTCGCCCCCCTGATCGACGGCCTCGACGGGATCGGCGCTGTGGGGAGCGGCGCACACGCGCCCGGCGAGCGCATCAACCTGCGCGCGCTCCCGATGCAGACGGAGCGCGCCGCGCTGCTGCTGCGGCGCCTCGGCGTGCGCCCCGCCGCGGAGTTCGCCCGGCCCCGCCCAACCGTCCCCGCCGGGTCGCCGTGATCCGCCCCCTCCTGGCCGGCCTGGCCCTCGCCCTGATCCCGGCCGTGACCCAGGGCCAAAACCCGCCCGTCGTGCTGCGTGCGGCACGGGTGCTCGACGGCCGCGGCGGCGTCGCGACCGGCGTCGACATCCTGGTGCAGGACGGGCGGATCGTGCGGGTCGGGCCGCGCACCGCGGCGCCGGCGGGCGCGCGGCTGTTGGACCTCGGAAGCCGTACCGTCATCCCCGGGCTGATCGACGCCCACGCCCACCCCACCTGGTATTTCAACCGGCAGGGACGCCTGCACACGCGCGATGACGGCGACGGACCGGCGCAGACCACACTCGCGGCCGCGGCCAACGCCTACGCGACGCTGCGCGCGGGCTTCACCACCATCCAGAGCCTGGGAGCGCGGGAAGACGCCGAGCTCCGGACCTGGTTCGCGGCGCGCGACCTCCCCGGGCCCCGCATCCTCACGTCGCTCGACCCGCTCACCGAGCGGAGCGGCGACCCCGACTCGCTGCGCGCCCTGGTGCGACGGCACAAGGCGGAGGGCGCCGACGTCATCAAGCTGTTTGCATCGGCGAGTATCCGGGAAGGCGGCGCCCAGACGATGACCGACACCCAGCTCCAGGCGGCGTGCGGAGAAGCCAAGGCCGTCGGACTCCGGGCGGTCGTGCACGCGCACAGTGCGCCAGCCGTGCGGGCCGCGGCGCTGGCGGGCTGCACCGAGGTCGAGCATGGACTGTTCGTCACCCAGGACGTGCTCGACCTCATGGCCGCGCGCGGCACCTACTTCGATCCGCAATGCGGGCTGGTGTTCCGGAACTACTTGGAAAACCGGGCGAAGTACGAAGGGATCGGCAACTACACCGCGGCCGGGTTCGCGACGATGGAGCAATCCGTCCCGCTGGCCGTGGGCGTCGTGCGCCGGGCGCTCGCGACTCCCGGGCTCAAAGTCCTCTACGGAACCGACGCCGTCGCCGGCGCCGACGGCCGGAACGCCGAGGATCTCGTGTGCCGGGTCGCGGAGGCGGGAGATACGCCGATGCGCGCCATCATCGCCGCCACGTCGCTCAACGCCGCGGCGCTCGGGCTCGGCGACCGCATCGGGACGATCGCTCCCGGGTTCGACGCGGACATCGTCGCGGTGGACGGCGACCCGGCGACCGATATCACCGCGGTCCGCCGTGTGAGCTTCGTGATGATCGGCGGCCGGATCGTGCGCGACGAGGGTGCGCCGTAGTGCGTCACCCGCCTCACAGGTCCCCCACGCCGCGCACCCCCACCTCGTCCAGGTGCTTCAGGAGATCCGCCGGGTCCTGGTAGACCCGGTAGGCTCCCGCCCCGGCCAGCTCATCTTGCCCATAACCTCCGGAGAGCAGCCCCACTCCGAGGGCCCGGGCGCGGCGCGCCGCCAACAGATCCCAGACGGAGTCCCCCACGACCACGGAGTCGCTGATCGGCGCACCGAGGCGCTTGGCGGCGGCGAGGAAGAGGTCGGGATCGGGCTTGGCATGGGAGACGTCGTCGCGCGTGATGACCGGCGTATCGGCGCCCACCCCCAACATCTCGAGCGCCGGCCGGGCGCTCTCGAGGCGGCCGCTGGTGGCGATGGCCCACCGCACTTCGAGGTCGCGCAGCGCCGCGAGCAGCTCCCGCGAGCCGGGAAGGGGGCGCACCTGAGACACGAGGCGCGCATACGCGTCCTTGTGGACCCGCATGACCCGCGCGGTCTCATCCTCGGTCAGTTGGCGCCCCGTTTCCCGCAGCAGCGCGTTCAGGAACAGGCCGCCGCTCATCCCGATGCGCCGGTGAATGCGCCACACCGACAACTCGAGGCCGGCCGCCTCGAGGGCCTCGCGCCACGCGAGCACATGCTGGTACACGCTGTCGACGAGCGTGCCGTCCAGATCGAAGAGAAACGCAGGTCCCGGCATGCTGGATGGTAACAGCTGCCGGCCGGGCCGGCACATGTGGCCCGCGAGCCACAGGAAAACGCGGGCAGTCTCAGCTCACAGGGTGCGCAAGAACCTGAGCAAGGCGGCGCGCTGAAGCACGCCGAGGCCCAAGAACCGGTTGCGGGCGCGTGTCGCCTCACCGCCGTGGAGCACGATCGCCTGCCCGATCGTCGAGGCGCGGCCGTCGTGCAGGAAGGCGGTGCCGAACCGCAGCCCCATCAGCGGCTCGGTCCGGAACTCGGCCGGAGCGGCGTCGCCAAGACAGATGTCGGCGAGTTCGGGACCCATGTCGTGCAGCAGAAGATCGGTGTAGGCGGGCACGACCTTGAGGCTCAGTGCGCTCACACGATGGGGACCCGTGACCAGGGCCGGCACGTGACAAGACGCGCAGCCGATGCTGAGGAACGACAGCTTGCCGATCACCCCGATGAGGTCGAGCGGCTCTGACTTCGGAGGCGCGAGCAAGCGCACGAAGGCGTCCGCCGCGTCGAAATCCTCTTGACTCACTTCGGGCTCGGGCGTCGGATCCACGCCGTCGGGCAGCGGATTGCGACCGACGGTCTGCTCGATCTGGTTGCTGGGGCTCGTGACGCCCATCTCCATCACGAACGCCTCGCCGTTGAACTCGCGCAGCGTCGCGGCCTGCGCTTTGCGGCCGAACCGACCGAGCCTCCCGTCCGCGGTCCGGTGCGGTCTCCCAGAGATGCCGTCACCGTTCCGATCGAACGGGTCCGCGAGCGCCAGGATCTCGGCTTCGGGCACGGCGTCGAGCAGCCCGAACCCGAACACGTCCGGCGTCGTACGCCGTCCGCTGGCGGTAGCGCCGGGAAGGTCCGGTTCCGCATCAATGCCCAGGGCGGCCTGCAGCGCCGACGTCACCTGCTGCTGCACGACCTGCCCGCCGACGGCCGCGAGGTTGTCGCACACGCCGCCGTTCAACGCGGTGGCGTGGGTTTCGATGTCCTCACCCTCTTCCGCCGGATCGTTGCTCCCGGCGCCACCCACGACGGGGTTCTCGTGACACCCGGCGCATCCGGTCGCGTTGAAGAGCGGCCCCAGGCCGTTCTCCGGAGGGAATTCAATCTGGAACACCGCGCTGCCCCGCTCGAACAGCGCGAGCTGATCTGCCGTGAGGTCGGGCAGCGGGCTGCCCGCTTCCGCGACGGGGATCAGCGCCGCGGACGGTGGGGGCGGGGGCGGCGGTGGGGCAGCGGTCGGCGGAGCGTCGTCGCAGGCGGCGACGCTCACGATCAGGCTCGCAAAAAAGACCGTTCTGGCGCGGCGGTGCGGCGACATGACACCCTCCCTAGCACGTGTGGCCGTGCGGCACGCAGTCGCGGTCTCGAATCGGGCGGGAAACGGACCCTAGGACAGGCGAAGGTGACCCACGAAGACGGTTCGCCCAGGGCGGTGGCGAAGCATAGGGCGCGCGCGCTACGGCGCGCGGGTCATATGGGGTTTGTTCGGCTGGGACCGGCTGGTACGCTCGCCCCGTACGTGACGCCGCGGCGCTCCGGGCCGAGCCACGCGACGAGCGCGCACACGGTGAACACCGTGCCCGCGGTCAGCGCCATCGCCCACGTGTAGGTGAGCCGCGCCGCGAACCAGGCCTCGAGCACGGCCACCATGCCCGCCACGGCGACGCCGCACTGGTACGCGAACCCGGGAAGGAAACCCCGCACCGAATCGGGCGACAGCTCGGTGATGTGCGCGGGAATGACGCCCCAGGCGCCCTGCACCATGAACTGCATGCCGAACGCGCCAAGCACGAGAATCGGGAGGGAGGGCGCGAACGCCCACGCCGGAATCATCACCAGCGCGCCGGCGAGCGCGAGCGCGATGGCGCGGCGGCGTCCGATGCGGTCGGAATAGAGCCCGAACAGCACGCCCCCCGTCAACGCGCCGACCATCGAGACCATGGTGAGGGCCGCCCGGCGCTCCGGCGTGAATCCCCAGTCCCGCTGCAGGAACGTAGGATACAGGTCCTGGGTGCCGTGCGAGACGAAGTTCATCATCGTCATCAGCAGCCAGAGGTAGAGAAAGAGTTTCCAGTGGGACAGGATGCCGCGGCCGAGAGCGGCCCAATCGCGGTGCCGGGTGCGTTCCCACACCTCCGACTCCTTCACCTGGAACCGCACGTACAGCGCGAGCAGCGCCGGGAGGCCGCCGATGAAGAACATCGGCCGCCACCCCCAGCGCGGGAACACGAAGAAGTAGCAGAGCGCAGCCAGCAGGTACCCGGCGGCGTAGCCCTGCTGCAGCAGCCCCGAGAATACGCCGCGCAACCGGGCCGGCACCTTTTCCATCACCAGCGACGCCCCGACGCCCCACTCCCCGCCCATCCCGATCCCGAACAGCGCGCGCAGCACCAGGAAGGACCAGTAACTCGGCGCGAGCCCGGAGAGGACCTCGACGATCGAATAGAAGACGAGATCGAGCATCAATGGGAGGCGGCGCCCATAGCGATCGGCGATCAACCCGAAGATGAATGCGCCCACCGGCCGGAAGGCGAGCGTCAGCGTGATGGAGAACGCGATCTCGGCGTCGCTGCGTCCGAATTCCTTGGCGATCGCCGTCAGCGTCATCACGACGACGAAGAAATCGAAGGCGTCGAGCGTCCAACCGAGGAAGCCCGCGACAACGGCGGGCCGGTGGTCGGGAGCGGTCGGGGGGGGGGTGCCGGTCGTCACGGGCCAGAATATAGGCGGGGTCAACGCGCCCGCGACTGTGCGCGTAGACCTATCGTGCCCGGTAACTTCGGTGAGAAGTACTACGACCTCGCGCTGAACGCGCTCCGCATCGTGGCCGGCTTTCTGTTCATGACGCACGGCGGGCAGAAACTGTTCGGCTGGTTCGGGGCGGAGAGCGCCTTCACCGCCTTCTGGCCCTTCGGCGTGGCGGGCATCCTCGAGTTTTTCGGCGGCTTAGCCCTCGCGCTCGGGCTCTTTACACGCTACGTCGCCTTCGTCGTCGCGGGCGAGATGGCGGTCACCTACTTCTGGCGGCACGTCGCGCTGCGCGGAGGCTTGTGGCCCTGGGAAAACCGCGGCGAGCTCCCCGCGCTGTACTGCTTCATCTGGCTGTTCATCTGGGCGTCGGGCGGCGGCCGCTGGACCCTCGAAGCGTGGATCCGCCGTCGCTTGCGGCGCTCATGATCCCCCCCTTAGTTTCGCGGACCACAGGAGTGGAGACCGGTATGCACACCCTACGGCAATACACGCTCACGGGCTTGGCGCTACTCGCCGGTGCGCCGGCGGCGGCCGCTCAGCAGGCGCCAACGATTCAGGAATGGAACGTCCCGTGGGCCCAGACGCGCCCGCGCGACCCCTACCTCGACCGGCAGGGGCGGGTCTGGTTCGTGGGGCAGGTGGGCCATTACGTCGCCGTGCTCGATCCGGCGACCGGCGAGTTCAAGAAATACGACCTCGCCCCCGGCACGGGGCCGCATAATCTCATCCTCGACACCGCCGGGATCGTGTGGTACTCGGGCAACGCATCGTCGCACATCGGCCGCCTCGATCCGAAGGACGGCAGCATCAAGCGCTACCCCATGGCCGACTCGGCGGCCCGCGACCCCCACACCATGATCTGGGACCGCCAGGGGAACATCTGGTTCACGGTTCAGGGAGGGAATTTCGTCGGCAAGTTCAGCGTGGCGAACGGCCAGATGCGCCTCGTGCCGATGACGACGCCGCGCGCCCGGCCCTACGGCATCGCCCTCGACCCCGCCGGACGCCCGTGGTTCGTGGAATTCGGCACCAACAAAATCGGGACGGTCGATCCCCGGACGTTCCAGCTCGAGGAGTACCCCCTGTCCCGCGCTGAAGCGCGGCCGCGCCGCATGGCGATCACCTCCGACGGCGCGATCTGGTACGGCGATTACGCGGGCGGGATGCTGGGCCGCTTCGACCCGAAGACCAAGCAGATCGAGGAATGGCCGTTGCCCGGCGGATCCAGGGCCCGGCCCTACGCCGTCACCGTGGACGATCAGGACCGGGTGTGGGTCGTCGAGACGGGATCGCAGCCGAACCGTCTCGTCGGCTTCGACACGCGCGCCCATCGCTTCTTGCCGGCGGCGACCGTGCCCAGCGGGGGCGGCACGATCCGCAACATGGTGTTCGACCCGCGCGAGCACGCCATTTGGTTCGGGAGCGACGCCAACACGATCGGCCGGGCGCAGCTCCCCAGTGTCTCTACGACCGTTCCCTAGCCTCGCCTGCGTCGGCGTTGTCATCGCGATGGGGGCCGCTCTCTACAAGGACGGCCCCCCTCCCGCCCACACCGGCGGCTTCGGCGAGCCCACCTGCCGGCAGTGCCACGCCGATGCCGAGCTCAATGACTCCGGTGGAAGCCTGCTGCTGGGCGGCCTCCCTGGCGCCTACGAGCCGGGCCGGTCCTACGACGTGACGGTGACCCTGCGGCGCGCCGGCATGCTGCGGGCGGGATTTCAGCTTGCCGCCCGGTATGCGGCGGGAGACCGCACGGGGACACAGGCGGGGATGCTCGTGCCCGCCGATCGGCGCACCAAAGTGCTCAGGGACACCCTCTCGGGTGTCCTGTACGCGGAGCACAGCTTGGTGGGCACCACCGTGACCGCGGGGGGGGACAGCGCCCGCTGGGTCCTGCGCTGGACCGCCCCGGGGACGTCCCACGGTCCCGTCGTCTTGCACGTCGCCGCCAACGCCGCCAACGACGACGACTCACCCTTCGGCGACTTCATTTATGCGCGGGCTGTGCAGGTGCCGCTTCGGCGGCGCTGAGCTATCATACTGCTCGTGTCGCCTCTTCCGAGCCGCTTCCTAGCGGACCGTCGCCGTGGCGTTGACCGGCGGGCGGTGCCGCGCCGCCACCTCGTCGCGAGGGTCGCCGTCGAGCTGAGGCAGACTGTCGATCTACGGACGGGCGCCGAGCGGCGGAGTACGCTGGACCGCCGGAGCCGGTCGCTTCGCGCCGCGACCACCGAGGCGCCCGGCGAGCACGTACGGAACGCCTTGCAGCTGCTCGCGGTGCTGCACACGGCCCCGGAGACCCCGCGGGAGCACCGCGCCGATATCGAGGCGGCACTGCGCCGCCTCGAACGCGCCCTGCAGGTATTGGAGCGTCGCTAAGACCGCTTCGACGGGGCTACGACCGCTAGGAAGGCATTGACGACCCGGGGAGACCACCAGGCGCGATGGGCGATGATCCACTCCATCGCCTCCTCCACGGGCATGGCGGGATGATGGGGCCGCTCCGTCGTCAACGCGTCGTACACATCGAGGATCCCGACGATCTGGGCCGCCAGCGGAATCTCGTCCCCTTTGAGCCGGTCGGGGTAGCCGGTGCCGTCGTAGCGTTCATGGTGCCAACGGATGATGGGCTTCAGGTCCCAGGGAAACTCGACGCTCGCGAGCAGCTCGATGCCGAAGATCGGGTGCATTCGGACGACCTCGAGTTCCTCCCGCGTGAGCGTGCCACGCTTGGCCAGGATCTCGTGCGGCACCCGCATCTTGCCGACGTCGTGGAGGTACGCGCCGAGCAGGATCGTGGTCTCCTGTTCTTCGTCGAACCCCAGGGCGCGGGCGAGCGCCACGGCGTTCTGGGCCACGCGCTCGCAGTGGCCGAAGGTGTACCGGTCGCTCGACTCGATGGACCGGCCCCACTCGCGGACGACGGCGAGGTAGGTGCCGTGTAGCTCCGCCACTTTGCCGCCGACGTGGATCAAGTCGACCCGGGCGTCGAGACGGCGGAACAGGCGGTACGCGGCGTTGAGCAGGCCGAGCGCCTCCTGGTTCCGCCCTGTCGCCTGATAGAGGATCGCGAGCTCGCGTGCGGCCTCGGCTTCGTTCAGGACGGAGCCCGCAGCGGCTGCGAGCTCCATCGCCGAGCGCAGGCGCGATTCGGCGAGCGCGGGACGGCCCGACTCGCGGTATACCATCCCGATGATGCGGTAGGCGTCCGCCTTGGCGCCGCGCGCCCCCAACTGGTCGAACAGCGCGAGCGCCGCCTCGGCGTTTTGGCGCGCGTTTTCGAACCGCTGGCGCGCGATGTCGACTTCCGCGTGGTTGACGAGACAGAGGCCCTGCAGATGCACGTCGCCGGTGTGTTCGGCAAGCGCCTGGCTCTCCTGGAAAAAGCCCTCGGCCTCGTCGAACAGCCCGCGGTCGGCGCTCACCATCCCCAGGTTGTGGTAGGCGATCGCGCACCCGTGCTGGTCTTCGCATGCGCGGTACGACTCTAGCGACCGGCCGTACCGCGTGAGGGCCTCCCCCAGCTCGCCCTGGATATTCGCGAGCACGCCCAGGTTCTGCTCCACGCGGGCGCGCAGATCGCGGACCGATCCGCCGAGGTCCAGGGCTTCGAGAAAGGATTTGCGGGCGTCCTCCAGCGACCCGGTCGCGATGTCCGCGCAGCCCAGCGTATTCAACGCTTCCGCGGCGAGGAGGTCGTTCCCGATGCGCCGCGCCACTTCGAGGCTGCGGCGCAGGAGCTCGCGGGCACGGCCGCGTTCGTCCCGGTGCTGCAGGACGATCGCGAAGCGCCGCAGCGCTTCCGCGAGCACCGCACCTTCCCCAGTTCGCTCGGCCGTCGCGATCGCCGATTCGTAGGAGTCGATCGCTTCCGGGATGCAGCCCGCGCGCTCGCGGCGGCGCGCTTCATCGAGCAGCTCCACGGCGCGCCGGGCAGCGGCGGGCGCCGGGAGATCCGACGAGCGGGCAAGCGTCGTCACGGCAGTCCTACCAGGCGAGCGCGTAGTCCGAGAAGTGCTGCAGTTTCCCCCTGACCGTCTGCGTGAACACGTTGTCGAGCGACGGCAGGTAGTCGAGAATCAGCAGGTCGGGGGTGGTGTACGCGATCCGCTTGGGCAGGAGCGAGCCCATGAGGTTGCAGTTCGCGTAGCTCATCAGGAGGTCGGTGTACTGGTTGAACACCAGCCCCTCCGGCTGAAACTGAATCCGATTGACCGTGTCGGACGGCGTGACCGCCGTGATCGTCACGTCCGAGTCGAGCGCGCCGGCGGGGATGGTGAGGCTGTGGGGACCGACCTGAATGACTCCACCCAGTGGACCGATCGTTTGTGTGACCGAGTCGTAGGGGAGCGGCTCGCACTGCAGCAGTCCGGTGAGCTGCTTCAGGTCGCCGAAGAGATCGTCGCCGCCGAGCAGGCCCCGCGGTGCGGGCGCCGTGGGTTCTGCGCAACTCAAGGCGACCAGAACGGCGCCGCCGAGCAGCACGGAGAGGGACAGACGGGTCGCTTTCATGAGCGGGATCTCCTCGAAGCAGGCACGAGTCCGGCGCCGGCACTGCTTTCCACGGGCATCCGGGACGGGCCCGACGTCCTCGCCGGGTCGAAGGCGCGCACCCACGGGAGCGACGCGTCCGGCGCCCCGGTGCGCACCGCCGCGCTGGCCCGTGCCAGCAGCTCCACGGGGTCGGTCGGCGAATAGCCCAGGTTCACGACCGCTTCGTAGCCCGCGCGCAGCGTCAATCCGGGAACGATCGGCCTTTCCCCGTCGATGCCCTCGTGCAGGGTTCCGGCGACGCGGTGTGCCAGTTTTACCGCGCCCGCGTGATCGGTCGCGGGCGCGAGCACCACGAGCTCCGCGGGGCTGAGCGTCCCGACGATGTCGGAGATGCGCGTGGTCTGCGCCACGAGCCGCGCCGCCTTCTGATCCACGGGGTCGGCGTCGAGCACGAACACCACGCAGGCGAGCGAGCCGTGCTTGCGAGCCATGAGGGCGCCAAGCTCCCGCGCCCGCCGCGCCAGGCTGAGGCGGCTGTGGAGCCCGGTGACGGGATCCACGAGACCCTCCGCCAGCGCCACGTCCATATTGTGCTTCGCCTGGACGTACGTCTGCAGCTTCAGGGCCAGCTCTTCTGGGTCCTCGGAGTGCGAAAGGAAGTCCCAGGCGCCGGCGCGCAGGGCCGCGACCCGTTGCTCGGGCGTCGGCTGCCCGGCCGCCAGGATCAGGATCGGTACGCTGTGCCCGATGCGCGGGTCGGCGTGCAGCGCCCGGCAGAGCTCGATCCCGGACATGTCCGGCAGATCGCTCTCGAGGATGATCGCATCGGGCCGCACCTCGCGCGCCCACTCATGCGCCAGGGTCGCGGTGTGCGCCTGGACCACGGAATAGAGATAGCCTTCGAGCACGCGCGCGAGCCGCTGCTCGTGCGTGACTGCGATAAGGATGACCGGCGCCGTTCCAGGAGGAGTCATAGGACGCCTGCCTCACGTCGCAACAAGCGGACCACACCGGGGGGCCGGCGCAACGGTCACGTGGTTGCGACCTAACGTTCAGCTGGACAAGCTGTTGGCAAAGACCGCGACGATCCGGCAAGGGTACCGCGATGTGGCGGCGGTGCAGCGCTTGTCGCCGACGCCCACGACGAACCGCGTTCCTTATTGCACGGGCAGCCCGCTCGGCACGGCGGCGGGAATGAGGCTCGTCAGGTCGCGCGCCGCCGGGTCGGTCAGGGCCTTCAGGAACGCGACGAGATCGCTGCGCTCGCCGGCGGTGAGATTGAGCGGCGTGCGGACCCGGAAGTCGAGCGTCGCCAGCACGGCGTTGATCGTGGCGTCGTCGCCGTGATACAGCGCCCGCACGTCAGGAGCGAGGTGCGAAGGATCGAATCCTCGCAAGGCGACCGGGACGTCGTTGTAATGCTTCACCACGGCGTCGAGCGTGGGATAGGCGCCGTCATGGAAGTAGGGCGCCGTCAACTCGACGTTGCGCAGCGGCGCGACGCGGAAGGCGAAGCGGTAGAACGTCGTGTTGGTGATCACGGCGCCGCGCCCCAGGTCGAGCGGCGCGTCCGCGCCCACCCCGGGCCCGATCTGCGGCACGCCGGTGTTCGCGAACTGCTGGGCGCCGAGGAAGGGGCCGTTGTGGCAGCTCGAGCACGCCGCTCGGCCGAAGAACAGGATCCCGCCGCGCTTCGCCTCGACCGTCAGCGCCGCATCCTCCCGGCTCAGGTACCGGTCGAAGGGAGAGCCCGTGCGGGTCATCGTCTGGATCTCGAACGCGGCGATCGCCGCCGCCGCATGCTGGAACCCCAGGAAGGCGGGCGCCGTGCCCGGGAACGCGGCGCGGAACAGCGTGACGTACTCCGGGATGGCGAGCAGGCGCCGCATCACCGCGGCCCAGATCTCGGCGTACTGGCTGTCGCCGTACTGCGCCAGCTCGTTCGGATTGCCGAAGACGTCGGTGTCGCCGGGCTCGCCCCGCATCTCGCGCCGGTTCGTGACGGGGAACATCGCCTGCGCCGCCAGAATGCCGGGGAGGTCGGAAGGAAGCGCCTGGCCCGCCGGCGTCGCGAACGGCCCTGTCCGGAAACCGTTGATCCGGCCGTCCCAGAAGATGTAGACCAGGCCGAGCCCGCCGTTGAGCAGCGACGGCGCGCTGCGGGGGACGAACTGGCGTCCGGGCCCGAGGGTGCGCGCCGGACCGAGCCCCGTCCCGCCGGTGCCGATGGCCAAGGACAGACCGTCGGCGGCATGCTCCGCCGGCAGGTGGCAGGTCGCGCAGGCGATGTCGCGGTTGCCGCTCAGGACCTTGTCGAACATCAACGCCCGGCCCAGGGCGACGAGCGCCGCATTCTGCGGCGCCACGGATCCGATCGGGACGATGTTCCAGTTTCGCAGGCTTTGCCGCAGCTGCGCGTCGAGCGATGCTGGCTGATCGTTCGGCGTCGTGATCCGCTCGCAGCCGCCGGTGAGCGCGAGGAGGCAGACGCAAATCGTTCCGAGCATGCGGGTCATGGCCGGGGCTCCTTTCAGCGCAGCGGCAGCGAGATGGAGATCTGGTGCGTGGCCATGTTCACGTCGGTCAGGCTTAGCGGTCCACTGGGTGCGACCAGGATGCTCCCACCCGCCGCCGCGACGTCACGGACGCCCCACCCGCCGAACGACTGTACGCCGGGGCGGCCGGTGCCGTGGGTGACGCGCCCGCGATAGCGAATCTCGAGCTCGGGGAAGCGCAGGCTCAGACCCCACGTCGGCGTCCACTCGAGCCAGCGCTGCTCCAGATCGCGACCGGCGAGCTGGACGTTGTCGTACTGATCCAGGTGGTAGTGGATGGTGCGCAGCACGAGCCCGAGCTGCAGCTCGGCGGCCTTCCCGAGGCCGCGCAGCCCCACCTCGCGACTCAGGCCCATCCGCATCAGCCAGTTGGAGAAGCGAAAGTGGTTCTCGAGCGTGGGCCCGCCCGGTGGGATCGTGTCGCCCAAGGCCGTGACGACCGGGACCGCTGCGTCGGCCCACGTGTGGCTCCAGATCGGCTCGAGCAGCGCTTCGATGGCGAACGTCCCCGGCCCGCGCGTCTTCGAGAGCCCGACACCGAAGTTGAACGCCGTCGAGCGCCCGGGATCGCGCGGGATGAGCGGCACGTTCGCGAGCTCGTACTCGGGCAGCTTGGGATGGGACATGCGATTCGCCGTCGCGACCCAACCGATCCGCCAGCCCGACGCCGACAGGGGCCGCTGGTACACGAGGTGCAGTCCCCACGTATTGGTGCGATCGAGATTGTGCTCGAGCCGCGGCCGCGAGTCGAACTGCTGCAGCGCCGGATTCCAGAATTGGTCGACGAAGATCACGTCGTGCTTCATCCCGAACCGGTTGTGGAGCATGAGGGCTTCGAGCGACCGCCCGCCGTTCCATTCCTTGAGGAGGCCGAGCCGGAGATCGAGCTCGTGGCCGAACTGGTCGACCCGCTGACTGCCGGCGTAGAGCAGATCCACGCCGTCGATCGCCCGCAGCTCGCCCCACTGAACGCTGGCGCCGAGCGACACGCCGGCCGCGGGCAGCGCCTTGCCGACCAGGGCCTGAACGTAGGTGTTGCCGTGCGTCTGCTCTGGCGGGCGGTTCAGGTCGATCGCGACGTCATCGGCCGCGAGGTCTTGGACCACGAACCCACCCGGATCCTGGAACACCGGGTTGCGGCTCGCATCGACCTCCTGGAGCGCCAGCGCGACCCCCCCGTACCATGAGCCCGCCCCCGCGATGGCCGCCACGGGAAGCGTCCGTCCACCGCCCGCCTGACGGGAGAGGGTGTACACGGTGGGGGCGCTGTAGAAGCGCGATGGGCCCAGCCGCGCCGCCTTGGCCGGGTTGACCCACGGATCGAGCAGCGCATCGGCGAGGGCGATGGACACGCCGCCCATGCCGAAGTTGTTTGAGGGAAAGATTTGGAACTGATCGCCCTGCGCGATGGGGACCGTCTTGATCGAGATTGTTTGCGCCGACGTGGGGCCGGCGAAGGCCCCGAGCAACATGGAGAGACCGACGATGCGAACCGCGGAGGGCGCCATGGGACACCTCGTTCGGGGAAGGCTGTTTGCAAGGGATACCCAGGCACATGTGCGCCGCGTCACATAGCCGCCGTCCGGGCCGAGCAGGAAGCGCGTCAGGGATGCTTGATGAATGTCCCGTCCCGCAGCTCGGCGTAGGCGCGCCGCAATTCGTCCGGCGTGTTCATCACGATCGGCCCCTGCCAGGCGACGGGCTCCTCGAGCGGCCGGCCCGAGACGAGCAGGAAGCGGATCCCCTGATCGCCGGCCTGGACGGTGATCTCGTCGCCAGAGTCGAACAGCACGAGGGAGCGGTTGCCGGTTTCGTCACGTACCAGCGTGCCCGTATCGCCCGATCCCTCCCCGACGCGCTCGGTGAGGATGCCGCGCGGCGCCGAGGCATCGCGGAACGAGCCCGCCCCCTCGAACACGTACGCAAAGGCGTGGCGCGAGGCCTCGACCGGCAGCCGCTTGCGCACGCCGGGCGGGACCGACACGTCGAGATAGCGCGGCTCGGCGGCGACCCCTTCGACCGGTCCCCGCTTTCCCCAGAAGTCACCGCAGATGACGCGCACGCGGGTGCCGTCGTCGTCGACGACTTCCGGGATGTCCTTGGCGAGGATGTCCTGATAGCGCGGGTCCGTCATCTTCAGCGCCTTGGGCAGGTTCGCCCACAGCTGGAAGCCGTGCATCCGGCCATGCGCGTCGCCCTTGGGCATCTCCTGATGCAGGATGCCGCTGCCTGCCGTCATCCATTGCACGTCACCCGGGCCCATCGCGCCGCGGTTGCCCAGGCTGTCGCCGTGTTGCACGCTGCCGCTCAGGACGTACGTGATCGTTTCGATGCCGCGATGCGGGTGCCACGGGAAGCCGGCGAGATAGTCCTCGGGGTGCTCGTTCCGGAAATCGTCTAGAAGAAGGAAAGGATCGAACTCCCCGGTGTTCCCGAACCCGAAGGCGCGGCGCAGCTTGACGCCGGCGCCCTCGAGGGTGGGTTGGGACTGGACGATGCGCTTGATCGGCCGGATGGACATGCAGTCTCCTTACGCCGCGACTGGTTCGGCGATTTCAGATGTTCTCTCGAGTGACCTGCGGGCGTCAAGACTGTACGGCCCGGCGCCGAAGTGGGCGATGAGCAGCGCGCCGCCGAGCATCGACACATTCTTCAGGAACATAGCCTGTTGCAGTTGCGCCATCATCGGATCGGAGACGGCCCAGAAGTTGTGCAGCGCGAGCGTGACCGGTACGAGGAACAGCACCACTAGCCAGGCGCCGACTCTCGCCTGATAGCCAAGCGCGATGCTGAGCGCTGCCGCGCCGGCGAGGAGGCCGGAGAACGGGACGAGCACGCGGGCGAACGGCACGCCCTGCTGGGCGGCGTAGGCGATGGTCTGGGGCGCGAAGTGGCCGATCAGGGGCGTGAAGAAGATGGCCGCGAAGAGGATGCGCCCGATGGGGGCGAGGATCTTGGTGTTCATAAGCGGTGTCCTTTCAGGGGTTGCATCATCAGTGGACAGTTCATTAATGAACTATCTCTCGGAAAGGTTCCCACCCTTGCCCCAGCCGCCCCGGCCCCCTATGGTTCAGGTATGAACAAATCCGCCCCCGCCCCCCCCGCGCCCCTGGCCCACCTGCTCGAGGTCGCCCATGGGCTCGAGGCGCGTCTCGAGGAGGCCCTCGGCGCGGCGGGGCTGTCCGGGGCCAAACTGGGGGTGCTGCGGGCGCTGGCCGAGGCGGAGGAGCCCCTCGCCTTGAGCGAGGTGGCGGAGCGCGTGCGTTGCGTACGCTCCAACGTCACGCAGCTCGTCGATCGGCTGGTGGAGGACGGGTTCGTGCGCCGCGTCGGCGACGCTGCCGACCGGCGCATCCGGCGAGCGACTCTCACCACCGCCGGCCGGAAGGCGTATGCGACGGGGACACGCGTGGTCGCCCGGGTGGAACGGGTGGTCGCCGGTGGCCTCACAAGGGCAGATACCGCCGCCCTGCGGCGGGCGCTGGCGCAGCTCGGCGGCGGGGGGGAGGGTCCCTAGGAGCAGCGCACCGAGAAGGTCGTGGTCGTCACGCCACCGGACGTGATGGTCACGGTACGTGGGTTTGGCGCGGTGACGGTGCAATTCGCCGGGACTTCTTGCAACACGATATGGTGATCGCCGACGGCGAGGTGGTCCACGCGAACCGTCACGTTGGCGCCGAGCCATCCCTCAAGTGCCCCGTCGTCCAGCACGCCCCAAAACTCGTCCGGGAGATTGGACCCCGTCGTCGCCGTCGACACCTCGAGGTCTCCGGTTCCCCCTGTCGGGCTCGCACAGCTCACGGCGAATGTCGTGGCGGTCACCGTGCCGGCGGTGACGGTGACGCTGCGCGGGTTGGGCGCGGTCACCGTACAGTTCGCCGCCACCTCCTCGAGGGTGACGGTGTGGCTGCCAGGCACGAGGCCGACGACGCGCACCGTGTCGTTCGCGCCGATCGCCCGTTCCGTGGCCCCATCCACGACGGCCCGATAGCCGGCGGGGAGATCCGAGCCCGTCGTCGCCGTCGTCAGCTCGAGGTCGCCGCCGGAGCTCGACGCGCTGGTGCAGGTCACGGTAAACGTGGTGCCGGTGACGGCGCCCGTGGTGACGGTCACAGTCCGCGGGTTGGGCGCAGCCACCATGCAGTTCGCAGGTACTTGCTGGAGCGCGACTCGGTGGCTGCCGGCGTCGAGCCCGTCGACGCGCACCGTCTCATTCGTCCCGATCGTCCCCTCCAGCGCCCCGTCGTCCAACACTCCCCAGTAGGAATCCGGAAGGTTCGCGCCCGAGGTCGCCGTAGTCACCTCGAGGTCCCCCGGCCCGGTCGCAGGGGGGGGATCGCTCACGCCTCCGCCGACGCTCACGCGCCAGATCCGTCCTCCCTGGTCGTCGCTCACGAGCAACGCGCCGTCGGGCATGACGAGCAGGCTCACGGGGCGGCCCCAGCGGGACCCACCGGCGGGCTCGAAGCCCGTGACGAAGTCCTCGATCGCCGTCGGCCGGCCGTTCTGGACCCGCACCCGAACCACCTTCGGCTCGATGGGTTCGGTCCGGTTCCAGGAGCCGTGATAGGTCATGAACGCATCGCCCTGATACTCGGCCGGGAACATGGCGCCCGTGTAGAACACGAGCCCGAGCGGGGCGGCGTGCGCCGGGAACGTGATCGCCGGCGGCTCGACGCCCGAGCAGTCGGCGCCCGCGTACTCGGGGTTCGCGGCGCCGGGGAGGTAGCACTGCGGCCATCCGTACCAGCGGCCGTCGCGCAGGATGTTCAGGTGCTCGGGAGGCACGTCGTCGCCCAGGTGATCGCGGTCGTTGTTGTTGGCCCACAGCTCGCCGGTCGCCGGATTAAAAGCGAGGCCGACCGAATTGCGCAGCCCGGTCGCAAACGTGTGGGGACTCGAGCCGTCGAGGTTGTACCGCGTCACGGCGGCGCGGAGCGGCGACGTCTCGTCGCACACGTCGCACGTGGAGCCCATCGCCAGGTAGAGGCGATTGTCGGGTCCGAAAACGATCGTGCGGGATCCGTGGCCGCCGGTCGGCAGCCCCGCGACGATGGTCACCGGCGTGGACGCACCTGGGTTGAGCCGCCGGACCCGGCTTTGCTCGGCGAAGTAGAGCGTGTCGCCACGGAACGCGAGCCCGAATGGGTAGTCGAGGCCGCTCAGGATCGTCTGGGTCTCCTCTGCGAATCCATCGCCATCCTGATCCACGAGACGCACGATCTCGCCGTTCCCCGAGACGGCGGCATAGACGGCGCCGCTCGGCGCCAGGGCGAGCGTGCGCACGCCCGTCAGGCCCTCGGCAAAGAGATTGACAGTGAAACCATCGGGCACGTGGAGCGACTGGCCGGCGACGTCCACGGTGGCGAACGAGGCGGGTCGCCCGCGCTCCGAGCTCAAGGAGTCGCGGCAGCTGGGGCCGAGCAACGCGACTGCCAGGAGCGCTGAAACGCCAACGAGTGTAGTCCGCATGCATCGGATCCTTGTGGAGGGTGCGCGACGCGTCGGCGCTTTCCACTCGCAAGGTCCGGACCAGATGTTGCCGCCACGCGGCGCCGCGCCGCTGCGCCCCGGGGTGCGCCGCGGCTACGGCGGATCTGCAGCAGCTGCTGAAGCGACGCTGCGGCTGCCCTTCGTTCCAGAACGGGGTGGAGAAGAGCCGGGCGAACGAGTGTACTGCCGCCCATCACGCCCGTCCAGAACCGCCGGCGGCTCGCTTGACGCGCTCTTGACGGCCGGAGCGGTATGTGTTGGGCGACGCTGTCCAACACACTCCTTCCGTGAGGTGCCCTGTGACCACCACGCGCGTTCCCCTCGCTTCACTTGCCGCCGCGCTGCTCGTGTCGGCGTGCGATGCGCCGACGCAGCCGGCCGGACCGATTCCGGGCGCGACTCCTACGCCGGCGATCGTGAGCAACGAACGAGTGTTTATCTCAGATGCGGTCGTCTCCGGATGCGATCCCACGGACACGATCGTCACCACGGGGACGATTCACAATCTCCTCGCGATTACGCCGGACGCGAACGGCGGTATGCATCTGGTGTTCAAGTTCGACTTCACGGGAGTGAAGGGCAGGAGCGTGACGACGGGGGCCGAGTACGTGTCCCAGACCGTGACGCAGGTGGCGGTCTACGACCCGACGGGCATCGGCTTCGAGCAGACCGGGACCGTGACGTTCGTGCTCAGCGGCCTCGGCACCGTGCCCGACATGGTGTTGACGTCCGACTTTCACGTCACAATTGATCCGAACGGCGAGGTGCAGGTATCCTTCAGCCACTTCCGCTCGAGCTGCTGACGCGGAGCGGGGGGGGGACGCGCTAGCGCCCCGGGTGATACTCCCGCTCGATGTGCCCCGCGAGCTGCGACCGATAGAAGTAGACGGGCCGCAAATCACCCGCCGCGTAGCGGACGGCTTCGTCGTTGAAGTGCGGCGATCCGGCGTGGCCGCTCGTGCCGCCCGCCGTGATCGCCCGGGCGCGCACGCTGTCGCCGAACTCAACCACCGCGACGAAACTGTTGCCGCTCGTGCCGTACCACTTCTTGGTGCCGGGGTAGGCGCGCGCGGCGAAGGACGCGAGCGATCCCCACCGCGCGGAGGTGAACGGCACGGGAATGCTCGCGCCCGCGTCGCTGAACGGCTGCACGATGTCGCCGGTGAGGCGCTGAAAGCGGTTGATCTCGCCCCACGGCGTCTTCCAGGTGCCGAAATCGGCCGCCAGCTGATCGACGGCCTCGGCCAGGGCCTGGAGGGCCCCGGCGCCCGTCCGCCGCTCGAGACGATCGCCCCAGAACACCGCGAGCGATGTGGCAATCGACGCCGCCGACCAACGCCGGTCCCAGGCGCGCAGTACGCCGATCGGCTCGGCGAGCTTCACCTTCAGCGGATCGGCGGCCGGCAGGGCGTCCCACGCCTGGATCAACGCCGGCAGCGGTTCCTCGAACCACGGCAGATAACTGTCGAACGCGGCCGCGCGCAGTCCGTCGAGCGTGAAGTCCTTCTTGTTTTGCAGCACGAGGACGGCATGCCGCCCGCGGGCCGTCGTGCCGCCGGTCTGCACGTAGGCCGGGTAGGCGTCCCGCTTGGGGCTGTCGGGCCCCGCCGCCCACCACGGCGCGTCGTTCGAGTTGTAGAGCCACCCGCTCGCCGGGTTCAAGAGATGGGGCGTTTCATCCACGGATAAGACGGCGCCCCACTCCGTCGCCGGGTTGCTCCCATCCACCGGCTTCGTCCAGTCGAACGTGACGGCGCGGCGCGGAATGAAGTTCGAGTGGAAATACGCGATGGTGCCGTTGGCGTCGGCGTAGATGGTGTTGTTTGAGGAATTCGTGTGCAGCTGCATCGTCTGCTTGAACGCCTGATAGTCGCACGCCTTGGTGCGCGTGTAGGACTGGGTCAGCGCCTGGAGCGGCGCCTGCATCAGCCGCACGCTCACCCACTGCTCCCCGGTCTTGCGGACAACGGGACCATGGTGAGTGCGGTACACCGTGAAGGTGCGCTGGGCCATGCCGGTCGCCGTCTTGTAAGGCACGGTGATCGCGGTGGCGGTCATGGGCCGTTCGCCGCTGCCGTAGCGATAGGCGTACCGGTCGCCGTGCTTCACGACGGTCTCGAGATACTCGTCGATGTTGTCCACGCCGCTCGAGGTGTGCATCCACCCGGCGCGCTCGTTGAATCCCTGATAGACGAAGAACTGCCCCCACGTCACGGCACCGTAGGCGTTGAGGCCTTCCTCGCTCACGACCTGTACCTCGGCCCGGAAGAAGAAGGAGGTGTGTGGGTTGATGAGCAGCAGGGCGTGGTGATTGACGGTATTCGCCGGGGCGATGGCGATGCCGTTCGACCCGCCGGGCTCGACCTCGCTGTCCCCCTCTCCCTTCCCGGTGCCAACGGGGGCCGCGGCGCCGGTGCCGTAGAACGCCTCGAGCTCGCGGAGGTTTACCCTCTCGATGTCACCGCCGATGCTCCCTTCGCTGAAGGTGAGCGCCATCCACGGCTCGAAGCGCGTGAGCACGCGCGGCTTCACCTCGGGATGCTTATAAAGGAAGAAGTTCAGGCCGTCGGCCCAGGCGTTCATCAGGCGTTTCAGCCAGTCGGGACTCACCGCGTACAGCGCCTTCATGGAGTCGGGGTCGATGAACAGCTTCATCCGGAGGTCCTGATAGATCGCGGACTCGCCCTCCGCCTCCGCCAGGCGGCCCATCGAATTCAGGTAGTTCGTCTCGATGCGGTTGAAATCGTCCTCGGCCTGCGCGTAGATGAGGCCGAACACGGCGTCGGCGTCGCTCTTGCCGAAGACGTGGGGGATGCCCCAGTCGTCGCGGATGATCGTGACGTTCGCGGCCTGCCGCTCCCAGCGGGCGACGTCCTGGGCGCGCAGCTCCTGCGGCGCCGCCGCGAGCACTGCCGAGAGAAAGAGCGCGAGGTATCTCATGGGCGATCGCCTTTCAAGACGCTAGGTGGTCGGCCGCGACGCGGAGCGCAGGCCCAGAGCGCCGTTCAGCCACCGGACGAGCGGCATCATCAGCCGGTAGTCGCGCTCGAGCCGCTCGGCGAGCCGTGGCGAGAGGACGTCCCGGTCGCTCACGCGCCGGCCGATCGTAAACGACTGATGGCGCAGCCACGGCGCGGCACGATGGTTCTCGCTGAAGCCGCGGGGCGTCCGCTTCAGCATCCCTTCTTCGTCGAGACCCCCGAACCGCCGGCGCACGGCGGCACTCTCGACGACGCGCGCGAATCGCCTGGGGGCATCGGCGATGGCGTCGCGGATGCGGCCCAGGACCGGGCGCGGCGGCATCCAGATCCCCGCCCCGACGAACGATTGCCGCGGCTCGAGATGAAAGTACAGGCCGGCGCTGCCCGCCTCGGCATCGCCCCCGACGCGATGGTCCGCGGCGCGGTGGCGAAACCAGCACGCGGCATGCGTCTTGTAGGGCGACTTATCCTTGGAGAACCGGATGTCACGGTAGATCCGGAACATCGAGCGTTTGGGATCGCCCGTCATCTCGGGAGCGAAGCGGGAAAAGCGGACATCCATCTCCTCGATGAGCGCCCGCATCGGCGCGCGGATCGCTGTTTCGTAGTCCTCGCGATGCGCCTCGAACCACGGCTTGGCGTTGTGGCGGGCGAGGTCGCGTAGGAATCGGAGCGATGCCGGGGTGAAGGGCATGGTGGCGCACGGAATCTACCATCGCCGCGAGCGCTTGCGAGCCGACCCAATCCCCCGCACCTTCCCCCCGTGATCCTCGGCATGACGCCGTTGACGTTCCTGCACACCGCGTTGAGCCTGGTCGGCATCGCTTCGGGATTCGTGGTGATGGCCGGGATGCTCCACGGCAAACGGCTCGACGGGTGGACCGCCGTCTTCCTAGTGAGCACCGTGCTGACCAGCGTGACCGGGTTCGGCTTCCCGTTCTTCGTGCTCCTCCCATCCCACAAAGTCGGCATCATTTCGCTGGTGGTGCTGGCCGTGGCGATCATCGCCCGCTACGTCCGGCACCTGGCGGGCCCCTGGCGCTGGATCTACGTGATCGGCGCCGTGCTCGGGCAATACTTCAATGTGTTCGTGTTGGTCGTCCAGCTGTTCCGGAAGGTCTCCGCCCTGCGGGCGCTCGCCCCCACCCAGTCCGAGCCGCCGTTTGCCATCGTACAGGTGATCGTGCTGGGGCTGTTCGTCTGGTTCACCGTGGTCGCCGTGAAGCGGTTTGCCTATTCTTGACGCATGCCCCTGCAGGCCACATTCGCCGACCTTGCCGCTCAACTCGCCGATATCGGACGCCAGTGCTACGCCCGAGGCTGGGCCCTCGGCACGAGCGGCAACTTCAGCGCGGTCGTAAGCCGCAATCCCTTGCGCCTCGCCATCACGGTCAGCGGCGTGGACAAGGAGACGCTGTCGGCGGCCGAGATCGTCGAGATCGACGAGCACGGGGCGGTCGTGGCGGGAACGGGGAAACCCTCGGCCGAGACGAGTCTGCACCTGGCGATCGCGCGGGCACGCGGCGCCGGCGCGGTGTTGCATACGCACTCGATTTGGAGCACGATACTCTCGGACGCCACGCCGGACGCTGGGCTGGCGATTGAAGGGTATGAAATGCTCAAGGGCCTGGACCGCGTGGACACTCACGACCACCGGGAATGGCTGCCGATCCTCGACAACACGCAGGACTGGCGGGCGGCGGTCCCGGAGGTCGAGGCCGTCTTGAGGGACCACCCCGACGCGCACGGCTTCCTGATCCGTCGCCACGGACTCTACACGTGGGGCCGGGATCTCGCCGAGGCGAAGCGGCAGGTCGAGATCCTCGAGTTCCTGTTCGAAGTGATGGGACGAAAGCGAGGCATGTCATGGCAACCGTGAGAATCCCCGACGAGCAGCGCACCGTCACCGATCAAGCCGAAGTGACGCGGTACCTCGCGAACCTGGGGATCGACTACGAGCGCTGGCCGACCGCGCAGCGGGTGCCGGCGGGGGCCTCGGCCGAGGACGTGCTCGCCGCCTACGCGCCGGAGATCGAGCAGCTCAAGGCTCGCGGCGGCTACGTGACGGCCGACGTCATCGACGTGACCGCGCAGACGCCGGGTATCGAGGCGATGCTGGCGAAGTTCAGCACCGAGCATTGGCACGACGAAGACGAGGTCCGCTTCATCGTTCGCGGCCGGGGCCTGTTTCACATCCACCCGCGCGAGGGCGGCGGTCCGGTGATCGCGATCGAGGTGGAGGCGGGCGACCTGATCCGCGTGCCCCGCGGCACGTGGCACTGGTTCGACCTGTGCGCCGATCGGGACATCCGCGCCATCCGCCTGTTCCAGGACAAGGCGGGCTGGACGCCCCATTACACGAACAGCGGATCCGACAAGGGCTACCAGCCGCTCTGCATGGGCCCGACGTACATCCCGCTCGGGACCGCGTCGCGCTGACGAACGTCCGCGCCATCCTGCTGGACATCGAGGGGACGACCACGCCCATCGAGTTCGTCCATCAGATTCTCTTCCCATATGCGCGGGCGCGGGTGCAAAGCTTTCTCGAGCAGCACGCCACGGATCCGGATGTACAGGCCGATGTCGCGCGCCTGCACGAGGAATACGCCGCCGAGTCCCCGCGCGAGGCCGGCCTCCCGCCCTGGTCGGCGGTCGACTACGTCCACTGGCTGATGGATCGCGATCGCAAGTCCACAGGCCTGAAATCCCTGCAGGGCAAGATCTGGGAGGCCGGGTACCGCGCGGGTGAGCTGCGCGGTCGCGCCGAGGTGTATCCCGACGTCGCCCCTGCCCTGGCCCGGTGGCGAGCGCAGGGGAGAGACATCGCCATTTTTTCGTCGGGGAGCGTGCCGGCGCAGCGCAATCTATTCGCGAACACGACGGCGGGC
>DASXUE010000028.1:0-37116 GCA_036505055.1 Gemmatimonadales bacterium | reverse complement strand
TACGGCGACGACAAGGATCGCGTGATGCGGAAGAGCGACGGTTCGTTCACGTACTTCGTGCCCGACGTCGCCTACCACGTCACCAAGTGGGAGCGCGGGTTCACGCGCGCGATCAACGTGCAGGGCGCCGACCACCACGGCACGGTGCGTCGCGTGCGCATCGGGTTGCAGGCGCTCGAGATGGGCATCCCCGCGGGCTACCCGGAGTACGTCCTGCACCAGATGGTGACGGTCATGAAGGGTGGGGAAGAGGTGAAGCTCTCCAAGCGCGCCGGGAGCTACATGACCGTGCGCGAGCTGGTCGAGGAGGTCGGGCGCGACGCGGTCCGCTACTTCTTCGTGATGCGGCGCAGCGATTCGCACTTTGTGTTCGACGTCGACCTCGCCAAGAGTCAGACGGAGGAGAATCCCGTCTTCTACGTTCAGATGGCCCACGCGCGGATGAGCGGGATCTTCCGCGTGGCGGCCCGCGCGCCGGAAGCCGTGACGCCGGACGGAGTGGACTTGAGCGTCCTGGACGAGCCCGAGGAGCTCGAGTTGATCCAGGAGCTTGCCGAGTTTCCATCCATCGTGGAGGGCGCGGCGGCGGCGCTCGAGGCCCACCGGATCACCGGCTACCTGGAGGGGCTGGCCCGGATCGCCCACGCGTGGTATCACAAGTACCGCGTGCTGGGGGAGCCCGAGGAGGCGGCCCGGCTGGTGCTGGCGCGCGCCGTGCGCCAGGTGTTGGCGAACGGTCTCACCTTGTTGGGGATTCACGCCCCGGAACGGATGTGAGCGTGGGCCTGCTGGTGGTCGGTTCGATCGCGTTGGACTCGGTCGTCACTCCCTTCGGCGAGACGGCGGACGCGTTGGGTGGGGCGGCGGTGTTCTTCTCGATGGCGGGCGCCGTGCTGCATCATCCGGTGCAGATGGTCGGGGTGGTGGGCAACGACTTCCCGGAGGCACACCTGCGCGCGCTGACCGCGCGCGGCGTGGACCTGGCCGGCGTCGAGCGCAAGACCGGCGAATCGTTCCGGTGGAAGGCGCGCTACTCCTATGACCTGGCGAGCCGCGAGACGCTCGACACCCGGCTCGGCGTCTTCGCCGAGTTCCGGCCGCGCATTCCCGACGCCTTCCGCGCCGCGCGCTACGTGTTCCTCGCGAACATCGATCCGGAGCTGCAGCTCAGCGTGCTCGACCAGGTGAACAAGCCCTCGCTGGTCGCCTGTGATACGATGAACTACTGGATCACCTCGAAGCGGGACGTCTTGCTCGAGCTGCTCCGGCACATCGATATCCTGATGGTCAACGACTCCGAAGCGCGCGAGCTGTCGGGGGACTGGAACATCTACCGGGCCGCGCATTGGATCCTGTCTCGCGGACCCAAGATGACCGTGATCAAACAGGGGGAGCACGGCGCGCTGCTCGTCAGCGCGGACACGACCTTCAAGGCGCCTGCCTACCCCCTGCAGGAGGTGTTCGACCCCACCGGCGCGGGAGACGCGTTCGCCGGGGGCTTCATGGCGCACGTGGCCCGCACTGACGACCGCTCCTTCGATAACCTGCGCCGCGCGATGGTCTACGGCTCCGCCATGGGATCGTTCGCCGTGGAAGCGTTCGGCGTTCAGCGCTTCGAGCATGTCACCCTGGACGACGTCCACGCGCGCGTGCGGGCATTCCGTGACCTCGTGCACTTCGATCTCGACGGGGAAGATCGGTGACCGACCGCTACTCCGCCGCAGGCGTTCGGCTCGACACGGCGGAAGAGGCGAAGCGCCGCATCGGCGAGCTGGTGCGCGGCGCGCGGACCCCCCTCGCCCTGGGCCGGGTGGGAGCCTTCGGCGGCATGGTCCGCGTGCCCGACGGATACCGCTCGCCGGTCCTCGTGATGTCGACCGACGGCGTCGGCACCAAGGTGCTGGTGGCCGCGGCCGCCGGCGTCCACGACACGGTGGGCGAGGACCTGGTGAATCACTCCGTGAACGACATCCTCGTTCATGGCGCCCGGCCCCTCGCGTTTCTCGATTACATCGCGGCGGGGAGCCTCGATCCCGAGGTCGCGGCCGCCGTCGTCGCCGGGATCGCGCGCGGCTGTCGAGCCCACGACATGACGCTCGCCGGCGGCGAAACCGCGCAGCTCCCCGACCTCTACCAAGCGGGCCACTACGATCTGGCCGGCACCATCGTCGGCGTCGTGGAAGAAGAGGACGCGCTCCACGGCGACCGCGTGCGGCCGGGCGACGTGTTGATCGGCTACGCGTCGAACGGACTGCACACCAACGGGTATACCTTGGCGCGACGCATCGTCGCCGACGATCTGAAACTCGCGGTGCACGAGCGGTTCCCGGAGACGAACCGGACCGTGGCACAGGTGTTGCTCGACGTGCATCGGAGCTACGCGCCCGTCGTGACGCCTGTGCTGCGCCGCGTGCATGCCCTCGCCCATATCACGGGTGGCGGCATTCCGGGCAACCTGGTGCGAGTGATGCCGGACGGATGCGAGGCCGTCGTCGACGCGGGCAGCTGGCCCTGGCCGCCGGTGTTCCGCGTGCTGATGCGCGCCGGCAAGGTATCGCATGGCGAGATGCGTCGCGTATTCAACCTCGGCGTGGGGATGATCGCCGTGGCCGCGCGGGAGGACGTCGAGATCGTGGTGCAGACCGCGCAGCGCGCGAAGGTCCCCGCATGGATCATCGGCGACGTGCGCGGCGGAAAGACCGGCGTGCGCTTCGCGGAACGCTAAGGAGTCTCGTATGCGGTCACTCAAACTCTCGCTTCCGCTCCTGGTGGTGCTGGTTCAACCGCTCGCGTCCCAAGACCGCTGCCAGGATGCCACTACTCTGCAGGTGCAGGCAGCGTGCCTGACGATGGTTGACGCCGCCAAGGCGTTTCATCCGCTCGCCGGCATGATTGTGAGCGGCGGTAACCCGGTGCTCGGCACTGCCGCCACCCTCGGTGGGTTCGGGCATCTAGGAGCCACCCTGCGCGTCAACGCGATCAAGGCCTCCCTCCCGAATCCCGACAGCGCCGCCCAGAACCCGGTCCCGTCGTCCTTCGACGGTTACTTCCCGGCGCCCGTCGTCGAGGCGAGCGTCGGTCTGTATGGCGGGCAAGGTGGGCGGGGCGGGCTGCTGTCGATCGACGGGCTCGCGAGCGCGACGCTGCTGCCCGCGAGCCGGGTGCGGGGCATGTCGGTCGACCCCGATGCCCCGAGCATCGGCGACGTCGCATTGGGGATCGGTTACGGAGTGCGCGTCGGCATCTTGGGCGGCTCTTTTCCCGTCCCTGCGCTGTCGGTGAGCGTCATGAAGCGGCACCTGCCGCGGGTCCAGTTCGGCGACATGCCCGGCGGGGACCCGGCCGACTTCTCCACGGACTTTCACGCGACCAACTGGCGGGCGGTCGCAGGATTCCGCGTGCTGTTTGCCGACGTGGCGGCGGGGCTCGGCGTGGATCACTATACTGCCAGCGCCGTCATCCGCTTTCGGGATCCGCCGCTCCTGCCGAAAACGGTTAGGCTGGATCTGGCGGACACGCGGCAAGTCCTCTTCACGAACGTTGGGCTCACGATGGGGCTCGCGAAGTTCGTGTTCGAGCTCGGCTACCAGACGGGGACGGACCAGAGCTTCTCCACCATCTTCTCGGACTTCGATCCCAAGGCGGGGCATGTCTTCTGGGGCACGGGCTTTCGCTTCAACTTCTGACCGGGGGTCGGAGCGCGACGCCATGCGTCGCGCTCTCGCCCTCGCGCCGCGCGGCTGGGGGCGCGTCGCGCCAAATCCCCTCGTCGGCGCGGTCGTGTTGCAGGGTGACGAGGTGGTCGGCGAGGGATGGCATGCGGAGTTCGGAGGACCCCACGCCGAAGTGCAGGCCCTGCGCGCGGCGGGCGAGCGGGCGCGTGGCGCCACGCTCGTCGTCACCCTCGAACCCTGCACCCACCACGGCAAGACGCCGCCCTGTACCGACGCGATCCGCAGCGCCGGCATCCGCCGCGTCGTCGCGGCCGTCCGCGATCCCGATCCCGACGCCCGGGGCGGGGTCGAGGTGCTTCAGGCGGCCGGAATCGACGTCGCGGTGGGGCTGCTGGCCGAAGAATCCGCCGCCCTGAACGCCGCTTTCCTCGCCACGCGGCTCCAGACCGAGCGGCCGTTCCTCGCGCTCAAGCTCGCGACGTCGATCGACAACCACATCGCCGACGCGCGCGGCCGCTCCCGCTGGATCTCGGGTCCCGAGGCGCGCGACTACGTGCACTGGCTGCGCGCCGGCTTTCAGGCGATCGGCGTCGGCGGCACCACGGCGCTCAAGGACGACCCGCAGCTCACCGTTCGGGGCGCGGTCACGCCACGCACGCCGCCCGTCCGCATCGTTTTCGACCGCCGGGCGATGCTGAATGCGGGCGTGCAGCTCGTCCAGACGGCTCGCGAGGTGCCCACCTGGGTGGTGGCCTCGCCCGAAGCGCCCGCCGCCAACGTCTCGGTGCTCGAGGGCAACGGGGTGCGCGTCTTCCGCCCGGAGACGCTGGCGCAGGGGCTCGCCCAGCTCCGCCTGGCCGGGATCCAGTCGTTGTTATGTGAAGGAGGAGGGGCGTTGTCGGCCAAACTGCTCACCGAGAGTCTGGTCGATCGGTTGTACTGGGTGCAGAGCCCCGTGTGGCTCGGGGAGGGCGCCGTCCCGGCCTTTCCCGGCGTGCCCGATTTTCCGCTCGCCGAAGCGCCGCGCTGGATCCCGGTGGAGCGCCGCGCCCTGGGCCCTGATACATTACTGGTATTGGACCGGCGGCTATGTTTACCGGAATCGTAGACGCGGTTGGGCGGGTGGAGGCCGTTGCGCAGAACCACGGCGTGCAACTGCGTATCAAGGCGTCCTACAAGGCGTTAAAGAAGGGCGAGAGCATCGCCGTCAACGGCGCGTGCCTCACGATCGAGCGCATCGTGAAAGGCGGCTTCACCGTGCACGCCATCGCCACGACGCTCGGCCGAACGCTCATCGGTGAGTGGCGGAAGGGGCAGCCCGTCAATTTGGAGCGCGCGCTGCGCGCCGGGGACCGCCTGGGCGGGCATTTCGTCCAGGGGCACGTGGACGGGGTCGGCACGGTCGAGCAGGTAACCGCAGCCGACGACGCGCTCCTCGTGGATATCCGCGTGCCGGCGGAGGTGCGCGAGACGACGGTGCTCCATGGCTCGATTACGGTCGACGGCATGAGCCTGACCGTGAACGCGCTCCCGGGCGCCGCGGTCATTCAGGTATCGCTCGTGCCGTTCACGCGCGAGCATACCACGTTGGGACAGGTCGCCCGAGGCGACCGGGTGCACGTCGAAGCGGACGTGTTGGGGAAATACGTGAGGCAGCTATGCGGTTCACAGCGGTAGAGCAGGCGATCGCGGACATCCGCGCCGGGAAGCTCGTCATCGTAGCCGATGACGAGCGGCGCGAGAACGAGGGGGACTTGGTCGGCGCGGCCGAGAAGGTCACGCCGGACATGATCAATTTCATGGCGACGCACGGCCGGGGCCTCATCTGCGTGCCCCTCACGCCGGAGCGGTGCCAGGCCCTGGGCCTCCCGCAGATGACCGAGCAAAACTCCGAGTCGCACGAGACGGCGTTCACCATCAGCGTCGACGCCGCCCCGCGCTTCGGCGTCACGACCGGTATCTCCGCGGCCGACCGCGCGGCGACCATCCGCGTGGCGATCGATCCCGTCACGGTGCCGACCGACTTGCGCCGGCCGGGCCACGTGTTCCCGCTGCGCGCCCGCCCGGGCGGCGTGCTGCAGCGCGTCGGCCAGACCGAAGCGAGCGTCGACCTGGCGCGCCTCGCGGGCCTCTATCCGGCGGGGGTGATCTGCGAGATCCTGAATCCCGACGGCTCCATGGCGCGGCGCGCCGACCTCGAGCGCTTCGCCGAGCAGCATCACCTCACGTTCATCACGGTCGCCCAGCTCGTCGCCTACCGCCTGGCGCACGAGCGGCTCGTGCACCGCGTCGCGGAGGCGCGGCTCCCGACGCCCTTCGGGGAGTTCCGCATCATCGGATACCGCAACGATGTGGACGCCGCGGAGCACATCGCGCTCGTGTACGGCGACGTGGCCGGGCGGCGCGACGTGCTCGTGCGCATGCACTCGAAGTGCCTCACCGGCGACGTCTTCGGCTCCGGCCGCTGCGACTGCGGCTGGCAGCTGCACAGCGCCATGCGCATGATCGCGGAGGCGGGGCGCGGCGTCGTGGTGTATCTCGATCAAGAGGGGCGCGGCATCGGCCTGCTCAACAAGCTCAAGGCGTACGAGCTGCAGGACGCCGGACACGACACGGTCGAAGCGAACGAGAAGCTCGGCTTCAAGCCGGACCTGCGGAACTACGGCATCGGGGCGCAGATCCTCCTCGACCTCGGGCTGTCCGCGATCCGCGTGCTGACGAACAACCCGATGAAGCTGGTGGGCCTGGAGGGCTACGGCCTCGAGATCGTCGAGCGCCTGCCCATCGTCCCGGCGCCGTCCGACGAGAATCGGGCCTATCTCGACGTGAAGCGGGACAAGCTCGGCCACTTCCTCACCCACTGACTGTGCCCGCGCCCACGTCCCGGCGCCGCGTGGCGGTCATCGTGAGCCGTTTCAACGAAACAGTCACCACCCGCCTGCTCGAGGGTGCGCGGGACGCGTTGCGGCGCCTCACCGTCCCCGATGCGCACATCGACGTAGTGTGGGTCCCCGGTGCCTTCGAGCTGCCCGTCGCGGCCGAGGCGGCGGCCGCGAGCGAGCGCTACGACGCCATCGTCGCCTTGGGCTGCGTGATCCGCGGCGAAACCGCGCACTTCGAGTACGTCGCCGGCGAGGCGGCGCGCGGCTTGGGCAACGTGGCCTTGGCGCACCGGATCGCCGTCGGGTTCGGCGTGCTGACCACGGACACGCTCGAGCAGGCGCTGGCCCGCGCCGGCGGTGAGGCGGGGAACAAGGGCGCGGATGCCGCCGAGGCCGCCCTCCAGACGGCCGACGCCCTCGATCGCCTCTCGCACACCCGTGCAGCGCCCCGAGACTAGGGCGCGGGCGCGCGCCCTCCAGCTGCTGTACGCGTGGGAACTCTCCGGCCAGCCGACGATCGAGACGGTGGCCGCGCGCGTGGCCGCGATGTACGGCGGCGCGTCCGCGGGCTACGACCGCGGGGCCGACCTCGCCGCCAAGGCCATCGCGGGGTCGGCCGAGTTCGATCGCCAGGTCGCGGCCGCCGCCGAGCATTGGCGGCTGGAGCGGGTCGGCGTGGTCGAGCGCAACATCCTGCGGCTGGCGCTCGCCGAGCTGGCGGAGGGAGCGACGCCGGCGCGGGTCGTGATCGACGAGGCGGTGAAGCTGGCTCACTGGTTCGCGGGCGCCAAGGCGCCCGCGTTCGTGAACGGGGTGCTCGACGCCGTGGCGCGCGAGGCCGGCGCCTTGTGAGGATTCTCCTCGTCAACTGGAACGACCGCGAGAACCCCCATGCCGGCGGCGCCGAGATCCATCTGCACCAGCTGTTCGGTCGTCTCGCCCGCTCCGGCCACGAGGTGAGCCTCATCGCGAGCGGCTGGCCGGGGAGCGCGCCGCGCGCCGGGTTGGACGGGATCCAGGTGCAGCGGGTCGGGGGACGGCACAGCTTCGCGGTGCACGCCCGCGGAGCGGTGCGCCGCGCCCTCGCCGAGCGGCCGTACGACGTCGTGGTCGAGGACATCAACAAGCTGCCGCTCTTCCTGCCCACCCTCACCCGCCTCCCGCTCGTGGCGATCGTGCCGCACCTCTTCGGGACGACGGCGTTCGCCGAGGCGAGCTGGCCGGTGGCGGCCGTCGTGTGGGCCGCCGAGCGGCCCGTTCCCTGGGTCTATCGCCGCGCCGCGTTCCATGCCATTTCCGAAAGCACCCGGGACGACCTGGTGCGGCGCGGCGTGCCGCGGGACCGCATCGCCGTCATCTATCCGGGCGTCGATGCCGCGTGGTACCACCCCGACGGCATGCCGCGGACCAGCCGGCCGACGTTCTTGTACGTGGGCCGCCTCAAGCGTTATAAAGGAGTGGAGATCGCGCTCCGGGCGCTGGCGGCGGCGCGGCAGCTGCGGCCCGATCTGACGCTCGCGATCGCCGGCCAAGGCGACGATCGGACGCGGCTCGAAGGGCTGGCGCGGACCCTCGGCATCGCCGATGCCGTGCAGTTCCTCGGGTTCGTGGGGGAAGAGGACAAGCGCCGCCTGCTGCGGCGCGCCTGGGCGGTTGTCTTCCCGAGCCCCAAAGAAGGGTGGGGCATTTCGAACGTGGAGGCGGCGGCGTGCGGCACGCCGGCACTGGCGTCGGACAGCCCGGGCCTCCGGGAATCGGTGCGCCACGGCCAGACCGGGTACCTCGTGCCGCACGGTGACTGGCGGGCGTTGGCCGACCGGATGGTGGCGCTCGCCGCCGACCCCGAGCTGGTCGCGCGGCTCGGTCGCGCGGCCCGCGGGTTCGCTGAAGGGTTGTCGTGGGACGCGGCCGCACGCGCCACCGCGGCGCATCTCGAGCGCGTCATCGCGCGGGGAGGAAACTGACCATGCGCACCACGATCACCGCCCGCCACTGCGACATCCCCGACCAGCTGCGCACCCGCGCGCGGGAGCGGCTCGACCGCCTCGGCAAGGTCGCCGCGCGGCCGCACGACGGGCAGGTGATCTTTTCCGAGGATCACGGGGAGGCGGCGGTGGAAGTCCGGCTGCACACGGCGCGCGGCCGCGTGTACGTCGGGCGCGCGCTCGCGGCCGACCACCGCAGCGCGCTCGATCGGGCGGCGGCGCGCGTGCGCCGCCAGCTCGACAAACTGGCGCCGGTCGCGCGGCGTCGGGTGCGGGTGCGGGAATCGCGGTGACGGCCCCCAAGGTGCGCGACCTCCTCACGCGCAAGGGCGACCCGCTTCAGCTCGAGGTGCTGACCGGGGAGGTCGGCCTCGACCGCGAGATTCCCTCCGCCGAGGCGTCGAGCCCGGGGCTCGCGCTCGCGGGGTACACCGCCCGCTTCGCGGGCGCCGACCGCATGCACATTCTGGGCGAGACCGAGATCACCTACCTTGCGTCGCTCGACGGCGCCGCCCGCCGGCGCGCGCTGGAGACGTTCTTCGGCTTCGATCTTCCGTGCGTCATCATCACGAAGGGCCAGCAGGTCCCCGACGAGCTGGTCGCCCTGGCGCAGGCGAAGGGGATCGCCGTGATCCGCACGCGGCTGAAGACCGCGGAGTTCTACGATCGCCTGAAGCCGTTCCTCGACGACGCCTTCGCGCCCACGACCACCGTGCACGGCTCCCTCGCCGACGTATTCGGCGTCGGGCTCCTGTTCCGCGGCCGGTCGGGGATCGGCAAGAGCGAGTGCGTGCTCGACCTGGTCGAGCGGGGCCACCGGCTGGTCGCCGACGACGTGGTGCACGTCACCAAACGCGGCCACGACGTGCTGATCGGCCGGGGGCACGAGCTGTCGCGCCACTACATGGAGATCCGCGGCGTCGGCTTGATCGACATCCACGCCCTCTTCGGCGTCCGCTCCGTGCGCCAGCAGAAGCGCATCGAGGTGGTCGTGCAGCTCGAGGACTGGGTGGACAAGCGCGAATACGACCGCACCGGCATCGACGGCC
Organism: Gemmatimonadales bacterium; assembly: GCA_036505055.1. Taxonomy (GTDB): domain Bacteria; phylum Gemmatimonadota; class Gemmatimonadetes; order Gemmatimonadales; family GWC2-71-9; genus 20CM-2-65-7. Next base: position 27,526 of record DASXUE010000028.1, on the reverse strand, counting down.
AGGAGACGGAGCTGCTCGGCATCTCGCTCCCGCTCGTCACCGTGCCGCTCAACCCGGGCAAGAATCTCACGGTGATTTGCGAGGTCGTCGCGATGAACCACCTGCTGCGCTACAGCGGCGTGGATTCGGCGCGGAACTTCAACGATCGACTGATCAAGCGGATGCGCGAGAAGAGCGAGCTGCAGGAGTATCTCGAGGAGGATTATGAGTGAGCCGCTGCGCGGCGTGATCGTCTCTCACTCGGCCGTGGCCCAGGCGCTGGTCTCGGCCGTCGCCGCCATCGCCGGGGTCGACGGCGCGCTGGTGCCCGTGTCGAACGAGGGGTGCGACAACGACGCCCTCGGCGAGCGCCTGCGCACGGCGGTGGGCTCGGGGCCCGCGGTGCTGTTCGTCGACCTCCCGGGCGGCTCGTGCCTCACGAACTCGTTGCGCTACGCCAAGCAACACGCCGACGTCGCCATCGTGACCGGCGTGAACCTCGCGATGCTGCTGGACTTCGTCTTCCATCGCAACGTCTCCCCCGCCGAGGCGGCGCGCCGCGCCGCCGACGCCGGGGGCAAGGCCATCCGCGTCACCGCGGCATGAGCATCGCCCTCTACCGCATCGACGACCGCCTCATCCACGGCCAGGTGGTCGTGGGCTGGGGCCAGCCCCTGGATTGCACGTTCATCGTTCTGGTGGACGACGAGGTCCGGGGGAGTGAGTGGGAGCAGGACCTCTACCGAATGGGGGTCCCGCCTCACATCCAGGTCGTGTTCGCGTCCGTGGAGGAGGCGGCCCAACGGCTGGCGGAATGGGAGAGCGACGGCCGCGTCGGCATCCTCTTGGTCCCGGACATCGACACGGCCGTGGCCCTGGTCAAGGCGAGCGGCCGCGTGACCCGCCTCAACGTCGGCGGCATCCACCATCGGGCGGGCCGGACGGAGCGCCTGCGCTTCGTGTACCTGACCGACGCGGAAGCCGCGAAACTGCGCGAGCTCGCCGCGTCCGGCGTGGAGGTGACGGCGCAGGACGTGCCCACCGCGCGCCCCGTTCCCCTGGGGGAGTTCACGTGAGCGCGGAAGTCGCAGCCGCCCTCCTCATCTGGGGCGTGCTCGTGGGCGTGGACCTCGTGAGTCTGCCCCAGATGATGATCGCGCGGCCGCTGGTCGCGGGAACGGTGGCCGGCGCGCTCATGGGCGACATCGAGACCGGACTCAAGCTGGGCATGATCTTCGAGCTGCTGCAGTACGACATCCTCCCCGTCGGTGCCGTCCGCTACCCGGAGTATGGCCCCGCGACCGTCGCGGCCGTGGCGACGGCGCACGCCTCCGCCGGCGCCCTGGGCCTCGGGCTCGGCGCGCTGGTCGGATTCGTGACGGCGCTCGCCGGCGGCACGACGATCGACGTGTTGCGGCGCGTCAACTCGCGCGCGGTGCAAGCGGCCGCCGCGCGGCTCGAGATGGGGGACGAGGGCCTCCTGGTCCGCGTCCACATGCTCGCACTGCTCCGCGACGTCGGGCGCGCAGCCCTCGTCACGACGTTCGGACTCGGGCTCGCGCTGGTGGCGCGCCCGTTCCTCGCCGCGATCCTCACGTTCCGCGGGGCCTCCCTCCTGGCCGTCGCCGCGGTGGCCGCCGCGCTCGCCGCAGGCGCCGTGGGAACGCTGCGGCTCGTCGGCCGCGGCCCGAGTCTCGCCTGGTTCGTCGCCGGCCTCGGCGGCGGGGTGGTGGCGGCATGGCTGCGGTGAAGCCCGCGCTCGGTCGGGCCCTGCTGCGCCTGTTTTCGGTCCAGGCGTCCTACAACTACGAGCGCTTGCTCGGCGTCGGCGTCGGCGTCTGCGAGGAGCCGCTGCTCCGCGATCTGCCGCGCAACGGCGGCCACGACCACTACCATGCCGCCGTGGCCCGCGGCGCGCACTTCTTCAACGCGCACCCCTATCTGGTCGGGCTGGCCGTCGGTGCGGCGGCGCGCGCCGAGCACGACGGCGCGGCCCCGGAGCAGGTGGAGCGCCTCCGCGCCGCGCTGTGCGGCCCGCTGGGCTCACTGGGCGACCGCCTGGTCTGGGCCGGCTGGCTGCCGTTCCTCTCCGGGGCCACGCTCATCGCCATCGCGTTCGGCGCGGGCTGGGCCGCCGTGGCGGCCTTCCTCCTCGTCTACAACGTGGGCCACGTGGCGCTGCGCTGGTGGGCGCTGCGGGCCGGCTGGACCCACGGGGCGCGCGTCGCGTCCGCGCTGCACCACCCGCTGTTGCAGCGCGGCGTCGCGCTCGCCGGACCCGCGATGGCGTTCGCTGTCGGAGCCGCGCTGCCCCTCACCGCCCAGTATCTCGCCCTGCCGTTCACGCCCTGGGCACGCACAGCGGTGGCGGCCGCCGCTGGCGCGGGCTTCCTGGCGCTGCGGTGGTTTCCCGAGCGGCTCACGGGACTGCGGCTCGCCCTCGGGCTCGCGGCGGTCGCGCTCGTCGGAGACTGGCTATGGCCGTGATCGAGCGCGAGGCCAAAGTCGTGAACCCGCTCGGCATGCACGCGCGCCCCGCGGCGGAGCTGGTGAAGGTCGCGAACCGCTTCAAGTCCGCGGTCGAGATCCGCAAGGACGATGTGGCCGTCAACGCGAAGAGCATTCTGGGCGTCATGACTCTCGCCGCCGAGTGCGGCTCGTCGCTGTTCATCAAGGCCGACGGCGAGGACGCGGAGGAGGCGGTGGCCGCGTTGCTCGCCCTCGTGGCCGACGGGTTCCACGAGATGCATCTCAAGGCCCAAGAAGAAGAAAGCGCGGACGAGGGCGCCACGTGAGCGGGCGCCAGCTCCGGGGGGTCGGTGTGTCGCCGGGCATCGCCGTCGGGCCCGCGGTGGTCGTGCGCTGGGCCCTGCCCGAGGTGCCGCACCGGGTGGTGCCGCGGTCGCAGGTGGAGAAGGAGGTGCGCCGGCTGCGCGCCGCCATCAAGGATGTCAAGCGCCACCTCGCCGAGCTGCGGGAGCGTACGGTGGACCGCGCCGGCGTGGACGAAGCCCGCATCTTCGACGCCCAGATCCTGATGCTCGAGGACAAGGAGTTCATTCGCGGCGCCGAAGAGCTCATTCGCGAGAACCACCTGACCGCCGAGAAGGCGTTCGAATTCAAGACCTTCGAGGTGCGCGACCTGTGGGCCGGCACCGGCAGCCCGCTCCTCAAGGAGCGCCTCGCCGACGTCACCGGCGTCGCCATCCGGGTGATCCAGCACCTGATGCACCGCGGCGGCGCGGACCCCTGGGACGACATCTCGGAGCCGTCGATCGTGGTGGCCAAGGAGCTGTCGCCGGGGCTCACGGTGCAGCTCGACCGCGCCCACGTCGTCGGCCTCATCAGCGAAGAGGGCACGCGCACCTCGCACGCGGCCATCCTGGCCCACTCGATCGGGATCCCGGCGGTGTTCGGCGTGCGCGGCGCCGTCGAGCGCATCACCGGCGGTACGACCCTCATCCTCGACGGCAGTCGCGGCACCGTGCTGCTCGACCCACTGCCCGCGGAGATCGCGGACGCGGAGCGCACCGAGACGCAGCGCCGCGAGCGATCCGCGCGCCTCGAGGAGGTCGTCACCCAGCCGGCGGTCACCCTGGACGGCCTACGGATCGCGCTGCGCGGCAACGTGGATCTCCCCGAAGAAATCGCCGCGGCCCGGGCGCACGGGGCCGAGGGCGTGGGGCTGCTGCGCACCGAGTTCCTGATCACCGGCCACAGCGTGCTCCCGTCGGAAAACGAGCAGGCGGCGTACTTCGCCCGCGTGGGCGAGGCGTTTCCCGGCCATCCGGTCGTCGTGCGCACCTACGATCTGGGCGGGGACAAATTCCCGGCCCCGTTTCGCGGGGCGCCCGAGGCGAATCCGTTCCTCGGCTGGCGCGCCATCCGGGTCTGCCTCGACCAGCCCGAGATGTTCCGATCGCAGATCCGCGCGGCGCTGCGGGCCGCGGCCAAAGCGCAGATCCAGCTCATGATCCCCCTCGTGACGCGGCTCGACGAAGTCGAGCGGACGCGCGAGATGGTGGCGGAGGAGGCGGGGAAGCTGAAGCAAGCGGGCGTCGAGGCGGCCGACGGCGTGCCCGTCGGGGTGATGGTCGAAACACCCGCGGCCGCGGTCATGGCGGACCGCTTGGCGGAGATCAGCGACTTCATGAGCGTGGGCACGAACGACTTGACGCAGTACACGCTCGTCGTCGACCGGGGCAACGCGCGACTCGCCGATCGTTTCAACCCGCACGACCCGAGCGTGCTCCGGCTCTTGAAGCAGGTGGCGGACGCGGCGCGAGCGGCAGGAAAGCCGGCCAGCGTGTGCGGCGAAATGGCGTCGGAGCCGCTCTCGGCGTTTCTGCTCCTGGGGCTCGGCTACGAGACGCTGTCGGTCGCACCGCCCAAGCTGCCCGATATCAAATGGCTCGTGCGGCAGGTGAGCGCCGCGGGGGCCCGCGCCGCCGCGGACGCGGCGCTCGCGGCGCGGTCGGCGGAGCTGGCCCTCGATGCATTACGCCTCGCACTCGCTGCCGCCGTCGATCTCACACCACTCGACCTCGATGCGCGGTTGCCCGCCGCGCGACGCTCGGGTAACTTCAAGGCCTAAAATGCCAACCCATCGCCACGTCTTCACTTCCGAGTCGGTCACGGAAGGCCATCCCGACAAGATCGCCGACCAGATCTCCGACGCGATTCTCGACGCCATCCTCCTCAAGGACCCCGACGCGCGGGTGGCCTGCGAGACGCTCGTCACCACCGGCATGGCCATCGTCGCGGGCGAGATCACGACCTCGACCTACGTCCACATCCCCGACATCGTGCGCGGGACGATCGCGTCGATCGGGTACACCGACGCGAACTTCGGGTTCGACGCGCAGACCTGCGCCATCCTCACGACGATCGATCGCCAATCCGGCGACATCGCCATGGGGGTCGACCGGGGCGGGGCGGGCGACCAGGGGATGATGTTCGGCTACGCGACGGACGAGACGCCCTCCCTCATGCCGCTGCCGATCGTGCTGGCGCACCGGCTGGCGGAGCGGCTGGCCGCCGTGCGCAAAGCGGGTGACCTCGCCTGGCTCCGCCCCGACGGCAAGACGCAGGTAAGCGTCGTCTATGAGGGCGACCGCCCCATCGGCATCAGCAAGGTCGTCGTCTCCGCCCAGCATTCCGACAAGATCGACAACGCCGAGCTGCGCGCCGGCGTGATCGAGCACGTCGTGCGGCCGGTGGTCCAGCAGGCCGGGTTCGAGATTGCCGAGCGCGACATCCTCGTGAACCCGACGGGCCGGTTCGTGGTGGGCGGCCCGCAGGGAGACGCCGGGCTCACCGGGCGCAAGATCATCGTCGACAGCTACGGCGGCATGGCGCGGCACGGCGGCGGCGCGTTCAGCGGCAAGGACCCGTCCAAGGTGGACCGGTCCGCGACCTACGCGATGCGCTGGGTGGCCAAGAACATCGTGGCGGCGGGGCTGGCGCACCGTTGTGAGGCTCAGGTGGCGTACGCGATCGGCGTGGCCGACCCGGTGTCCGTCATGATCGAGACGTTCGGCACCGGCGCGGTGCCGCAGGCCGCGCTCGAGGATGCCGTGCGCGCGGTGTTCGATCTCACGCCGGCCGGCATCAACACCGCGTTGAACCTCCGTAATCCCATCTATCGTCCGACCGCGGCGTACGGTCACTTCGGCCGGTCGCCCGAGCGGCGCCGCGTCGGCGACCGCGACGTCGAGTTGTTCACCTGGGAGCACGCCGACCGCGCCGAGGAGCTCAAGGTCGCAGCGGAGCGCGCGGCCCGTTCTGGGAAGAAAGCGAACGTATGACCTCGACGGCATCGCACGCCGCCCACGATATCAAGGACATTCATCTCGCCGATGAGGGACGCCGCCGCACCGAGTGGGCGGAGCGCTCCATGCCGGTGCTGCGCCAGCTGCGCGAGCGCTTCGCCAAGGAGAAGCCGCTCGCCGGCCGGCGCCTGTCGGCGTGCTTGCACGTCACGACGGAGACCGCGAACCTGGTGGCGACCTTGCAGGCGGGCGGGGCCGACGTGGCCTTGTGCGCGTCCAATCCCCTCTCGACGCAGGACGACGTGGCCGCGCACCTGGTGCGCGACCACGGGACCAAGGTGTTCGCGATCAAGGGCGAAGACCACGAGACCTACTACGACCACCTCCGCGCCGCGCTCGCGCACCGACCCGACGTCACGATGGACGACGGGGCCGATCTGGTCAGCGCGCTGCATATGATCGCGCTGGGCCGGCTCGACGATCTGGCGCCGCCGGTGCGGGCATGGGTGGAGACGCTGTCCACGGCCGAGCGCAAGGCGATCGTCACCGGCGTGGTGGGCTCGACCGAAGAGACCACGACGGGCGTGATCCGTCTCAAGGCCATGGCCAAGGACGGCGTGCTGCAGTTTCCCGTGATTGCGGTCAACGATTCCGACACCAAGCACCTGTTCGACAACCGCTACGGAACGGGACAGTCGACGCTCGACGGGATCCTGCGCGCGACCAACCTCCTGCTCGCGGGGAGCACCGTCGTGGTGGCGGGGTATGGCTGGTGCGGCCGAGGCTTCGCGATGCGCATCCGCGGTGCCGGGGCCAACGTGATCGTCACCGAGATCGACGCGCTCAAGGCGCTCGAGGCGCAGATGGACGGCTACCGGGTCGCGCCGATGGCCGAGGCGGCCCGGGTGGGCGACATCTTCGTGACGCTCACGGGCAACGTGGAGGTCATCCGGGTGGAGCACATGCGGGCGATGAAGGACGGAGCGGTGCTGGCGAACTCGGGCCACTTCAACGTCGAGATCGACTTGGAGAGCCTGAAGCGCGCCGCCAAGGGGCCCGTGCGAGTCCGGGAGTTCGTGGAGGAATGGCAGCTGGACGGCAAGCGCATCTTCGTGCTGGCCGACGGGCGACTCATCAACCTCGCCGCGGCGGAAGGCCATCCCGCGAGCGTGATGGACATGTCGTTTGCGAACCAAGCCCTGGCCGCGGAGCACGTGGTGCGGCACGCCAAGACGCTGTCCAAGGACGTGCATCGCATTCCCGCCGAGCTGGACCGCGAGATCGCGCGCCTCAAGCTCCAAGCCATGGGCGTAGCGATCGATACTTTGACGCCGGCGCAGCGCAAGTATCTCGCCTCATGGGACATGGGCACGTAGAGGACGGGTGCTCGAAGTCCGCGTCGCCCACCTGGGGCTCGATCGCACGACCAACACGCCGGTCGTGATCCTACAGGAACGGGAAGGGGAGCGGGTGCTGCCCATCTGGATCGGGCCGGCCGAGGCGAGCGCGATCGCGATGGAGCTGGCCGGCGTCAAGTTCTCCCGCCCCCTGACCCACGACCTCCTCAAGCAGGTCATCGTCGGCCTCGGCGCCGAGCTGCGCAAGGTGATCATCACGCAGGTCAAGGACAACACCTACTTCGCCGAGCTGCACATCTACCGCGGCGATACCGTCATCCAAATCGACGCCCGTCCGTCGGACTCGATCGCCCTCGCGCTGCGGCTCAAGGCCCCCATCTTCACCAACGAGAACCTGCTCGAGCTCACGTCCATCGACACCGGCGAGGCCAGTGCCCAGCCCGGCGCGGGGCCGCTCGACGCGGATTCCCTCAAGTCCTACCTCCAGAACCTCGATCCTGAAGACTTCGGGAAGTTCACGCCGTAACGCTGCCCTCCTCGCCTGGGGGCTGCTCTCGACCTCGCTCGCTGCCACGCTCTCCGCTCAGGCGGTGACCGTGAGCGGCGTCGTGCGGCTCGGCGGACGCGATACCGTGCCGCTCGGTGGCGCGTGGGCGATTCTGCACCGCGTCGTCCGCGGTGAGGGCGGCCCCGTGGATTCGACGCGGACGGACGCCCGCGGGCGCTACCGCTTCCGGTTGGCCGCGGTCGATACCGGCGCGGTGTACGTGGTCAGCGCCTGGTACGACAGCCTGGCGTACTTCTCCCTCCCCGTCACGACGCGGGACCGGACCCTGGCCGAGGTGGAAGACCTGGTCGTGTACGGCACGACCAAGCGCGGCCCCCCGATTCGCCTCACCCGCCGGCTCCTCACGATCGCGCGGCCCGCTGCGGACGGGACTCGCGAGGTGCTCGAGATCCTGGAGCTCGAGAACACCGGCCTCACCACGCGGGTCACCGACGACACGCTGGTGCCGACCTGGGCCGGGGCGATCCCCGAGGCGGCGCTCCATTTTCGCGGCGGCGAGGGCGACATCTCGCCGGGTGCCATTCTGCTCCGCCACGACAGCGTGCAGGTGCTGGGACCCATCCCGCCCGGGCACGGGAAGCAACTGAGCTACAGCTACGTCCTGCCCGCGGGCCCGCGCCAACTGGCCCTGCGCATCGACCAGCCGACCCTCGAGCTGAACCTCCTGCTCGAGGACACCACCGCCGTGGCATCGGCACCGGGCATCCAGAGCATCGGCGTCCAGGAGATCGAGCAGCGCCATTTCGCGGCGTATCGCGCCGGTCCGCTCGATGCCGGCACGGTCGTGACCGTCGGGCTGCCGCGCTCGGGGTTCCGGCCGCAAACGCTGCTGCCGTACGTCGTGGCGCTGCTCGCGACGGCGATGGCGGGGGCGCTGGTCTGGGCGCTGCGGCGGAAGCCAGTTGCGCCGTCCCACGCGCGCGCCTAGACTAGTCCTCAGTAAGCGAACGGGGATTCACGGAAGCCGGTGCGAGTCCGGCGCGGCCCCGCCACTGTAACGGGCTAGTCGTAGCGGCTCATCGCCACTGGGGGTGTTCACCCGGGAAGGCGAGCCGCCCGCCCGAAGCCAGGAGACCTCTCCGTTCGCGCCACCTGTAATTCCCTCGCGGGAGGGATGGTGGCGCTTGCGCACTTCAGGCGCAGACGCTCGCCCATCTCCGCTCCGCCGGGGGTGGGCGTTTTCGCATGCGTCGTCTGCTGCTCGCCTCGTTGCTCGCCGTCTCCTGCCGCCCGGCGGCCGACCGTCCGGCGTCTGCCGTGCCCCCCCCAGCCCAGCGCATCGTCTCCCTCGCGCCGTCCGCGACGGAGCTGCTCTTCGCCCTCGGCGCGGGCGATCACGTCGTGGGCCGCACGACGTGGTGCCGCTACCCCCCCGCGGCGCTCCGCGTCCCCGACGTCGGCGACGGCCTGAACCCGAACATCGAGGCGGTCGTCGCGCGCCGGCCCGACCTCGTGGTGTTGTACAAGTCCCAGTTGAACGAGAGTGCCGCGGCCCAACTGCACCGCCTCGGCATCCGGTCGATCGTCCTGGCGCAGGATCGTTTGGAGGACGTCGCGCGCGGCGCGCGGCTGCTCGGGCCGCTCGTGGGCCAGGCGCGGGCGGGAGACTCCATCGCCGCCGCCATCGAGGGGCTGCTGAGCGCTCCACCACCACCGTCCCACGTGCGGGTGGCCTTCGTCGTCTGGGACAACCCGCCCATGGTGATCGGCGCCGGCAGCTACCTCGATCAGCTCGCGACGCTCGCGGGCGCCACCAACGTGTTTCACGATCTTCGCTCGGCCTCCGCGACCGTCTCGCTCGAGACGATCGCCGCCCGCGACCCCGACGCGATCGTCACCCTGTCGGACAGTACCGCGCCTCCGCCATATGCGTCCCGCCCTGAGTGGCGGGCGATCCGGGCGGTGCGGGAACGGCGCTTCATCATGCTGCCGGCCGACCTGTTCGGGAGGCCCTCACCGACCGCGCCAACGGCCGTTGCCGCGCTGCGCCGCACGCTGGAGGCCGAGGTTCCGCGGTGAGCCGTTGGCTCGGTCTCGTCGCCCTGACGGCCGCCGCGCTGGTGCTTGCCGTGGTGCTGGGCCCGGCCCATGTCGCGCTCGCCGACCTCACGTCGTCCGATATCGTGCGGACGCTCCGCGTGCCCCGTGCTCTGCTCGCCCTCCTCGTGGGCGGCTCGCTGGCGGTCGCGGGCACGAGCCTCCAGGCGCTGGTCCGGAATCCCCTCGCGGATCCGTTCCTGCTCGGCCTGTCGGGCGGCGCGGGGCTGGGGGCCGTGCTCGCGCTCGCACTCCACGTCGGTGGTCCCTGGGGCCTCCCCGTTGCCGCATTCGCCGGCGCGCTCGGCGCGATGGCGTTGGTGTACCGCCTCGGGCTCGTCGGTGGCGCGCAGCTCGACCCGCGCATCCTGCTGCTCGCGGGCGTGGCGGTCGGGGCGTTCGCGGGGGCCATCACGACGGCCATCGTCTCGCTCGCCGAGGCCGCCCAGCTTCGCAACGCGTTCTTGTGGCTCTGGGGCGGGCTGTCGGGAGCCTCGTGGAACACCGTTTTCGTGATGGCGGCGTACATCCCCGTGCCCCTGATCGTGCTCTACGCGGCAGCGCGGCCCCTCGACCTGCTCGCGCTGGGCGAGGAGCCCGCGACGCACCTCGGCGCGGACGTCGAGCCGCTCAAGCGGCGCGTCTACCTGGCCGCGTCGCTCCTCACGGCGGCCGCGGTGGCGGTGTCGGGCGTGATCGGATTCGTCGGCCTGATCGTGCCCCACATCGCCCGGCTCGTCTGGGGCCACCGGCATCGGTCCCTCTTTCCCGCGGCCTTCCTCGGCGGCGGCACGCTGCTCCTGTTCGCCGATACGGCGGCCCGCGTCAGCGTCGCCCCGCGCGAGCTCCCCGTGGGGATCGTCACGGCGCTCGTGGGCGTGCCCCTGTTCGCGGCGCTGCTGCGCCGCTGGACGCGAGGATGAGCGACGGAGAGGGCGCGGAGCTCCTCGCCGTTCGCGGCGTCACGTACCGCTATCCTGGCGCCCCGGCCGACGCCGTGGCCGACGTCTCGCTCGCGGTGCAGCCCGGGGAGTGCCACGCCGTCCTCGGCCCGAACGGCAGTGGGAAGACGACGCTCATCCGGCTCGCGCTGGGGCTCGTGCATCCGTCCACCGGGAGCGCCGAGATCGCTGGCCGGCCGGCGGCGGCGTGGCCGCGGCGCGAGCTGGCGCGCGTGGTCGGTGTGGTGGCGCAGCGGGAGGACAACCTCTTCCCCCAGCGGGTGCGGGAGACGGTGCTGCTGGGCCGCTATGCGCACCTGCCGCTCTGGGGAGGCGAGCGCGCGGAAGACCACGCGGCGGTCGATCGTGCCCTCGAGCGCTGCGACGCGCTGCAGCTGGCCGGGCGGGGGCTCTGGACGCTGTCGGGCGGCGAGTACCAGCGCGTCCGCGTGGCCCGCGCGCTCGCCCAGGAGCCGCGGCTCCTCATCCTCGACGAGCCGACGGTCTCGCTCGACGTCCGCCACGAGATGGAGCTGTTCGAGCTGGTGCGGGCGCTCGTGGATACGCACGGGCTCGCCGCCGTCATGATCACACACCACGTCAACCTCGCGGCGCGCTTCGCCGACCGTGTGCTCCTGCTGGCCGGCGGGCGTCCTGCCGCCCAAGGTGCCCCGTCGGCCGTGCTGACCCGCGAGACTGTGGAACGCGTCTTCGACTGGCCCGTAGCCATCGAGCCCTTCGACGGCCGTCCCCAGATGATTCCTCTTCGGCAACCCAAGGAGCCCACATGATCGCCGCTTTGCTCGTTGTCGCCGCGCTCGCGGTCCAGCATCCGAAGGAGCCCCAGGACACTGTGACGTTGCAGCCCGTCGTCGTGACCGCCACGCGCGTGCCGACCCCCGCCGCCGCCGTGACCGCGGCGGTGACGGTGGTCAGCGGCGTGAGCCTGAGAGAACGCGGCATCCGCACCGTCGCCGACGCCCTGCGGGAAACGGTCGGGGCGACGGTCGTGCAGACGGCCGGTCCGGGGAGCCAAACGTCGTTGTTCCTGCGGGGAGGCGAAAGCGACTACACGAAGGTCCTGGTGGACGGCGTGCCCTTGAATCAGCCGGGAGGCGCCTACAACCTCGCGCACCTCACCACCGACGACGTCGAGCGGATCGAGATCGTGCGCGGCCCCGCCAGCGTGCTGTATGGATCCGACGCAGTGACCGGCGTCATCCAGATCTTCACGCGGGCGGGCCTCGGCCCACTCCATGTGGACGCGGAGGCGGGAGGTGGGAGCTACAGGACCGTTCGCACCGGCGCTACGCTCACGGGGGGGAGTGCGCGGCTCGGGTACTCCCTCGCCGCATCACACTTCGCGGCCGATGGGCTCTTCCCCGTCAACAGCGACTACCGCAACGACGTGGTGACGGGGCGGCTACGCCTCCGACCCGACGCGCGCACCGACGCCGCGGTCACGGTACGCCATGGCGACGACGTCGTCCACTATCCCACCGACGGTGCGGGACGAATTGTGGACGCCAACCAGCGCGCGACCGACCGCGGCCCCGCCGTCTCGGTCGACCTGGGACGTCGGGTGACCGATCGGCTGGAGGTCCGAGCGCTCCTCGGTGTGAATGAGAACGATGGCCGAGTGGACAATCCCCCCGACGGTCCGAGCGACTCGACCGACATCCACTCGCACGACCGCGTCCGCCGCCGGAGTGTCGACCTGCGCGCCAACTGGCGTCTGCGTCCCGCCGGGACCGTGACGGTGGGAGGGGCGGTTGAAGACGCGCACCTGCACAGCACGTTCGATTGCCGGACGAGCTTTGGTGACTGCAGCAGCGCGCCGCTGGTCAAGACGCGCTCCACGCACGCCTACTTCGTGCAGGCGCTGATCGGGGTGGGGCGTCCGGTCTCGCTCAACGTGGGAGGGCGGCTCGAGGACAACCAGCAGTTCGGCACGTTCGCCACCTGGCGTGCCGGCGCGGCGTGGCGACTCGACGCCGCGACCCGCCTCCGCGCTTCCGCAGGGACGGGCTTCAAAGAGCCGACGTTCTTTGAGAGCTATTCGTCCAGCCCGTATGCCCTGGGCAATCCCGATCTGCGGCCGGAGCGGTCGTTCAGTTGGGAAGGCGGGATCGAGCATGCGCTCTCGGGAACGGGGATCTCGATCGCGGTGACGTACTTCGACCAGTACTTCCGTGACCTGATTGTGTACGTCTCCGGGACGCCAAGCTACTTGAACGTCGCGGAGGCACGAGCAAGCGGAGCCGAGGTGCAAGTCGACTATGTCGTACAACGTAGCGTCGTAGCGTCGGTCAGTTACACCTATCTCGACACGCGCGTCCTGAACGGCGGCGGCGACCCCACGTTCACGGTGGGCGAGCGGTTGCTGCGCCGGCCCACCAACGCGGCAAACGTGCAGCTCGCCTATCGGCCGGGGCGGGGAAGCGCCACCCTGGCCGTGCGCTTCGCCGGAGACCGCGACGATCTCGATTTTGCGGCCCCGACCTTCCCGTCTCCGCGTGTCACCCTGCATCCTTACACCCGTGTGAATGCCGCCGTAGCGTACCCGGTGCGCTGGGGCCTGGCTCTGGAGTTGCGGGCCGACAATCTGTTGGACGATCGGGGCCGGGAAATCGCCAACTTCCCTGTGCCGGGACGCAGTCTATTTTTCGGGGGACGATTCACGGGAGGTTTGGCGCGGTGAAGGCACGCAACGTGATGTTGGCCGTGGCGCTGGCGGCCGCGGCCTGCAGTGACGCGCTCGAGCAGGACACGACGACGGGCCTGGTGATCGCCGTCGTGAACAGCGGCTCCAACACGCTCTCGTTCGTGAGCGCCCAGTCCTTCACGACCGGGCCCAGCGCCGATCTCACGCCCCCGACCGGCGCGCCCGCCAGCCTCGACGCCCGCGGCGGGCTGGTGCTCGTCCCGATGGGGACCGCCAACTCTCTGCGCGCATTCAGTTTCGGCACGATCTCCGGCCCCCCGCTCATCGGGCTACCCACGAATTCCGGCGCCACGGGCGTCGCGATTCAGGACGACTCGTTGGCCTGGGTGGCGAATCCAAACCTGAACAGCGTGACGCGGGTGAACTACCGCACCGGCGACACCCTGCCACAACGGGCGGTCGGCGCCGCGCCGGTCGCCGTCGTCCTCGTGGGGACGCGCGTGTTCGTCGTGAACAGCAACGCGCCGGGAGGCACGCCCGCGGGTCCGAGCTGGCTCACCTCCTTCGATTGTTGCGGCATAACGACGAAAGACTCGATTCCCCTCGGGGGCAGGGGAGCGACGAGCGCCGCGCTTGGCGCCGACGGCTTTCTCTACGTCGTCCTCGCCGGGGCCCCTGGCGCCGCCGACGGCAAGCTGTCGATTGTGGACCCCCTGACGCGCCGCGAGGCGGCCGTCGTGAATGGCTTGGGAGAATCGCCGGGGCCGGCCGTGTACCATCGGTCCGGGCGCCTGCTCGTCGCCTCAGCGAGCGAGGGGATCCTCGAGGTCAACACCCTCACGCGCGCGGTCACGCGCGGTCCCGGCGACGGATTCAAGCCGGCGGGCGACGGGGTATCGGCGCTCGCCCTCGATCCGCGCGGGCGGGTGTACGCCCTCGCACCGGGCGCGTGCGTCGCTCCCGGCGTGGTCCACGTCGTGTCAGCACCTCCCGCGTACCGGCCGCTCGCGACGGTGACCGTCGGCGTGTGTCCCCGCGCCGCCGCCCTGGTCGCCGTGCCACTGATCGGGTAGGGTGATTAGGTTAGAGGATGACCTCGATGTCCCGTCTCCCGCTGGTCCTGGCGCTCACCTTCCTCACTCGTGCCGCGTTGGCCCAGGCCCCTCGGATCACCCCCTCGGGCGATCCGTCCGTCAAGAACGATACGATCTACCGCCTGGCCGTGAATCCGGCGGACCACCCCGACGACGACTACGTCTATCTGCTCGACGACGGCGTGATCCGGTTCGAGGCCGACGGCCGCGGCAGTCGGACCTACCGGCAAGTCGTGCAGATTCTCACCCAGGACGGCGCGGAAACGTGGGGCGAGCAGAGCTTTTCGTACTCCGCCGGCTCCGAACGGCTGACCGTCAACTGGGTCCGGGTCGTCAAGCCGAACGGTGAGGTGGTGAGCGCCCGCCCGGCGCACGAGCAGGAGTCGCTCGCGCCCGTGGCGCTGGAAGCGCCCGTGTACTCCGACCAGAAGGTGCGGCGGGTGACGCTGAGCGGCGTGGCGCCCGGCACGCTCGTCGACTGGAGCTTCACGGTCGAGCGCACCAAGCCGCTCGTGCCGGCCGACTACTTCACCGCGTGGTGGGTGACGACCGGTCGCCTGACGCGCCGCTCGCGCCTGATCGTCGACGTCCCGGCGTCCGTCACTCCGCGCATCAAGGAGACGAACGTCCGCTTCCGGCGCCAGGTGGTGGAGGCGAAGGGCCGCCGCGTCTACACGTGGGCGACGGCCGAAGTCCCTGAAGTCGTTGCCGAGCTGTTCGCGGCCGTCCCCAACAGCGTCTCCGTCGGGATCAGCGTGTCGTCACCCATGACCTGGGCGCAGCTGGCCCGGTGGTACGCCGACTTGTCGCGCGGCCGGTACGACGTCGCCCCGCCCCTCGCGGCGAAGCTCGCCGAGCTGGTGCAGGGAGCTCGCACGCTGGATGATTCGCTCCGGGCCGTGCACCGCTGGGTCGCGCAAGACTTCCGGTACGTCTCGCTCTCCCTGGGGATCGGCGGCTATCTGCCGCGGCTGCCCGCGCAGGTCCTCGAAACGCGCTACGGTGACTGCAAGGACAAGGCGACGCTGTTCATCGCCCTCGCGCGGCGACTGGGCGTGCGGGCGTACCCCGTGCTCTTGTCCTCGAGCGGCTCGGCCGACTCGAGCCAGCCCACCGCGCAGCAGTTCGACCACATGATCGCGGCCGTGGATCGGCCCGCGGGACGCATGTACTTGGACCTCACGTCCGACCTGACGCCGTACGGCGAGCTGCCGCCGGCGGAGCAGGGCTCGTTTGCCCTCGTCGTCCACGACGACGGTCAGGGAGAGGAAGTCACGCTCCCGGAAGCGCCCGCGTCCGCCAACCGGGCCGAGGTGCACTTCGTCGGCGAGCTGACCGCCGACGGCTTGTTCGCCGGACGATACACCGAGACGAGCGTGGGGACGATCCAGTACCGCCTGCGGCAGGCGTACGACCGGCCGCTGACCCGCGAGGAGCTGGGCCGCGTCACCCAGGCGCTCGCCGACGGGCTTTTCCCCGGCGCGTCGGGGGACAGCCTCCAGATATTCGACGGCCGCGATCTCTCGACCAGCCCCCGCGTCGCCGTGCTGCTGCGTAACGCTCCCGCGGCCTCGGGCTCCGGCGGCTCGCGCATTCTCACGCTGCCCGCCTCGATTCCGAACTTCGTTTCGCACGGGATCGCCACGCAGCTCGAGCAGCGTAAGCCGCGCCGGTTCCCGATCGACGTCGGGGCGGTCGTCGGCCCCATCGAGACGGTCGCCGAGCTGCGGGTCACGCTGCCGCCGGGATGGCGCGCGCAGCTTCCCCCGACCGTGGCCGAGTCCAGCGCGTTTGGAAACTACCGCGCGGAGTATGTGCAGGAGGGGCGTGAGCTGCGCGTGACGCGCTCGATGTCGGGACGCAAGGGCGTCGAGCCGCCCGAACACATCGACGCGTTGGTAGCGTGGCTGCGCGCGGTCTCGAAAGATGACGTGAAGTTCATCGTGATCGACACGCCCAAATGAAATGAGCCTCGTCTCCACGTCGGCGGTGGTCTTGCAGACCTACCGCTATAGCGAGACGTCGAAGATCGTGCGGCTCGCAACGCGCGACTTGGGCGTGCAGAGCGCGATCGCCAAGGGCGTCCTCCGACCCAGGAGTCCATTCGGGGCGGCGCTCGAAACACTGAGCGAAGGCGTTGCCCAGCTCTACCACCGGGAGACCCGGGAGCTTCAGACGCTCGCGGCGTTCGACGTGCTCGATCTGCGACGGGACCTGGCCCGGGACCTGGGCCGCTTCGCCGGCGCCGCGGCCCTGTCCGAAGTGATGCTCAAGATGGCGCCCGCCGCCCCCCTGCCGGCGGCGTACGACGCGTTCACGCGCGCGCTCGACGCGCTCGTCGCCGCGCCGCCCCAGGGCGTCGATGCGGTCGCCGCGCGTTGGCTCTGGCTGCTCGTGGGCGTTCTCGGGTTCGCGCCCGAGCTCGACGCCTGCGTGCGGGACGGGACGCCGGTCGCCGCGAATGGTGGCAGCGTGGCGTTCAGCACGGCCGAAGGCGGCGTGCTGTGCGCCGCCTGCGCGGGCGCCCTGCCGGTCTCCCCCCCCCCTCCCCCAACGCGCCTCCCGCCCCAGGCCTATCGGGACCTGCTCGCGCTCAACGATGCCGGAGCGGCGCCCCCCACCCTGGACGCCGCGCACGCCGCTGCGCATCGCCGGTTGGTCGCCCGCTTCGTCCGCCACCATATGGGTGAATCGGGCACCGTCAGCGCCATCGACTTCTGGGAGCGCCGCGCGTGGACCACGCCCGCCACTTCGTAGTCGGTACCGCCGGCCACATCGATCACGGCAAGACGGCCCTCGTGAAAGCCCTCACCGGCGTGGACACCGACCGCTGGGAGGAAGAAAAACGCCGCGGCATCACGATCGACCTCGGCTTCGCGCCGCTGCCCCTCGCCGGCGGCGTCCAGGCCAGCGTCGTCGACGTCCCTGGGCATGAAGGCTTCGTCAAGAACATGCTCGCCGGCGCGACCGGCATCGACGTCGCCCTGCTCGTGATCGCCGCGGACGAGGGGATCATGCCGCAAACCGAGGAGCACCTCGCCATCGTCGAGCTGCTCGGCGTGCGGCGGGGAATCCCCGTCCTTACGAAGCGCGACCTCGTGGACGCTGAATGGCTCGCCCTCGTCCAGAGCGAGGTCGCCGAACGGCTCAAAGCCAGCCGAGTACGCTGGGAGCCCCCGCTGGCGGTCTCGGCGCTGACCGGTGACGGGCTGGACGAACTCCGCGCCGCCCTCGGCGGGGTCGCACGCGATCTGACCGAGCGGTCGTCCGACGACCTCTTTCGGCTCCCGATCGACCGCGTCTTCGCCGTGGCGGGGGCGGGCACCGTCGTCACGGGATCGACCTGGAGCGGGTCAGTCGCCGTCGGCGACGCTGTGCGGCTGCTCCCCCTCGACCGTGAAGCCCGTGTGCGGTCGATCGAAGTACATGGCCAGGCCGCCGACCGGGCCGTGCCCGGCCGCCGGACTGCGCTGGCGCTCGTGGGCGTGGACAAGGCCGAGTTGGAGCGCGGTCACGTCGCCGTGACGGGTTCCGCGTGGCGCGTGACGACCACCCTGGACGTCGCGCTGGAGCTGCTGCCTCCCGGCCACTCCCCGTCGACTGCCCCCCCCCTCCCCACCTCCCCCGCACGGAGGCCCCTCCTCGCGCGCACGCGCGTCCGCGTTCACCTCGGGACCGCGGAGGTATTAGGCCGCGTGGCGCAGGTGCGGTCGATTGCCCCGGGGGAGGCCGGCGTCGCCCGGCTGATGCTCGAGCGCCCGCTCGTCGCGCGCGGGGGTGACCGGTTCGTGCTGCGCAGCTTTTCTCCGGTGACGACGATCGGCGGTGGCGTCGTGCTCGACCCGTTTCCCCCCAAGCGGCCTCGCGTGTCGCAGCGGGGCCTAACGGCGGACACGGCCCCAGCCGATCGGCTGACGCGACTGGTAGAGGAAGCGGGACTCGGAGGCGTTCGTACCGGCGACGTCGGGGTCCGCCTCGGCATCCTTCCGGGGGAGGTGAGCGGCGTCATCGACGCGGCGGGGAAAGGTGTCCTACGTTCCGCTGACGTACTCGTGGCGCGTCGCATGCTCTCCGAGGAGGTCGACCGGCTCGCGGGCGTCGTGGTCGCGCACCACCAAGCGCACCCGTTGGACCCCGGCCTCTCCCTGCAGGCGCTTCGTACCGCAGTGGTTGGAGTCGTAGGTGACAGCGTGTTGGAATTGCTGGTGCAGCATGGAGTGCGGAAGCAGGTGTTCGAGCTGGCGGAGGGCGGCTCGGTGGTGCGGCGGCCGGGTTGGAAGGCTGCGCTCGACGCGCATGCGGGCGATGCGGGCGCTCGCTTGGCGCGACGGCTGGCGGACGCGCGCTGGCAGGTGCCGACTGTTGCAGAGCTGCAACGCGAGTTTCCCGGTCTCGCCGTTCCCGCCTTGCTCGCGCACCTCGCACGGGAGGGTGGGGTAGAACAGGTCGACCAGGAACGGTACGCCGCGAAGGTGGCGCTCGAGGAGTTCCGGCGAGCGCTGGAAGAGACGCTGCGGGCGGTGGGACAGGCGACGCCGGCGACGCTGCGCGACCGGTTCGGACTGACTCGAAAGTACCTGATCCCGCTGCTCGAATGGGCCGATCGGCGGGGTATTACGCGGCGCCAGGGTGACACACGGGTTTTGGCGCGCTTGACAGGGGCGGCCGGCGGTTCCTAGGTTGATGGGTAGCTGTCTCCCATGCGCCCTAACAGCAACAAGGAGAGCGGTCTAACGCATCTTTACGTTCGCCGAGGAGTGATGTGATGAAGCGGTATGCCTGGGCAGTGCTGGGGCTCGGGCTTTGTGCGGCGGGGCCAAGCGAAGCTCGGGGGCAAGCGGTCAATCCACCCCCGCTGGTAGAGCTCAAGCAGAACTATCCGAATCCGTTCAATCCAGCGACGACGATCCCGTTCTCGCTGAGTGGTGGCCTGTTCGCCAACGGCCACCAACCGAAGGTCACGCTGAGGATCTACAACGTGCTGGCGCAGCTCGTCGCCACGCCGATTCTCCAAGGCACGGGCGAGCCCCTCGAGGAGCTGGCGCTCAGCTGTGGGAGTGCGGCCGGGTGCAGTTTCAGCGCGTACTGGGACGGCAAGGTCCAGATAGGGAACCGACAGTCGGGCGCGGAGGCCGCGTCGGGCGTCTACATCTACCAGCTGATTGTCGATGGCCGCCGGTACACGAAGAAAATGATCGTAATGAAGTAGGGCGGGCCACGACGGGCAAAGACGGCCTAGGGCGGTCGAGGGCGCTTTCCTTGGCCGCCCTTTGCCGTCCTAGACCGTCTTCGCCCGTCCGTTTTTGACTCCCCCCTGTCACTTCGGCAGATTTCGTTGGGCACAAACGTTGCCTAGCCGAGGGGCGCTATGATCCGACCCGATCGCTTGACCGTCAAAGCCGCCGAGGCCCTGCAGCAGGCCGCCTCGCTCGCGCGCTCGCACGGTAATCCGGTGGTGAACGACGCGCATCTGTTCCACGCTCTGCTCGAGCAGGACGACGGCATCGTCGTGCCGCTGCTCCAGAAAGCGGGGCTGAATGTCGCCCAGCTCAAGGCGGAGACCGAGCGCGAGATCGCCCGGTTTCCCAAACAATCGGGCGACGCGGGGGAGGCGACGCTGTCGCGCGAGGTGTCGCGCGTCTTGGACCGCGCGGACGAGGAAGCGAAGGGCTTGGGCGATGCCTACGTCTCGACGGAGCATCTGCTCCTCGCCCTGGTCGAAGAAAAGGGGACCACGGCGCGCCAGCTGCTGTCGGCGGCGGGCGTCGACCAAGCCGAGCTGCGGACGGCGCTCGAGGGGGTCCGGGGCGCGCATCGCGTGACCGATCAGGAGCCCGAGCAGAAGTACCAGGCGCTGCAGCGTTTCACCCGGGATCTCACCGAGGTCGCCCGCAAGGGAAAAATCGATCCGGTCATCGGCCGGGACGAGGAGATTCGCCGCGTCATGCAGGTGTTGTCGCGGCGGACGAAGAACAACCCCGTGTTGATCGGGGAGCCGGGCGTCGGGAAGACGGCGATCGCCGAGGGGCTGGCGCAGCGCATCGTGAACGGCGACGTCCCCGACTCGCTGAAGGGCAAACACCTCGTGTCGCTCGACTTAGGCGCACTGATCGCGGGCACCAAGTATCGGGGCGAGTTCGAGGAGCGCCTCAAGGCGGTACTCAAAGAGATCACCTCCGCCGAAGGCAAGTTCATCGTCTTCATCGATGAGCTGCACACCCTGGTGGGGGCGGGCGCGGCGGAGGGTGCCGTGGACGCCTCCAACATGCTGAAGCCGGCGCTCGCCCGGGGTGAGCTGCACGTCATCGGCGCGACCACCCTCGACGAATACCGCAAATACATCGAGAAGGACGCCGCGCTCGAGCGGCGGTTCCAGCCCGTCTTCGTGGGCGAGCCGTCGGTCGAGGACACGATCGCGATCCTGCGCGGCCTAAAGGAGCGGTACGAGGTGCACCACGGCGTGCGGATCACCGACAACGCGCTCGTCGCGGCCGCCACCCTCTCCCATCGCTACATCGGCGACCGCTTCCTGCCCGACAAGGCGATCGACCTCGTGGACGAGGCGGCGAGCCGGCTGCGGATCGAAATCGACTCGCTGCCGCAGGAGATCGACGAGGTGGAGCGCAAGGTCGTCCAGCACGAGATCGAGCTGGCCGCGCTCGCCAAGGAGAAAGACAAGGCTGCCAAGGAGCGGCGCACGCGCGTCGAGCAGGAATTGAAGGAGCTACGCGATCGCTCCAACGCCATGAAAATGCAGTGGCAGGCCGAGAAGGAGGCCATCACGGGGCTCCAGGCCAAGAAGGCGGAGCTCGAGCAGCTCCGGATGGAAGCCGACCAGGCGACGCGCCGGGGTGATCTCCAGAAAGCGGCGGAGATCAGCTACGGCCGGATCCCGGCGCTCGAGAAGGACATCGCCGCGCGGGAAAAGCGCCTCGCCGAGATTCAGGCCAAGAACAAGTACTTGAAAGAAGAAGTGGACGCGGAGGACATCGCCGAGATCGTGGCGAAGTGGACCGGCATCCCCGTGTCCAAGATGCTCGAGTCGGAGCGCGAGCGGCTCACGCGGCTCGAGGCCGAGCTCGGCCAGCGGGTGATCGGACAGCCGGAGGCGCTCGCCGCTGTGGCGAACGCGGTGCGGCGCGCACGCGCCGGTCTGCAGGACCCGAACCGGCCCACCGGCTCGTTCATCTTCCTCGGGCCCACGGGCGTCGGGAAGACCGAGACGGCGCGCGCGCTCGCCGAGTTCCTGTTCGACGACGAGCGGGCGATGGTGCGGCTCGACATGTCGGAGTACATGGAAAAACACGCCGTCGCGCGGATGATCGGGGCGCCCCCCGGGTACGTCGGCTACGAAGAAGGCGGCCAGCTCACCGAGGCCGTGCGGCGTCGCCCGTACTCCGTAGTGCTGTTCGACGAGATCGAGAAGGCGCACCCGGACGTCTTCAACGTGCTCCTGCAAATCCTCGACGACGGCCGGTTGACCGATTCACAGGGCCGCACGGTGGACTTCCGCAACACGGTGCTGATCATGACGTCGAACGTCGGATCGGCGCAGCTGCTCGAGGCGGGGACGATCGGGTGGGAGCAGGCGGAGACCAAGGTGCTCGACCTCCTGCGCCAGACGTTCAAGCCCGAGTTCCTGAACCGCGTGGACGACATCATCATCTTCCGGCCGCTGTCGCACGAGGACATCGCGAAGATCGTCGACATCCAGATGAAGCGCGTCGAGCGGCTCGTCGCAGAGCGGAAGATCACCCTCGAGCTGACGCCGGCGGCGAAGCAGCTGATCGTGGCCGAGGGCTACGATCCGGTGTACGGCGCTCGGCCGCTCAAGCGGGCCATCCAGCGGTTGCTGCAGAACCCGCTCGCGCTGGCGGTGTTGGAGGGGAAGTACGGGGAGGGGGACCGCATCCGCGTGGACCGCGCCAAGGACGGCAACTCCTTGAGCTTCGAGAAAGTCCCCGCGGGCGGAGCGCGGGAGAAGGTGCGTGCCTAAAAAGGGGAAGGGTCGGCCGCCCGCCCCGACCGGAGACGCGGCCGGGATGGCTGCCGCACTCGCGCAGGCGCGCCGCGCGGCGGGGACGGACGAGGTCCCCGTGGGCGCCGCGGTCACGCTCGCCGATGGGCGTGTGGTTGGCGAGGCGCACAACGAGACGGTGCGGCGCGGCGATCCCACCGCGCACGCGGAGCTCCTCGCGATTCAGCGCGCCCTCAAGGCCCTCGCCGCCGACCGCCTGGACGGCTGCACGTTGTACGTCACCCTCGAGCCCTGTGCCCAATGCGCCGGGGCCATCGTGCTCGCCAAGGTCGGACGCCTGGTCTTCGGCGCCTACGACGACAAGGCGGGGATGTGCGGGTCGCTCGGCGACCTGGTGCGCCATCCGCGGCTGAATCATCGGGTGGAGGTGGTTGGGGGGGTGGAGGCAGAGGCGAGCGGGGCGTTGCTCAAGGAGTTCTTCGCAGCGCGCCGCCCAGCCTCATCACCGCCTCGCTAATCTGCGCGTCCGTCACGTACGGCGCCGGCCCGAGCCGCAACACCTCCCCGCGGTAGTCGGTCCAGATCTCGCTTTTCTTGAGCGCCTCGTTCAGGCGCGGCGCTGCGGTCGTAGGGATTGCGAGAAAGCCAGCTAATGCGCTGAGCGACACGTCGGGCTGGAATCCGAGCCCGGCGACCAGCATTCCTACCTGGTGCTGGCTCAACTCCCGCAACCTCTCCACGGTCAACCCCTGCCCCTCAAAAAACCTGAACACCGCCGCGCCGCGATAGTGACTCGTGAAATCGTACGTTGCCCCCGCGAATCGCGACGGCCCCGGTCCATACTCCACCCGTCCACTCGGCGCCTTGCTGAGAGCGGTGAACTCACTGAACCATCCCGTCGCCACCGGCCGGAGCGCCGTATCGGCGGGAAAGCGCAGAAACGCATTGCCCGGCCCGAGCTGACAGTACTTGTAGCCCCCACCCACCACGTACGCCCGGTCCAACCCTTCCTTCTTCAGGGAGAACGGCACGACGTTAAGTGCGTGGTACGCGTCCACGAGGAGCTCGGCGCCCACCCGCTCACACGCCGCCAGTACCGCTCGCAGATTCGGCACGATGTGCGCGTTCGTGTACAGCACCGCCGAGACGAGCAGGGCCGCGGTACGGTCGTCGACCGCCGTGGCGAGTCGTTCGGCGAGTGTCGCCGCCGGCACCGCCGCCACCTTCACGACCTCGATCCCTTCTTCGGCTAACCGATCGAGTTGGCGCCGAATCGTATGAAACTCGCCATCCGTCGTGATGAGCTTGGGACGCTTGCGCAGCGGCAGGGCAGATAGAAACCGCACGACCAGCTCATGCGTGTTCGGCGCGAGCGCGATGCGGTCGGGGCCATCCTCGAGTAGCCGCGCAAAGCCGCGGCGCACCTCGTTCGCTTTCTCGAATGCTACGTCCCACACGTCATCCACCAGCTCCGCCGCATCGAGCCACGCCTGCTGCTGGGCCTCGAAGGCCACGTCGGGCCACGCCTGAAGGGAGTGGCCGGTCAAGAGAATGCGCTCAGTGACGCGAAAGCGGCTGTAGTGCTTTGCCAGCTCTGCCGGGTCGATCACAACTCGGAACGGATCACCCAGAGGTCCGGGAACGCCGGCTGATTGATCGTGGTCATGAGATACTCGGCGCCTGCCGAGCCTCCCGTCCCCGGCTTCGTGCCGATCGTGCGCTGCACCATCTTCACGTGCCGGTAACGCCACTCCATGAAGCCTTCGTCGAGATCCACCAGCCGCTCGCAGATCTGTGCGACGCTGGGGTTGGTGCGGTACACGGTGATCAGGATCCGCTGCAGGTCCGGCGAGGGCGTGAGCGGCTGCGTCACGTCGCGCCCCTGCAGGTCGCTCGGCACGGCGTACCCGTTGGCGCCAAGGTAGGCGAGAAACGCGTCCCACAGCGTCGGCTGACTGAACCGGCTTTCTACTCTTTCCCTGCTTGCACTGCCCGTAGGGTACCGCTCAAACGAGGGGCGAGCCTTCTTGCCCATGACGAATTCGATCTCGCGAAACTGGTGGGACTGAAACCCGCTCCCCGACTCGAGTCGGTCGCGAAAGGAGAGAAAGTTGAGAGGCGTGATCGTCTCGAGCACGTCGATCTGCGCGACGAGCGTCTTGAGGATGGTGAGGATCCGTTTCAACGTGTGGCCGGCAAGCGCCGTGTCATTGGCGCGCAGCAGCCGCTGCAGGTGGTCCAGCTCGTGCAAGACCTCCTTGAACCACAGCTCGTAGACCTGGTGGATGATGACGAAGAGCGTCTCGTCGTGCTCGAGCGCGCCGGGACGCGGCTGCTGGAGCGACAGGAGCTCGTCGAGCTTCAGGTAGCTCGCGTACGTAACCGGCATGGGGTTCCCCGTTGAGGCTCGGGAACCCTAGCGCCAGCTGGCCACCCTCTGCAAGCCTAGCAGCGGATCGTGAAGAGGTGGAGGGCCTTCTGGCTCGGGTGCGAAACCGTCCGGTAGGTGAAGCCCAGATGGTCGAACATCCGCTGCCACGTGCTGAGGGGGAGAATCTGCGCGTCCGGTCGCTGCACGCGATGGAACAGATCTTCGAGCAGCGCGGGATCACCCGGCAGCCATCCGACGCGCGCTCCCAGCGCCGGGTCGGCGTCGCTAAGGGCGCGGTGGACGCGGTCCAGGTTCGCGATCAGCCCCGCCCGGAACATGCCCCTCGACGCGAGCGACAAGCGCGCGTGCTCCTCCGCCGACTCGCCGTACACGTCCTCGATCACGATAATCCGGCCACCGGGCTTGACCATCTGGCGGCAGAAGGCGAGGAAGGAGACGCGGTGCGGGCTGCTCGCCTCGGTCCCGCACAGCGGCACGGTTTGGAGAAAACGGGGGAGCAGCAGGAAGTCGACGCGGTGGCCCTGGAGCACCTCGCCGATCGCCCGAGGGTCGAGCGGAAACGGCGCCGTGAACTGGGCGCGCCGCTCGAGTCCCTGGCGCGCCACCCGCTCCATGGCCACGGCGATCCTGCTCGGCGATCGATCGAAGCCGTGGTACTCCACATCGCTCCGCGTCGCGAGCAGCGGGACCGTGAGTCGTCCCGTCCCGCATCCGAACTCGAGGATCCGGGGGCGTGAGCGCGGGTCGTGCAGCTCGTCACACACGAGGTCGACGAAGCCGGCGTAGTCGTAGAGGTAGGGCTCGAGCAGGTTCTGGACCGCGGCGGCCCTGGCCGCCGCCACGGTCTCCGGGCGGGGTAACGACGCCCGCCGGCGCAGCAGTGGCCGGGGCGGGGCCGGAAGCTTGTGCAGGCTCGGCGTCGTCACACAGATATCCTGGCGGGGTCGGATCAGTGGGGGGGCAAGAAACGCGCCTGGTCCCGCACGCTCGGCTCCAAGAGCTGGGAGCCCGCGCCTGTCGCCTCCGCGCATCGCCACCAACAAGGAAAGGTTGCGCACGCGCGACGGTGCGGTAACGGTCGCTCAGTCAGGCGCTTAGGGTGCCTGCCCGGTTGATTGAGGGGAGGCGTGCGACTAGCTTCTTCCCCGCATCACCCCACGGGGATGGGTGGCCGAGCGGCTGAAGGCACACGCCTGGAGAGCGTGTAAACGGGCAACCGTTTCGTGGGTTCGAATCCCACCCCATCCGTTGGACAGGTGCGTGAGCGGTTGAAACGGCCGGTCTCGAAAGTCTCCGCACGATGTCACGTAGGTAGCATCCGCTAACACTCCCAACACGTTGCGCCTCGGGCGGTGTCACCAGATGACACCGCCTGACCCCCCTTGTTGACCCGCCGACTGTCCCGCCCACGGGCCCCCTTGAACGGAGGGCTCGATGGTCACTCGAAGACTGGCGGTGGGACTGGCTGTACTGAGCATCGCAGCCTGCGCTCCGAAGCTGGCGACACCGCGCTCGACCAACAGTCAGATCGTCGTTTCGCACGATGCGGGCCCTGTCGAGCGGTTCGCGGCGTTCGTCCGCACGAGCGACCCGCCGCGCCAGGGACTGGTGTACGTGCTCTGGAGCGATGCGGGGCTCCTGTGCTTCGTGGACCGCCGAATCTGGACCGAGATAGAGGACGGTCACGCCTTCACGTGTGACTGGCGCAGGCGACGGGGCACGAACGACTAACGTGACAGTGGTTTCATGGGGGATAACCGCTATGACCGGCAGGGAACAGGCTGGAGCGAAAAGTGAGCCTGGGAGTCTCCCCCTGGCGAACGCCCGGCACGAGCGGTTCTGTCAGGAGTACCTGATCGACCGCAACGCGACCGCCGCCTACCAGCGGGCGGGCTACCGCGCCAACGGGCACGCGGCCGAGGTGGGCGCGTCGCAGATCCTCAGGAAACCTCAGGTGTCAGCGAGGGTCGCCTACCTCGAGGCCCAGCGGGCCGAGCGAGTGGGCATGACGGCTGACCAGGTGCTCCGCGAGCTCGCCATCCTGGGCACGTCAGACGTGCGGCACTACACGTTCTCGGGGGCTGGCCTCGCGCTCGCCGAGGACGCGCCTGACGAGGCCATGCGTGCGGTGCAGAGCGTGAAGCGCCGGGTGCGTCGGGTTCAGAAGGACGACGGCCCGGCCGAGGAGATCGAGGAGGTCGAGTACCGCCTCTGGAACAAGCCGGCCGCGCTCCGGATGGCGGGCGAGCACCACGGCCTGTTCAAGCACGTAATCGAGGACGTGACACCGGGCGTTACGCTCGGACAGGTGAGCGACGAAGAGGTGTTTCGCGTGCTGGTGTTGCGGGTGGAGCGGCTCAAGGAGATACGGGATCGGGAGAATGCCCTGCGGGCGGCCGGCGCGAAGCAGATGCTCCTTGACGGAGGGCAGAAGCCCCATGACTGACGCCGCTGACACCTGCCACGACTTCCTGGGCTGGATGAAGAAATTCGGGCCGTGGGACATCGACCACGGGGAAGGGGTGCGCTTTGCTCAACTGCTAGCCCTGGTGGCACGGACACCCACGGGGAGTCGCGTCGATGATGGCGAGTCAGGGTTGTCGCTCGAGGCCGTCACGAAAACCGACCGCCTGTTCGCGCTCCAGGCGCTGTTTACCCTGACCTCCCTGCCGCACGAGTCTGGGCATCCGGTGCTGAGGAGCTGGGCTCGGGCGCTCGTGGAGGGGCATGGCCTTTGGGGTGT
>DASXUE010000027.1:0-25537 GCA_036505055.1 Gemmatimonadales bacterium | reverse complement strand
TAGCGGCGGTCGGACTCGAACCGACGACCCGCGGATTATGATTCCGCTGCTCTAACCAGCTGAGCTACGCCGCCTCGCGGCCGAAATCCTAGCGAAACGGCCGGCTCCGCGGTAGGGGTTTGGTCCCCACGCCGCGCAGTTTCGACATCCGCGGCAGCGGCATCACCCGCAAGGGCTCGGGAACCTCCCGCGCCGCCGTGCCCGCAAGCGTGGCCGACGCGGAAATCGCAACCGTGTAGCCGCCCGTCGCGCCCGCTCCAGCCGTGCCCATGAACACGATGTACACCGCGTAGTCCGGGACCGTCGCCACGATATGGGCGTTGGGGCCGACGCCGGCACTGTCATCGTTCGCTGTTACCAAGACCAGGCCGCTATCCGTAACCTCGTACAGCGCGAGGAACGCATCCACCGCCGCCGAACGCTGCGCGATCGTCAGCACGCTCCCCGCCAGCGCGATGATGGCGACGGCGTCGGAGTAGTACGTCCCCGTCGAATCGGTGTCGGAGCAATCGCCCGCGGTCACGCTGTCCGTCACCGTCACGCCGCGCGTCACCCACACGAGGTCGCAGTTCTCGACAGTCTGTGACCGCGACACCGCAGACAGAGTGTACGGACCGGTCGTGAACTCATCAAACGAGTTGGGAGCGAGGACGTAGCTCCCCGGCGCGGCGATAAAATCGATCTGCGAGTTGGTAATCACGCCACGCTCGATGTCGTCGTTGAACGCGAGATAGTCCCCGTTGCCGCGGTACACGTCGAGCCAGGTATCGAAGCCGGTGGACGTCGTCGTGATCCGCAGACCCTGCTGGGTCCCGAAGGTGAGGCCGTAGAAGTCGGTGTAGTAGAAGTTGTTCGTGATGCAGTCCGTCGTGGCCAGGGCGCCATTGACGACGGCGCCCAGCGTGTACGACACGACATACGTGCACGGATCGAGCGCCGTCGCCCCGAAGCCGACGGGCGCAACGCCCGGCACGCTCGCCTGCACGACCACCGGCCCGATCTGCCCGCCCAGCGTGACGACGGTCGAGGAGTACCCGTCGGCATCGGTCGCCGAGGTGGGCGGCGTGGGCGTCGCCGCACCCGTCGGAACCGTCCACGTGACGGTCGCGCCCGGGTAGGGTTTGCCGTTCGAGCCGGTGACCAAAACCTTGAAGGGAGTGGCCAGGGTGGCGCCGGTGGGACCCGACTGGCCGGTGCCCTCAACGGCCGTGATGGTCTTGGCGACGACGGGCCCGGCTGAATCGCCGCAGTCGAGGCTCAGCAGCGCGCTGCCGACGAGGGCGACGTAAACCAGCTGACGAGCAGTGCTCATGGACCTCCCCTTTCCTACCGCGGCACCACCCGGTACAGCACCTCGCCATCGCGGATCATGCCGAACTCCTCACGCGCCACCCGCTCCTGAACCGCGGGGTTCGTTTCAAGATCGCGCGCGACCTTGGCCAGCGAGTCCACCTCCACCCGCAGCTGCTCCACCGTTGCGCGCTCCTCAGCAAGCTGGCGCCGCATCGTGAGCCAGTCCAGGGTCGAGTATTCCCCACCCCACGCCGCGAGGCCCAGCAGCACCACCGCGCCGGCCACCCCGGCCAGGCGTGCCCGGGTCACAGGCCGTACAGGTGACGGCCCGGATAGTGGGCCACGTCACCCAGCTCCTCGGCGATCCGCAGCAGCTGATTGTACTTCGCGATACGGTCGGTGCGGGACGCGCTCCCCGTCTTGATCTGCCCCACCCCCGTCCCCACCGCCAGGTCGGCGATGAAGGTGTCTTCCGTCTCCCCCGAGCGGTGCGAGATCACGGCGCCGAACCCGTTGCCGCGCGCCAGGTCGATGCATTGCAGCGTCTCGGTGAGGGTGCCGATCTGGTTCACCTTGATGAGGATCGCGTTGGCGACCCCCTCTTCGACGCCACGGGCCAGGCGCTCGACGTTGGTGCAGAACAGGTCGTCGCCGACGAGCTGGACGCGCTCCTGCAGCGCCTGGGTGAGCTTCGCCCACCCGGCCCAATCGTCCTCGGCGAGCCCGTCCTCGATTGAGACGATCGGATAGCGGTCGATCCAGCTCTTGTAGAGCGCGATCATCTCCTCGGCGCTCTTCGTGCCACCCTTGCTCTTCTTGAAGACGTACTTGCCGTCGGCGTACAGCTCGGAGGCGGCCACGTCAAGAGCGATGGCGACGTCCTTCCCCCCCTCGAGCCCGGCGCCCTCGATCGCCGCCATGATCGCTTCCAGCGCCGCTTCGTCGTTGGGCAGGTCGGGCGCGAAGCCGCCTTCGTCCCCCACCGCGGTCGAGAGGCCGCGCTTGCCGAGCACCTTTTTCAGGGCGTGAAACACCTCGACGCCGATGCGCAGCCCCTCCGGAAACGTCTCGGCTCCGATCGGGACGATCATGAATTCCTGCGCGTCCACGGTGTTCGAGGCGTGCGCGCCGCCGTTGAGGATGTTCATCATCGGGACAGGGAGGACATGGGACGCCGGCCCGCCCAGATAGCGGTACAGGGGGAGCCCCGCCTCCTGAGCGCCGGCGCGCGCCGTCGCGAGCGACACGGCGAGGATCGCGTTCGCGCCGAGGTGGCCCTTGTTGGGCGTGCCGTCGAGATCGAGCATCGCGTAGTCCACCGCGATCTGGTCCTCGGCCGCCATCCCCTCGAGCCGAGGGCCGATCACCTCATTCACGTTTTTCACCGCCTCGAGCACGCCCTTACCCCCGAAGCGTTTCTGATCGCCGTCGCGCAGCTCGACCGCTTCGTGCTCCCCCGTCGACGCGCCGCTCGGCACCGCGGCGCGGCCCGCCGCACCGCTCGCGAGGGTGACGTCGGCCTCGATCGTGGGGTTCCCCCGGCTGTCGAGAATTTCGCGCGCGTGCACCGAGATGATCGTGCTCATGGTGGCCCAACCCTAGCGGCTGACGACTCGCCCGTCAACGCGCGCGCGCGCAACGCCTCGATCGCGACGCGCACCCGGTCGCGCAGCACCTCGCGATCGTCGGGCCCGAGCCCAGCGGTGGGGATCGGGGGCGCCACGAGCAGCCGGATCGGTCGCGGCTGCAGCCGCCACGCCCCTTTCGGCAGGATCTCGAAGGTGCGGTGCACGTATACGGGGACCACGGGTACCTGCGCGGCGATCGCGAGCGCGAAGGGCGCATTCTTGAAGGGAAGCAGCTCCCCCGTCCGGCTGCGGGTCCCCTCGGGAAACACGACGGGCGAGAAGCCGCGCTTGATGATGCGCGCCGCATCGTCGTACGCCTCGAAGGCACGCGCCTTGACCGCGCGGTCGATCGGAATGTGCCCGGCCGCACGCATCGCCTGCCCGAGGAGCGGAATGCGGAACAGCTCGCGCTTGGCCACGAAGCGGACGGAGCCCGGCAGCGTCGCGAACAGCGCCCAGATGTCGAACATGGACGAATGATTCGACGCGTAGATCACCGGCTGGCCGGGCGGGATGTGCTCGAGGCCCACGGTGTGGACCGGCGTCCCGGCGGCGCGCAGGATCTGGCGCGCCCAATCCGTCCCGGCCCAGTCGTAGACTCCCCCCGGGCGGTGCTTCACCCGCAGCAGCCCGCCCAACACCGCCCCGCCCGCGTGGTAGATGGTCGAGACGAGCAGCACGAGGTAGTACCAAAGGACGCGGATCATGTCACGAAGTGATCATAGCCCGCGGGCAGCGCGACCGGCGTATTGCCCTCGAGCAGGCGAACGCCCTCACCGCGCACGCATTCGCCGATGCGCGTCAGCTCGAAGTCGGGGGTCTCATGGAACGACGCGGGGAGCGCGACGAGCAGCTCGAACTCCTCGCCGCTCGCGGCCGCCGCCAGTGGGGCGACGCCGTCCCAGCACGGCAGCTGCTCGAGCCGGATCTCGAGCCCCACGCCCGAGGCGGCGGCGAGGTGCCAGGCGTCGGCGGCGAGGCCGTCCGAGATGTCGATCATCGCCGTGGCGCCATGCGCCGCGAGCCATCGCCCGGCGGCGATCCGCGGCTCCGGGTGCGCGTAGCGCCGGCCGAGCGAGCCCCCGGGACGGGTTCCGGCGCGAAAACCAGCGAGGGCAAGCCCCGCGCCGCCGAGGCGGCCCGTGACCCAGATCCCGTCCCCCGCGCGCGCGCCGGCGCGCCGCACCGGTCGCTCGGCCTTCCCGAGTACGCAGACATCGACCAGGTACTTCTCCGAGCGCACGAGGTCGCCGCCCAGCACCTTGGCGCCGACGCTCTGCGCCGCGGCGCCCACGCCCGACATGATCTCGGCGCCTGCGCCCACCCGTCCCCCTTCTCCCTTCCCCCGTCCCGGCATCCCCAGGGACACGAGCACACCGATGGGCTCCGCCCCCTCAGCCGCGAGGTCCGACAGCGCCGCCGCCGCGGAGCGCCAGCCGATCTCCTCGAACGTCAGCCAGTCGGTGCGGAAGTGGACGCCCTCGAGGGAGCAATCGATGCTGACCGCGAGCGTGGTGGGACCGAGCGGCACGAGGGCGCAGTCGTCCCCGAGCCCGTCGCCGGCGGCGGCGCCCAACGCGCGGAAGATGCCGCGCAGCATGTCGAACTCGCCGCCCTTCATCGGCTCGCGGCCGCGCGGCGGTCGAATCGCACGAGGCCGCTGTCTGTCGCGACCCAGAGCCACGCGTCGTCCACCGCCACGTCGCGCACCGCCGCGGGCAGGTCGAGCGGAACCGTCAGGAGACGCACCTGCGCGCGACCGAGGACCGCGCGCGCGAGCCCCTGTGTCCCGCCCACCCACATGCCTCCATCGGGATCGGCGGCGAGGGCGGTGGGCCGGCCGAGGGCGGGCGAGAGCGGCAACTCTTTCCACACGCCCGCGGCGGCGTCGCGCCAGACGAGCGAGCGGTCCGTCGCGGCGGCGATCGTGTCGCGCGCGCGCGCCAGCGCGAAGATCGGCTGCGCCAGGGCCGCGACACCCACGGCGTCCGCCTTGCCCGGAGGCATCATCACGATCCCGGCGTTGGTGCCGACCCACAGCGTGTCGCGCGCAGCGACGAGGCTCAGCACCGGGAAATCGGTGGAGACGCGCACCACGCTGCCGTCGCGCGTGATGACCCACAGGCCGCGCGCCGTGCCCACCCAGACGCCGTCCGGCGCGGGGGCGAGGCTCGTCACCTGCGGCAAGTCGAACGGCCGGGACCGCATCGTGCCCGGATCGATCCGCAGCACCCCCTGGTCGGTGGCGAGCCACAGCGCGCCGGTCGCGATCAAGAGCCGACGCGCCTCGAGGAACGTGAACCCGAGCGCTGCGCCGCCGCCTTCGGCGGGCCGCGCGGCGCTGAGATCGGCCGCCACGAACGTCAGCCCACGTCGTTCGCCCGGGCGCGCCTTGGCCGCCGCCCACACCCCGTCTCCCGTGGACGCGATCGCCCCCACGCCCGGCGCCACGAGCCCGAACGAGAGGGCCTCCCATTCCGCGGTCTGCGGATCCACGCGCACCACGCCCATCCCGCTCGTCCCGAAGAACAGCTCGGCGCGGTCCGGGGTCGCCGCGGCGGAGGTGAACTGGTAAGTGCGCAGCCGCGGATCGGTGAGGATCAGGCCGCGCAGCGCGTCGGCGGCGGGCGCGCGCGCGAGCGCACCTTCGACGGTAACCGCGCCCGCGACCGCCTCGGGAGGCGGAGTGCCCGGGCTCCAGATGCGCGCGTCCAGGTCGTAGCGCACGTAGCCGCCGGCACCGAGCCCCAACCACACCACGTTGCCACCGGGGTCGGCGAGGGCGGTGCGCACGCGTCCCGCGGGGTAGCCGTCGAGCACCGTCACCGGAGGCCGCCACGTCCGCGCGATCCGATCGTAGATCAGGAGACCGTGGCGCGTGGCGGCGAACAGGAGCCAGGGTGAAGCCGCGACGGCGTCGACGTAGGAGAAGTCCGAGATGAGGACCCGCTCCTCCGGACGCCATTGGTCGCCGCTCAGCAGCACAGCCAGCAAGGCGAGCGTCCTCACGCCACCTCCACCGCGTCGAGCACCGCCAGCACCGGTGGCGCCGAGGGCGGCACGTCCCGCCAGGCGCGCCAGATATCGGGGAGCGCGGCGAGGACGTCCGCGGGACGGAGGCTGCGGGCGGTCCACTGCCGAGCCCCGTGCTCAGCGGCGCGACCGAGGGCGTGGGCGCCGAGGGCGGCGGCCTCGGCGACGGCCGTGCCGCGCGCCAGAAACGCGCCGATGAATCCCGCCAGCAAGTCGCCGCTGCCGCCGGTCGCGAGCCCGGGGTTGCCGCTCGCGACCACGTGGATCGGCCCGCGCAGGTCGGCGACAACCGTCGGGACGCCCTTGAGCAGCACCGTGGCCTTGAGCTTCACGGACGCCTTGGCGGCTGCGGCCCAGCGATCGTTCGCGGCTTGATCGGCGAGGGCGTCGCCGGCGAGCGCGCGAAACTCGCCCACGTGCGGCGTGCAGACGAGCGGCCGGTCGGCGGGCCCCTTGAATAGGTGCAACGCATCGGCGTCGAGCACCGTCGGCAGCGCCCGGCGCGCCAGGGCAGCAGCGAGAAACCGCTCGCGCGGCGCGTCGCGGCCGAGTCCCGGCCCGAGCACGACGGCGTCGGCCCATTCCAGAGCCTCGGCGGCGGCGGCCTCGAGCTCGGGCCCGAGCGCGGACTCGACCGTGAGCACGTCGGGGAGACTGGCGCGGGCGGCGGCGATCGTCTCGGGCGCGGCGACGAGCTTCACCAGCCCAGCGCCCGCGGCGAGCGCCGCGCGCGCCGCGTGCAGGGCCGCGCCGGTCATCCCATTCGCCCCACCCACGACGCACACGCGGCCGCGGTCGCCCTTGTGCATCGTCGATTGCAGGCGCGGCAGGCGCGCAGCGGCCCACGCATCGGTCACGAGGACGGGCCAGGCGGGATCGGGCGGCGGAAAACCGATGTCGACGACGGCGACCTTGCCGCACCACTCGCGCGCCAACAGGTGCCCGCGGCGCGGGCCGCCGAACGTGACGGTCACCTGCGCGCGGACGGGCCCGTGCGCTTCGCCGCTCGAGAGGTCGAGCCCGGTGGGGCCGTCCAAGGCGAGGACCGGGGCGCCGTAGGCGGCGACGCGCTCCGCGAGCGCGAGCACGTCGCCGCGGGCGGGCCCCGCTGCGCCGGTGCCGAGCAGCGCGTCGACGGCGACGGCGGCCTGAGGCCAGGCTTCGTCGCGTGCCAGCTCGCGCACGCCGTCCACCCGCGCCAGCGCCCGGTTGTCGATGGCGTCGTCGGTCTTGGGATCGACGGCGGCGACCCAGACAGGGACGCGGGACGCGTGGAGCGCGCGCGCCAGCACCCACCCGTCGCCGCCGTTGTTCCCCGCCCCGGCCGCGACGAGGACGCCGCTCCGGGCCGCGGCGGGGAACTCGGCGAGCAGCACCTGGGCGGCGGCCCGCCCGGCCGTCTCCATCAAGACCCGGCTGGGGATGCGGTACTGCGTGCGCGCGAGCGTATCCCACGCCGCGGCTTCGGCGGCCGAGAGGACCGGCAGCGGATTCACGGGATCACCACCCCTCCGTACCCGACCACCTGCGAGTCGTCACCCGACACCCACCCCGAGTGCCGGTAGTCCACCACGTCGGCGCGGGAGGCGCCCAGGGCGCGCGCGGCGGCGAGCACGGTCGCGGTCGGCGCGCGGCCGCACATAGAGATCCGCTCGCGCCGGCAGCGCGCCAGCAGCTCGGCGCCGTCCAGCGCGGTCACCGCCTCGAGGGCCGCTGCGTCCTTCCGCTCCGACACGGCGGCGGGCTCGTAGTGGTTCAGATCGCTCGAGGCGAGCAGCAGCGCGGGCTCGGGCCAGCTGCGCACCAGCGTCGCGAGCGCCTCGCCCAGCGCGCGGCACGCTTCCCAGCTGTCCCACGCGAGCACCAGCGGGACGATGCGCGCGTCGGCGCGCAGCGTCTGGAGGAACGGCAGCTCCACCTCCACGGCGTGCTCGCCGCGGTGCGCGTCGTGATCGACGCCCACGAACGGGCTCGCGCCTTGCAGCGCGGCGGCGAACGGCTCGTCCACCGGCACGTCGCCCAGTGGCGTCGTGAACGCGCCCGCCTCCCACAGCGACGCGCCGCCCGGCGCGCGGCAGACGCCGGTGTGATTGGGCGCGAGAATGACGATGAGGCCCGGAAGCGCGACTCGTGCAAAGACTGCTGCTGCGGTGACGCCGGAGTACACGTAGCCGGCATGGGGCACGACCACGGCGCGAAACGGCGCGGTGGGTGTGGAGCCCGCTGCCGCCCGCGCGTCGGCCAGCAGCGTGGCGACGGCAGCCGCAAGCTCGGCGCGCTGGCCGGGATAGAAGCGCCCGCTCACCACGGGCGCGCGCGTGCTTATTTGAGATTCTGGCCGATGGTCCGACCGAACGAGATCTCGCCGTTGTCGATTCGGATGTTGAACCCGCAGTCCGGGTTCGAGCAGACCCAGGCCTTGTACGTGATCGGCGCTCCGTCACGGCCGTAGTCGGACAGCGGAATCAGCAAGCCTTGCTGGCATTTCTTGCAGGCGGGCCATTCGTGGGCGTCCATGCGGCACCCCCCCTTCCCCCGAACTCTACCCCGAAAACGATACCCCGGGCCAGCGGTACCCGGCGCGGAACACGTCCGCGAAGTCGTACACGCCGTCGAAGTCCTCGATCCGGTCGCTGGCCTGCCGCGCCAGCAGCCCCACGTCGATCAGCAGGAACACGATCTGCCCGAAATCCTCTGTGGCGTTGACGCTCCAGTAGTCGAGCACCGTGGGCGCGAGCAGGCCGAATTGCTCGAGGGCAAAGTCGCGGCACGCCCAGGCCAGCTCCCCACCCGAGAGATGGCGGCGCGCCGGGAGCCGGTTTTGCGCGAACTCGAGAGCCGCGAGCACGAACACGTAAGCGCGCTCGTGGTAGCGCCCGTCGCGCCGCCGGATCTCGGCGAACGCGGTCTCGAGGGTGGCGAAATCGCCGCGCTCGGGCCGATCGGGTCGATCGGGTCGATCGGGTCGATCGCTCATGGGTGTGGACCCGGAGCCGGCCGCGCCGCCGTCACGCGCACGCCCGCCGCTTCCGCCCGCGTGCGCTCAGTGGGCTCGAGCAACGCGAGCTCGAGCACCTCGTCGATCGTTTCCACCTGCTTGATGTCGAGCAGCTGCTCCACCTCCGGAGGCAGATCCACCAAGTCGGTCTTGTTGCGTGCCGGGACGAGCACGGTGCGCACGCCGGCGCGGGCTGCCGCCGTCAGCTTCTCCTTGAGCCCGCCGATCGGGAGCACGCGCCCGCGCAGCGTCAGCTCGCCGGTCATCGCCAGGTCGTGCCGCGACGGCCGGCCGCACAAGAGCGACGCCAGCGCCGTCGCGTTCGTGATGCCGGCCGACGGACCGTCCTTGGGGACGGCGCCCGCCGGCACGTGCAGGTGCACGTCGGTCTGCGTGAACGAATCGACGGGAATGCCGAGCGGCCCCGCCCGGGCGCGGAGCAGGCTCCACGCCGCCTGCGCCGATTCCTTCATGACGTCGCCCAGCTGTCCGGTGAGGGTGATCTGCCCCCGCCCCGGCATCCGGATCGCCTCGATGAACATGATGTCGCCGCCGACGGGCGTCCACGCCAGCCCGGTCGCCACGCCCACTTCCGGAGCGCGGCCCGCCACCTCGCTCTGCACCTTGGGCTGGCCGGCGAACTTCTCCAGGTTCTTCGCCGAGACTTTCACGCCCGCCGTCTTCCCCTCGACGACCTCCAGTGCGGCCTTGCGGAGCACGCCCTGGATCTCGCGCTCCAGCTGGCGCACGCCCGCCTCGCGGGTGTACTCCGCGATCAGCCGCTCGAGCGCGCCGTCGGCGAGGCCGCCGCGGTCCCCCAAGCCGGTCTCCTTGAGCTGCCGCGGCAGGAGGTAGCGGCGCGCGATGTGCAGCTTCTCGCTCGGCGTGTACCCGATCAGGTTCAACACTTCCATCCGGTCGAGCAGCGGATCGGGGATCGGGGCCAGGCTGTTGGCGGTGGCGATGAACATCACGCCCGACAGGTCGAACGGCACCTCGAGGTAGTGGTCCACGAAGGTCGAGTTCTGCGCGGGGTCGAGCACCTCGAGGAGGGCGGCGGTGGGATCGCCGCGCACGTCGGCGCCCATCTTGTCCACCTCGTCGAGCATCAACACCGGGTTCCGCGTCTCGCAGCGCTGCAGCGCGTGGAGGATGCGTCCCGGAATGGCGCCGACGTAGGTGCGGCGGTGGCCGCGGACCTCGGCCTCGTCGCGCACGCCGCCGAGCGAGACGCGGGTGAACTTGCGCCCCAGCGCTTCGGCGATGCTCTGGCCGAGCGACGTCTTCCCCACCCCCGGCGGGCCCACGAAACAGAGAATGCTGCCCTTGGCGTCGGGGTTGAGGGTGCGCACAGCGAGATACTCGAGGATCCGCTCCTTGACCGTCTTCAGGTCGTAGTGGTCGCGGTCCAGGATCTCGCGCGCCGCCTTCAGCTCGAGCCGGTCCTGGGACACCCGGCGCCACGGCAGCGAGGCGAAGACGTCGAGGTAGGTGCGCGCCACCTGGTACTCGGCGGACTGCGGCGACATCTGGCGCAGCCGCTTCAGCTCGCGGTCGGAGACCTTGGTCGCCTCGGGCGACAGCTCGGCTTGCTCGAGGCGCTTCGCCAACTCGTCCAGCTCGTCGTCCCCGGTATCCTCGCCCAGCTCCTGGCGGATCACCTGGAGCTGCTCGCGCAGCACATACTCGCGCTGATTCTGCTCGAGCCGCGACTTGACCTTCTCCTGGATCTGCGTCCCCACTTCGAGAACCTCGAGCTCCTGAATCAGGAACTCCGCCAGTCGCTCGAGGCGCCGCGTCACGTCGTCGACGGCCAGCAGCTCGGCCTTGGCCGGGAGGGCGAGATCCAGATTCGCCGCGATGAAGTCGGCCAGCTTCCCCGCCTCGGTGATCCCCTCCAGCACTTCGTGCAGCTCGGCGCCCAAGTACGGGGCGATGTCGATCACGCGGGAGAACTGCGCGATCACCGTGCGCTTCAGGGCCTCGGTGCGCGCGTCTTCCAGCAAGTTCTCGGCGAGCGGCTCGCACCGCGCCGTGAGGTAGCGCTCGCCCTGCTCGACGTCGAACAGGCGCGCGCGCTCGAGCCCCTGCACCATCACGCGGACCGAGCCGTCCCCCAGCTTGAGCATGCGCACGACGGCTCCGAGCGTGCCGACCTCGTACAGCTGGCCGGGGAGCGTCGTCATGACGGCGCCCTCGGGGGGTTCCGTCCCGCCCGCGGCCTTCACGACGCCGAGGAGGAGCCGTTTCTCGCCCTGAATGATTTCGTCGATGAGTTGGACGGCCCGCGGATCCGTGAGGGCCAGAGGCAGCACGACGTGGGGATAGACGACCAGCTGCCCCAGCGGAAGGATGGGGAGCCGGTCCACTACGTCACCCGGACCGACTGCGCACCGGACGAGCGCGCCGGCTGCTTGGTGAACCGGATCTCGAGAAAGCCGTGCTCGTAGGCGGCGCGGATGGAGGCGGGATCGACGGCGACTGGGACGCGGAAACGGCGCTCGAAGGGCCCCACCTGGACTTCCATCGCGTGGTAGTGGCGCTTCCCCTCCCGGCGCGCCGCTCGCTCACCCGAGATGGTCAGGATGCCGTCTTCGAACTTGACCTGGAAGTCTTCGGCCCGCATGCCGGCGATGTCCATGTGGACCACCAGCTCGGTGTCGGTCTCGTAGACGTCGGTCCGGGGCTTCCACTTGGGGGAGGCGACGAAGCCGACGGGGCGGCCGTGGGCGACCTCGTTGAAGTAGACGTCCAGCTCGTCGGCCAGGTGCACCGTGAAGGCGCCGGAGGAGCTGCGGGGAGGTCGGTCAGCCATGGGTCAAGAAGATAACGCGCGGGGGGGGTGGGCGCAGGGACCTATATCACCGAGTTCCTTCACTTTGCGACGTATTCCCAGTTCCGCGGCTTGCCCTGGGCCATCCACGCGACCGCGGTTTCCAGGCGCCGCTGCCGCGTCTCGTCCGTCTTGGCTTCGGTCACCCACTCGACGTACTCGCGCTTGTGGCTGGGGCTGAACCCCGCAAACGTCGCGCGGGCCTTGGCGTTCTTCTTCAGGGCGGCGGTGACGTCCGCCGGCACCTTGAGCGGCGGGCGCGGCCGCGCGGTCCGGCGCGGCGCCTTGATCCCTTCCTCGTTGAGCGCGGCCGCCTGCTTGACGAGCGCGGCCAGCGCCCGATCGCTCGGCAGGTCCGCGACGCTCGTCAGGCAGTCGAGCCCTTTCGTCTCGAGCAGCGCGCTCTTCCAGAATCCCAGCATGCAGTGGGACTTGAACGCCGCCATCCCGCACAGGATGCCGTGGTACATGAACGTCGGCGTGCGCCACTTGAGTGTCTCCTCGGCGCCGGGACAGGCGCTGTGCACCACCTTGCGCAGGCGGTTCAGGATCGGCCGGGCGAACGGCGCGGCGGCGGCGATGTAGGCGTCGACGCGGGGATCTTTCTTGCTCATGGCTCTAAGGTGTCACTCCCCGACCCGCTTCGCCAGGAAGATGTCAGGCCTGCCACGGCCGTTGGCGTCGGGGAGCACGCCCACGATGGCAAAGCCGACCTTCTCGTAGAACTCGTAGGGATGGCCCTTCAAGTTGCGGATCCCCGCGATGGCGCCGGGCGCGTCGGCGTAGAGGTCCACGCCGCCGAGGCTCGTTTCGTGACGCTCGTCGTCGCTCCCGACCCAGAGCGTGAGCGCACCTTTCTCCGCCACGATTCGCTCGAAGTCGGCGACGAGTGCGCGTCCCAGTCCGCGGCGGCGGTGCTCCTCGGCTACGACCAGCGGGTGCAGCTCCCAGACACGGCCGTCGTAGTGCGGCTGCCCGCCGATCCAGCCGATCACGCTGCCCTCGGGATCGAGCATGACGCGGCTGACCTTGCCGGGCTCGAGCGATGCGAAAACCTCTCCGCGCGCCGCCGCCAGGTCGGGCCAGGAGTCGGTGCGATCGCGCAGGCCGTCGTACAGGAGCTGGGCGGTTTGGTCGACGAGGTGCGTGCTGCGCGCCTCGAGGTTGACGATGGTGTGGATCACGCCCCGAATTGGGTCAGGTGGTGGTGCAAGTGCTTCCAGCAGAGCCGTCCCCACTGCCGCGGCGTCATCGGCCCGAAGGTGGGGTGCACGCCGGCCGCGCCGCCCATGCCGACGCGCTCGATCAGCCCTTCACATGCCGCGAGGTCCTCCGCCCAGTCCCCCGGACGCGATGTCTGCATCTCGCGAGAGGTCCTCACCCAGCCTCGCGGCCACGGTGCGCTGAACGCAAGCCACTTGAAGATGGTGCGCCGAAGCAGGGTGCTCCGATCGTGGGCGGCGATTTCGCCGAGCGCCACTCGCATCTGGTCCGAGACGTGACACAGCATTTCGGGAGCGGTCATCTTGCCCCAGCGCCGCTCGCTCTCGGGAGCGACGGCCCGGAGGCGCTGGACGACGACGGCGCGGGCGGTGGCGTCGAGGAGGCTCTTCACCGGGCCGCTACTCCGGTGGCACCCGCACGCCCCGCTTCTGCAGGTCCTGGGCGACCTCGGCGCCGAGCTGGGCACCCCATTGCTGTCCCGCCTGGATGCTCTGCACCGTGATGGTGGGCTGCACTTTGATGAAGTGCTGCCCCAGCGGCGTCTGGTAGAAGGCGAGCAGCTCCTTGAGCTGCGCGCTCGTGAACTGCCGGTCGTAGATGGGGATCAGCAGCTGGACGAAGCGTGGGATATCCTGGCGGGCCCGCTTGGCGAACTCGTCCCAAAACTCCGACGGGATTTGGGGATTCGCCTGGCGCTGCGCCGGGAGCGACGTCTCGATGGCCGTCACCGCCAGCTCCACGGATTTGGTGACATCAAGCAGCCGTTGGATGAGCGCGACCTTGGCTGGATCGGCGGCCGCCTGGGCGTGCGCCGTGCCGGCGAGAAGCCCGAGCGCGAGGATCGTGAGGACAGAACCAGAACGCATTTGTGCCTTCCTTAAGGTTGGCGGTGTCGCGCAGGAGCGGCGGGGCATGCGTGGTGTCGGCGGGCGGCGTCAGGTCAGCCGGTTGCGGCGGTGCATGATGGCACGCCGCGAGCAGCAGGCCGAGCATCGCCCAACCTAGACGCATATTTTTCCGGCTCACACCCACGGAGGACCAATGTACCGTCGTGTCATCACGCTCGCGCTCCTCGTTGCCGCCTGCCGCGGCCAGCGTCCTGGGGGCACGGCTGCGGCGCCGGACTTCCACAACCCTGCCAGTCCGGCCTTCGCGGCGCAAGCGCCCGACAGCTTCCGGGCGCGCTTCGAGACGAGCCAGGGCGATTTCGTGATCGCCGTGCACCGCGCCTGGGCGCCGCGCGGCGCCGACCG
Source organism: Gemmatimonadales bacterium (assembly GCA_036505055.1). GTDB lineage: Bacteria > Gemmatimonadota > Gemmatimonadetes > Gemmatimonadales > GWC2-71-9 > 20CM-2-65-7. Next base: position 11,275 of record DASXUE010000027.1, on the reverse strand, counting down.
GTTCTATAACCTGGTGCGCTCGGGCTACTACGACGACGCGCGCTTCTTCCGCGTGGTCTCGGGCTTCATGGTGCAGTTCGGCATCCACGGCGACCCGCAGGTGTCGGCGGCGTGGCGCGGAAAGCAGATCCCGGACGACCCCGTGCGTCGCACCAATCTGCGCGGCATGATCTCGTTCGCCAACGCCGGCCCCGGCACGCGCACCACGCAGGTGTTCATCAATTTCGGCAGCAATGACCGGCTCGACGCGATGGGGTTCGCGCCGTTCGGCCAAGTGGTCCAGGGGATGGAGGTCGTGGACAAGCTGTACGCGGGCTACGGCGAAGGAGCGCCGCGGGGGCTCGGCCCCGATCAGGGCCGGATCCAGATGGAGGGGAACGCGTACCTCAAGAAGTCGTTCCCCAAGATGGACTACGTGCAGCGGGCTAGGGTCGAGGAGTGAGGCGCTTGCCGAAGTTGACGCTGGCCGAGATCTCATAGCCAGTCGATGCCCCGTCGAGACCGAGGAGGATTGAAGCGAGGGCCCGGAAAGAGACCACCCGCTGCACGAGGACGCCGATGCCCAGGTCGACGACGCCGAAATACTCGGTGGTCGAGGCCGTGGTTTCGCCCCTTTGGTCCTTGAGCCACGCGTGGGCCGCGACGCCGCTCAAGGAGCCGGTCGGGATGAGCTGGACCTCACCGACGCGTGCGGCGATGGCGCCGACGTTCAAGCTGAACACAAAATGCATTTCTTTCGCGTCGATGATGACGGTCCCGTTGCCATTGACGTCGAGATTGTTGGGACCGAGGGCAATCGAAACCGACCCCACGGGACAGAAATGCCAGGTCCCGGCGCGGTCCATGGGCACTTGCGAGCCGGCGAGCACCGAGAGCCCGAGCGCCGAGCCACCGAGCTCAGGGACGTGGATGGTACCGAACGACACTTGACCGTAGCCGCGGGCTGTACCGATAGCCACCTCTGACACCACGGTCCTGAAGTCCTCCAAGTCGGCCCCGCCGGCGACTTGTGCCCGGCCGTCCGCGAACGCGGCGCGGCCGGCGCAGAGCTGAGCGCGCGTGGGCGCGGCGAGCAGCGCCAGTCCGACTACCCCCACGATCAGTGGTCGCATGGCTTCTAAGCTGCACCAGGGGCCGCCTATGCGGGAGCCGGCGCTACGAGCAGGTAATGCAGCGTCACCTGCATGCTGGTCGTGCCAAACGATGCGTTGGCGGGGTTCCAGACGGCGCGCCAATGCCCGCTGTACTGCGCCGGGGTACCGTCAGGCCGTTGCAGGGCGCCCTGCGCTGCGAACCCGTACGCGTTTGCATTCACCCGATCGCCCCGCAGGAAGGGATCGAACGCGAAGTAGTCGTTGTCGGTCTGGTGAATCTGGCCCATGCCCTCGGCCACGAGCGTGCGGCCGAGGCAAGGCCCTGGCTGGGTCTGGTCCACGACCATGATGTGGACGTCCGCCTCGGCCACGCGGTGCACGCGCAGGAACTCCTGGAAGCTCACAACGTCCTGCATGCTCCACGCCTCGAGCAGGTCGGTGGGGCCGCAGCCGTCGCTGAGGGGGAAGTTCGTATGCCAAGCGCGGAGCGGCGCGTCGGTCCAGAACCAGAACCAGTAGCCCTGGAAGCGGTACACGGCCACGTTGTCGCCCCCGATGGGCGACGGGCCGTTGCCGAAATCGAAGCTGGGTGCGGTGCTGCGAGACTGGCCCGTCGGCGGCTCGGCGCAGGCCGACAGCAGGCCGCCGAGGAGCAGGAGGGGGAGGGCGAAACGGGTCGCGTTCATCGACGCCTCCTATGGCGTGAGGTGTGCGACCCATTCTGGGCGGCGGAGTCAAGCCGTCATCAAGAAGGCGCTACATGGGGGCAGGGGCCCGCCTCGACAACGACGGGCGGCGCGCGTGTGGGCTTTTGGCGCAACACGGTCTGAGCGCGCAAAGGCAGTACGCGACGCCGCTGCACCGGATCCGCTCGCTGCTCCACGCTGAAGCACAAGCGGCGCGAGCGGGTGAAGGCTTCCATCATCACTGGGTCGTAGTCGGATTTGTCCCGATCCGGAGTGCGCGCCTGGCGAGGCGTCCGATTCACGTCGGCGATTTGAACGACACCGGCATCGTTCGGAAGGGGACGACCGTGATCGAACCACCGCAGCGAGAGCGTGCCATAGATGATGCCAACGGAGTCCGGGTGCGTTGGCTCGGGGAGTCTGGCCACGAGGCGGACGGCTCGCGCACGATCCACTTTGATCGTCAACGCGGGCGTCCGCCGCGCCACGAAGCCAAACCGGCTGTCGTCGCTATCCACGACTACGGAGTCGGCGCCCGGCTTCCATGGAATCTCGAGCACGTATTGCTTGGATTGCGCGGTATCGGACAGCACCCAGGGCAGCTGTCCCTCCGCGCACTCACCCTCGTTGCCCATGTTCCGAAGCAGCACGAGCCACGCGTGCGCGTTGCTGTCGCGCATCTTGTGCGAAACGTCCGCCGCCATGCCCAGAACCGGGTGCAGCTCTGTCTGGAAGCCGTGCTCGCCGTCGAGCCCCAGCACTCCGGTCACGACCGCGAACCGGCCTCGGAAGAGCGAGTCGGCCCTCGCGTCCTCGCGGTGGTATCCGGCGGTCTCAGCCTTGAATTCTTGCAGGGCGATCAGGGGGGCCCAGAGCGCGCCCCCGTGCTGCGCCGAGAAAAAGTAGGTCGTCTCGTCCCCGCTGAACTCGAGCTCGATCAGGCTATCCCGTTTCGGGTCATTGCGGAGATCGGGCTGACGCTTGTTGGCCCGCACGTTCGCGCGCGTCACGAGTTGAGGAGCCTCCAAGTGCAAGTTGAAATCGTGGTCCCCCAGTGAGCCTTCGTTGAAGCCCAGCCACCGCAGCCGCCCCGTCTGGTTGACCACGAACCAGTTGATGTGCCCGCGGATGATCGGCTCCGCGTCCTTCACACTGCACGACAGGCCGCTGTGCTTCGCGGTCCGCAACGAGACAGGCTGGTTCAGCGTCGGGATGCCGGTTTCGTCGCATTCCGGCCGGTACACGAGCAGAGGGCTCACGGACATCCTGATGTACGAGAAGTGACAGAGCTTGTCGGCGTCTTGCCCAGGGCCGCCTTGCCAGCGGGGAGTCGACGGGACGCCGCTCGCATCCACGCTGTCCACCTTCACCTCGAGTGGCGGCGGTTTTGGCACACGGCGGAACCACAACGGCAGACGGAGCACGACGACCTTGAACCGCCCCACCCAGTCCCACCGGCCACCCAAGGGGCGGCGCTGACCGAGGGTGAGCTCGTACTGAACGCGCTCGCCGCGCGCAAGCGACGTGGCCATGCCTAGGCCGCCGAGCCATTCGAAGCCATGCTCGGCCCCATAGAAGTATTGGTAGCCGCCAACAAACCCGAAATTCCGTGGATACCCGCCCGCAAAGTTCCACTGAACCGAGCCGGTCGCCGTTCCGACGAGAGACCCGCTCGCGGCCGCGGATTCGGGGCGGCGCACGCCTCCGTCCAACCGTATCTCACCGTTGCCGGCGATCGAGAGCACCGTCCGCGCGCCTGCGCCGGGGTCGAAGAAGGGCTTGCTCGTCACCTCGCCATACGGCCCAACACGAAGGGACGTGCGGATGCCAGCGCAGGCCGCCGCCGGTACCAGGGCGACCACGACGAAGCAGCGTAGGCCCTTGATGGGGTTCATCGTGTCCTCCCTGGGACCGGGCACCCCACGGGATCGCTCTGCGACCCCCCAGGTATGCGAACGCGATACCGCAAACCCGAAACCCCCGACCACCGCAGCTCCCACCACGCCAGCCCGCCGCGCCGCGACCGAAGCCGCAGCTCCAGCGCCGGATCGTCATCCCAGCTCACGATGCGGCGGGCCGCATCGTTGACCACGACCTCAACGCGCGGCCCGGCGGCGACGCCACCAGTCGCGACCGGCCACTCCCCCGCCCCGCCCAACTGGAACCAGGCGTACAGCGTGTCGCCCGAGCACCAAACCCGCTCGATGCGTGGCGGCGGCACTCGCTTGGCCGACTTGCGTGAGATGATGTTCTCTCGCTGACCGACGACGAGATCGAGCGGCGGCGCCGCGGACGGCGGCAGGCTATCGCCGCTGGTGACCGACGCCGTGAGCCGGGCCAGCACGCGGCCGAACATCGCCGCCTCGCCCGGCCCGTACAGCGTCGATCCGCCTTCGTAGTACTGCGCCGTGTACTCCTCGGCGGTCGTGACGTACTCGAGGTAGCCGTTGGCGTGACCGAGGATCAGCGCATCGCTCACCGGCAGCCCGGCTTCGCGCGCGGCCGCCAGCATCTGCGCCCGCATTCGCCTTCCCGCCGTCGTCGTGACCTCCGCCGGCACCGCGCCGATCACACGATTCCCAAGGCGCAGCACCGTCACTTGCGCGTACGAGGGGAGCGTGCCGCTCACGAACAGTCGGTTCGGCAGGCCGCCGAACCACCCGTCCAGCAGCTTGCGCTTGTGCGCGTGGCATCCGGACACGTCCGGATTGGGCGAGCCCTCCTCGAGCCCGATGTCGAACACGCCGAACAGCCGCCACCCCTGCATCCGCGTGTGCGCGTCGGCGGCGCCGACGAGCGTGCTCATACCGACGGCGGGCTCGGGACAGATGCCGAGCGCGCGCGCGCTGTCGCGCAGTGACAGCGTCGTGAAGGCACGCCCCAGCTCCAACTTGTCGGACAAGCCCACGCCGAGCGCATCGAACAACGCCACGGCACCGTCCCCCACCACCTTGCCGATGAGCGACATCGCCTCCCGCGCCGCGCTGCGGCAGGCGGCCAGGTGCGTGGCCGTGGGCGGGCGCCACTCCCACAGCGGGCGCGTAAAGGGGCCGTCGAGCGCCGGCAGCGCGGCGAGCACCGGCACGTCGCAGCGGCTCTGGGGCGGCCACGCCGGCGACACGTCGCCCTCGGCGCCGTTCGCGAACAGGTACACGGCGTGGGGCACGAAGCCTGAGTCGCTCGCCCGATTGAGATCGCGATCGATGTGGCGCTCGAGCCGCCGCTCGACGAGGCCGTGAATGTCGGGGTCGAGGAGATCGTTCGACGGCGCGTTGCCGGTGCCGTGCATCGCGAAAATGCTGAAAGCGCCGGCGGGCCTGAATGCGCCGCTCGCGGGGTCGCGCTGATCGACGCGCAGCATGGCGAGCTCCGGATCCACGAGCTGGTATTCCTGCGCCAGCCCGGCGGGCGCGTCGGGGGCGGTCGGCGGCGGAACGTTGCGCAGCATGGCGGGCAGGCTGCGGATGCGCGTCTGACCCCAGACGTCGCGACTCCCCCACGCCACGCGTGCCGGGCGCAGGTCGGCCACCGCGGCGTGAACGGCACGCGCGATGCGCTGCGTCAGCGAATCGACCATCACAGGGTCGAAGCCGATGACCGAGCTGCCCTGATCGTTGTAGCCGGCCGCCTCGAAGAAATGTCCGGGCCCGGCGTGCGTGTGTGTCACGGCGATCACGAGCCGATCCGCCCCGATCCCGTCGGTGCGGCGCGTGATCTCGGCGACGCGGCGGTGCAGCAGCGCCGAGCTGAGAGGAAGGTCGGCGACGACGAGGGCGAGGCGATTCCCCCCCCCGTCCACCAGCACGAGCACGCGCGCGTAGAGCCGCAGCCGGTAGCCGCGTGCCTCGCCACCCTGGGGGCCGTTGCCCGCCAGCCCCACGCCGGGCGGCGGCGTGATATCCACGCGCGCCAATCCCGCCCGCAGCGACGATTCCGGGCCCGCTTGCGGCTTGGGGCTGAGGGCGCCGGGCACCTGGAGTCGCGTGGGGCCGCACGCGACAAGCAGCACGCCCCAAGCGCCGAGCAAGACTGCGCGGCGGCGGCTCACCGCCGGCTCCGCGCGTCGCCGCCGAAGAGCACTGTGATCCCCGTCCACAGCCACGCGTTGAAGTCCCGATTGCGCCCCACACCGTCGATCCGCGTGGCGTCGTCGAGATTGAGCTGCGACCGCGCGCCGGCCGCGAGCGTCGCCCATCCCTTCCGCACCTCGACCCCCAGCCCGAGGCCGACGTGCGTGATCCCCCGGGCGGCGAAGTTGGCCCCTTGCCCGACGTTCAACCCGATGTCGCCCTGAACGAACCCGAATGCAAAGGGCTGGAAGGGCCATCCGAGGACGGGAAGATCGAGTGACGCCCGGAGAAACGCTCCCCGCCCGCGCTCCACGTCCCACCAGGCTTCGAGGGATGAGTTGGCGTAGCTGCTCGTCGTGGAGAGCGCGGCGTACACTTCCGTCGTGTTGCGGGCAGGGCCGAGGCCGCCTGCACTCGCGTCGCCGCGGAAGACGTAGCGCACGACGCCCCCGTGGAGGCGCGTCGGTCCGACGCCGAGCGAGGCCCGTCCCCAAAAGTCCGCCTCGCCTAGACCCCCATCACCGGCGCCGGTCTCGGACAGTTCTCCCACCGACACGCGGTCGAGCTCGTAATGGAGGACCGCCCCACCCTCGACGGAGAAACGGCTGAGCCGGACGCCCGCCGCGAGGGACGGCTGCGCGACGAGGCCGCCAGCGCGGGAGATGCCGTGCCATACATAGCGCCCGCCGGCGGACAGGTCGGCGCGGGCGGAGAGCTGGGCCGCGGCGGGCAGCGCGGCGACCAGCGACGCCATGAGACATGACCAGACACATCGCTCGAGGCGCACGCACCCAAGCATGGGAGGGGCTTCGCGGGCTCGCCAGTACACGGTGTGCAGTACAAACGCGGGGTTCAGGTCCGGCGCTCGGCGCACACGATCTGTTCCGGCGACCCATCCACGAGGGGGGCGCGCGTAAAGTCGCCGTACACATCGCGGGCCTGGAATCCGGCGCGGGCCAGGAGGTGCTCCAGCTCGGCACGCAGATACCACCGCAAGTCGAAGGTCTGCACCAAGCGACGCGCCGCCACGTACCAGATCAACTCGATCTCACTCACCTGGTCCGCCCACCGCACTCGGGTGACGCGGGCGGCGCGCCGGAACGACCGGCCATCCGGGAGCGATTGCTGCGGCGTGTCTTCCCGCTCCACGCCGTCGGCGCCGGTGAGCTTGGCAAAGTGAGGATTGAACACGTCGAAGATGAAGCGCCCACCGGCGGCGAGGTGGCGCGCCACGGCGGCGAGGAACGCGAGCTGCTCCTTTATCGTGATCAGGTGTTGGAGCACCCGAAAGGGCGCGATCACGAGCGGATAGGTGGTGCCCAGGTCGAAGTCGCGGACGTCATGCTGGTGCAGGGTGATGCGCCCGCGCACGGCCGCGGGCTCGGCCGCGATTCTTTCCCGGCACCGCGCCAGCATCGGTGGCGAGCTGTCGAGCCCGACGACGGTATGCCCCGCACGCGCGAGCGGCAGGAGGATCCGCCCGGTGCCGCATCCCAGCTCGAGCACGGGCCCACGGACTTGCTCGGCCTCCTCGACATAGAACGCGACGTCCTGTCGGGCGGCGTAGAGCGGAACGCTGTCGTACAGGAGGCCGATGTCGGGGATGGTGTCGTAGGAGGAAGAGGGCATGGTCCCAGACTACACCCGATATCTGGCGCAGACAAACCAACGCGCGACGCGCGCTACGTCGCCGTCGTTTGACCGAGCCCTAAAGGGCCGGCTCGGCCAAGACACGCGTCCTGAAGGACGCCCGTAGCCGGGAAGTCTGCCGCGTGATCGCGACGATGGTGGAAAAGGAATCGGGAGAAGTCACGGCTCGGCCTGCTTCTCCTTCTTATCCGCCCGCGGACCGAGCGCGATGAGTGCGAATCCGGCGACAAGGAAGAGCCCGCCCACGGCAAACAAGACCCACGAAATCAACGGTACACCCTCATAGGGATCAGCTCGAGCCGCACCATAAACGATGGCGAAAAAACCGAGGCCGAGGCCGATGAGTCCTCGTTTCTGCCACCGCCACGAAGGCGGCGTCGACATCTTAGGCGGTTGGAGGCGCCGCAAGATCTCCTGGGCCTTCGGCAAGTCGTCGTCCTTCAGGATCGCGACGCGCGTGCGACCGGCGAACCCCAAGTAGCCAGGCGCGCCCCCGTCGAGCACGACCGCCTCTATGCCTTCCGATTCGAGAACAATGCGCACGCTCTCAGCCCAGCTAATGGAGTGCGTCTGCAGGAGATTCCGCATGATGGCGTTAATATTATGGGCGCCATCTCATGGGAGCACCCTCACATGCGTACAATGCTCGTCATCCCCCTGCTTGTCCTCGCCGCGTGCGGTGGCGACGGGGGCGGCGGTCCCAGCAGCAATCCCGGCCCCTTCGACTGCCTGGGCGAGCCGCTCCCCACGACCGCCGGCGATCCGCTCGTGGTGACCGGCATCGTCAGGTCCAACCCGATCACGCCCGCCGCCCTCGCCGGCGCACAGGTCATTGGGTATCGCACCGGGAACGCGACGCGGCTGGACAGCACGGCCTCTGACGCGAACGGCAACTACACGCTGACGCTGGCGACGGGCGGCCAGCCGCTCGACGGCTACGTGCGAGTCTTCAAGTCGGGATACATCGATACCTACGGCTATCCACCCGCGCCGCTCGTCGCCAGCGCGACGCAGTCGGCACTCCTGATTACGACGTCCGACCTCGCGGCGCTGGGCATGCTCGCCGGCGTAACGCAAAGCGCCGGCAAGGGTCTCATCGCCCTCGTGGTCAGCGACTGCAATGGGACGCCCCTCGCAGGTGCGACGGTTTCCTCGAATCCGGCAGGGACCCTCCGTTACAACTCGGGAGGGTTTCCCAGCTCGAGTGCGACGGCGACGTCGGCGGACGGGGTCGCGTACATCTTGAACGTCACGGCGGGCGACGTCGTCGTGTCGGCGAGCGCGACGTCGCACGTGCTGCGTTCGCACACGGTCAACGCGCGAGCGGACGTCGTGACGTTGACGGGGGTGACGCCGGGGCCGGTGCAGTAGGGGCTCTAGTACACCGGTGACGCCGGCGGCAGACTACTCGGCATCCCCTGGCCGAAGAAAGCAAACACGAGGATTGCCACCCACGCCGCGACGAAGACCGCGGGCAACCACTTGGTCATGTCCTCCGGGCTCTCGCGCACGGCCCTGAGGTGGCGGTGCGGGCTTTCCGCCTGCGCGTACGCGTCGAACCGGCGATCCAATTCACGACTCACTCGTAGGACCTGCTCTCTCCATCGCCTGATCCAGAACACGGTGCTGTGCGTCACGCACAGCCAGAACAGAGCGGTGACCAGCCCGATCGCGACGAGCATGACGTTCGCGTAGGGCTCGGGGCTTCGACGCCCGAAGAACGCGGCGAGCAATGCCGCTTGCGCGACCAGATAGAAATTCGATCGGGCATAGAACTCGCGGAGATCCTGCTTGAAATGGTCGGTGACCACGGTGTACACCGCCCCATCCAGCTCCGTCACGCGGCGGGCGTGTTCATCACAGAGATGGATGTCGGGACGGGTCACTGGGTTCGAGCAGGGTGACCCGCTGCCGCACCGATACCGGCACGTCTTCGTGGGGGCTTCAACGTGAAGCGAGGCCATGATGCATCAAGGTACGGAGAGGCTGTCGAGGGCGCTGCGACACTTTGTGCAGGTCTCACGGCGATGCGCCGAACGTTGTCCGTGGGCCCCGGTCGCAGTTATCCGTGCCTTAAAGGGCCGGCTCGGCCAAGGCACGCGTCCTTAAGGACGCCCCGCGCAGCATTTCGGTACCGGCGAGCGTGCACCTCGGTAATAAGCTGCGCTCATGCCCGTACGCATCTATGCTCACCTTTCCTGGACCACGTTCGCACGCCTGCCGTTGATCGACGAGCGGGTCGCCGAGTTCTTGTGTCGGTTTCTGCTGGAGGAAGTGAGGAGGCATGGCGCGCGGACAATCGAGATCGGCGTCGTGCGGGATCACGTGCACATGCTGCTTGAGCTACCAGCGGCCTTCGACGTGCCCCGCATGGTTCAGGGTCTCAAGGGTGCCAGCGCGCGCCTCGCTAACCGGGATGGTCTCGCGGGACACCATGCCCTGCAGTGGGCGCCGGGATACGACTTACGGTCGGTGGGATTGAGCCAACTGCGCGACGTCGCGGAATACGTGCGGGGGCACGAACAGCGGCACGGCGCTCCACGCCCTTCAGGGCGCGTGTAGTGGCCGAGCCGGTCCTTTAGGACACGGATAACACCAGACGCGCACGCCGGCCTTCTGGTAGGCGGGTGCCAGTTTCGCTGAGTGTACCCGTGCGCTGAAGCGCCGGCTCGGCCAAGACACGCGTCCTAAAGGACGCCCGCAGGGGACCGAGCCGGTCCTTCAAGGGACACGGTTCACTACCGGCGGCCGACTTGTCACGGAGTCCCCGCGAAGCACACAGGGGCCACCAGCCGAAGCTGGCGACCCCTGAGGCGTGGCGGAACCACGCCGCTCGCTGACACCGTGAGCCGAGTATGCGCTCGGCGCGCTATAGAATCAAGTGCCAGGGTGCGGATGGTGGGAGTCGAACCCACACGGGCTTGCGCCCCGCCCGGTGTCAGCGAGCTGCGTCTGCCAATTCCGCCACACCCGCACCGCACCTCGACATGCTGACGGAACTGGAAAGCTGCGACGTGCCCCGACAACGGCGATGCCGCTGGCGGGAGCAAGATTGAGCCCAGAGCAATGCCGCGACAACCGAATGAGTGCAGGAAGGATCGGATTAACGCAGAGAGGCCCTAGACGGAGGAGAGGGTTTCTCATCCCGTGGTAAGGGTTTTGTAATGGCGGCGGCGGTCCAGCGTCAGGTTCCCCTCCTACCATCGGGGTGAACCCCACCCCCGAGGCCGCCCATGCCGCTCCGCGCCGACGTTAACGTCACGCCGATGATCGACGTGATGCTCGTGCTGCTGATCATTTTCATGATCGTCACTCCTCTGCTTGCATCTCACGTGGCGCTGCCACAGAGCACCCATGCCGATCGGCGCCCGGAAGAGCCGGCCGAAATCGTCCTCGTCATCGATCGGAACGGGGTCTATGCACTATCGACGAGCGGTGAACCGGAGGCGTTGCCCGCCGACACGTTGGGCGCCCGGCTCGCCGCGCTGTACCGCGACCGCAAGATGGATCGGATTCTGTATCTCAAGGCGGACCAGGCCCTGTCATTCGGGCCCGTCCAGGATGTCATCGAGATTGCGCGTCGGTCGGGAGTGCGCGTTGTGGCCGCGGTGACGGAGCAGCGGCGCCGGAGCGAGCCATGAAGACCGATATCAACGTTGGTTGTGATGGTTTCACCGACCAACAACACCCGAATCCGAATCATCCACTGTCCAGGTGATGCACGCCTACTCCTCACCTTCCCACCCCCACCCTCTTCTTCTTCTCCGCATACAAC
>DASXUE010000026.1:0-50474 GCA_036505055.1 Gemmatimonadales bacterium | reverse complement strand
AACGTGACGCTCATCACCGCGATCGTCCTGCTCATCGCATGGGTCCTGCTCGTGTTCGTCGCGCAGGTGCCCTCGGGATACGTGCACCTGCTGTACGCCGGCGCGGTCGTGCTGTTCGCGCGCCGCGTGCTCGTCGGCGCGCCGTCGTTCACGTCATGACGCTCACGGTGAAGCACTGGGACCCGAGCGCGGGGCCGCTGCAGCTGTCGACGCTGCGCCGCACGCTCGAGGCGGAAGGCATGGTGACCGCCTGGTGGTCCGACATGCCCGGCACCGCCGTCCCGGCGCACGCGCACGAGTTCGCCGAGACCCGCTGGGTGCTCTCTGGCTTTCTCGGCGTCACGGTCGCGGGCGAGAGCGTGCAGCTCGGCCCCGGAGACCGGCTCGATCTCGCCCGGGGCACGACGCACGCCACCGAGGTGATCGGCCTGGCCCCGGTCGTCTACGTCACGGGGACACCGGAGAAGCAAGCGGCTCACCGGTCATAGACTCGCCTTATTCAGGAGCCGGTTGGGGGTCCCGCCGGGGTTCCCCGTGATGACGCCACCCGTGGCATTGCTGATGATCCAGTTCGACACCGTGGCCGACGGCGCGTCGCCGAACGTGGCCTTGTACAACACGCCCACGCCGGCAAAGTGTGGCGATGCCATCGACGTGCCGCTGAGCGACATGGTCGTCCCGGCGAGGAAGTCCGAGACGATCGCCGAACCGGGTGCGTAGGCCTCGACGCACGTTCCCCAATTCGAGTATGACGCCTTCGCATCGGTCTTCTCGGATGCCGCCGCCGTGAAGGCGCCGTTGGCACTCGCGGGGGACGCGGTACAGGCGTCGACGTTGTCGTTGCCCGCCGCCACCGCGACGAAGACACCGGCGTTCCAGAGATTGGTCGTGGCGTCGTTCAAGGCCTGTGAGAGCCCGCCGCCCAAAGACATATTCGCGACCGCGGGCTTGACGTGGTTCGCGCGGACCCAATCGATGCCGGCGATGATCTGGGAGGTCAGGCCGAGGCCGGCGCAGCTCAGAACGCGGACGCCGTGCAGCGACACGCTCTTCGCGACGCCGTAGGTCGTTCCACCGATCGTCCCGGAGACGTGCGTCCCGTGTCCGTGGCAGTCCTCGCCTGTGACGCCAAAGGCGTCGTACACGTTGTTCGCCCGGCCGCCGAAGTCGGGATGCAAGGTCCAGATTCCCGTGTCGATGATGTAGGCGTGCACGCCGCCGCCGGTCGCCGTGTAGGTGTAGGAGCGCGACAGCGGGAGCGCGGTCTGATCGATGCGATCGAGCCCCCACGGGTTGCCGTTCGCATCCATCGACTGCGTGACATCGGCGCGGAAGACCTGATCCGGCTCGACGTACGCGACGAGGGGGTTACGCTGCAGCGCCGCCACCGCCGCTGCGGGGAGCCGCGCCGCGAAACCCTTGATCGCGTTCGCGTAGCTGAAGGTCAAGGTGCCGCCGTGCGCCTGCACGAGCTGACGCGCGAGACCAGCAGGATCGGCGACGGCATCGCGGAACACGACGATGTATTGGCCGCTCGGCTGCGGCGGTGTGTGCAGGGTGTCTGACGGCTGCGGTGGTGCCGCGCTGTCGCTGCAGGCGGCGAGCGCAAGCAACACTGTGAACGCGGCGACGGGATGCTTCCAGAGCATGGGGACTCCCTGGGAAGGGGCACGCCCTGGAACGGCAAGTCGTATGCCGTGCTTCAGCGCAACACGACGAGGACGACGACTCCCCAGACAAGCGTCAGGATCGTGACCGGCACACCGACGCGCGCGTATTCGCCGAACGCGATTCGTACCCCCCGCGCCTCCGCCCGCTCCGCGACAATGAGATTCGCCATCGAGCCGATCAGCAGCAGGTTCCCCGCGAACGTCGAGCTCATCGCCACGACACGCCACGCGAGCTCGGGGTCGGGGAGACTCGGCACCGTGCTGCGCCACAGCAACACCGCTGGGACGTTCGAGATGAGGTTGGACAGGACCAGCATCACGCCGCTCACCGTTGTGGCCTCCGTCCACGCTGAGCCGCTGCTCGCGAACGCGAGGGCGCGCGCGTCGATCCACGCTACGGCGCCCGTCTGCTCGAGGCCGCGCATCACCACGAACAGGGACGCGAAGAACAGCAGCAGCGCCCACTCGACGCGCTCGATCGCGTAGGCGGGATCGCGCTGTGCCACGGCGACCATCAGCGCGCCCGCGGTGATGGCGACGAGCGGCAGCGAGCCGCCGGCCAGCCACGCCACGACGGCGACCCCGAAGGTGCCGAGTCCCTTGGCGACGAGCGGGCGGTCGATCGCCACAGGTACGGTTTCGAGCGGCTCGCGGAACGGCTCGCCCAGCTCGGCGCGGAACGCCCAGCGGAGATAGCCGTAGGTGATCGCGAGCCCGCCGAGCGCCACCGGCAGCATGCGCCCCAGAAAGCCGCCGAACGAGGCGCCGCTCCAGATGCCGACGAGCATATTCTGGGGGTTGCCGGTCATGGACAGGACGGAGCCGACGTTCGCCCCCATGGCGAGACCGATGAGATAGGGCGTGGCGCGGACGCGGAGCGGGCCGAGCGCGGCCAACAGGACGGGCGTCACCATCAGGCAGATCGTGTCGTTGACGAAGAACGCCGACAGCAGGCCGCCGCCCACGACGACGCCGAACAGCAGCCGTGCAGGTGAGCGGGCGCGCCGGAGCACCCACTCCGCCGACCACTCGAAGAACTTCCCAACCTCGAGATAGCCGACGATCAGCATGAGCCCGAGGAGAAAGACCAGCACATCGAAGTCGATCGCGGCGTAGGCCTGCTCGAGCGAGAGGACGCCGAAGACGACCATCGCCACGGCGCCGAGCAGGCTGGCGGCCGGACGATTGAGGTGAACGAAGGGCAGCCGCTGGACGGCGATCAGGACGTAGGTCGCCGCGAAAATGACCAGCCCCGCGGTCATATCTCCCAGTTCGAAAGCAGCACGCCGGCCTCGGGCAGGCGCTCGGGGTAGCCCTCGAGGCTCATGCGCAGGTCGGTCCACCGTACGCGATAGCCGCGCGCGATCAGGCGGCGGAACGCGTCGGCGTAGTGCGTCTGGCAGCGGACGGCGACGCGGCGGATCCCCGCCTTGGCGGCGGTGGCCTCGGTGGCGGCGATCGCGGCTTCGAACGCGCGCGCGTCCCGCGCGGCCAGCTTGAGCACGCGCACCTCGTCGCGGCCGCGCGTATCGGCCAGCGGTGCGGAATGCCACAGCACCATGGCGTCGAGGCCGTCCGCGCCGTCCACCAGGGACGTGTCGCCCAATCCGAGCTCGGCGGTCAAGAGGATCTCGCGGGAGAAGTCGTAGCCCGGCGCGAGGCTCTGCACGAGCCGGCCCACGGCCGCGACGCCTTCGTCTTTCTCCGCGCCCTGGTGCCGGGACAGCAGCACGGGCGCGGGGTGCCCGCGGGTCGCGATCTCGTTGGTGAGCGTCACGGTGAGATGTCCCGGCACGAGGCCAAGCCGCGCGTAGAAGCCGATGTTCTCCGGAGTGCGGGGCATCGTCTCGAGACCGAGGGTCGTGACGCCGCGGTCGATCAGCCAGTCGGCCGCGGTCCGGACGACCGTCTTCCCGATTCCGGTCCCCTGCCGGTCGGGCCGGACGGCGAGCGGGCCCATCCACCCTTCCGTGCCCGAGCGGTGCGCCACGTTGAACGCGGCGATGGCGTTCCGCTCGTCGCGCCACACCATGGCGCCTTCGCCCGCGTCGAGCAGCGCGTACCGCCAGACGAGGGGGTTCAGCTGGGGCACGCGCACACCCACGAGGCCGTCGCGGCGGTAGCGGTCGGTGAACGCGTCCGCGAAGACCCGATTCAGCCCCTCGATGTCGCGGAGGGCGGCGGGCTCGGGTCCGGAGACCCGCGTGTCAGGCAGCCACGCTCGCATCGGCCGGCCCCCCCCCCAGCGTGGCGGTGTCGTCGCGCACGACGCTCGAGCCTGCGGCTGCGTCGTAGCTCACGCGGATCACGCGGTCCAGTCCGTCGCGCACCTGCTCGATGTGCGTGATGAGGATCACTTGGGGGAAGCGATCGCCCAGGCGGCGCAGCAACCCCAGGACGTGCTGGCGGCGGGTTTCGTCGAGCGAGCCGAAGATCTCGTCCAGGACGAGGAGCGACAGCGGTTGCCCCGCGCGCTCGGCGATCATCTGCGAGATGGCGAGGCGCAGCACCAGGTTCGCGACGTCCTCTTCGCCGCCCGAGATGACGGGCTTCGGCACGCCGTCGTCGAGCACCAGGATGCGATAGTCCTCGTCGAGGTCGAGCTCGGTGTAGCGGCCGTCGGTGAGATCGGCGAGGAAGGCGGAGGCCACCTCGCCGATTTCGGGGCGCATCGCGGCGTTCAGCTCGGCACGCAAATCGGAAAACGCGCGGTCCAGCTCGTTGTGGACGCGCAGTTCCCGTTTCCGCTCGGCGATCGTCCGCTCGCGCGCCGCCCGCTCGCGCTCCCGCCGCTCCGCCTCGCGCACCGCCGTTTCCGCCGCCACCAGCTCCCCGCGCGTCTCGGCGACGGACAGCTCCGCGGCGCGCAGCGCGTGCGCCGCGCGGTCGTGTCGCTCGCGCGCCGCCTTGAACTTCTGCTCCGCGAATCCCTCCGCCCGCACGGCGTCCGCCAGCTGCCGGGCGTGGGCCTCGCGCGCCGAGAGCGCCTTTTCCGCGAGCTCGGCTTCCTTCACGAGAACCTCAGCCCGCTCGGCGCGCGCGGTGAGCGTCGCCGCCTGCAAGGCCACCGGCTCGAGCCGGGTCAGCTCGGCGCGCACGGCGTCGTGCCGCGCCGCATCGTACCCCATGGGCCGCGCCGCCACCCGTCCCTCGAGCTCGGCGGCCCGCCGCGCCGCGCGGGCCCGCTCGGCGCCCAGCCGCTCGCCCTCCTCGAGCTGCGCGCGCAGACTCCCCGCCTGCTCGCTGGCGCGGCGGCTCTCCTCGCGCAGGGCGTCGCGCGCCGCTTCCGCCTGCGTCACCGCCTCCGGCGGGCTCGCCAGCTGCTCGAGCCGCTGCTTGAAGTACTTCCCGTCGTCCACGATCGCCTGGAGCTGGCGGTCCAGCACGCCCAGCACCGCGGCGTGCTCCGCGCCGAGCGGCCGCCGGCAGGTGGGGCATTCGCCGTCGGGGCCGAGCCGCGCGATCTTGTCGCGCTGTTCCTTCACTTCTTCGTACTGCTTGAGCAGCTCGGCGCGCCGCGTCGTCGCGTACTCCCGGTCCCGTACCCACGCCGCCTGCTGCTCCTCCGCGGCGCGGTCGGCCGCCTCCAGACGCTCGGTGAGTCCGCGCGCCGCGCCCTCCGCGCGTTCCAGCGCCGGGCCCACGCCCGCCAGCTCGGCGATGCGGCGGTCGAGGGCCGCGGTCGTGCGGGCCAGCTCCGCGAGCTGGGCCTGCTCCGCCCGCCGCGCCACCTCTTCTTTGCCGAGGCGGTCGAGCTCCGCCAGGTCGGCCTTGAGGCGCGAGATCGGCGCCACCTCGGTCTCGAGCTTGCGCAGCTCCTCCCGCGCCGCCAGCGCCTCCGCCAGCTCCTTGTCGAGCCGCTGGAACTCCTGCCGCGCGACCACCACCGCCTGCTCGGCCACGCGCTGGTCCCCCTCGAGCGACAAGGTGCGCTCGCGCCGCTCCACCCACTCCCGCCAGCGCGGCTCCTCCGCGGTGAGCGCTTCCTCCGCCCGCTGCCGCACCGCCTCGGCATCCCCGGTGGCCCGCCGCGCCGCGGCCAGCCGCTCCTCGACGGTCCGCCGCTCCGCTTGCAGCTCCCCGCGCGGCGGCAGGTTCGTCTCGAGACCATCTACCTCGTGCCCGAGCGCGTTGCGCCGCTCCCGGATGCGCTCCTGCGCCAGCCGCAGCCGCTCGTATCCCAACACCCGCGAGAGAAACGCCGCCCGCTCGGACCGCGCGGCGAGTGAGCCCATCGCGGCCAGCTCTTTCTGATTCGTGAAGTAGGTGCTGAAGAACTCGTCGTGCGTCATCCCCAGCACGCGCTCGAGCTTCTGCGTGACTTCCTTGAGCGAGTTTGCGACGAGCGCGCCGTCCTGATACAGCTCGGCGCCGTGCAACCCCCGCTCCACCCGGTACTCGTGCCGCCCCAGCCCGAACTCCAGCTCGACGCGCACGCTGGAGCGCGCCTTCGCGCGCAAGTTCCGGATCGAGTCCTTGTCGCCCCGCGCCGCCGGGTTGCCGTAAATCGCCCAGGCGATCGCCTCGAGCAGCGACGTCTTGCCCGAGCCGTTCGGACCGATGATCCCCGTGATCCCGTCGCCGAACACCAGCTCGGTGTCGGCGTGCTGCCGGAAATTGACGAGGTGCAGGCGGTGCAGCTTCACGCGGGCGCCTCGTCGGCGGCGGCGACCGCCTCGACGTAGTCGACCCCGAGCCGCACGAACGCCTCGCGGTCGAGCTCGGCGTCGAGCGGGCGGCGGCCGAGGAACTCTTTCACGGTCTCGGGAAGGGTCCGGCGGCGTCCCCCCGGCGCCCCCCCCGCTCCCCCGGTGCCGGAGGGCCGTGGCACGTCGGGGCGCCGCAGATCCAAGTAGAAGTTCAGCGCGCGCATTTTGTAGCCGCGGATCGCTGCATGGTCCAGGTCGCGCGCCGTCGCGCGCGAGACGTCCCACACGAGCAGCCGCACGACCTGGTCGTCGATGGCCGGCTTGGCGGCGGCGACGCGGCTGGCGATCTCGGCGTCCAGCTCCTTGGCGCTCATTCCCTGGCCACGAATCATCGGGAGATCGATGTGGCGGCGCACCGGCGCGACCGGCCGGAAGGTGACGCGCGCCCCCGGCAGGTCGACGAGCACGTATCCCTTCCCCGGCCGCTGCTGCTCGGCTTCGTCCTGTTGCTGGCCCCAGGGGTTCGGGGGCAGGTACTCGAGGCTGCCCGAATACCAGGCGTTCGTGGCGATCGATCGTGCTGTGTGGTAGTGGCCCAGGGCCACGTAGTCCCATTTCTCCGGCGCCAGCGCCTCCCGCGGCAGGAGGGCGCCGCCGTACTCGAGCGTCCCACGCTCCTCGCCGAGCCCTGGGGGATGGCCGTGGGTCACGAGCACGTTGAAGGTCGGCCCGCCCGGCTCGGGTCGGAGCGCCGGCTGATCTTCCCGCGCGACCGCCTGATGGGGAACCGCGAGCACGGCGCAGTCGAGCCGGGGGAATACGATCCGGCGCGGAACATCGACGGCGATCTCGACGCCCAGCGCCTCGTACAGCCGGAGGATCGTGCCCGTCTCACTCGAGCGCGGCGTGTCGTGGTCCCCGGCGATCACGACGACCGGCGTCTCGGGCAGCCCCGACCGGATCCGTTGGAGCTGCTGGAAGAAGAACAGGATGGCGGGGTTGGTCGGCCGGACCGAGTGAAACACGTCCCCGGCGATGACGATCAGGTCGGGGCGTTGCTCGAGCAGATCGTCCACCGCCCGGCGAAACGCCTCCGCCACGTCCACTTCGCGCTGGTTTCCGCCGCGGGGCGTCTGCCGGTCGAACTGGCGGAAGCCCAGGTGCAGGTCGGCGAGGTGCGCGAGCTTCACCGGAGGCGCAGGCTCACGTCGGTGTCCGCGGAGATCGCCATCCCCCCACGGCCGAGCGGACCGCCGCTCAGGTTCATCTTCATCTTGCCCTTCATCGAGCCGGTCACGGCGGTGCCCCGGGTGAGGGAGAACACTTGATCGCCGGAGAGCGCCCCGGCGAGGCGCAGCGTCGCACGTTGGCCCTGGATGTTCAGCTCGATGGGACCGGTGGGGAAGGTGGTCTCAACCCCGAGGACCACCGTGGTGTCGCCGCCGGCGACGTTGATTTCTTTCACCGTGAGCGTGGTGCGGCCCTGAGCATGGACGCCGGCCATCTGTCCGAGCGGCAGCTCGGTCTCCACGCTCCAGCTGTCACCGCGCCCCACCGGGGCCTCGGGAAAGGCGAAGGCCATGGTCTTGATGGCCGTCGCCATCTCCGGCGGCATGTCGCTCGTTCCGCTTTTCACCACGCGCATCCGCTCGTCGAACACGACGTCGGTGGATTTCCCCTTGAGCCGGCCCATCGCCTCGTCCATCATGGCGGCCGGCATGCCGGGCGCTTCCATGCGCGTCGAGTCGAACGTGAGGCGTACTCCGACGCCGCTGTCGGCGGGACCCGTCACCGCCTGCGTCAGGTGCATGATGAGCGCGAGCTGCTGCGCGCCCATACCGGCGAAGGGCCCGGCTTCCATCGTCATGGTGTTGTGCTGCTCGATGGCGTAGCGGTACACCGCTCCGGCCGGCGGGTGGTAGCGCAGCGCGACCTTGGCGTCGACCGGCTTGTCGGCGGGGCGGCACGCGACGAAAAGAAGCAGGGCGGCGTAGACGGATCGATTCGGTATCATGTCAGTAAGGCTCGTCGGAAATGGGGTTCAAGGGCGGCACGGCGCGGCGCTCGCGCGGCGCTTCGGCAGCGACCCGGCCGCCCAGCACTTTGCGAAACAACGACAGCACATCCTCGGGGCGCTGCTGGCGCACGGCGGCCAGCGCGCGGCGCACGTCCTCTTCCGCGCGGTCGGCGATCAGGTCCTTCACCTGGTTGGGGCGCACCCGGGCGTCGAGCCGCACCAGCTGGCGCACCACGGCGTCCTCGAACGGCAGGTCCTGCGCCGGGGGGAACCGTTCCACGCCGTCCCGCCCGCGGAGCACGGGCGGTTTGGGGAAGCGCACGAAGATCGGCTGCGTGAAGTGGGGATGGCGCACCATCAGCTCGCCGACCGGCAGCGTCGCCAGCTTGATCTTGGTCGCGGGCGAGAGCACCTGGTAGCCCGGCGTCGCCAGCTCGTCCATGTCCATGCGGCCGAACACCTGGGTGCCGGCGTTGCCCACGACGCGGCGGTGCACCTGGGAGCGGAATTGCTCGGCGCCGAACAGCACCAGGCCCAGGTAGCGCCCGCGCTCGGAGATGTCGAGCAGCATCTTTTTGACGTAGGTGTCCGCTCCGTCGCCTGGGGCGTACTTGTTCAGCTCGTCCACGAACACGACGACCGCGTCGACGCCCAAGTCCCGGCGCTCGAGGCGCTCGCGGAGCTGCGATACGACGCGGGCGAACACCAGATCCTGGCCGAGCGGATCCACGTTGGCCACATCGATCACGTACACCGCCCGGTCCTCGAAGTCGCCCCAGGGCAGGTCGCTCGAGGGCCCGTCGTCGGTCACGAGCCCCTTGCAGCGGGTGGAGATGTTGGAGAGGCGGTTGCGCACCTTGCGCATGGTCGCGATATGATGCGTGCGCCAGGTGTCGCTCCGGCCCGCGGTCTCGAGGCCGTCGAAGATCGACCGGAACAACCGGTTCAGGTCGGCGAAGGTTTGCACGCGGTGTTCACCGCCGAAGCCGTCGTCGAACGTTCTTCCCAAGACTCGGTCTCTCAGGAAATCAATGAACGCGTCCGCCTTGGCGTCGATGTCGTCACGGTTCAAGAGCACTTCGGCGAAGTCCACCACTTCCTGCAGACCCCAGGTGAGCGGCTCGACGGTCGACACGAGATCGGGATGGGTGCGGAGGGTGTTCAGGTTCACGCCGTCGGCTTTGAGCGGCGCGTAGTAGCGCACGCGCTCGAAGGGACGGGGTGCCACCCCGAGCCGCTCGTAGCGGCGCCGGTCTTCCTCGGAGAGCTCCCCCGCCTGGTCGAGAAAACAGAGGTCGGGGCCTTTCACGTTGAAGCACAGGGCCGCGATCTGGCCCCGTGCGAAGTGCTGGAAGATCGATCCGAGCAGGAACTCGACGGCGCTCGTCTTGGTCGCCAGACCGGAGACGCCCGAGATGTTGAGGTGCGCCGCTTCCGGGCCCAGCAGGAAATCGGCGTCGAGATAGACGGGCGCTTCGAGGCCGCCGGACGCGTACAGTCCGATGGGAATCGCGCGGGACGGGACGTAGCCGTCCATGCGCAGCGCCTGGGCGACATCGGCGTCGCCGGCCACAAACACTTGGCCGAGGGGGACCGGCTGGAGCGGCTCTTCGGGCGTCTGGCGGAGCACCGCGGCCGTCCAGTAACGAATCTCCTGGCGTACGGTCGGCGTGGTGCTGGCCGGGTCACCCTCGGCGCCCACGACGTCGTGCAGCGGCGTCGCCAGGTCGGAGTAGGCAAACCCGTCGGTCACCACGCCGTAGACGACACGCCCACTCTCCACGTCCCCACGCCCCACGCCCCCTTCGACTTTCACGATCGCGCCGATCCCGATGCTCGATTCCGTCGCCGTCCAGAAATGGAATTGGTGCGGCGTAGCGGGTTTGAGCTCGGTTGCAACGACTCGGCCGACGGGTACGGGATCGGGACGCGCGATCATGTGCCCGTCTTCGGGAGGCGGGATGCGCGATGCGACAGGAGATCGCGGGGGGCACGGCTCCTCAAGTAGGTCTCCACATCGTGTATAGGATACATCAGGCGGTCCCAGCGCGCGTCGGGGGTGGCGAGCGGGGCGCGCTCGCCCAGCAGCCAGCCGCTCGTGCCCGTCGCACCCGCGATCGTCTCGGCAGCGGCGCACGCCTCGACGCGGAGCAGTCCGTACAACAGGTCGTTCCCCTCCCACGGCCAGAGACGCAGGTACCAGGAGTACACCTCGTTGCGGGCGTGCCCGCCACGCGCGCGGAACACGCTCGTCCGATGCGCGGCGGGGACGGTGAGCGCGCGCTCCAAGTCGGCTCCGGTGAAAAACTGCGCCCCGTGGCTCTTGATCACACCGAGGGCGCGGGGATGGCGCGCGAGTTTCGCCGAAACGGAGAGCAGCCCGTCCACCACGAGCCACTCGCCGGGAGCGAGCGTCGCCACGCAGCGCTCCGCCAGATCGCGCTCCAGGCGCTGGCGGGCGGCGTCCACGGCGCGCCGCGCCAGCTCCAGCACGCGGGCCGGCTGAACGCCCTCATCGAGCGCGATGTCGACGACGTCGGGACAATGCGCTTCGAGCGCGCGGCGGCGGGCGGGCGCCACGGCGGCGAGCGGCGCGATCGCGAAGTCCCGCGCCGCCTCGTAGGCCGTGTGCAGGCGACGGTCCGGCCCGCGGCGCCGCACGGCGGCGGCCACGTACGCCCGGACGATCGGCACAGCGCCGTCGTACCCCACTACCTTCCACTGCTCGATCCCGTCGAGAAAGCAGACGGGCGGTGCCGGCGTCAGCGCGACCGGACGCACGGCGACCGCCTCCCCTTCCACCAGATCGGCACCGGGTTCGGCACCCTCGTCGGCGTCGGTGCGGCCGGGCCCCCCGGGCGGCACGAACGCAGCGGGCACCGCGCCCGCGGCAACCAGCGCGTCCCACCACTGCATGCTCATTCCGCGACCTTGAGGCCGATCAGCAACCCGTCGCGCACGGGTACGACGGTCGAGACGAGGCGCCCATCAGCCGCCGCGAGCCTGTTGAACGTCCGAACCCCCTCCGCGGCGGGCGACCGGTCGCTCAAGTCCACAGCCGCCCCGTGAAAGAATGAGTTGTCGCACAGCAACAGCCCGCCGCGGCGCAGCAGGCGCATGCTCCATTCGAAGTACTGGGGGAGCGGCTCCTTGTCGGCGTCCACGAACACGGCGTCGAACCCGGGGCGGAGACTCGGCAGCACCTGGAGCGCCGCGCCCTCGATCAGGCGCACGCGGGGCGAGAGCCCCGTCTCCTCGAAGGCGCGCCGCGCCAGCGCGGCATGCCGGGGGTCCTTCTCGATCGTCGTGAGGCGCCCGGAAGGGGGCAAGGCGCGCGCCAGCCACACGCCGCTGTAGCCGCCCAGCGACCCGATCTCCAGCACGGTGGTCGCTTCGATGGCCAAGAGCAGCAGGTGCAGCAACTTGCCTTCGTCGGGGGAGATGTGGATCGCGGGAAGACCCGCTTCCGCGTGACGTTCCCGAATCGCTGTGAGAACCGGGTCTTCGACCGCGAACAGCTCCGTGACGTACTGCTGGAGCCGCTCGTCCACGCTCAGGCGGTGGCCTCGACGTTCGGAAACGGCGGGACCTCGAGCAGCCACAATCCGACCAGGCGCGACTGCTTGTCCACTTCCACGAGCAGGTGGTCCGCGGCGCGCACCACCGTCGCGGGACGGGAGCGTCCCACGCGGATGTGAAACACCGAGTCCCCCGGGTTCTTCTCTACGGTCAGGGCGGTGTCCACCTCGACGGCGGCCACGCCCGGCTGTGACTGGCGGCTCGGGAACCGCACCTGGGCGTCTTTGGAGGGCTCGGGAGCCGCGAGCGATGCGATCGTCTTCACGTCGTCGGGCCACGTGACCACGTCGAGGCCGCGCAGGGCGCCCCCGGCCACGTCGATGACCACGAACGAGCCGTCGCCGCCCTCCAGGTCCACCGTGCCGTTCATCCCGTTCCCCTTCGGGACGCCTTTGCACGCCACCGTCAGGATGTCGGTTTCGGGATCCCAGCGGTAGCTCACCTTGGGTAGCTTGCCACCGAGCCGCTCGATGCGGGTTTCGAATTGCATGAGAGCCGCGTAATATAGCGCGGAACCCGAGAGGAGCCAGGATGATGGAGCGGAGGGACTTTCTGGGGGTGGCGGGGGCGGTGGCGGGGTTGGGTCAATTGCGGATTGCGGATTTCGGATTGCGGATCGGCCAGCCCCAGGTGTCGCGCCTAGAGCGGCTTCAGGCGGAGCTCAAGACGCGCAAGCTCGACCTCCTCGTCGCCGAGCCGGGGACCAACTTTCAGTACTTCACCGGCTACAACCCCGGGCGGAGCGAACGGCTGATCCTCTTGATGATCCCTGTCACGGGCACGCCAGCCGTGGTCTGCCCGTCGTTCGAAGTGGAGCGGATCAAGCGCAACAGCACCATGACCGACGTGCGCGGCTGGGAAGAGCAGGAAGACCCCTGGCGGCTCGTGCGCGAGGCCGGGAGCCGGTTCAAACCGGCGCGTGGGAACGGCGCGGCGGCCATCGAACCGGAGACGCGTTATCAGGTCTACTTGAACCTTCAGAACAGCCTCGCCAGCTGGAAGTTGAGCAACGGCGCCGCGGTGACGGAACGGCTGCGGATCATCAAGAGCCCCGAGGAAATCACGCTGATCCGGCGCGCCATCGACGCGACGGAGGCGTCGATCGCCGCCACGTTCGCGCAGCTCAAAGTCGGCATGACCGAGCGGGACGTAGCCCAGCTGTTGTCGCGGGAGATGGCGAGCCGGGGGTCACCGGGCGGCGGGCTGGTGCAGTTCGGCCCGTCGAGCGCTCTGCCCCACGGGGGCCCCAGCGCGGGCCAGCTCGCCCGCGAGACCGTGGTACTGATCGACGCCGGCTCGCGTATCGAGGGCTACACGTCGGACATCACGCGGACGATCTGGTTCGGCGACGCCCCGTCCGACGAGTTCAAGAAGGTCTACAACCTGGTCCACGACGCCCAGACCGCGGCGATGCAGGCCGGGAAGCCGCTCGTCACCATGTGCCAGGAGATGGACCGACTGGCCCGCAAGGTGATCACTGACGGGGGCTACGGGCAATTCTTTACGCACCGCCTCGGCCACGGAATGGGCATGGACGGCCACGAGCCGCCCTACCTCGTCGAAGGCAATGCCACGCGCCTCGAGCCCGGGATGGTGTTCACGATCGAGCCGGGAATCTATCAACTCGGGAAGTGGGGAGTGAGAATCGAGGACGACTGCGTGATGTGGGAGAACGGAGTCGAGATCCTGAGCCACCGCCCTGCCAAGCTCTAGTCGCCCAGTTTTTTCGCGAACCCCACAATCCGGTCGAGCGCCTTTTCGATGTCGCTCGTCGCCGCCGCATACGACAGCCGCACCCAGCGGTCGTCGCCGAAGGCGGCTCCCGGCACGAGCGCCACGCCGCTCTCGGTGATGAGACGGGTGCAAAACTCCGTCCCGGCGATCTTGCCGAGGGAATCGACCCGGAAAAAGAAGTAGAACGCGCCGAGGGGGTCGACGAACTCGACGCCGGGAAGGTCCTTCCGGAACCGGCTCACGACCAGGTCGCGGCGCCGGCGGAACTCGGCCACCATGCGCTGCACGTCCTGCTCCACGCGCTCGTCCGCCAGCGCGGCCGCCGCGGCGTATTGGGCCGGATGATTGGCCCCCGTCGTCGTGTGCGACTGGAGCGCCGCCATCGCCTTGGCGACCCTGGACGGCGCCAGCGCGAAGCCGATCCGCCACCCGGTCATCGCGTACGCCTTGCTCACGCCATAGATCACCACGACGCGCTCGAGCAGGTCGTCGGGGAGATCCAAGAAGGACGGAGCGGGTCCCGTGCCGTAGTGAATCCGCCGATAGATCTCGTCGGCGATCACCCAGACCTTCTTGTCGCGCGCCCACTGCGCGATCGCCCTGATCTCGGCGTGGGTATAGACGGCGCCCGTCGGGTTGCAGGGAGAGCACAGCACCAGCCCAGTAGCCCCGGGGAGCATCCGGCCCAGCTCCTTAACGCTGGCCTTGAGGCTCCATTCGGGATCGCCCGGGAGCAGGACGGGCCGGGCGCGCGCGAGGTGCACGATCTGCGGATAGGAGACCCACGCCGGCGCCGGAATCGCCACCACGTCGCCGGGCCCGAACAACGTGAAGCAGGCGTTGAACAGCGACTGCTTGGAGCCACTCGACACGACGATGTTGTCGGCGTTGACGGGCCGCCCCCCCGACAAGAGCGACAAGTGCTTCGCCGCCGCGGCGCGCAGCTCCAGGATCCCCTCGTTCGCCGGGTAGTGCGTCTTGCCATCTTTGATCGCCTTGAGCCCCGCGTCGGCCGGGATGGACGGCGTGGGAAAATCGGGCTCGCCCGCGCCCAGGTCGATCACGTCCTCCCCCGCCGCCTTGCGCCGCTTGGCCTCCGCGGAGATCGCGATCGTCGCCGACGTCTCGAGGTGCTGCAGGTTTGCCGAGAGGCCGTCGCTCATGGGCGAATGGCTCCGTACCGCTTGAGGATCGTGATCGTGGAATCGATCGGCAACGCGCGAACCTCGCCACGATAGCCCCGCACCGTCTCCGCACGCAACAGGGAATTGTATATCGCCTCTTCAGTCGCTTCGATGGCTGCCTGGAATAGCGGTGACATCCAGTCGTTCGTGACGGCCTCGAGAGGGCCGTCGGTGAAGCGGCGGTCAGGGCGGTCGGTCGGTCGCCACGTTGAGAACGCGATCACGTAGTCGCCGCTTCCGTTCGAGAAGCTGCTCCCGGTGCGCGCCAGCCCGGCGAGGGCTCGCTTCGCGAGGCGCTCGAGGCGCAGGTGATCGAGGGGCGCGTCCGTCGCTACCACCATAATGATCGACCCATCCCCCGTCCCTCGTCCCCCCTCCCGTCGCAGCTCGCGTCCCACCGGTGCTCCGCCGATCGTGAGGTCGCCGCCGAAGTTCGTCTGGACGAGCACGCCGAGCGTCCAGCCGCCGCGCTCTGCCGGGAGTCGCCGGCTCGACGTACCGATCCCACCCTTCCACCCGAACGCCACGGTTCCCCGCCCGGCGCCGACCGCGCCCTCGACGACGGGCCCGCCCGTGGCGCCGCGGATCGCGCTGAGGACGTCGGCCTCGGTGATCGGTCGGGCGCGGATATTGTTCAAGAAGCCGTCGTTCGTTTCGCCCACCAGGGGGTTCGCCGAGCGGACGTCTTCGTTCCCGGGGAGGGCGAGGAGCCAGGTCAGGACGGCGTCCGCGGCGCGCGGGACGCAGAGCGTGCAGGTCAGCACGATTGGGGACTCGAGCTCGCCCAGCTCATTCACCTGCGTCGAGCCCGCGAGCTTGCCGAAGCCGTTTCCCACGACGATGGCGGCGGGCACTTTGTCCCGGAACGGATTGCCGCCGTGCGGGAGGATGGCCGTGACGCCGGTGTTGATCGAGTCGCCGCGGGCGACCGTCGTGTGCCCCACGCGCACGCCGGCGACGTCGGTGATCGCGTTCAAGGGGCCGGGCGGGTAGACCCCGACGACGAGGCCGATATCGCGGGCGCGGGGGCGCGGCGACTGGGCGGTGAGCGGTGCGGCGAGGCAGAGGAGCAGGAAAAAGTTGCGCATCGGCTCCCCGCAAGTTACCATGCGCTCCGCGGTTCCGCCCTTTGACAATCGAGGCTCGAGTGATGGTGGAGCGCAGCAAGCACGTGGTGCTGGTCTTGCCACCAGCGATGGAACGGGTGGGTCCGGTGTGGGAAATCCCCGGGCTTGCGCCCGGGGTCAGTGAACCTGGACCCGGCGTCGTCGTGGTGTGTGCCGACCATGAAGCGGCCGTTGAATGGGCCGCCGCTGCCCCGGCCGAGCTGCGTGCTCATGCCGTCACGGGTCTCACCCGCACAACCGCCTTATTGAAGGAAGGGCGCGTCGGCCTGGTCGCCGGGTCGGCCGCCGACCTCACCGCCCTCGTCGCCCGCTCCGCCCTCAAGCTGGCCGCGATCGAGACGCTCGTGATCGCCTGGCCCGAGACATTCGCCGACACGCTCGACACCCTGCTCGCCGAAGCGCCCGACGCACGGCGGGTGGTGCTCAGCTGGAATCCGGCGACGCTCGGCGACTTCCTGGAGCGTCACGCGCGGCGGGCGGAATTCCGGGGCTCGCTGACGCTCGGGCAGGTGAGCGGTGCGCGGTACGCGGTTGTTTCCGCGGCGCGGCGAGACGCGGCGGCGCGGGAGGTGCTCAACCAGACGCCGGACGCCGTTCTGTGCAAAGCCCTCCCCACACCCGAGGAGCTGGCAGACTTGGCGACAACCGGCCAGCCCGTCGTTCTCCTGACGGCATCTCAGCTTCCCTATCTCCAAGCGATCGCCTCGCTCACACCGATCTCGCTGCCAGGAGCGGCAGACCGAGCGCAGGATCGCGCGGCGGCGTTGCGAGCCCGCATCGGCGACCGGATCGCGGCCGGAGAGTTGGACGGGGAGTTGGCGCAGCTGAGCCCGTTGTTTGAGGAGCACGACCCAGCATTGGTGGCGGGGGCGTTGCTGGCCATGCAGCGGGATGCGGGTAGCGGGATGCGGGATGCGTCCCCTCCACCCCAAACCGCCGACGTCGCTGCTTGGGCGAAGATCTTTGTGACGGTTGGAAGAAAGGATCGCGCCAGCGCGAAGGATCTCGTTGGAGCGTTGATCAAGGAGGTCGGGCTCGAGAAGGGGCAGATCGGGAAGATCGAGGTGCGCGAGACGTTCTCGCTCGTGGAAGTGGCGCCCGAGGTTGCTGAACAGGTCGCGCGACGGCTGACCAACGTGTCGATCCGGGGACGGCGCGTGTCGGCGCGCATGGATCGCCACGCCTAGAAACGCCGACGGGCCGCCCAGCGGGGCAGCCCGTGACTAGCGACTCCGTGCTCCTTGGCGTCTTGTCGTCTTGGCGTCCTACTTCTTGTTGTTTACCGCCATCTTCAGCTGCTTGCCCGCCCGAAATGCCGGCGCGATCGACGCCTTGATCTGAATGACGCCGCCCGTCTTCGGGTTGCGGCCCATGCGCGCCGCCCGTTTCCGCGCCTCGAAGTTGCCGAAGCCGGTGATCTGCACCTTCGCACCCTTCTTCAACTCGCCCGCGATGATGCCCTTGTCATCGAACAGGGCTTCGATCGTGCGCGACGCGTCGGCCTTGGACATTTTGGTCCGCATGGCCAGCGCTGAGGTCAGCTCGGCTTTGTTCACTGCATCTCCTTGGTGGGGGACAGAGTCTCCAAAACCCTTGAAATTCCGCCCCTATCGCGGGGGGGGCGCCCGGAAACCCGCATAACACCGGCATTATCATAGGGTATCCCCAGGAAAACCGCAAGTTTCCTACACTTCCTTGACCCAGCCCCCCGGCCCCACTACCCTTCCGCCCCATGTTTCACGGTACGAGACCCGGCTGGATCGAGGTCATCTCGGGCGTGATGTTCTCCGGCAAATCGGAGGAATTGATCCGCCGGGTGCGGCGCGCCGTCATCGCCCGCAAGACCGTGCAAGTCTTTAAGTCCCACCTGGATGCCCGCTACGCCGGGCTCTACTCCGTGACCTCCCACGACGGCCTCACCGTCGAAGCCGAGCCCGTCGACAGCTCCGAAGAGATCGTCCGCCGGCTCCGCCCCACCACCGAGGTGGTGGCGGTGGACGAGGTGCAGTTCCTCGACGAGGGGATCGTCGCCGTCGCCAATGCACTCGCCGACCGAGGCGTCCGCACCATCCTGGCCGGCACTGACGTCGACTTCCGCGGGCTCCCCTTCGGCGCGATGCCCACCCTCATGTGCGTCGCCGAAGTGGTGGACAAGTTCCAGGCGATCTGCGTCGTCTGCGGCGGTCCGGCCACTCGGAATCAACGCCTGGTCAACGGCAAACCCGCCAAGTGGGACAGCCCGACGATCATGGTGGGGGGGCGGGAATCGTATGAAGCCAGGTGCCGGCACTGTCACAGGGTTCCGAGGCAGGATGAGGATCAGACGGCGCTGCTCTGAGGGTCGGGATGCGAGATGCTGAACGTCGCCCTCACCGGCAACATCGCCTCCGGGAAGTCCACCGTCGTCGACTTCTTTCGCCGCTGGGGCGCGACGGTCGTGGACGCCGATGCCCTCGCCCGCGAAGCCCAGGCGCCGGGCAGCGACGTGCTCACCATGATCGTCCGGCGGTTCGGCACGAACGTCCTGGCGAAAGACGGCAGCCTGGACCGCGCGGCGCTGCGCGCCAAAGTGATGGGGGACGACGAGGCGCTGGCCGCGTTGAACGCCATCGTCCACCCCGCCGTGCAGCACCGCCGTGACGAGCTGCACGAAGAGGCGCGCCGGCGGGGCGACGTCCTGCTCGTCAACGACATCCCGCTGCTCTTCGAGGTGCTGGATCCCGCCCAGTTCGACGCGATCGTGCTGGTGGACGCACCCGTCGCCCTGCGCCGTTCGCGCCTGCGCGCGCTGCGTGGCTTGTCGAACGAGGACGCCGACCGGATGATCGCGGCGCAGATGCCCGCCGAGCGCAAGCGGCCGCAGAGCCAGTACGTCATCGACAACGACGGCACGCGCGAGCGGCTCGAGAAGAAGGCGCTCGCGGTCTTCATCGAGCTGCGGCGCCGGGCGGCGCACGAAGCGTTGGGCGATCACGACGGCGCCACACTGCTCCTCTGCGCCGCCGACGCGAAAGACGATCCGACGGCCCTGCGCGCGATCGCGGGACGCTATGCCGACGCGGGTGCGCGCATCGAGCGCGTCGCCGGCAAAGCGCCCACGATGCTCAAGGCGCTAAAGGCAACCAAGCCGCGCGCCATCGTGGCCACGGCCGCCGCGGGCAACGCGGCCCGCGAAGCATGGACCAGCGCCGGCCGTCCCGCCCGGCTCTTCCACCTCTCCGACGATCCCGATCCGGTGGCCGTCTGGCTCGACTTGCGGCCCTGGGGTCAGGAGCGCATCGCGCTCACCGAAGAGGGAGGCGCCGGTCTGGCGCCCCAAACCGAGCTGTGGTAGCCTTCGGCGCTACTGCAACTTCCACCATTCCACGGGCGACGCGCCACATGTCGAACATCCCCAAGGACCTCCACTACACCGAGGACCACGAGTACGTGGGCAAGACCGGCGACTCGGGCGTCGTGCAGATCGGGATCACGGACTACGCGCAGGGTGAGCTGGGCGACGTGGTGTACGTGGACCTACCCAAGCCGGGCGCGACCTTCGGCAAGAAGGACGTCTTCGGGACGATCGAAGCGGTGAAAGCGGTGTCGGAGCTCTACAGCCCCGTCGCCGGCACGGTGGTCGAGATCAACAAGGCGCTCGAGCAGGATCCAGCCCTCGTGAACCGCGATCCCTACGGCGCGGGGTGGATGATCAAGCTGAAGGTCAAAGATCCCGGGGACGTGGGGAAACTGTTGGACGGCCCGGCGTACGCGAAACACGTGGGGGAGTGACGCTCACCGTAACGTTCCATGGGCATGCGTGCTTCCTCCTCGAGGGAGATGGGAAGCGCCTGGTCATCGATCCGTTCCTCACGGGTAACCCCGCCGCCGTCATCAAGCCCGACAAGCTGCCCAAACTCGATGCCGTCCTCCTCTCCCACGGCCACGGAGACCATCTGGGGGACGCCGTCGCCCTCGCCAAACGGGACAAGGCCACCATCGTCGCGACCGCGGAGCTGGCCAGCTTCTGCGGCGACCAGGGGGCCACGGCGCACGCCATGCATATCGGCGGCGCGCACCAGTTCCCCTTCGGCCGCGTCAAGCTCGTGCCCGCGTTTCACGGCGGCCAGGTCGACGGCGATGCCACGGGCAAGTACACCACCAATCCCTGCGGCGTCCTGGTCACGTTGGGCGGAACGACGGTGTACCACACCGGCGACACGGGGCTCACCCTGGAAATGCAGCTCCTGGCGGGCCGCGTGGACGTGATGCTCGCTCCCATCGGGGACAACTACACGATGGGCATCGAGGACGCCGTGCGCGCGGTGGAGTTCGTGAAACCCAAAGTTGTTATACCAATGCACTACAACACCTGGGACGTGATCAAAGCCGATCCCCAGGCGTTCAAACGTGACGTGGGGAGCCGCGCGGAGGTGGTCATCCTGTCGCCCGGCCAGTCCCACGCCTTCAATTAGAGACGACATGGCTTCGGACCTGTTCCGCGATCGCCACATCGGCCCATCGGAGAGCGACCAGCGGGCGATGCTCGGCGCCCTGGGCTACGACTCGCTCGAGGCGTTCATCGACGCCGTCGTGCCCGCCGACATTCGGCTGCGGCGTCCCCTCGCCTTCCCAGCCGCGAAATCCGAGACGGACGCCCTGGCCGAGCTGCGCGCGCTGGCCGACAAGAATCAGGTGTTCCGGTCGTACCTCGGGATGGGGTACCACGACTGCATCACCCCGGGGGTCGTGCTGCGCAACGTGCTCGAAAACCCCGGCTGGTACACCGCGTACACGCCGTACCAGTCCGAGATCGCGCAGGGGCGGCTCGAGGCGCTACTCAACTTCCAGACCGTCGTGGCGGACCTGACGGGGCTCGAGATCGCGAACGCCTCCCTGCTCGACGAAGCGACCGCGGCCGCCGAGGCGATGCATCTGACCCAGGCGGCCGCCAAGGGCGGAGCGAACCCCGTTTACCTGGTGGACGAGGGGTGCCATCCGCAAACGATCGCGGTCGTGCGCACCCGCGCCGCCGCGCAGGGCGTCGAGATCGTCGTCGGCGATCCGGACGGCTTCACGTTCACGGGAAACGTCATCGGAGCCCTGGTGCAGTATCCCGCTACCGACGGGCGGGTGCGCGACTTCCATCTCCTGTGCGAGCGCGCCCATGCCGCCGGTGCGTTGGTGGCGGCCGCGACCGACCTCCTGGCGCTCGCGCTGTTCGTGCCGCCCGGCGAATGGGGTGCCGACATCGCCGTCGGCAACTCCCAGCGTTTCGGCGTGCCGCTCGGCTTCGGCGGCCCGCACGCGGCGTTCTTCGCCACCCGGGAGCAGTACAAGCGCGTCCTGCCCGGCCGCATCATCGGCGTGTCGCGCGACAAGGCCGGCCGGATGGGGCTGCGGATGGCGCTCGGGACGCGCGAGCAGCACATCCGCCGCGAGAAGGCGACGAGCAACATCTGCACGGCGCAGGTGCTGCTCGCCGTCGTCGCCGCGATGTATGCCGTCTATCATGGGCCGGACGGCATCCGCCGTATCGCCGAGCGGGTGCACGACCAGACGCGGCGCCTGGCCGCGAGTCTCAAAGCGCTCAAGTACCGGCTGGCGCACGACGTCTACTTCGACACGCTCGCCGTCGAGAGCGACTCCGCGACGGCGACGAAGGTCCACGAGGCGGCGAGGGCCAAGCGCATCAACCTGCGCGCCCTTTCGGCGACCCGCATCGGCATCGCGCTGGACGAGACGGTGACCGATCGCGACCTCACCGACCTCGTGGCCCTGTTCGCCTTCGGCAAGCCGGCGGCGGTAGCGGCCTCGGCGGCGGCGGTGATTCCCGCCGCGCATGCCCGCACCAGCCCCTTCCTGACGCACCCGGTCTTCGGCCGTCATCACTCGGAGACCGAGATGCTGCGCTACCTGAAGCGGCTCGAGGACCGCGATCTGTCGCTCACGTCGGCGATGATCCCGCTCGGCTCATGCACCATGAAGCTGAACGCGACGGCGGAGATGATCCCGGTGACCTGGCCCGAGTTCGGCCGGCTACACCCCTTCGCCCCAGCGGAGCAGACCCGCGGGTACGCCGAGCTGTTCCGGCAGCTCGAGGGCTGGCTCGGCGAGATCACGGGGTTCCCGCGGGTGTCGCTGCAGCCCAATGCCGGCTCGCAGGGCGAGTTCGCGGGACTGCTCGTGATCCGCGCCTATCACCGGGCGCGGGGGCACGCGCATCGCACGACGTGCCTCATTCCCCAGTCGGCGCACGGGACGAACCCCGCGAGCGCCGTGATGGCGGGGATGCAGGTCGTGGTCGTGAAGACCGACCCGCAGGGCAACATCGACGTAGCCGACTTGAAGGCGAAGGCGCAGCAGCACCAGGACACGCTCGGCGCCCTGATGGTGACCTATCCCTCGACGCACGGGGTGTTCGAGGCGTCGATCAAGGACGTCTGCCGCGTGGTGCACGACCACGGCGGCCAGGTCTACATGGACGGCGCGAACATGAACGCGCAGGTAGGCCTGTGCCGTCCGGGCGACATGGGCGCCGACGTGTGCCACCTGAATCTCCACAAGACCTTCTGCATCCCGCACGGCGGCGGCGGTCCGGGCATGGGGCCGATCGGCGTGGCGGCGCACCTCGCGCCCCACTTGCCGAGCCATCCCCTCGTGGATCTCGGCGTTCCGCAGAGCTGCGGCGCCGTCTCGGCGGCCCCCTGGGGCAGCCCGTCCATCCTGCCGATCTCGTGGGCGTACATCGCGATGATGGGGCCGGACGGCCTGGCCGACGCGTCCAAAGTCGCGATTCTGTCCGCGAATTACGTCGCCAAGCGTCTCGAGGGCCACTTCGGGTTGCTGTACGCCGGCCAGCACGGCCTGATCGCGCACGAGTGCATTCTCGACACGCGGCCCTTCAAGGCGTCCGCCGGTGTGGACGTCGAGGACATTGCCAAGCGGCTCATCGACTACGGCTTCCACCCGCCGACGGTCTCCTTCCCCGTCGCGGGCACGCTGATGGTCGAGCCGACGGAGAGCGAGCCGAAAGAGGAGCTGGATCGGTTCTGCGACGCGCTCATCGCCATCCGCGAGGAGGTCCGCGAGGTCGAGACGGGAGAGGCGGACCGCGAAAACAATCTCCTCACGAACGCGCCTCACCCGCTCGCCGACCTGTTGGCGGACGCCTGGGACCGGCCCTATTCGCGCGAGCGCGCGGGGTTCCCCACGGCGGCGACGCGCGAGCACAAGATCTGGCCTCCCGTCGGCCGGATCGACGGCGCATATGGCGACCGGAACCTGGTGTGCGTCTGCCCCCCGATCGAGGATTATGTGGAATCTCCTCATTGAACCGCGGGGTCGGAGCGGAGCGGAGAACATGGCCATCGACGAGCGCCTGCTCGTCGCGGCCGACCGCACGGGCGCAGCGTTCCTGCGCCTCTATCGCTGGGATCCACCCTGTCTGTCGCTGGGCCGCCATGAGCCGGTCATCGAACGCCCCGGCACCGCCGTCGTGCGCCGGCCCACGGGCGGCCGGGCGGTGTGGCATGAGCACGAGGTCACGTACGCCGTCGCCGCGCCCATCGCGGCCTTCGGCCGTCTACGAAACGCCTATCGTGCCATTCACGAACGCCTCGCAGCAGCGCTACGGTCCTTGGGCGCGGATGTGAGGCTGGCGGGAGACCGTCCGACGGTCCGACTGTCCGACCGGCCGACATCTTGCTTCGCGACGACCGTGGGCGGCGAGGTGCTCGTGGCGGGGCGCAAGGTGATCGGCTCGGCGCAGGTCCGGCGGGGTGACGCGTTTCTGCAACACGGCTCGATCCTGTTGGATGGGACGCAGGACATGGGGAATGCGACGACGCTGCGACAGGTCCTCGGGCGTACCGTGACGTTCGACGACGTAACCGCGGCCATCGTTGCTGCTTGGAGCGAGCCGCTGACACCGTCCGACGGTGCGGACCTGGCGCAGGTCGCCGTCGCGTGAAATGTTAAGCGCCATGCGATCCACGTCACGTCTCTTGCTCCTCGCGGCCTGCACCGCGCTGGGGACACTCGCCGCGTGCGAACGGCGCGGGGGATGCACCGGCGAGTATTGCGGGACGCTCATCGTAGTGACACCGGGCGAGCCCGAGATCCTCCTCCCGCCGCTCAGTCCACAGCAGGTGGGCAGGGACATCGGCGATCAACTGTTCCTCAAGCTGGCGGACATCGGACCGTCCACCAACACGGTCGGCGACGAGGACTTCCAACCACAGCTCGCGGACCGTTGGGAATGGGACGGCCCCCTGACGCTGGAATTCCACCTCGATCCGCGCGCCCGCTGGCAGGACGGCCAGCCGGTGACCGCGGCGGACGTGGCGTTCACGTTCGACGCCTACACCGACTCGGCGGTAGCGTCGCCGTTCCGGACCGGCCTGCGCCGCATCGTGAGCGTCACCGCGCGCGACTCCTCGACGGCGGTCTTCCGGTTTCGCGAGCGCTACCCGGAGATGTTCTTCGACGCCGTGTATCAGATGCGGATCCTGCCGGCGCATCTGCTGCGCGGCGTCCCGCGGGATCAATGGAAGACGGCGGCATTCGGCCGACAGCCCGTCGGCGACGGTCCCTATCGGTTCGTCAGCTGGCGCGCGGGTGAGGGCGTGGAGCTCGCGGCCGATTCGACGTTCTTTCTGGGCCGCCCCAAGATCCGCCGGCTCATCTGGCGCTTCACGCCGGATGTCCAGGTGGCGGTCAGCCAGCTCATCGCCGACCAGGGGGACGTTCGCGACATCCTGGTCACGCCCGCGAACATCGCTCGGGCGCGCGCGGCGCCGCAGCTGGCGATCTACACGTACCGCGGCTCCACCTACGGCTACCTCGGGTTCAATCTCGCCGCCAACGGCGACACCACGCAGCCGCACCCGATCTTCGGGGACCGCGACGTGCGCCGGGCGCTCACGATGGCCGTCGACCGGGCGCGTCTCCTGAAGAACGTCTTCGAGGATTACGCCAAGGTGCCCGCCGGGCCGATGTCCCAGCTGTGGTGGATTTGGGACCCGGAGTTGCGGCAGCTGCCGCACGATTCGCTGCGCGCCGTGCGGCTCCTGGCCGCCCGGGGCTGGCGCGACTCGGACGGCGACGGCATCCGCGAGCGCGACGGCGTGCCGCTCAGCTTCCGCGTGCTCGTCCCCTCGACCAGCGGCAGCCGAAAGCAGTACGCGCAACTCCTGCAGGAGCAGTTCCTGGGCGTGGGGGCGCGGATGGATATCGAGGAGGTGGACTTGAACGTCTTCCTCCAGCGGGCCGCGGCCGGCAAGTTCGACGCCATCATCAATGCGTGGACTACCGATCCCACGCCGAGCTCCGGCCTGGTGCAGACGTGGAGCCGGGCCGGCTTCGGTGGCTCGAACTACGGGCGCTACGACAACCCGGCCTTCGATCAGCTGGTGGACCGCGCCACCACGGCGGTCAATCGCCAACAGGCGCGGAACGCGTGGCGCGCGGCGATCGAGACGATCAACGCCGATGCGCCCGCGATCTTCCTGTTCGCCGTGGACAACGTGGCGGCGGTCCACCGCCGCGTGGTCGACGTCACGTTCCGCCCCGACTCGTGGGCGGCACTGCTGCGCACCTGGCGCATACCTTCGGACGCGCTCATCGATCGGGATCGCGTGGAGCGCTAGGTGACGGCGTGGCTCGTGCGGCGCGTCGGCGCCGCGATCGCCATCGTCTTCGCGGTTGTCACCCTCACCTTTTTCCTGATTCAGCTCGCGCCCGGGGAGCCGTTCCTCCCGCCGCCCGAGCAGCCCATGGACCGCGCCGTCGTCGCCGAGCTGCGCCGCCAGTTTGGCCTCGACGCCTCCCCGCCCGTCCGCTACTGGCGCTACCTCGTGCAGATGGCGCACGGCAACCTGGGGATGTCGTTCGGGCTGCACCGGCCGGTGGCCGACGCCATCGCGGAGGCCGTCCCCAACACCCTGCTCCTCGCCGGTGCTGCCTTGCTCATCGACTTCTTGCTCGGCCTCGCCCTCGGCGTGTATCAGGCGCTCCGCGTCCACCGCGCCCCGGACGTGATCCTGGGCAACGTCACGCTCTTCCTCTATTCCGTGCCGACCTTCTGGCTGGGACTCATCCTGCTGCTGGTCTTCGGCGAATGGCTCCGCTGGTTTCCGGTCGGTGGGCCGAGCGATCCCGTCATGTGCCCAACGGTCGCGTCGCTGCATTGCGTAATAGACCGCGCGTGGCATCTCGCGCTGCCGGCCCTGACGCTGGGCGTCGTGGGTGCGGCCGGCACGGCCCGATTCCAGCGCGCCGCCATGCTCGAGGTGGCCGGGCAGGATTACGTGCGCACGGCCCGGGCTAAAGGAGCCTCCGAGCGGCGCATCGCGCTGCATCACACTCTCCGCAACGCCCTGCTGCCGTTCATCACCCTGTTCGGGTTGGCCTTCCCCTTCCTGCTGACCGGCGCGGTGCTCATCGAAACGATCTTCGCCTGGCCGGGGATGGGCCGACTCGCGACCGACGCCATCCTGCGGCGCGACTACCCGGTCGTGACGGCTTCGGCCCTGCTCGCCAGTACCGTGGTCGTGGTCGGCAGCCTCCTCGCCGACTTGTTGCTCGTATTGACCGACCCCCGCATCCGCGTGCGGGAAAACGCGTGACGCCTGGCACCTGGCTGGCCCTCGTCACCGCGCTGCTGCTCTCGGGCGCGGCGGTGCGAGCGCTGCGACGCCGCGCCAGGCGCGAGGCCTGGCGCCGGTTCTTCCGGCACCGCGCCGCGGCGTGGGGCGTCGGCGTGCTCGCCTTCTTTGTCATCGCCGCCGTGGCGGCGCCACTCCTCGCCCCCTTTGATCCGAACCGACAGCTCGACATCGTGGAGCTCAAGAACCGCGGGCCGTCGTGGATCTACCTCTTCGGCACCGACGTCCTGAGCCGCGACGTGTGGAGCCGCGTCGTGTTCGGAGCCCGCGTGTCGCT
This sequence comes from Gemmatimonadales bacterium, assembly GCA_036505055.1. Taxonomy (GTDB): domain Bacteria; phylum Gemmatimonadota; class Gemmatimonadetes; order Gemmatimonadales; family GWC2-71-9; genus 20CM-2-65-7. Next base: position 23,591 of record DASXUE010000026.1, on the reverse strand, counting down.
CGCTGTCGGCGCGCTCGCGATGCTCCTCGCCGTCACGCTCGGCGCGCTTGTCGGCGCCGTCGCCGGCTATTACCGCCGCTGGATCGACGCGACGCTGATGCGGCTGGTGGACGTTGGGCTGTCGCTGCCCCGGCTCTTCGTGCTGCTCATGGTCATCGCCGTCTTGGGCCGCGTGCCGCTTCCGGCCTTGGTGCTGTTTATCGGGCTCACGTCCTGGTTCGGCACCAGCCGGCTGGTGCGCGCCGAGGTGCTGGGCCTCAGGGAGCGGGACTTCATCGCCGCCGCGCGGGCGCTGGGCGCCGGCTCCGGCCGCGTTATCTTTCGCCACGTCCTGCCCAACGCCGCCGCCCCGATCATCGTCTCGGCGGCCCTGGGTATTGCCAACGTGTTGCTGCTCGAGGCGGGGCTCTCGTTCTTCGGCGTCGGCGTCCCGCCGCCCGATCCCAGCTGGGGCAACATGATCGCCGACGGCGCCCCGCACCTCGCGACCGCGCCCTGGACGGCGCTGTTTCCGGGCCTCGCCATCGCGCTGGTCGTGATGGCCTTGAACGCCGTGGGCGATGCCCTGCGCCAGGCCCTCGACCCGCGCCAGGAGGCGACGTGACCGCACCCCCCGCCGCCCCGTTGCTCCGCGTGCGCGACCTCAAGACCTATTTCGTCACCGAGCAGGGCAGCGGCACCGCCCGCGCCGTAGACGGCGTCTCCTTCGACCTCTACCCCGGCGAGACGCTCGGGATCGTGGGCGAGTCGGGCTGCGGGAAGACCGTCACCTCGCTCTCGATTCTGCGCCTCATCCCCGAGCCCCCGGGACACATCCGGCCGGGCAGCGTCATCGAGTTCGAGGGCCGCAACCTGCTGACGCTCGCGCCGCCCGAGCTGCGCGCGGTCCGCGGCAATCAGATCGCCATGATCTTCCAGGAGCCGATGACGTCGCTCAACCCGGTCTTCACCGTCGGCGACCAGATCGGGGAGGCGGCCGTCATCCACCAGGGGCTGTCTCGCAAAGCCGCGCGCGCGCGCGCGATCGAGATGCTCGGGCTCGTGGGCATCCCCGACCCGGCCGAGCGCGTGGACCACTATCCGCATCAGCTGTCCGGCGGCATGCGCCAGCGCGTCATGATCGCGATGGCCCTCGTGTGCCGTCCCAAAGTGCTCGTGGCCGACGAGCCGACCACCGCGCTGGACGTCACGATCCAGGCGCAGATCCTCGAGCTCTTGAGCCGGCTGCAGGACGAGATGGGGATGGCCGTGCTGCTCATCACGCACGACCTGGGCGTCGTCGCGGGCCACGCGGACCGCGTGGTGGTGATGTACGCCGGCCAGGTGGTCGAGACGGCCTCGACGACGGGGCTCTTCGACCAGCCGCTCCATCCCTATACCGAGGGATTGATGGCGGCAGTGCCGCGCCTCGACGCGCGCGCCGCGCGGCTCAAGGCGATCCCCGGCCAGGTGCCCGCCGCCACCGCGTGGCCCACCGGCTGCCGCTTTCATCCCCGTTGTCCCCACGCCTGGGCGAAATGCGCGGTGGAGGAGCCGCCCTTGCTCGACGGACCGTCGCCCGGACACGCGGCCCGCTGCTGGCTGGTGCAGGAGCCGGCCCGCCGGACACGGTCGTGACCGCCAACGCGGCCGCCGCGCTGCTCGACGTGCAGGATCTCGTCAAGCACTATCCCGGCGAGCGCGGCCTGCTCGGCCTCGGCCGGGCGCGCCCGCCGGTGCGGGCGGTGGACGGCGTGTCCTTCGGCATCGCCCCGGGAAAGACGCTCGGGCTCGTCGGCGAATCGGGCTCGGGGAAGTCTACCGTAGGCCGGACCATCCTCCGGCTGCTCGAGCCGACCTCAGGCCGAGTGGTGTTCGACGGCGCCGACGTGTTCGCCCTGGACCGCGGCGCGCTGCGCGCCTTGCGCCGCCGCATGCAGATCGTCTTCCAGGACCCCTACAGCTCGCTCAACCCGCGGATGACGGTCGCGCGCACGCTGCGCGAGCCGCTGGAGATTCACCGCCTCGCCCCCGCGGCGGAGATGGACGGGAGGGTGCGGGCGCTGCTCGACGAGGTCGGGCTCGATCCCGCCTTTGCCGGACGTTACCCGCACGAGCTGTCGGGAGGCCAACGCCAGCGCGTGGGCATCGCGCGGGCTCTGTCGGTCGAGCCGCGGTTCATCGTGTGCGACGAGCCGGTGAGCGCGCTCGACGTCTCGGTGCAAGCGCAGGTCCTGAATCTCCTGGCAGACCTGCAGCAGAAGCGTCGTCTCACCTATCTGTTCATCGCGCACGACCTCGCGGTGGTGCGCCACATCGCCGACGACGTGGCCGTGATGTACCTCGGCCGGCTGGTCGAGCGCGCGCCCGCCGCCGCGATCTACACGGCGCCGCGCCATCCCTACACGCGCGCGCTACTCTCCGCCGTCCCCGAGCCCGACCCGCGCGCCGCCAAGCAGCGCATCGTGCTCGCGGGAGACATCCCCTCGCCCGCCCACCCGCCGCCGGGATGTCCATTCCACCCGCGCTGCCCGCATCCGAAGAAGAACGAGCGCTGCCGGACTGAAACGCCGGCGCTCCGGCCGGTCGGCGCCGGTCATGTCGCCGCATGCCATTTTGCCGAGGAGCCGATATGATCAGGCCAATCCTGCCGTGCGCTGTCGCCCTCAGTCTTCTCCTACCCGTCCCCGCGCGCAGCCAGCAGGCCGGGTTCACGCTGGAGCAGGCGCTGAGCGCGCCGTTCCCCGAACAGCTGGTGGCTGCGCCGTCAGGTGGCGCGGTCGCCTGGATCTTCAACGACCGGGGTGCGCGGAACATCTGGGTGGCCGCGCCGCCCGACTATCAGGCGCGACCGGTCACCACCTACACGGGCGACGAGGGCCAGGAGCTGGGCGGCCTGCAATGGACGCCCGACGCGCGCGCCATCGTGTTCGTCCGCGGCGGAGGGGCGAACGGCCGCGGCGAGGTTCCGAACCCGCACAGCCTCGCCGAGGGCGTCGAGCAGGCGATCTGGATCGTGCCGGCCACGGGCGGCGCGCCGCGGCGGCTCGCCGAAGGCGCGGCGCCGGCGGTTTCTCCCAAGGGCGATCGCGTCGCGCTCCTGCGGCGCGGCCAGGTGTGGTGGTTGTCGCTCAGCGACTCCGCTGCCGCCCCGGAGCAGCCGATCAAGGCACGAGGCCGGGCGGCGACGCTGCGCTGGTCCCCGGACGGCGGCCGCCTCGCCTTCGTGAGCCGGCGCGACGATCACGCGTTCATCGGCGTCTTCGACGTCGCCGGCAAGACGCTGCGGTTCGTCGATCCGAGCGTCGACTCGGACGCGCAGCCGGTTTGGTCGCCGGACGGCACGCGGCTCGCGTTCATCCGCGAGGCGGCCTCGACCGGCGTCCTCCCGTTCACCCCCGAACGCACCGCCCAGCCGTGGTCGATCCGCGTCGTCGATATCGCGAGCGGCGCGGGACGCGAGGTGTGGCGCGCCGACTCCGGACGCGGCAGCGCATTCCGCGGCGTGGTTGCGGACCAGCAGCTCTTCTGGGGCGCCGGCGATCGCCTCGTGTTCCCGTGGGAGAGGGACGGCTGGACGCACCTCTACGCGGTGCCGGTGGCCGGCGGGCGGACCACGCTGCTCACGCCGGGTGGCTTCGAAGTCGAGTACGTATCGCTCGCCGCCGATCGCGCGAGCATTCTCTATAACTCGAATCAGGACGACATCGACCGCCGGCACGTGTGGCGCGTCGCCGTCGCCGGCGGCGCTCCGGTGGCGGCGACGCGCGGCACGGGGATCGAGTGGGCGCCCGCGGCGACGAGCGACGGCAAGGCGTTCGCGTTCTTCCGCTCGGACGGCCGGCAGCCGCCCAGGCCGGCGATCGCGATCGGCGCCGCTGCGCCGCGCGACCTCGCGCCCGCGGCCGTGCCCGCGTCGTTCCCGGCGGCCGGGCTCGTCGAGCCCCAGCAGGTGCTGTTCTCGTCCGCCGACGGCATGACGATCCACGGCCAATTGTTCGTGCCGAAGGGGTTGCGGCCCGGCGAGCGGCGGCCGGCGGTGGTGTTCTTCCACGGCGGCTCGCGGCGCCAGATGCTGCTCGGCTGGCATTACAACTACTACTACCGCAATGCCTACGCCTTCAATCAGTACCTCGCGACCCAGGGGTACGTCGTGTTGTCGGTGAACTACCGCAGCGGCATCGGCTATGGCCTCGATTTTCGCGAGGCCTTGCATTACGGGGCGCAGGGGGCGAGCGAGTTCAACGACGTGTTGGGCGCCGGGACGTACCTGCGCAGCCGCGGCGACGTCGATCCCAATCGTATCGGCTTGTGGGGCGGTTCGTACGGCGGCTTCCTGACGGCGATGGGGCTCGCCCGCGCATCGGACATGTTCGCCGCCGGCGTGGACCTCCACGGCGTGCACGACTGGAACATCGAGATCGCGAACTGGGTGAGCTACGATCCGGCCAAGGCCGGCGACGCGGCGAAGCTCGCCTACCAGTCGTCGCCGATCGCGTACGTGCAGGATTGGCGCTCACCCGTGCTCCTGATCCAGGGCGACGACGACCGGAACGTGCAGTTCAGCCAAACGGTGCAGCTGGCGGAAGCGCTGCGGGGCCAGGGGGTGTCGGTGGAGCAGCTCGTCTTCCCCGACGAGATCCACGATTTCCTGACCCACGAGCACTGGCTGGCGGCGTATCGAGCGGCGGCGGACTTCTTCCGGCGGAAACTCGGCGGCACGCCGACGGCGGCGGACCGGCCGTAGGTTTTTCTGATGTCGTGCTGCGCGGAGATGGTACGAGGACGAGGCAGGAGCCGCCCTAGGTTGGGTGGACCCCGGGCTGCCGCCCGGGGTGGAGGCCTAGAACCGGTCGATCACCGTGATCCCCACGCCCGCGAAGGTTCCCATCCGGGGAAGCTCCGCGGGCGCGGTGCGGAGGGGGATGGTCCGCTGCACCAGCGCTTCGGGCGTCAGGCGCCCGGCGTTGATCAGCTCAAGCATTCCGGAGTAGTCGGGCGCCGCCATCCCATGGCTGCCGCGGATTTCGAGCTCGTGGGCGATCACCGGACCCATGGGAATCGGCGGACGGCTGTGCTCCCCCGCCATCAGGCCCACCTGCACGTGGCGGCCGCGCTTGCGCAGCGATGCGATCGAGTTGACGCAGGTCGCCACGCTGCCCAGCGCGTCGAGGGAGACGTGTGCGCCTCCCCCTCCCGTCGCGCTCCGAACGGCCTCCGGCACATCGTCGATGTGGGCCCCGTTGAGCGCGACCTCCGCCCCGAGCCGCCGGGCGAAGGCGAGCTTCTCGTCGATCACGTCCACCGCGACGACGCGGCCGCCCAGCGCGCGCCCGATCATCACGGCCGAGAGCCCCACACCACCACACCCATGCACGGCGAGCCACTCCCCCGGTTGCAGCCGTCCCTGCGCCACGACCGCGCGGTACGCCGTCGCGAAGCGGCAGCCCAGCAGCGCGGCGGTCACGAACCGCACAGTCGGGGGTACGCGCACGAGGTTCTCGTCCGCATACGGCAGGGCGACGTATTCGGCGAACGAGCCCCAGCCGGTGAACCCGGGCTGGTAGTAACGGTCGCAGAGCTGGTGTTGACCGGCGCGGCACTGCTCGCAGCGACCGCAGCCGAGGCAGAAGGGAGTCGTGACGCGCTCGCCGATCTTCCAGTGGCGCACGGCCGGGCCGACGGCGGCAATCGTCCCGGCAAGCTCATGACCGGGCACGTGGGGGGGCCGGATGTCCGGGTCGTGGCCCATCCACCCGTGCCAGTCACTCAGACACATCCCGGTGGCTTCGACCTTGACGACGACGCCGTCCGCGGGCGGGGCGGGGTCGGGTACCTCGACGAGCTCGAGGGGAGCGCCGAAGGACTCGTATCGGACTGCCTTCAACGCCGCACGCTCAGTGCACGCCGCCCATCAGGCGCCGGATCGGACCGATGAGCAGGAACAGGATCATGGCGGCCCCGATCGTCACCGCCGCAACCGCACCGAACAGTGTGACGAATGGCACCGTGGCCGACAGGCCCGCGATCAAGCCGGCGAGCTTGTTCCCGGCCGCGATCGCGAGGAACCACACGCCCATCATCATCCCGACGATGCGCGGCGGCGCGAGCTTCGTGACGACGCTGTTCCCGACCGGACTGAGGCACAGCTCACCCAGGACTTGGACGAAGTAGGCCGCCACCAGCCAGAGCGAGCTGACCAACACCCCGCTGCCGCTCTGCGCTTTGGCGCCGGCAGGGAGCAGCAGGACGAACGAGAGGCCGACCAGGAGCAGGCCGAAGGCGAACTTCACCGGGGTGGATGGCTCGCGCGGTCCGAGCCGCACCCACAGCCACGCGAAGACGGGCGACAGGAGAATCACGAACATCGCCTGAATGGACACGAACCAGCTGGTCGGTACGGTCCACCCGAACACGGTCCGGTCCGCGTACTTGTCGGCAAACAGGTTCAGCGTTGACGCCGCCTGCTCGTAGGCGGCCCAGAACAGGGCGGCGAACACGAAGAAGACGAGGACCGCCCCCATGCGGGCCCACTCCTCGGGCGTGAAGCGCAGGCCCGGCGTGGCGGACTGCGCCCGCGCCGCCACGCGTGCGAGCGCGGGGCGCAGGCGGTCGCGGCCGAGCACGTACTGGATCAGCCCCAGCGTCATGCCGACGCCCGCGCAGGCGAACCCGAGGTGCCAGTCCACGTTTTGCGCCAGTGCGCCCGCGATCAGCGGCCCGATGAAGGCGCCGAGATTGATGCCCATGTAGAAGATCGAGAATCCGGCGTCACGCCGTGCGTCACGCTCGTCGTACAGCGAGCCGAGCATCGTCGTCGCGTTGGGCTTGAGGAGCCCGGTGCCGAGCACGATCAGCGCCAAACCGGCGTAGAAGAACGGCAGGGCTTTGATCGCCAGAGTGAAGTGGCCGAGGGCGATGATGATCCCGCCCAAGAGCACGCTGCGGTACGCCCCCAGCCAGCGGTCGGCGATGAACCCGCCGAAGATGGTGGCGAACCAGACGCTGCCGACGTAGGTGCCGTACACCGAACCGGCGCGCGGCACCTCAAAGCCGAGCCCGCCCGCAACCGCCGGCGCCGTCATGTAGAGAATCAGGAACGCGCGCATCCCGTAGTAGCTGAAGCGCTCCCACATCTCCGTGAAGAACAGCGTGGACAGTCCGCGCGGATGGCCCGCCCAGCCCCCGGTGTCGGCCTGCGTCGCGGCGCTCGGCTGCGTCATGTCGGTCCTTTCAGTCGAACAGCTCGTTTTGCTGCGTCGGATCCGGCTGCTCCGCCGGCCGCAGGAGCACGCCGAGACGCTGCTCCCATTTCTCGACGTCGAAGTGGTGTTCGTTCTGGAGCGCGCGCCGCAGCACCGGCGAGAACTCGTGGAACGCCTCGAGCAGCTCGCTCGTGGCCTCGCGCAGGGCGTGCAGCTGGAAGCCGGAGTCGGTCGCGCCCATATCCTCGAGGATGCTCTGCTCCGTCCGGGAGGCCACGACCGGCTCGCCGCGCCCCTCGATGAACACGTTGGTGCGCTGCCCAGGCCCGCGGCCTTCCTCGATCGGCATCAGCCCCACGATCGCGTCGGAGCGCCAGTACTTACCATAGCCCAGAAATACCATTCGCCCGCGCTTTACATCCATTGGGAACTCCTCAGCCATCAGCCTTCAGCCGTCAGCTGACGGCTGAGCGCTGACGGCTCGGTCACCGGCGTTTCCGGTTCTTCCGGATATCGTCCAGCACCACCCGATCGATCTTCCCATCCATCCGCACGCGCACGTCGTAATTCTCCCAATACATGAAGTTCGCGAGCGCCGTGAGGAACGTTTCGTTCACTGAGGGTTGCGGGGCGGCGAGCCACTTCTCACGCTGATTTACCGGCTCCCGTATCAGAATCGCTTCCAGCTCCCGCTGCAGCGCCGGCGTGATGGGAAGGAGATCCGCGGAATCGGTCGTGAAGAAGTACAGCTTGTGCAGCTCGTATAGGCGCTGCAGCTCGCGGATCGGATCGGGCGCGTCGTACACGCGGATGTCGATGTACCGGTCGTTGAGGCCGAGGTAGCCGGCGTTCTTGCGCACGACGAGGAGCGCCGCGGACTGCATCCCCCGCTTGTCCCCGCCCCCTGCCTGCCCCGCCACGAGGGCCGCCAGCAACCGGTCGGCGAGCGAGCCGCGCGCGCGCTCGAACGTCTCGGCCATGTTCCGGACGGTCGCGTCCGACACCATGATGTTGGCCTGCGCGGCATACCCCCGCCCCGCGATCAGCTCGCCCTTGCCGCCCGTCCGACCGGCCGGCCGTCCGCCCGTCCGTCCTCCCGCCCAGTCGAACGTCGAATCGCCCGTCCAGCTGGCGGCGTTGCCGCGGGCATCCACCATCCCCACCTGGCGCTGCGCCGGCCGCGGATCCCCGCGCATGACGATCTCCAGTGCTTCCGGAGCCGTCGCCCCGTGCGCCATCAGCTCGAGCCCCTTTTCGCCGTAGTCGGTGTTGCCGAGCGACTGCGTCGCGACCGCGCCGACGCCCGCGACCGCCCACGGCACGATGCCGCCCACGTTGGGAAACTTCGACTGGACGGCGACGCCCAGATCGCCGGTGACAGAGTCGTAGGCGACGATACTGTAGGTGTGCGCGCGCTTCAGAAGATCGGGGGGGGCCGGGGGCGCCGGTTGCTGGACCACCAGGGCAAGCACGAGAGCGAGCACGCGTCACTCCTTTCGCATTTTCTTTTTGAGCTCTTCGAGCTGCTTCTGGGCAGCCGCCTCACGCGCCGCGCGATCCATCTCCGACTTGAGCAGCTCGTCCTGGAGGTCCATCCCGGGGCGCGCCCCGCCCGCCGCCTGCACGTCGCGCCACGCCCGCTCCGTGCTGCGCTCCGCTTCCATCGCCGGCCGGTCCCGCTCGGCGTGTTTCAGCTGACCCTGCATCTCCCCCAGCTCGCGCTCCGCGAGCACCAGCTCCTCGCGCTGCGCCGCCAGCTTGCGCTCGAGTACCGCCACGCGCTCGCGATGCTTGGCCGCGAACCGCTCCGCGACGGCCACGGTCTCCTGGTCCTGAATTTCACCCGCCAGCCGGCCGCGGCGCTCGGCGTCGGCCAGCCGCTGGCGCTCGAGCGTGAGCTCCCCGTCCGTGCGCGCCAACGCCTCGCGCATCTCCTGCACGGCGACTTTGGCCGCCGTCACCGCCTCGCGCATCTGCTTCGCCAGGTCGCGCAGGTCTCCTGGCGGCGTCGCCGCCTCGAGGGCGGCGCGGAAGGCGTCCCGTAGGCGCTCGAACACGGGGAGGGTTTCGCTCAGCTCTTCCGGATCGTCTTGACGAAGACGGGCGAGAAGACGCGCTCGACGTCGGGCGACCGGCACTTGGGACACGCGGGCGGGGGCCGCTGGCGGTCGTGCTGCGCGATCGATTCGAGCCGGGCGAAGCGCTCGCCGCAGTCGGTGCACCGGTACTCGTAGGTCGGCATCGCCACGCAACGTATTCCGGCCTGAAACAGCGGTCAAGTTGACGCGCCGCCGGTTGGGCCCAGATTGCTGGCATGCCCGTCCGGCCGGCTCCCCGCGCGGCGGCGCTGGTCGCCGTGCTGACCATCGCCCTGGCGTGCGATGCGGGACTCGAGCCCGAGCCGATCTGCGCGCGCGGGCTGGTCGGCGTGTGCGGCACGATCCGCTTCCGCGGCACGATCCCCGACAGCACCGAGAACGTGTTCGTCGCGGCCTACGCGACCTTCCCCCAGACCTGCAACGACTTGATCTTCAACCGCCAACCCTTCGTCCCCGGATCCGTTCCCTACACCGACACCAGCGCCGCGTACAGCGTGGAGCTCGCGGCCGGCAGCTACGCGTGGCTCGTGGCCGCCTGGAAGAAGCTCGGGCCGCTCCACCTCGACGCCCGCGACACCGCGGTGCTGCGCGTCGCAGGCTACTACCGCGACCCCGCGGACACCTCGCTGCCCGGCGTCCTGAGCGTGACGGCCGGGGAGGCCGTCGGCGACGTGGATATCCGGGTCGACTTCGACAGCCTGCGCCCCGCGACGGACTTTGTGACGTGCACCGCGCAATAGGCCTCCTGGCCCTGATCCCCCTCACCGCCGCCGCACAGGGCGGCGTCGTGCGCGGCGCCGTGCACGATCCCCGCGGCGCGCCAATCCGCGGTGCCGTGGTCGGCGCGCCCGGTACGACGCTGTTCACGACGACGGACGCGCAGGGCCGCTACCGGCTGGCCCCCGTCCCTGCCGGCTCCCTGCGTCTCCGGGCAGCCGCCATCGGCTACGCCGCGGGGAGCGCGACCGCCCTGGTGACCGCGGCCGATTCCGTGATCGTGGACTTCACCCTCGAGCCGTCGCCGTTCGAGCTGACCCCGCTCGACGTCGTGAGCACCAAGGTGCCCCGGTTCGGCGAGCACGCGCCGACGAGCGTCGCCCAGGTGACCGAGCGCGAGCTCGACGGGCGCGCGGTGAACACGGTGGACGAGGCCCTGGCGCTCGTGCCCGCCGTCCAGATTCTGAACGGCCAGATCAACATTCGCGGCTCCACCGGCTACGTGCAGGGACTGAACTCGCGCGTCCTCCTCCTCGTCGACGGCGTCCCGATGAATCAGGGCGACCGCGGCGGCATCAACTGGGACTTGGTGCCGCTCGATCAGATCGATCACGTCGATATCCTGAAGGGCGCGGGGTCGTCCCTGTACGGGTCGGCGGCGCTGGGCGGCGTCGTCAACCTGGCCACGCGCGACGTCCCGGCGGGCGTGCACGGCCGCCTGCGCGCGACGGCGGGGGCGTACGCCGACCCGCCCCACGACGTGTGGCGTTTCCGCGACCGCACCGGGCTGCAGAGCGGCGTGGACGCGAGCGGCTCGTATGGTACCGAGGCCGTCGCCGGCCGCCTGTCGGGAGGCGGGCGCCACTCCGACGGGTACCGCGAGCAGGACGAGCGCGATCATTGGCAACTGGCCGGCAAAGGCCGGTGGCAGGCGTCGCCTCGCTCGCGGGTCGACGTCTCGGGCGCCTGGGCGGTCGACCAGTATCAAGTGCCGCTGAGCTGGTGCCGTCGGGGCGAGTGCGAGGACCGCGGGCAGGTCTACCAGCCCTTCAAAATCGATACGGCCCAGCGCGGTGCGCGCACCGATTCGCGCAAGGGCTACCTGTCGGCTCAGGTCCGCACCATCGCGTCGGACCGGCTGGCCTGGCAGGCGCGGGCCTCGTGGCTGCGCACGCACTTCACCGACATCCGGGCCGATGGCCGCGAGTTCGCGGTGGCGAATCGGTTCGGCGCGGAGGCGCGGCTCGAGGCGCATCCCGATTCGCTGCGCGTCGTGGCCGTGGGGGCGGAGGCCACGCACTCGACGGTCGAGAGCGACATCTTCGGGATCCACACCCAGTCGGAGTTTGCCGCCTACGGCGAAAGCGAGCACGGCGTGGGCGCCGGCCGGCTCAGCGCCGGGGCGCGTCTGGATTTCCTGGCAGTGGACGGGGGTTCGCCCAGCGCGGTGGTGAGCCCACGGATCGGCGGGACGCTTCCCCTGGGCGGCGGCACCCTGCGGGCATCCGCCGGTCGCGGGTTCCGGGCGCCGACGATGGCGGAGCGGTTCGTGCGGACGACGGCCCTCGGGTTCGAGGTCATTCCCAACCCGAGTCTCCGACCGGAAACGGCGTGGTCGATGGAGCTGGGCCACACGACAGCGCTCTGGGGCTTGGCTCGACTCGATGCGGCGCTGTTTTGGACCGAGGCGCGCGACCTGATCGAGCCGAGACTCGTGGTCGACACGATCAACGGCCCGCGGATCCAGCTCCAGAACGTCGTCGGCGCGCGGATGGTCGGGCTCGACGCGACCGTGCTCACCGCGCCGATCCCGCACCGGCTCACGGTCGGACTGGGGTACACCTACCTGCACGCGGAGCAGCTCGCGCGGGCGGGCGCTCCGGCGCAGCCGCTCGCGTTCCGCCCCCGGCACCTCATGGCGTTGGGTGCCGACTACACGCTCGGCGCCGCGGCCAGTCTGGGCGCCGACTTCCGCTATGCCAGCCGTCCCGAGCGGATCGAGCTCGAGGGCTTCGTCGACTCGCGCCGCGTCGCGGTCAAGGTGCTCGACCTGCGGGCCCGCTGGACGCGCGGCCCGTTCGACGTGCGGGTGCTCGTCGCCAACGCCCTCGACTACATCTACAACCTCGTGCCCGAGACGCTCGCCCCCGGGCGCACCATCACGGTCACCGCCGTCTGGTCGTATTAGATTGAACCCTATGGTCCGGCGGATTCCGGCTCTCGCCATCCTGCTGGCGGCCTGCAGCGGCGACGCCGCTCGCTCCCCCACTTGCGGCATGGCGCTCATCATCGGCCCGACGATGATCCGCGAGCGCCTCTTCAACGCCCGCGCCATCATCACGGACGCGCCGCGCGGTCTCCCGGAGATCCTTCCCGCGATGGTCGTCCAGCAGAAGCAGGCGCGGGCGCGGGTCGGCTACGACGCCGCCGGCAAGATCGTGCTCGGGTACGAGGGACCGGGCTTCCCGACGAGCGGCGGCTACGGCCTCCTGGTGGTCGACGACACGTCGCAGCGCGCGATGGGCGTGCTGGTCTTCGAGTCGGAGGAGCCGAAGAAGTATCCCACCTTGGGCACCATCACCGGCGGCGCCGCCTCGCTCAACCTGTACGGCGTCCGCGTCGATTGGGCGAGCGTGAGCAACCCCCGCTGTCCCCTGCTCGGCACACCCACGTCCCCGGCGCCCGCCACGCCCGCCTCGTGACGGCCCTCGTGGCCGTCACCGCTCCGCGCCGCCTGGTGGAGGGCCGCGAGCGGGTCACCCTCAACGTCGCCTACGTGCATGCGCTCGAACGCGCCGGCCTCGTCCCCCTCGCCGTGCCGACGCTGCTCGCGCCGGCGCGCGCCGCCGCCGCGTTGAACGGGGTCCGGGGACTGGTGCTCACCGGAGGCGAGGATGTCGAACCCGCCCGCTATGGCGCGGCGCCGCACCCGAAGCTCCAGGACACCGATCCTGCGCGCGACGCCGCGGAGCTCGCCCTCATCGCCGCGGCGCGCGAGCGGCGCCTGCCGGTGCTCGCGATTTGCCGCGGCATCCAGATCCTGAACGTCGCGCTCGGCGGCACGCTGTTTCAGGACCTGGACAGCGAGCGGCCCGGCCCGGTGCCGCACGCGGGCGAGGAGACGCGCCACGAGGTACGCGTGGAGCCCGGGTCCCTGCTCGAGCGCACGCTGGGGGTGGCGGCCGCGACCGTGAACAGCCGGCACCACCAAGCGCTCCGCGACGTCGCTCCCGGCCTCCGCGCGGTGGCGTGGGCGGAGGACGGCGTCATCGAGGCGGCGGAGCCCACCGACCCGGCGGCGCCGTGGACGCTGGCCGTGCAGTGGCATCCTGAGGATCTCACCGAGCGGGCGCTGTTCGACGGATTCGCGCGGGCGGTGGCGTGACGGCGGCTTCCCTCCCCCTCCCCTTCCCTTCGCCCGAGTGGGTGGCGGCCTACGGGACCGCGATCAACGCGAGCCCGGGCTATCGCGCCGCCTCGCTCGAGTGGACGCACGGCGCCGTCGCGCTCGTCGTCCCCGCACGGGCGGAGATCGGCCTGGCGGCCGACGTGGGCGTCTGGCTCGATCTCGACCGCGGGGCGTGCCGCGAGGCGAAGCTCGTCACCGCGGCCGAAGCGCAAAGCGCGGCGTTCGTCCTGACCGCGGAGTACCGGTACTGGAAGCAAATCATTCGGAAGGAGCTGGGCCCCATCGCGGGCATCATGCAGCGCAAGGTGGCGCTCATCGGCTCGCTCCCGATCATCGTGCGGTTCGTGAAGTCGGCGGAGGCGCTGGTCGAGACCGCGACGACGGTCCCCACGCGTTTCCTGGACGAATGATCGAGGCCCTGAACCGCCTGACCGCTCTGTCGCAGGAGCTCGCGGGCGCGTTCCGGCCCGTCACCATCGTCGAGCTCGTGGCCCGGGCGCTCACGGAGCATCTGGCCCCCGAGCGCCTGTCGATCATGCTGCTGGACATCGACAGCAACAGCCTCGTCGTCGCCTATCACAACGGCCCGCGGCCGGCGAGCACGGATGATCCGCTGCTCCAGCTCGCCTTGCGCCGCGGACCGCTCGTCTTCCCCGACCGCGTGGCCGCGCGCGCCGCGGAGCTCGAGGCGACGCTGAGCTCCGGTTCTCCGGAGCCGCGGAGCTGGCTCGGCGCGCCGATCCTCGCGGCGGGACGCGCCCTGGGCGCCGTCGCCATCGAAGGCCACCGCCAGCGCGCGCTCGATGAGGCGGCCCTGACCTTCGTCCGCGCCGCCCTCGCGCAGGCCTCGATCGCCCTCGAGAACGCGCGCCTCGTCGAGCTCCTGTCGAGCGGGAAGCGCGAGTGGGAACAGACGGTCGATGCGATTAAACAGGCGATCTGTTACGTCGACCCCCAGGGGGCCATCCGCCGGGCGAACCGCGTCTTCGCCGAGCTGATCAAGCTCCCCGTCACGGCGCTGCCGGGCCGGCCGTGGCTGACGTTGCTCCCCCCGGCCTGGGCGGAGCAGGTCGCGCGGGCGCTGGCGATGCCGGGCGGCCCGTCGGTCGAGGTCCGCGCCGGCGAGCGGATCCTGCTCGTCTCCGCCGTCGCGACCGGGGAGCCCGGCGCGGCCGTCCTGCTGTTCGAAGACCACACCGACAAGCGCCGGCTGCAGGACCAGCTGTTGCAGTCGGAGAAGATGTCGGCGATCGGCCAGTTGATCGCCGGCGTCGCCCACGACCTGAACAACCCATTGGCCTCGGTCGTGGGCTTCGCCGATCTGCTGGGCGAGTCGGAAGACGTGCCCCAACGCCTGGAGGAGCCGCTCGCGCTCATCCGGCAAGAGGCCGAGCGCGCGTCGGGCATCGTCCGCAACCTCCTCTCGTTCGCGCGGCGCCAGGAGGGGGAGCGGCAGCTCCAGTCCATCCGCCCCATCCTCGAATCGACCCTCGCCCTGCTCAAGAACCAGCTCATCGCGCACAAGGTGGAGGCCACGCTGCAGTTCGAGGCGGGCCTCCCCGAGGTCGAGGTGCACGCGAGCCAGATCAAGCAGGTGTTCGTGAACATCATCAACAACGCGGCGCAGGCGATCGGGGCTGCGGGGAAACGCGGGGGCCGCATCACCATCATCGCGAAGTGCTGGCTCGACGGCGTCGCGGTGACGATCGCGGACAACGGCCCGGGCATGCCGGAGTCGGTGGCGCAGCGCGTCTTCGAACCGTTCTTCACGACCAAGACGGAGGGCGAGGGCACCGGCCTGGGCCTCTCGATCTGCCAGGGAATCGTGAAGGAGCACGGCGGACTGATCACCGTGGACGCCGGCACGGGCACGGGCGCGACGTTTACGGTGGAGCTGCCGGGTGCCGCGCGGCGCCTGTCGCCGCCTACGCGGCACCCGGTCGTCGAACCCGAGGTGGCTGCCGGCGAGCGCCTGCGGGTGCTCGTCGTCGACGACGAACCGCACATCCTGCACTACATGCAGGCAACGCTGCGCAGCTGGGGCCACACCGTCGAGGTCGCATTCGACGGCAGCCAGGCGTTGAAACGCGCGCTCACCCAGCCCTTCGACCTGATCATCTGCGACCTGCGGATGCCGCGCCTCGGCGGCCGCGAGATGTACCAGACGTTGGCGCAGATGCACCCCGCCGTCGCCGACCGGATCATCTTCGCGACGGGAGACACGCAGCGCGGCGACACGCTGAAGTTCCTGGAAGAGTTGGGCCGCCCCTTCCTCCAGAAGCCGTTCAAGCTCGACGAGCTGCGGCGGGTGCTGGCCGCGGTCGTCAAGGCGCCGGCGTAGCCCCTCCCTCCCGGATGCGGGTCCTGCAGGTGGCTTCCGGCCGCGAGTGGCGCGGCGGCCAGAATCAGGTGCGGCTGCTGTGCCGCGAGCTGGCGCGGGAGGCGGACGTCAAACAGCTCCTGGTTACGCGGGCCGACAGCGAGCTGGCTCGGCGCGCGCGCGCCGATCAGGTGCCGACACGCGATGCCGCCTGGGCGATGGGACTCGATCCCCGCGCATGGGCGGCCGTGTTCAGTGCGATCGTCCATTTTCGGCCCGACATCGTGCACACCCACGACAGCCATGCGTTGTGGCTCGCCGTCGCGGCGCGCCGTACCCTCCGAGCATACACGGCCCTGTTCTTCCTTGGGGGAGCACAGGAGGTCGGTGACATGCTCCCGCGCATCATCGGAACGCGCCGCGTGGACTTTCATATTGGGCGCTTCGGCGGTTGGCGGGCGGCGGCCCGCATCATCGCGATCTCCGAGGCGGTGAAGGCGGTGTTGGTCCAGGACGGCCTGCCGGCGACGGAAATCAGCGTCATTCCGTCCGGCATCGATCCCGCCGAAGTCCGGGCCTCGGCACGCCGGCCCCTCAACGTCCGCGGCCGGCTCAGCCTCGAGCCCGGAACGCCGATCGCCGCGAACGTCGCCGCGCTCGTCGATCACAAGGACCAGCAGACGTTGATCCAGGCCGCGCACCACGCGCGCGCGCGCCGCCCCGACCTGCACTGGGTGATCGCAGGCGAGGGGAAGCTCCGCGGGTCCCTCGCAGCGGAGATTGCCAGGCTCGAGTTAGCCGATCGGGTCCACCTGCTGGGGTATGTAGAGGAAGCCGATGCCCTGATCCGGGAGGCTGATGTGTTCGTGATGTCATCCAAGGAAGAAGGAATGGGGAGCGTCATTCTCAACGCGCTCGCGCTCGACCGGCCCGTCGTCGCGACGGCGGGCGGCGGCATTCCCGAGATCCTGCCGGCCGACGCGCTCGTCCCGATAGGAGATGCAGAGGCCCTGGCCCGTAAGGTCGTCGCGGCCCTCGCGCATCCCGCATCCCGCATGCCGCTTCCCGAGCGGTTCACGGCTTCCGCGATGGCGCGCGGCGTCTTGGCCGTCTATCGCTCCCTCCTCTAGATTGCAGGGCCATGATCTACGTCTGCGTCCCGGTCCATAACGAAGCGCGTACCGCGGGCCTCGTGCTCTGGAAGGTGCGGCAGGTGTTCACGGCCTTCGCGCGGGAGTACCAGATCCTGGCGTGCGACGACGCCTCGACCGACGGCACGGCGGACGCCCTCGCCACCTACGCCCGGGTGCTGCCGATGACGGTCGTCACCCACCGCGAGCGCCAGGGATACGCCCGGAGCCTCGAGGAGCTGCTGCGGCGCTCCCTGCAACACACGGATCGGCCCAAGCGGGACTGCGCCATCACCCTCCATGCTGACTTCGTGCACGCCCCGGAAGCGATGGAAGACATGGTGAAGCGGCTCGAGTCGGGAGCGGATCTGGTCGTGGGGGAGCAGCTCGCCAGCACGCCGGGCGGGGGGGGAGGCGCGCCGTCGTGGGGGGAACGCTGGGCGCGCCGCTGGGCGCCGCACTTGCTCCGCGTGAGCGGCGTGCGGGACAGCATGTCGGGATTCACGGCCCTGCGCCTCATCGTGCTGCGCCAGGCGACGCGCGCGAATCCGCAGGCGCCGCTCCTGACGACCAACGGGTGGTCGGCCAACGCCGAGCTGTTGGCCCGGCTCGCTCCGCACGCGCGCCGGCTGGACACGGTTCCGACCGCCGCCCGCTACGACCTGAGGCAGCGTCCGTCCCGCGTCAAGCCGTGGCAGGAGCTGCTGGCCGCGTGGCGGGCGCGCGGGGCGATCCGGGCGGCCCGCCGCGCGCTCGCCGCGCTCGTCTTGGCCATCGCCCCGCTCCGGGCGCAAACGCCCGCTCCCCCTCCTCCCCCCCCTCCCCCCACTGCGAGCGCCGAGGTGCCGTTCCCCATCGGGGAGCGCCTGACCTACCAGGCGAAATACGGCCTGTTCAACGTGGGCACCGCCGTCATGGAGGTGGCCGGCATCGATACCGTGCGCGGCGTGGAGACGGTGCATTTCCAGTTCCGCATCTCGGGCGGGGCGCTCTGGTACCACCTCGACCAGACGCTCGAGTCGTGGGTCGGCCGCTGCGACTTCCGGTCGCGGCGGTTCCGCTCGATTCAGGACGAGCGGGACCGGCACCGCGAGCGCCACTACGAGATCTATCCCGACTCCGGGTTCTATCGGGAGGAAGGCCGCGACACCACCTTCGCCACCGTGGCCGATCCGCTGGACGACGCCGCCTTCCTCTATTGGATCCGCACCGTCCCGCTGGAGCTGGGCAAGCGCTACCAGTACACGCGCTATTTCCGGCCCGACCGCAACCCGGTGATCGTGGAAGTCTTGAAGCGCGAGCGCGTGAGCGTGGCGGGGCGGAAGTGGAACGCCCTGGTGGTGCGTCCCAAGATCCCGCAGGGCCGGGGGATCTTCGCGGAGAAATCGGAGACGCGCATGTGGATCTCGGACGACGCACGGCGCATCGTGCTGGCGATTCAGTCGAACTTCTCGTTCGGTCAGGTGACGTTGAAGCTCAAGGCCTTTTCCGCGCCGGAGCAGCCATGACGGACTACCGTGAAGCCGACTTCGCCCGCCTCAAGACGGTCCCCATCGCGCAACGCCCCAACAAAGTCGATCCTTCGCTGCTCGCCCATCCGCCCGCCGCGGACCGGAGCTTCGCCGCCTTCTGGGCGGCGCTCCCCGCGATCCTCGCCGCCAAGGACGTGCGCTACGTCGTGGATCAGATCGCCGCGGCGGCCGGACGGCGCGCCATCGTCGCGATGCTGGGCGGACACGTGATCAAGGTGGGCCTCGCGCCGCTGCTGATCGAGCTGATGCGGCGCCGCGCGATCACCCACGTCGCGATGAACGGGAGCGCCGCGATCCACGACTTCGAGCTCGCCGCCTACGGCGGCACGAGCGAGGATGTCGCCGCGGGGCTCGGCGACGGGACCTTCGGGATGGCAGAGGAGACGGGCCGAGACATGAACGCGGCGCTGGCCCGCGGCGCCGCCAGCAAACAGGGCGCCGGCGAAGCCCTCGCCGAATACCTGCGTGCCTGCAAGGATTTGCCCGGCCGGGGAGTATCGGTGCTGGTCGCGTGCGCCGAGCTGGGCGTCCCCGTGACGGTGCACGCCGCCGTCGGGGCCGAGATCATCCATCAGCATCCCAGCGCCGATGGCGCCGCCCTCGGCGCCACCAGCCACCGGGACTTCAAGCGGCTGGCCGGCATCCTTCCCGACTTGGACGGCGGCGGCGTGGTCTTGAACCTGGGGAGCGCCGTCGTGATGCCCGAGGTGTTCCTCAAGGCGCTGACGGTCGCTCGAAACCTGCACGGCGGGAAGCCGACGAATTTCACGGCCTGCGACTGCGACATGCAGCGCCACTACCGGCCGCGGGTCAACGTGGTCGAGCGGCCCACGCTCGCCGGTGGACGGGGCATCCAGCTCACCGGCCACCACGAGATCCTGTTCCCGCTGATCGCGTGGGCCGTGCTTACGCGGCTGGACGCCCCTTGATCATATCACGCACCCGGTCCGCCGTGCTGGGGCTGATCAGGCGCAGGGCGAGATAGAAGAGGAAGCCGATGGCGGCGAGCCACAGGACGGTCATCGCGAGCCCGACCAGTGTGCCGAGGACGCCGAAGACTAACTTCAGGGCCAACCACGCCACCACGGCGAGCAGCGCGAAGCCCACTATGCTCCGGAACATGGTACCCTCCCAGGTGTCTGGTCCGTGATCCCGGCGTACGCCTAAATGTCGCACAAAGTTTCGCGGTGTGAAGTCGTGGTGGTGGGCGGCGGCGTCATCGGCGCCGCCTGCGCCCGAGCCGCCGCCCTGCGCGGCCTGCGGGTGGCCGTGTGCGAGCCCGGCCCCGACCCCGCCAGCGCCTCCGCAGCCTCCGCCGGCATGCTTGCTGCGCAGATCGAGCCCACCGACGACTGGCTGCGCGCGTTGGCCGTGAGGGCCCGCGATCTCTACGAAGCGCTGGCGCCCGCGCTGCGTGAAACGACCGGGATCGATATCGGCTTCTGGCGCCCCGGCATCGCCTCGATGACGTTCGACGACCCCGCCGCCGAACGGCTGCGCGAGGCCGTCGCGGGCCAGCGTCAGGCGGGCCTGCGGTGCGACTGGCTGGAGCCGGAAGACGTGTTCGAGCGTTTCCCCGGTATGGCCCCCGATTGCCGCGGTGCCCTGTTCGCCCCCGAAGACGGTGCGGTGGATCCCATCGCGCTGACGCGCGCCCTCCTCGCCGACGCCCGGCGCCTCGGCGCAACGGCCGTCACGGCGCCCGTCGAGCGTATTACCGCCGCCGGTGGCCGCGCGGCGGGGGTGGCGACCGCGGCGGGCCCGGTGCACGCCGAGCACGTCGTGCTCGCGGCCGGCGCCTGGTCGCCTCTTATCGCCGGCCTGCCCCGCTCGCTCCCCGTCGAGCCCGTCCGCGGCCAAATGGCCGCCGCGCCGTGGCCTTCGGGAACCCCGCCAGCCATCGCGTTCCACGATCACACCTACGTTGTGGCGCGCGGTGGTGAGGCGCTGCTCGGCAGCACGATGGAGCATGCCGGGTTCGACTCGCGCGTGACCGAGGCGGGCCTCGCGCAGATTCGGCGCGGCGCCGCCCGCCTCCTCCCCGCTCTCAGCGCCGCGCCGTTCTCCCGCACCTGGGCGGGTCTCCGCCCCGTGACGCCCGACGGCCGCCCCATCGTGGGCCCCGACCCCGACCTCGCCGGGCTGTGGTACGCGACCGGGCACGGCCGGAACGGCATGCTCCTCGCCGCTCTCACCGGGGACATCATGGGAAGCCTGCTGGCCGGGGAAGCGACGGACGTGGACCTCGCGCCGTTCTCCCCTGCACGCACCTTCAGCTGACCGCCATGTTCAAGACCTGCGCCTTCTGCAATGCCGCGCTCGGCGGCGACGGCGGCCCCTCCGGCCTGGGCGTCGGCCGGCGGCTCGCCTTCGACGAGTGGAAGGGACGGTTGTGGGTCATCTGCGCGAAGTGCAGCCGCTGGAATCTCACGCCGCTCGAAGAGCGCTGGGAAAAGATCGAGGCGGTGGCGCGCGCGGCGGGGGAAGGACGGGTCGCCGCCAGTACCGATCAGGTGTCGTTGATCCGCTGGCAGAGCTACGACCTCGTCCGGGTGGGCAAACCACTGCGCGTCGAGCTGGCAACCTGGCGCTACGGGGAACGGCTGCGTTCGCGCCAACGCGAGCGCATGAAGGTCGTGGTTCCGTTGACCGTCGTCGCGGTCGGGCTTGGCGTCGCCGCCAGCGTCGCGGCTGGCGGCGGGCTGGGGTTTTTCGCGTGGAACCTGCACCGGGTCGGCGAGTGGGTGTACGTCGGCCTCGTAGGCAACCGCCGCGTGGTGCTGGCCGAGCCGCCGATTTGCGCCCACTGCGGCGCCCTGATGCAGCTTCGGGCCAAGCACGTGCAACACGCTCGCGTTGTTCCAGACGCCCACGCCGAAGTTGCCGTCGTGCTGAGCTGCCCCCAGTGTCATCGCGAGGGAGCCCAGCTCGTCGGTGGCGACGCCGTGCAGGTCCTGCGCCAGGGTCTGACCTACCTCAACGTCACGCGCACCGGCCGCAAACGGGCGGAGGACGCGGCACGCGTGGTCGACGCGGTCGGCGGACCCGACCCGCTCATTCGCGACGTCGCGCGACGCGAGCTGACGCTCCGGTCGCTCCGCCCCGAGCGGCGCCTGGCGCTCGAGATGGCCGTGGACGAGCGGGCCGAGGTGGCGGAGCTGGAGCGCCAGTGGCGGGCCGCCGAGGAGATCGCCGAAATCGCCGACGGTACCCTGAGCACTTCGGACGAGTTGGCGGAGGAGCTGCGCCGCCTCAAGGAGCGGCGTGGTGATCAACCGTCTGGTTGAATTTTGGCCTACCAGAGCACCTTTGAGATCACTATCTTCGACCCCTATGCCCTCCACCCTCACGCAGATCACGCCTACCCCCCCTAGATCCGAGGCTCCGCGCAAGCCGCCCTGGCTCAAGGTCAAGGCGCCCGGGGGGCCGAACTACGTCGCCTTGAAGCACATGATGCGTGACCTGAAGCTCCACACGGTCTGCGAGGAGGCCCACTGCCCCAACATCGGGGAGTGCTGGGAGCACAAGGCCGCCACGTTCATGATTCTGGGTGACGTGTGCACGCGCAACTGCTCCTATTGCGCCGTGGCGCACGGGACGCCGGCCCCGCTGGACTCGGGTGAGCCGGTGCGCCTGGCCGAGGCGGTGGCCCAGATGGGACTGCGCCACGTCGTGATCACGAGCGTGGATCGCGACGACCTACCGCACGGCGGAGCCGAGGTCTTCGCAGCCTGCATCACGGAGCTGCGGCGGCGGGTCCCCGACGTGTCCGTCGAGGTGCTGATCCCCGATTTCAAGGGGGACGCCGAAGCGCTGCGCTACGTGGTGCAGGCGGGGCCCGACATCGTCAACCACAACCTCGAGACCATCGAGCGCCTGTACCGCATCGCGCGCCCGGGGGGCCGCTACGCGCGCGCCCTCGAGCTGTTGCGGCGCGCCAAGGAGCTCGATCCCGCGCAGCTCACGAAGTCAGGGATCATCTGCGGTCTCGGGGAGGAGTGGGACGAGCTGCTGGGCGCGATGCGCGACCTGCGCGCTCAACAGGTCGACATTCTCACCCTCGGCCAATACTTGCGTCCGTCCGAGGGCCACCTGCCGATCGCGCGCTGGTACACGCCCGACGAGTTCGCCGAGCTGAAGCGCCTCGGGCTCGCGATGGGTTACCGGCATGTCGAGTCGGGCCCGCTCGTCCGCTCCAGCTATCACGCGTGGGAGCAGGTCGAGAGCGCGACGGCGGCCCGGTAGCCCGATGAGCACGAGGGTGGCGAGCGCGCCGGCACAATCCGCGAGAGACCAGAGCCAGGTCGAGCTGCATCGCCGGCTGCTGCGCCAGATGCTGCTGGTCCGCCGCTTCGAGGAAAAGGCGGCCGAAGCCTACGCCCTCGGCAAGATCGGCGGCTTCTGTCATCTCTACATCGGGCAGGAGGCGGTGGCGACCGGCAGCCTCGCGGCGCTGCGCGACGACGACTACGTCATCTGCTCCTACCGCGAGCACGGCCAGGCCCTGGTGCGCGGCATTCCGCCGGGAGCGGTCATGGCGGAGCTGTTCGGCAAAGCGACGGGCTGCTCCAAGGGCAAAGGCGGCTCGATGCACCTGTTCGACGCGCAGCGCCGCTTCATGGGTGGCCACGGCATCGTCGGCGGGCACATCCCCCTGGCGGCGGGAATGGGGTTCGGCATCAAGTACCGGGGCGGCGATCAGGTGTGCCTCTGCTATTTCGGCGAAGCCGCCGTGAACATCGGGGCGTTTCATGAGACGCTGAACATGGCGTCGGTATGGAAGCTGCCCGTCATCTTCCTGTGCGAGAACAATCGATACGGCATGGGGACGGCGTTCGAGCGGGTGGCGGCGGTGACCGACGTGGTCGAGCACGCCTGCAGCTACGATATGGCGGCCGAGCTGGTGGACGGCATGAACGCCCTCACCGTTTACGACGCCACCAGGCGCGCGGTGGAACGGGCGCGCAAGGGCGGCCATCCCACGTTGCTCGAGGTCCGCACCTACCGCTACATGGGCCACTCGATGTCCGATCCGCTCCACGGCGTGTATCGGACCAAGGACGAGGTCGAGGAGCAGAAGAAGAAAGACCCGATCGCCCACCTCGCCGAGAAGCTCAAGGAAGACGGGGTGATGGACCAGGCCGGCCTCGATGCCCTCGATGCCGAGATCCACGGCCTCGTGGACGAGGCGGTGAAGTTC
>DASXUE010000025.1:0-17704 GCA_036505055.1 Gemmatimonadales bacterium | reverse complement strand
TCGTGCGCCGCTGGCCGCTCGCCGCCGTCCCGCTCCTCGCCGTGCACCTCGCGGCGCAAACGACTCCGCCGCCGTCGCCCGCGCCTCCCCTCAAGCAGGTCCGGGCGGTGCGGCTGGAGAGCGCCGGTATCAAGCTCGACGGCACGCTCGACGAGCCGGCGTGGGGCTCGGCGCCGTGGATCACCGACTTCACGCAGAAGATGCCGAAGGAAGGGGCGCCCCCGACGGACAGCATGCGCATCGCCCTCGTCTACGACGGGGACGCGCTGTACGTCGGCGCGCGGATGTACAGCAAGGATCCCTCGAAGCTTCAGGCACCGCTCTCGCGTCGCGACAACACCTCCCAGTCCGATCACCTCTGGGTGTCGTTCGACAGCTACCACGACCGGCGCACGGCGTATTCGTTCGGCGTGACGGCGTCGGGCGTGCGGATGGACTGGTATCACCCGACCGACAACGAATACAACTTGGACGCGGGGTTCGACCCCGTGTGGGAAGCCAAGGCGAACATCGATTCCCTGGGCTGGACCGCGGAGATGCGCATTCCGTTTTCCCAGCTGCGCTTTACCGACCAACCGGTGCAGGTGTGGGGCTTCAACGCCGACCACTGGAACCCCGCGACGAGCGAGGACGTGTTCTGGATCCCGGTGCCGACGAATCGCACCGGCTGGTCGTCGTTCATGGGCGAGCTGGTGGGGATCGAGGGCATCAAGCCGACGCGCCGTCTCGAGCTGGCGCCGTACTCGGCGGGCAACGCGACGCTGACCGGCGGGCGCGATCCGCGAAATCCCTTCGATGACGGCAAGAACCTCGAGGCCCGCGGCGGCGCGGACCTCAAGATGGGGCTCGGTCCCAACATCACCCTCGACGCGACCGCGAACCCGGACTTCGGCCAGGTCGAGGCCGATCCCGCCGTGGTCAATCTCGGGGCGTTTGAGGTCTTCTTCGACGAGAAACGGCCGTTCTTCACCGAGGGTGCGCAATTGCTGCGCGGGAACGGACCCAGCTACTTCTATTCTCGCCGCATCGGTCAGCGGCCGGGGTGCCCGAGGCTGGGGGATTACCGGGAATGCCCCCAGAACGCGACGATCCTCGGCGCCGCGAAGGTCACGGGGCGGCTCGCGTCGGGGTTCTCCCTCGGCGGCCTGGCGGCCGTGACGTCGCGGGAGTACGTCCGCACGTACGATTCGGCGACGGCGACGTACGGGAGCGCGGTCGTGGCCCCGCCCGCGGGGTACGGGGTCGTGCGGGTCCAGCAGGAGCTGGGCGCCTCGCGGTCGGTCGTGGGCGTGACGTTGACCACCGTCCAGCGCGATCTGGGAAGCGACCCGTTCCTCCTGGGCCGCTACAATCGGCAGGCGTACGCCGGCGGCACCGACTGGATCCTGCGCTGGGACCGAGGCGCCTACGAGCTGCGTGGCTGGCTCGGGTTCAGCAACATCCGCGGCGACACCGCATCGATCAATCGGGTGCAGCGCTCCGGGGTGCATTTCTTCCAGCGGCCGGATGCGGATTACGTGCACTACGATCCGGCGCGCACGTCCCTGAGCGGCTCCGTCGCGGACCTCTGGTTCCGCAAGACCAGCGGGAGCTGGTTGTTCGACCTCGAGACGGGATGGGAAGCTCCGGGATACGATCCGAACGATGCGGGACGGCTCGGCAACGCCGACGGCCGCTACGGGTTCGCCGGGCTACGCTACCGGCAGACGAAGCCGCGCGGGAAGTTCCAGAACTACGGGGCGTCCATCTTCAGCGGCACCGAATTCGACTTCGGCGGCGACCGGCAGTACCTCTACATCGAGCCCGCCGTTGACCTGACGTTCCGCAACTTCTGGACGCTGAACACCTACTTCGACTTCTGGCCGCGGGCCTTCGATCACTCGGCGACGCGCGGCGGCCCCACGATGGCGACAGCCCAGTCGTGGAACTACGTCGTGCGCCTCGGGAGCAGCTTCGGGGCGAAGACCTCCTGGAACGCCCGCGTCTATTATGGCGAGGACGAGCTGGGGGGCGAGACGTACCGGCTGAGCGGCGGGCTCTCCATCCGCCCGTCGACCCGCTTCCAGCTGTCCGCCACGCCGAACTACCTGCGCGAGATCAGGCCCCGGCAGTACATCACGACGCTCGTGGATACCGTGTCGTCGCCCGGGGACAGCTCCCGCTACGTCTTCAGCCGCATCGACCAGAGCACGTTCTCACTCCAGCTGCGCGCCAACTACACGCTCGGGCCGGACCTCACGCTCGAGATCTATGCCGAGCCGTTCGCGGCAAGCGGGCGCTACTACGGACTGGGTGAGCTGGCGCAGCCGCGCACGTTCCGGCTGCGCGAATACGGCACCGGCGGGACGACCAGCACGCGGTTGGCCAACGGAGATTACGCCGTGAGCGACGGCGTCTTCCAGGACACGATTCCCAATCCGGACTTCAACAGGCTGTCGCTGCGGAGCAACGTCGTGCTGCGCTGGGAGTGGCGCCCGGGGAGCACGTTCTTCCTCGTGTGGGCCCAGAACCGAGGGGCGAACGATCAGCGGGGACAGCTGGTCGGGTTCCGGGAGCTGTGGGATTCGTTTGGGGCGAGAGGAGACAATTTCCTGGCGATCAAGGTGAGCTACTGGATACCCGTGCACTAGAAAACGGGGCAAGGCAAAGGCTAGTCTTTGCCTTTCCCAGCTTCTTGAGCTATCAAGGCTCGCTTTCTCTCCGACCCCCACCGGTATCCCCCCATCTCTCCATCCTCGCGGATGACTCGATGGCAGGGGATCACCAGTGCCGCCGGATTCGTCGCGCACGCCCTTGCCACCGCCCGGGTCGCCGTGGGCTGTCCGATCCGGCGGGCGACGTCGGCGTAGGACCGCGTCTTGCCGTACGGAATACGCTGCAGCTCCAGCCACACCCGCCGCTGGAATGCGGTTGCCCAAATGTCGAGCGGGAGGTCGAGATGCGGCTCCCGGCCGTCCAAGTACTCCACGATCGCCGTCACGTACTGCTCGAGGCCGGCCCGGTCCTTGCGGATCCGCGCGGCGGGGAACTCGGCGGTGAGATCGGCCTCGAGGGTCGCGGCGTCGTCGCCGAGGCCGATGCGGCAGATCCCCCGCGTCGTGGCCGCGACGAGGAGGCGACCGAGCGGGGACGGGACGACGGCGTAGGCGATCTCGGCGCCGGCGCCGCCGCGCGCGTAGGTCGCGGGGGTCATGCCGAGCTGCGCATCGGCGCGCTCGTAGACACGGCTCGACGAGCCGTAGCCGGCTTCGTAAACAGCGGGACTCACGTGGGGCCTCCGTTTCAATGCGGATTTGAAGCGCGCCACCCGGCGCGCGTCGCGGTACTGCTTGGGGGAAACGCCGAGCACCCGCTTGAACGCGCGCGCCAGGCGGCGCGGCGGCGTGCCCAGGCGGGTCGCCAGCGCCTCCAGCCGCGGCGGCTCGGGCGCGTCGAGCGTGCGACATGCCTCGCGCACCAGCGCCACGGCGGGGTCGGTGCCGTTCACGTCGGCCGGCCGGCAGCGGCGGCAGGCGCGGAATCCCGCCTGCTCGGCGGCCTCGGGAATGGGATAGAAGCTGACCTGCTCGCGCCGCGGACGGCGGCTGGCGCACGAGGGGCGGCAGTAGATGCCTGTCGAGCGCACGGCGTACACGAAGGCGCCGTCGTAACGACGGTCGCGTGCCAGGACGATGCGCCAGCGGTGCTCGGGAGTCACGAGGGGGAACTTAGCGCGCGGGCTCCCGGCGATCTATCCGGATTAACCGCTCAAAACTCACTCGGCCTAGTTCCAGGGCTCGTCCGCCGAAGGTCCATAGATGGACGGCACCTTGCCGTCGGCCATGCGCAGGTAGACCGTCAGCTGGCCGCGGTGGTGCACCATGTCCATGAGCGTCTGCCACAGGAAGTCGAGCCGCCGCACGTCGCTCGTCCGCTTCGGCCCGGTGACGGTTTTGACCGTCGTGTTCAGGAAGGACTCGTCCGCTTTCCGGACCTTGTCGGCGAGCCACCGGAACCCCCGCTCGCACTCAGCGACGACGCCCTCCCACGTGCCGGGTTTGGGCGGCATGTCCGGCGGCGGGAATTTGAACTCGCCGTCCACTGCCTGGCTGGCGCCGAATCCCTCGAATACGAACGTCCAGGCGAGATCGGTCGCCGAGCGGGCCCTGGGATGCGGCTTGAGATCGGCCTTACTGGCGGGATAGGCCCGCAGCACTTTCATCGTGACGGGATACTCCCGTTCCCAGCTTGCAAGGAATCGCTCTCGTTCGCTCATAGATCCTCCCATGAAGGAGGTTGTACACTACAGCCATGGATCGGCGCAACTACTCAAGCGGGGCTCCCTGGGAGCCGGTCATCGGTTATTCCCGCGCGGTGCGCGTCGGCCGGCACATCTACGTCGCCGGCACGACGGCCACGGACGAGGCGGGCCGGATTGTGGGGCCGGGCGACCCCTACGCCCAGACGGTGCAGGCGCTGCGCAACATCGAGCGCGCCCTCGTGCGGGCTGGGGCGTCCTTGCAACACGTGGTCCGCACGCGGATGTACGTCACGAACATCAAAGACTGGGAGCTCGTCGGGCGCGCGCACGGGGAGATCCTCGGAGGTATCCGGCCCGCGGCGACGATGGTGCAGGTGAGCGGCCTCGTCGACCCCGCGATGCTCGTGGAGATCGAGGCGGAGGCCGTGTTGCCCGCGTGAAGATCGCCGTGACCGGGATGAGCGGCCTGATCGGGACCGCGCTCGCCGCCCGGTTCGTCCGCGACGGGCACGACGTCACGCGGCTCGTGCGCCGCGCGGTGCGACCTGGCGAGCACGCCATCGCCTGGTATCCCGCCCTTGGGACGATCGACCGTGAGGCGCTCGATCGCTGGGGCGGCGACGTGGTCGTCCATCTCGCTGGGGAACCGGTGTTCGGGCGTTGGACCGCCGCGAAGAAGGCTCGAATCCGTGACAGCCGGGTGTCCGGAACAGGGCTCCTGAGCGAGGCGATCGCCGCGCTGGGGCGGCGTCCCCGCGTCCTGCTCACCGCATCCGCGGTCGGGTATTACGGCGACCGCGGCGCCGAGGATCTGACCGAAGCGAGCAAGCCGGGCGACGATTTCCTGGCGCGCGTCGCGCGCGACTGGGAGGCGGCGGCGGCGCCCGCGGCGGCCGCGGGGATCCGCGTCGTGCACCTGCGATTCGGCGTCGTCCTCTCTCCCCGGGGCGGGGCCCTCGCCAAGATGCTGATCCCATTCCGCCTCGGGTTGGGCGGTCCGCTCGGCTCCGGCCATCAGTACTTCAGCTGGATCGCGCTCGATGACGTGGTCGAGGTGGTGTCGCAGCTGCTCGCGAACGACTCGATCGGCGGTCCGATCAACGTCACGGCGCCGGAGCCCGTGACCAACGGCGAGTTCGCTCGGGCGTTGGGCCGCGTGCTGAGTCGGCCGGCGGTGATCCCTGTCCCTCCGTTTGCCCTGCAGCTCGCGTTCGGCGCGGAAGCGGCGTCGGTCATGATGGGCGGCCAACGCGTGCGGCCCGCCCGGCTCAGCGCCGGCGGCTTTCGTTTCCGGTGCGGGACGATCGAGCCCGCGCTGCGACACTTGCTTGCCGCGCCGCACGGCGCCCCGTAGTATCGGGCATGCCGTACCGCGACGCGTACAGCGGGGAGACCGATGCGCAACCTTCGCCGCGGGAGCCGCAAGTCAGTGAGCGCTCCCGCGGCGTCGCGCTCGCGCTCGGCTTCTTGGGTGGGTTCTTCGGGTTACACCGGTTCTACGTCGGGAAGACGGGGACCGGACTGGGGATGATCTGCACCTTCGGCGGGCTCGGGTTCTGGTGGTTGTACGACATCATCCTGCTCGCCTCCGGCGAGTTCCGCGACAGCGACGACCTGCCGCTGCGGCGCTGGGTGCCCGATGAGCCGCCGGGGCACCTGGGCGGCCGCGCCGAGCGGCGCATCGAGGAGATGGAGGTCCGGCTCGAAGCGCTGCAGCGGGAGTTCAACGACCTAGCCGAGCGCGTGGACTTCGCCGAACGCATGCTCGCCCAGCAGCGCGAGCGGCCCCAGCTCCCGCGCGGGTGAGGGGAGAGGGACCGGATGCGGGTCGGCGTGCCGAAGGAGGTGGCCGCGAACGAGCGGCGGGTCGCGCTCGTCCCCGAGGCGGCCGGGCGCCTCGTCAAGGCCGGCTTCGAGGTCGCGATCGAGCGCGGCGCGGGGGTGGCGGCGTTCTGCCCTGATGAGGCCTACCAGGCCGCCGGGGCGACGATTGCCGACCGGGCGGCCGTGCTGGGGCAGGCCGACGTCGTGTTGCAGGTGCAGGCGCCGGCGGCGGCGGACGTCGAGCGGTACCGCGAAGGCGGCGCACTCGTCGCGGCCTTTCAGCCCGGCAGCGACGCGTCGCTCGTCCAACGCCTCGCGCAGCGCAAGCTCACCGCGTTCAGCCTGGTGCTCCTGCCGCGGATCACGCGGGCGCAACCGATGGATGTCCTCTCGTCCCAGGCCACGGTCGCAGGCTACAAGGCGGTGCTGCTCGCTGCCACCGCCACGGGCCGGTTTCTGCCGATGCTCGTGACGGCGGCGGGAACGCTGCCCGCCGCGCGCGTCCTGGTGCTGGGCGCGGGCGTCGCCGGACTCCAGGCGATCGCCACGGCGCGTCGGCTCGGGGCGATGGTTTCCGCCTTCGACGTGCGGCCCGCGGTGAAGGAGCAGGTGCAAAGTCTCGGGGCCGTGTTTCTCGAGATGGCGATCGACGAGCACGCCGAGACGGCGGGGGGATACGCCAAGGAGCTGTCCGAAGAGACGCACCGCAAGGAGCTCGCGTTCCTCGCGGCCGCCGCGAAGGACGCCGACATCGTGATCAGCACCGCGGCCATCCCGGGGAAGAAGGCGCCGGTGTTGATCACCGCCGCCGCGGTGCAGGGCATGAAGCCGGGCTCGGTGATCGTCGATCTCGCCGCCGAGACGGGAGGGAACTGCGAGCTCACCGAGCCCGGATCGGAGATCGTGCGACACGGCGTCGCGATCCTCGGGCCCCTGAACCTCCCCAGCACACTGCCGCTGCATGCGAGCCAGATGTATGGCAAGAACCTGTCGGCGTTCCTGGGGCACGTCGTCCAGGACGGCCGGCTGCGTCTCGATTTCGAGGACCCCATCATCCGCGACACGTGTGTCACTCACGCCGGCGAGGTGCGCAAGCCATGAGCGAGTTCGGATCGATGCTGTTCGTGTTTGTCCTGGCGACGTTCATCGGGCTCGGCGTTATCCGCCGCGTGTCGCGCCTGCTGTACACGCCCCTGATGTCGCTGACCAACGCGATTTCGGCCATCGCGGTCGTAGGGTCGATCGTCGTCACCGGGGCCGACTACCCGCGGTTGATCCGGATCCTCGGGGCGATCGCCCTGTTCGCGTCGATGACGAACATCGTGAGCGGATTCCTGATCACCGACCGCATGCTCAAGATGTTCAAGAAGCAGTGATGCGACTCGTCGGGGAGCTCGCCGCCGTGCTCGCCACGGCGCTGTTCATCGTTGCGCTGTACTGGATGAACGACCCCAAGACCGCGCGCCGCGGTGTGTTCGCCGGGGTGACGGGCATGAGCGTGGCGGTGCTCGTGACGTGGTTCCAGCCGGCCATCGTGCATCACGGCTGGATCGTGCTCGCGATCCTCGCGGGGTTTCTCGTGGGCGTGCCGCTGTCGCGGGTGCCGCTCACCGCGGTCCCGCAGCGCACGGCCCTCTCCCACGCGTTTGGCGGCCTGGCGGCCGGCCTCGTGGGAACGGCGGAGTATTTTCTCTGGCTCGGCGAGCACGCGGCGCAGCTCACGCCCTTCCGGATGAGCGCCCTCGTCGTCGAAGTGATCCTCGGGTTTCTGACGTTCACGGGCAGTCTCATGGCCGCCGGCAAGCTGCAGGAGGTCCGCTGGATCCCGCAGCGGCCCGTCACCTATCCCGGCCAGAACGTCGTGAACATCGGCGTGCTGGCGATCGCCGCGGTCCTCGGTGTGGTCCTGGTGTTGCATCCCGCCGCCCCGTGGGGCGGACAGGTGTTCGTGGCGATCGCGGCGTTGGCGCTGATCTTCGGGGTGCTCCTCATCATCCCGATCGGCGGCGCCGACATGCCCACCGTCATCTCGATCCTGAACGCGTACGCCGGGCTCGCCGCCGTGGCGATGGGATTCGTCCTGGACAACAAGCTGCTCGTTACCGCCGGCGCGCTCGACGGCTCGAGCGGCCTGATTCTGTCCATCATCATGTGCCGTGCCATGAACCGTTCGTTTACCAACGTGCTGTTCGGGGCGTTCGGAAAGGCGCTGCCGGCGGTCGCGGCGGGCGAGCAGAAGGTCTGGAAGCAGGAATCGGTGGAAGGCGGGGCGCAGCTGCTCGAGCAGGCGCGGTCGGTCGTCATCATCCCCGGGTACGGGATGGCGGTGGCGCAGGCGCAGCACAAGGTGCGCGAGCTGTACGACCAGCTCACCAAGCGCGGTGTGTCCGTGAAGTTCGCGATTCACCCGGTCGCGGGCCGGATGCCGGGACACATGAACGTCCTCCTCGCCGAGGCCAACATTCCCTACTCCGCGCTCGTCGAGATGGACGAAATCAATCCCGAGATGCCGCAGTGCGACGTCGCCCTGGTGCTCGGCGCGAATGACGTCGTCAATCCCGCCGCCCGCTACGCCAAGAACACGCCGATCTACGGCATGCCGATCATCGACGCCGACAAGGCGAAGACGGTCCTGGCCGTGAAGCGCAGCAAGAACCCCGGCTTTGCCGGCATCGACAACGAGTTGTACGTGCTCGACAATACGTGGATGCTGTTCGGCGACGCGAAGGCCGTCGTCGGCGACCTCGTCAAGCAGTTTGCGGGAGGCGGCATCCATTGAGCGTCATGCTCCCTCACACCGGAGGTGCCCCATGTACCGTCCCATCACCCTCGCGCTCGCGGTGGCGGCCGCGCTCAACGCCTGCAGCTCCCCCGATCGCTCCGCCGTCTCGGGCCCGCAGTTCGCGCACGTCCAGGACCTCGACGGCACACCCGACCTGATCGTCGACAGCAAGGCGCTGGCGACCTCGTGGGTCGTGTACGACCAGGAGCTGAAGGAAACGTTCTGCACCCTCCAAGAAGGGGGGGTGCCGCCCGGGAAGCATCGCGTGCTCCGCTTCACGGTGACCACGCCGAACATCGGCGACGCCGATGTCTTCATCGGCGACCCAAACCGGCACT
This sequence comes from Gemmatimonadales bacterium, assembly GCA_036505055.1. Lineage (GTDB taxonomy): Bacteria > Gemmatimonadota > Gemmatimonadetes > Gemmatimonadales > GWC2-71-9 > 20CM-2-65-7. The sequence goes on along the minus strand of DASXUE010000025.1, from coordinate 8,520 downwards.
GGGACCCGAATGGCGACGGCGACGGGAGCGACTCAGACGGTTTGTTCGAGAACGACGCCTGCCACCGCCATTTCCACTTTCGCAACTACGCCACGTACGCACTGCTGTCTGTCGATGGGACGAAAACGTGGCAGTCGGCGAAGCGCGGCTTCTGCATGATCGACGTGACGCCGTGGAACAACAATGACGGCGGCGTCTCCTCGTGGGTGTACCGCGCCTGCGGCCGCCCGGCCCGGGACGGTCTGCCGGAGATTCCGGGGAACCAGGGCATCAGCGTCGGCTACGCCGATACGTACGTGAAGTGGCTCGGTGGGCAGTACTTCGTGCTGGACGGTGCGGACGGCCAGCCCGTCATCGCCCCGGGGCAGTACGTCATTCGCATCGAGGTGAATCCCGGGTTCGCGCCACGACGGAACGAACCGTGTCCGGCGTTCGATGCGGCGACTGGGCTGTGCCATAACTTCCAAGAGTCCAACTACAGCAACAACGTCGGCTCGGTGCTGATCACGATCCCCGATCGCCCCGGGAAGAAGGGGTACGGCCCGGGCGGCGGGCAAGATCCTGTTGACGAGATCGTGGACGACGAGAACCGGCCGGACAAGTAGGGCAACGCAGTGGATACCGCTACGCTCGCGCTCGTCGGCGTCGTCATCGTCGTCGCCGCGTTGCTCTCCGGCGTCGTCGAGCGCACGCGGTTCCCGCAGGTCGCGCTCTTTCTGCTGCTCGGCCTCGTCATCGGGGTGTCCGGCTTCGGACTCGTGGACTTCCGGCTCGACTCGAAGATCCTCGAGACGATCGCGACGCTGGGCCTGGTGCTGGTGCTGTTCACCGACGCGGTCTCGGTGGACATCCGCGAAGTGCGGCGGCACCGCACGCTCGTCCGCCTCGTGCTGGGGCCGGGCACCCTGGTCACGGCGGCGCTCATCGCCGTCTCGGCGTGGGGGCTGCTCGGCCTCGCCCCCGGCCCGGCGGCGATCCTCGGAGCCGCCCTCGCCTCGACCGACCCCGTGATGATGCGGGGGCTGCTGCGCGGAGGGGCGGGGGACGTGCCCGCGGCCGCGCGTCAGGTGCTGGCCCTCGAGAGCGGACTCAACGACCTGGTGCTGCTGCCCATCGTGCTCGTCGCGATGGCGCTGCTCGGCGGCAACGAGACCGGGAATTGGGGACGGGCGGCGCTCAATCTGTTCCTCGTCGGCCCCGGGGCGGGCATCGCGGTCGGGTTCGTCGGCGTCGTGCTACTCGACCGCATGCGGCGCTGGGTGGGCGTGCGGCGCGACTACGAATCGCTGTACGCCCTGGGACTCGCCTTCACGGCGTACGCGGTGGCCGAGGCGGCGCACGGCAGCGGGTTCCTGGGCGCCTTCGCCGCGGGTCTCACGATCGCGGCCTCGGACGCGGAGCTGTGCGATTGCTTCCTCGACTTCGGCCAGGCCGCCGCCGAGATGTTCCTGCTGTTCACGTTCGTGGCGTTCGGCAGCTCGCTCATCTGGACCGGCCTCGCCGGGATCACGTGGCGGGGGCTCGCGTTCGCCGTTCTGGCGCTCGGCCTCCGCTCCGCGGTCCTCGCCATCGCGCTTCCCCGGCGGACGTTGGACGCGCGCAGCCGCCGGCTCATCGTATGGTTCGGACCGCGCGGCCTCTCGACGCTCCTGCTTGTTCTCCTCCCGGTGTTCGCCGGCCTGCCGGGAGCGGACCGGCTGTTCGCGCCCGCCGCGCTCGTCGTCCTGCTGTCGGTCGTTGCGCACGGCGGAGCGCTGATGCTGACGCGGAGGAAGCCACCTGGCGGGCGCGCCCTCCCGCTGGCGACGCCGCCTGCGGCGCCACCCGAGCAATCGCCCGTGGAGCGCGGGGACCGGATCACCCTCGCCGAGCTCAAGGAGATCGAGGCGCGGGGCGAGCGGGTCGTGCTGCTCGACGTGCGCAAGGACCGCGCATGGGACGACAGCGATCAGAAGGCCCAAGGCGCCGTGCGTCTGCCGCCCGACAACGCGGCGCCGCGCGCCGCCGAGCTGGCGCTGCCGCGGCACGCCTGGCTCGTCGCCTACTGCGCCTGACACAACGAAGAGACAAGCGCCCGGGTGGCGCGAGAGCTGCAACAGGCGGGGTGGCCGAAGGCGCGCGCGCTCGTCGGCGGGTGGGAGCTGTGGCTCGCGACGGCGATGCCGGTCGAGCCGAAGTAGCTCACATCCTCGTTGCGATGATGCCGGCCGCCCGGTGCGCGATCCCCATGACGGTCAGCATCGGATTGACGCCCGATGAGGTTGGGAAGACGCTCGCGTCCGTGACGTAGAGGTCCCGCACGCCCCAGACGCGATGCTCGGCGTCGACCACCGACGTCGCGGCGCGCGCCCCCATGCGGCACGACGCCATTTGATGGAACGTGACGAGCAGCAGCTCGTTCGCGCCCCAGCCGGCGGCATCCACGCGCCGCAGCCACTCTTCGCGGGCGCCCCTTGTCCCCGGGCGATAGGAGATCCAGCGCGCCACCGGCAGCCAGATCTCCCGCGCCCCGGCGGCCTCGAGCAGCTCGGCGGCGGCCGCGAAGGCGCGCCGTATGTGCCCGCCGTCGTATCGCGACAGGCGGTAGTCGACGACCGGCGTGCCGTCCCGATCGACGCGCACCCGGCCGCCAAAGCGGTCGCGCAGCAGGATGCCGCACAGGGCGGTGCGGGGCAGGCCCGCCATGCGGGCGTGGAACTCGCTCCCCGCCTCCCACGCCAGCGCCAGCGCGTGGAGCGACGGGTGAACGGGCGCGGTCTCGAACTTGAAGCCGTATCCGCGATCGAGATCGGCGAACCGATCGGAGTAATGCGCCTGCACCGTGCCGGTCCAGGGACGGACGTCGTCGTCCATGATTCCGAAGACCGCGGTGGCCGGATGCAGGGCCAGGTGCCTGCCCAGGGCGGGTAGCCGCACGCCGGAGCGCAGCAGCAGCGCGGGGGAGTGAATCGCGCCGCCGGCCACGACCACCGCGCGGGCGCGCACCGTCAGGGCTCGTCCCGCGACGCGCGCCTCGACGCCCGTGGCCCGGCCGGCTTCGATCACGACGCGGCGCACGTCGCAGTCGACGACGATCCGCGCGCCCCGCGCCGCCGCATCCTGCAGGTAGGTCACGAGGGTCGACTGTTTGGCGCCCGAGCGGCAGCCATAGCCGCAGTACCCGCACCCGTCGTCCTGCGGGCAGCCACGCACGTCGCGCGGGAGCAGGCCGTGGTGCCAGCCGAGCCGCTCGAGCCCGCGGATCAACACCCGGTCGCGGCCGCTTGGCGCCGCGTGATCGGTGTTCACGCCGATGCGGCGGGCGACCGCGTCGAGCGATCGCGTGAATTCCGCGCCGGTGAAATGCGGCAGCCCATGCTCCCGCGCCCACTCTTCGCGCACGGGCTCGGGCGTGGCGAAGCTCGTGGTGTAGTTGATCACGGTGCCGCCGCCCAGCGTGGCGCCCTGGAGAATGACGAGCCCCAGGTCGCGCGTGGCGAGCAAGCCGCCGCCGTCGTACAGCCGCTCGAGCGACTCGGCCTCGGCGTGCGTGAAGTCCGCTTCGTTGCGGTAGCCGCCCTTCTCGAGCACGATCACGTCGTGCCCCGCCGCCGCGAGCTCGCCTGCCACTACGCCGCCCCCCGCGCCAGAGCCGACGATCACCACGTCGCAGCCGAGCGTCGTGTCCCGGTCGATCGCGAGGGGGCGGATGGGCTTGGGGACGTTGGGTGGGGCGCCGATGGGGCCCGGATAACCGATCGTTCGTCCGACGGCGGGAGTCGTGTAGTGCACGACCGCGACGAGCCGCTTCAGCGCCTGGAACGCTTTGCGCCGTTGCACGAAACGGCTGGTCGCCCAGCCGCGCAGATAGCGCTCGCGTTGTGGCGGAGACATCGCCGTGAACGGCCGTGGGATCCCGGCCAGCACGAGGTTGAGGATGCGGCTCTCGAACAGCCGCAGCAGCAGGTCGAGCTCGGCGCGGTCGGCGGGGCGGGGCAGCGCCGCCACCTTCGCTGCGACTCGCGCCCCGAGGTCGTCCCCCGCACCCGGCGCGATGGTGGCGGCGACGGCCTGCAGCACCGCCAACGCGCGGGGCGTCAACGCGCCTGGACGAAACTCAGCTTGAAGCCGTCGGGATCGGTGATCTGGAAGATGCGCTCGCCCCAGGGCATGTCTTTCGGCTCCTGATCGAGCATGCCGCCGCGCTCCTTGATCTGGGCGGCGAAGCGGTCGATGTCCTGCGTCGTGTGGCAGCGGATGCGGAAGCCGACTCCCTTCAGGCGGTCCCGTCCCTTGGCAAAGTCATCCTGGGTCACCATCACGTTGACGGCGCCGGCCTTGAGCTCGGCCCCCGCCAGCGCGCCATTCTCGCGCCATTCCTCGCCCACCATGAACCCGAGGACGTCGCGGTAGAACGCGATGCTGCGCCGCAGGTCGGTGGCGGTCAGGGACAGCGAGATGCCGCGCAGACGCAACGTTTCCGGCTGACGCCGCGCCGGGAGTTTCTCCTTGGGCTTCGCGGGCTTTTTGGGCTTCTTGGTCTTCGTGGCCATGGGGTCGCTCCGTAACGGACGCGGGGCCTGAAGCGTAGCGAAGGACGGGCGACCACGCCAGATTCCCAATCCCCGAACGTTCAAGCCCAAGGAGTCCGAGCCATGCATGCGCCCCGCTCGCTTCGTCCCGTCAGCCTCACCCTCACCTTGGCGGCCGCCCTGCTGGGGCCCCCGCCCGCCGCCGCCCAGGTCATCCAGGAGCGCGTCGATCTCTCCGTCGCGCAGCGGATCCGCGACGAAGGGCTCACCCGGTCCCGGATCGACAGCCTGTCCCAGTATCTGTTCGACCTGATCGGGCCCCGGCTCACCGGCTCGGGCGGGATGCGGCGGGCCAACGACTGGACCGCCCAGGTGTTCCGGGACTGGGGGCTCGCGAACGTGAAAGTCGAGCCGTGGGGCCGGTTTGGGCGCGGGTGGGAGCGCGTGTCCTACAGCGGCCGGATGCTCGAGCCCTACGTCCAGCCCCTCAACGAGCAGCCGCTGGCGTGGAGCGGCAGCACGCGCGGCCCCGTGACCGGCCCGGTCGTCCTCATCATGGTCACGGACTCGAGCCAGTTGGCCCAGTACCGGGGCAAGGTGCGCGGGGCCTGGGTGCTGCGCGATTCGGCGCGGACGATTCCCCCCGAGTTCGATCCGGCGCCGCTCCGGACGCCGCTCGAGCGGCTGTTCGACACGACGCGCCAGCAGCCGTTCCAGCAGAATCCCGACCAGCGCGCCCGCATGCAGGCGCAGCAGGCGCTGAACCGGCTCGTGTACGATTTCCTGCGCGCCGAGAAGGCGGCCGGGATCATTTCTGCCAGCAACCGGACGTACGGGATCCTCTCGCCGCAGGGCGGTCCGTTCAGCCAGGTGGTGCGCGATTCGGCGCGCTTCGACCCCCTTCCGGCAGTTGTCATCGGGCACGAGCAGTACAGCCAGATCTATCGGTTGGTCAAGCGCGGCGTCCCGGTGCGGCTCGAGATCAGCGCGCAGAATCGCTGGATCACGACCGACTCGATGGCCTACAACACCCTGGCGGAGATTCCGGGCGGCGACTTGAAGGACCAGGTCGTCATGCTCGGCGCCCATCTCGACAGCTGGTTCGGCTCCCAAGGCGCCACCGACAACGGCGCGGGGACGGTCGTGATGATGGAAGCGATGCGGATCTTGAAGACGCTGGGCGTCGCGCCGCGGCGCACCGTCCGGATCGCCCTGTGGAGTGGGGAGGAGCTGGGGTTGCTTGGGTCGCGCGCCTGGGTGAAGAACCACAGCGACGAGCTGCCGAAGATCTCGGCCTACGTGAACGTCGACAACGGGACGGGCCGCCTGCGCGGCATCTGGGATCAGTCGAACGAGGCCGTGATTCCCATCTTTCGGCAGATTCTGTCGCCGTTCCAGGACCTCGGCGTCGTGGCGGTGCGCCACGGCAATACCGGCGGCACCGACCACCTGGCGTTCGACGCGGTGGGCGTACCGGGGTTCAACTACATCCAGGATCCGATCGAGTACGGCACGCGCACCCATCACACCGACGTGGACAGCTACGAGCGGCTCGTCATGGACGATCTGCGGCAGGCGGCGGTGGTCGTGGCGTACACCGTGTACCATCTCGCGATGCGGGACGAGATGATGCCGCGCAAGCCGGCTCCCGCACAAACTGGAGCGAACTGACGATGCCGACGAGTCATGCGAGCGCTGCCTGGGAAGGCAAGCTCAAGGAAGGGAAGGGCACATTCAAGGCGGAGAGCGGGGCGTTTTCAGGCCCCTTCAGCTTCGGCACACGGTTCGGCGGCTCGAAAGGCACGAACCCGGAGGAGCTGATCGCCGCCGCGCATGCCGCGTGCTTCAGCATGGCGCTGTCGGCGGGGCTCGAGAAGGCGGGAACTCCGGTGACGCGGGTTGAGACGCGAGCGTCGGCCACGCTGGAGATGGTGGATGGCGCGCCCACCATCACCAAGATCGCGCTCGACACCCGCGGCAAGGTGCCCGGGATCGACCAGGCGACCTTCGAAAAGGCCGCCGAGTCGGCGAAGCAGAATTGTCCCGTGTCGAAAGCGCTCGCGGGCGTCGCGATCAGCCTGGAGGCGAAGCTGGTCTGACGCGCTGCAGCAGGACGAGGCCGGCGACGAAGAACGCCCCCACGGCGAGGACCGCGGCGCGTTGGTTGCCGCCAAGCGCGAACGACACGGTGCCGAAGACGAGCGGGCCGAGTACCGCCGAGGACTTGCCGACCATCGCGTAGAAGCCGAACAGCTCGGCCTCCTTCCCCGTCGGGATGAGCGACGCCATCAGGGCGCGGCTGGCGGCCTGCACCGTCCCGAGCTGCGTGCCGGCGATCATCGCGACGACAAAGAAGGCGGGCTTGCTCTGCGCCAGGGCGGCCGCCGCCGCGACCGCGACCCACACCATCAGACTGAGTGACACCACCCGCTTCGCGCCCCACCGGTCCGTGGGCTTCGCGAGCAGCAGCGCGCCGGCGAACGCGCTGAATTGCACCGCGAGAAAGAGCAGCAGCACTTCCTTGGTGGCGAATCCCAACGTCTTCGCGGCGTAGATCCCCGAGAAGTAGATCGTCGTCTCCACCCCGTCCAGGTACAGGAAGTACGCGAGCAAGAAGCGGAGCAGGGCGGGGCGCGCCCACACGTCGCGCGCCAGGCGTCCCAGGTGCCGCACCGCATCGACCACCGCCGCGGCGGGTGGGACGCCCGTCGCCCGATCGGCGGGGAGCGTGAGAAAGGCGGGAAGCGAAAACAGCGCGAAGAACGCCGCTACGGAGAGCCAGATCAGGTCGAATCGTCCCGCGCCGACCAGGGGCAGCGCGATCGCGAGCCCAGCGATCGATCCGAGGTAGCCGATCCCGAAACCTAGGCCCGACACCCAGCCGCGCCGCTCGGGCGGGGCGAGGTCCGGGAGGTAGGCGTTGTAGTAGACGAGCGCGCTCTCGAACGCGAAGTTCGCGAGCACGGGGAGCGCGAACGCCAACGACCACCAGGCGATGGCGCCCGACCGGATGAGGGGGAACAGGGCCACGCACGCGATGCACAGCCAGGTGAACCCGAACAGCATGCGCTTGCGTGCACCGGCGCGGTCGGCGCTCGCGCCCAGAACCGGGGCGGTGAGTACCACGGCGATCATCGACGCCGACACGACTCGCCCCCACCACAAGTCGCCCAAGCCCGTGGCGTTGCCGACGATTTTCTGGGTGAAGTAAACGCTGAACACCGCGACGGAGATCACCGCGGAGTAGCTCGAGTTCGCGAAGTCGAACAGACACCACGCGAGGACGCGACGCCGATCGAGCACCGTTTGGGTCACGGCGGGCCAAGATGGCGTCGCCCGAGGGTCGCCGCTAGGTTCCCGGCGTGACGTGGATCGTGTACGTGCTCCGCTGCCGCGACGGCTCCCTCTACACCGGCGCCACGAACGACCTCGCGCGCCGCCTCGCCGCGCATCGCGCCGGGCGCGCCAGCGCGTACACGCGCTCGCGCCGCCCCGTGCGACTCGCCTATCGCGAAGGGCAGCCGGATCGCAGGGCGGCGCTGCGGAGGGAGGCAGCCATCAAACGCCTCACCCGGGCGCAGAAGCTGGCTCTGGTCCGGCTGGGACATTGAGGATCACCGGGAAGGACGCCGCGCTCGGAATTGCGGCGCTCGCGATCGCAGCGGTGTGCGTGCGACTCGGGGTGTGGCAGATCCACCGTTTGGGCGAGCGCCGCGCCCGCAACGCCGAAGTCGCCGCTCGTCTTGCCCTCCCCCCCCTTACCCTCACCGCGGCCGTCCCCGCCGACTCCGCTCGCCACCGGCGGATCGTTGCCCACGGCGTGTACGACTACGCCGGCGAGCGCGTCTTGCCGGGCAGAAGTTTCCAAGGTAGCCCGGGGGTGGCGTTGATCACGCCGCTGCGATTCGCGGACGGGTCCACCGTGCTGGTCGACAGGGGCTGGGTGCCCTCGCCTGACGCCTTCCACGTCGAGGCCGCGCGGTACCGCGAAGGCGATTCTGTGCGCGTT
>DASXUE010000024.1:0-81151 GCA_036505055.1 Gemmatimonadales bacterium | reverse complement strand
GCATGAAGTCCATCAAGATGAATTGCCCCAGCGTCATGGTGTTCGTGAAGTACGCCTTGCCGCGGCAGATCGCCGACACCTTCTTCACAAACTCCACCAAACTGCGGTCCCGCGCCAACATGAACGTGTTGATCAGAATCCCGCTGCGGCGGCACAGCGCCACCTCGCGATAGGTCGCCTGGAGGATGTGCGGGTCCAGCCCCATCGAGTTCACGTAGATCCGCCCGTCGGGCTGGGTCAGCGCCGACGGCTTGCCGTCGGTGATCATGATGATCTGGCGCATGTCCTTGCGCTGCCCCATCAGGATGCGGCGCGCGAGCTTCAGCCCTTCCGCCGTGTTCGTGTGATAGGGCCCCACCTGCGCGTGCGCCAGCTGCCCCAGCGGAATCTCTTCGGCGGTGTCGTGGAACAGGACCACACGCAACGTGTCGCCCGGAAACTGGGTGCGGATCAGGTGCGTGAGCGCCAGGGCCACCTTCTTGGCCGGCGTGAAGCGATCCTCCCCATACAGGATCATCGAGTGCGAGCAGTCGAGCATCAGGACCGTGGCCGAGGATGACCGGTACTCGGTCTGGTGCACCATCAGGTCGTCGTACTCCAGGTTGATCGGCACGCCCAGCCCCTCGCGCTCGAGCGCGTGGGTCAGGGTCGCGTTGACGTCGAGGTTCAGGGTATCGCCGTACTCGTAGGGTTTGCTGGCCGCTTCGGCCTCGATGCCCGTCGCCAGGTGTTCCGTTTCGTGCGCGCCGAAGCTCGACTTCCCGATGCTGCCGAGCAGGTGCTTCAACGTGCGGTAGCCGAGGAAATCGATGCCCTTTTCGGTGAGGTTGAACTGGACCTGCTGGGCGGCTTCCTTGGCCATCCCGCCGGGACCGAACATCGGCTGTTGCCCCGCCGGCATCTGCGGCGCCTGGGTGAGGTTCAGGTACCCCTCTTCGATCAGCTTCTGCACGATGTGATCGAGCAGCTCGGCCAGCTGCCGCTGCAGCTCGGCGTCGCGCTGGGCGTCTCGCCCCGAGTCCCCGCGCATGAACTCGAGCATCTCAGGCGTGAGCTGGCCGGAGTCCATCAGCGCCTGCAGGATCGCCTCGCGCAGCGCGTCGAGCGAGCGGTCGGGATCTTCTTCGCCGAACTCGCCCCAGAAGGGATGCGAGTACGAGCCTCCGGCAAAGCCCGACTGGAGGAGAAAGTCCGCGAGCTGGTCGAGCAGCGCCTGGAGGTTCAGCGTCTCGGCGAGGCCCGGGACGTAGCGGCTGTAGGTGTGGTACTTCATCGCCCTACCCGAAATGTCGTGTCACCGCGACCTTTCACGCAATGACGGAGGCCGCGCGGCGCTACGGACTCGGGGCCCTCGCCCACCGCAACTTCCGCCTCTTCTTCGTCGGCCAAGGCATTTCGCTCATCGGCACGTGGATGCAGAACATCGGCGAGGGGTGGCTCGTTCTGACCCTCACCAACTCCCCGTTTTACGTCGGCCTGGTGTCCGCGCTCAGTTCGCTGGGGGTCCTCCTCTTCACGCTGTACGCCGGGGTCATCGCCGACCGCACCGACAAGCGCCGCACCATCATCATCATGCAGGTCGCGTTCATGCTCGAGGCGTTCGCCGTCGCGATCCTCGTCTGGACTGGGGTCGTCGCGGTGTGGCAGGTGATGGCGCTCGCCACGTTGCTGGGCATCGCGAGCGCGTTCGACATTCCCACGCGCCAGGCGTTCCTCGTCGATATGGTGGGGAAGGACGACCTGATGCACGCGATCGCGTTGAATTCGTCGCTGTTCAACGCCGCCCGCGTCGTGGGCCCGGCCCTGGCCGGCGTGCTGATCGGCGTCGTCGGAATCGCCTGGTGCTATTTCCTGAACGGGCTGAGCTACATCGCCGTGATCGCCGGCCTGCTGGCGATGCGGCTACCGCCCTTCCAGCGGCAACCGCAGGCGACGTCGGCGTGGTCCGGGTTCCGCGAAGTGTTGGGCTTCTTGAGCGGCGACCGTCGGCTGCGCGCCCTGATCGGCCTGACGGCGACGCTCTCCGTCTTCGGGTTCCCCTACATCTCCATGATGCCCGTCTTCGCCCGCAACGTGCTCCACCGCGGGGCGGGCGGGTACGGCGCGCTTACCTCCTCCATCGGGGTCGGTGCGCTGGCGGGCGCACTGGGTATCGCCTTGAGTGCCCGGCGGATCCGCGCCCGGGGACGGATCATGCTCGCCGGCGGCGCGGCGTTCGGCGTGCTGCTGGTGCTGTTCGCGTTCTCTCGCTCGCTAGGGCTATCGCTCGTGTTGCTGACCCTCACCGGGTGCGCCATGATCGTCAACAACGCGCTGACCAACACCCTGTTACAGACCAGCGCGCCCGATCAACTGCGCGGCCGCATCATGGGCTTCTATGCGTTCGTGTTCGTCGGGATGGCGCCGTTGGGGGCCTTTTTTATCGGCCTCGTCGCCGAGCATTTCGGCGCGCCGGTCGCCGTGGGAGGCGGGGGGGCCGTCGTCGCCCTGGCGGTGCTGACGGCCGCCTGGCGGGTACCGGAGCTGCGAGCGGCGGCTTAGGTCCACCCCCGGCGCTTCGCCTCCGCGACAATCACGCCGGCCGCGCCCTCGAACCCCAGCGTCTCCGCGTTCACCACCACGTCGTAGTTCGTGAGGTCGTGGCGGTCGCGCCCGTAGTAGGTCTTGACGTAGTGGTCTCGCGCCTTGTCCGTCTCGTCCAGCACGCGGTCGACGTTCGCGGGATCCACCCCCAGCCTTTCGACGGCGATCTGCTTGCGCCACGGCTTGCTCGCGATCACGTAGACGTGCAGGCTGTTCTCCCGCTTCGCGAGCACCGCCTGGGCTCCCCGGCCCACCAGCACGACGCGGCCCTCCGCGGCCGCCTCGGCGATCACGCGCTCCGTCATCTTGACGATCGTCGCCTCGTCCTGCTCGACGTGGACGGCGGCCCCGGCGCTCGTTTGGCCGCTGCTCGCGGTGATGAACATGTCGGGGGAGGCGACGGCGAGCGCCCGGGCCATCCGCTCGAGCAGGCCGGGGGCCCGCTCCTCGAGCTGGGCGACTTCCTCGCGGGGCAGGCCGGCGCGCCGCGCCACCCGCTCCACGAACTCGTTGTCGATCAGGGTCCAGCCCAGTGCTTTCGCCACCAGCCGCGCGATATCCGACCCTCCGGATCCGTACTGGCGCGTGATCGTGACGAGCGGCGGCGCCGTCACGGCTGGCGCAGATTCCGCCGCAGGTCGCCCAGGTTCAGCATGGGGATCCCGCCCTCGGTGGGCACCAGGATGATCACGTTCCCCCCCGTCTTCAGGTCGCGGAGCACGTCGAGGTATTGCCGCGTCAGCGCCTCGGCGGTGAGCGTGGTGTTCAAGAGCCGCTGCTGCTCGGCTTGCAGCCGGGCCACTTCGACGCGGTGCCGCTCTGTCTCGACCTGCTGTTCCTGCGCGATCTTGTTGTTGATCGCCTGCACCACCTGTGCCGGCGGCTGCAGGTCGCGCAGGAAGAACGCCGTGACCGTGGCGATCCGGAATTTCGGACCGCCGGCGCGCGGCTGGGTCACGAGCGCCGAATCCACCAGCATTTCCATCGTCGTGGCGATCTGCGTGCGCTTGGAGATGTCGTTGATGGAGTACTGCACCATCCCATCGCGCACGCCTTTGCGGATGGCGTTGCGTACCGCGCTGTGGATCTGGTCCTCGTTGCCGATTTCCGTGTAGATGTGCGCTGCCTGCTGGGGATCGATCTGCCAGCGCAGACCGACATCGACCGTCATTCCCATCTGCTCGCTCGAGAGCGCGGCGATTTCTTCAATCTGGTCGCCGGTGAACGGGTACTGCTCCTCGCGCGTGGAGTAGCGCTCGACGGAGGACCAGGGCGGCACCATCCGAATGCCGGGCAGCAGCGGGTTGGGGCTCACCCGTCCAAAGGCGTGCTGGACGCCGACTTCACCGGCGTTGATCACCACGCCCGTTGACGCCAGCACGACGAGACCGCCGACCACGACGGCCGCGAGGCTGAGCATGCGCAACGCGCCGCCCACCGGCCGCGTGCCCTCCGTCCGCACCGCCGAGGCGGCGAGCCGCAGGAAGAAAGCGACGCCGAGGAGGACGAGACCGAAGACCAGCTGGCCCATGCGGACTCCCTGTAGGAGACGTGGGGGATTACGTGGGGACTACGTGAATAGGTTCGGTCCCTGCTTGGGTGGGGCTTTGGGCTCCGGGCGCGCACGGACGTAACCGAGCTCTTCGCTGCGGGCGATCCGCTTCTCCGCGACGAGGCCCTCGAGCACGAGCTCACATGCCGACACCATCGCCGCCGGGTCCTTCTTGCCCGCGAGGCCGACCTGGTCCACCAGATCCAGGAGCCCCGGCACCACGCTGAATCCTTTGAGCAGGGTCTCGGAGCGGTCGTCCGGCGCGACCTTGAGCGCGCCGCCTTCGTCGAACCAGTGGACGATATCGTCGACGTTCGCGCCGCCCACGCGCGCCTCGAACGTCTTGCCGGCGGCGCGGCGGATCAGGTCCTTGGCGATCGTCTCGGCGCCCTGCAGCTCCCCCTCGTACTCGAGCTCGAGCTTGCCGGTGATGGCGGGGAGCGCCGCGTAGACGTCGGACACGCGCGGGACGGTCGCCCGCTCCTTGGTGGCGATGGTGCGGCGCTCGGCGTTCGACACGACGTTGTCCATCACGCTGATGGGGAGGCGCTGCGACACGCCGCTGCGCCGGTCCACCCGCTTGTCCTCCCGCGCCTCGAAGGCGATCCGCTCGATCAGCTCTTCCATGAAATCGGGCACGCGCACCGGACGGCCGTCGCGCTCGACCCACGCTTCCTGGCGCGTGATGGCCGTGCCCAATTCGACCGTGACCGGGTAGTGCGTCACGATTTCCGAGCCGATCCGGTCCTTCAGGGGGGTGATGATCTTGCCGCGCGCGGTGTAGTCCTCGGGATTCGCTGTGAAGACGAGGGCGACGTCGAGGTTCAGCCGCACGGGGTAGCCTTTGATCTGGACGTCCCCCTCCTGCATGATGTTGAAGAGTCCCACCTGCACCTTGCCGGCGAGGTCGGGGAGCTCGTTGATCGCGAAGATGCCGCGGTGCGAGCGGGGCAGCAGCCCGAAGTGCATCGTCAGCTCGTCGGACAGGAGGTGGCCGCCGCGCGCGGCCTTGATCGGGTCCACGTCGCCGATGATGTCGGCGATCGTCACGTCGGGCGTGGCGAGTTTCTCGACGAAGCGCGAGTCGCGCGGCAGCCACGCGACGGGCGTCGCGTCACCCCGCTCGGCGATTTGCTCGCGCCCGTACTTCGAGATCGGCCGGAACGGGTCGTCGTTGACCTCGCTTCCGGCAACGATAGGCACCTCCTCGTCTAATAGACTGACGAGTTGGCGCAAGATCCTGCTCTTCGCCTGCCCGCGGAGGCCCAGGAGAATGAAGTTGTGGCGGGAGAGAACCGCGTTGACGAGCTGCGGGATGACGGTCTCTTCGTATCCCACGATGCCGGGGAACAGCGGCGAGCCGTTCTCGAGCAAACAGATGAGGTTCTCCCGCATCTCCTCTTTTACGGTGCGGCGGCGCCGGGCGGGGCTCGCCCACTCGGTCTGCTTCAGCTCTCCCAAAGTCGTCGGCTGGTTCATGAGGTCACGTTAACCCAACAGCCGAATCGCCGCCACGCCCCACGCGGCGAGGTCGACCGCCGCCTTGCCGTCCGCCCCGACCGTGACGGCATCGCCGCTCGCCTCCACCAGGTTCGCGCGCCGCGCCGACCGGAATGCGTACGCCGCCGGCCACATTCCCACCGAGCGCGCCTTCCCCGCGACGTCGAGCAGCCGGACGATCGCGCCCTCGCCGTCGTCCGCCGCCTTGGCGCCCACGACCAGCACCTCTTTGTCGGCGAGAAAGAGGGCGCGGTCCTTCGCGATCAGCGGCCCGGCCACTCGGTTTTCGTAGGCCGGGCTCACGTACAGCGGATCGCACGCCGCCCAGCCGCGTCGTACCGGCTCGGCGGCATCCCCCGGAGCGAGGAGCGAGAGCCGGAAGCGCAGCGTGACCGGGCCGCCCTGCCGTGCGACGTAGTTCGTGTGCCAGTAGTTGTTCATCGCGTAGGCGAAGAGCGTGCCGTCGGGCGCGATCGCGCGGCGCCACGCGCCCCGGCACAGGTCGTTGAGCGTGAACAGCGGCGTGTCGGGGCCGCTCCACAGGACGCCGTCCGCTCCTTCGTGCATCCACACCCAGTGCGTATGGCAGTACCAGTCGCGGCAACTTCCCGGCTGCTGGTCCCGCTCGATCGTCATGCGCCCTAGCGGCACCTCGACCTCGACGGTCGGCGTCGTGAAGGCGAAGGGAAACGCGACGTACAGCGCCTCCTTGGCGAGCGTGGCATCCTTGACGATCCGGTTCTCGACGTCGACCCAGGGCAGCTCGTCGTACAGCGTGAGCGTCGAGACGATTGACGGGAATCCGTCCAACGTGCGCTCGGCGACGAGCCGCACACCGATCCCGGGAAGGCGCTCGCGCCGCGCGCGCACCAGTCGCGCCTGCGTGACCGTCAGCTGCGGTGGGTTCTTCAGGTCGTTCCGGTCCCCCGTGGTCCACAGAGCGCTGCGCTCGCCGCCGCGGATATACACGAGCTGGTTCAGCCCCGACCACGCCCCCGGCTTGACGCGCTCCTTGCCGTCGGGCCCGCGGAGCGAGCGGACCGCGCCGGTGGCGGGGTCGAGGGCCACCTGGAAGCCTCCCGCCTGGGCTTCGAGCGCCTCACCCTCGGCCACAGGAGGACGGGGATCCCGATCGCTCTCGCTGAGCGCCAAGTAGCCGAGGGCCGGCACGTCACGCAGCAGGGCGAGCGCGTCGCCGCCATCGATGTCGACGGTGGGGAACTCACCGAGAGCCTTGCCGGCGCCCCCGGGGATCCGGGCGACGTCGGTCCGCGCCCAGTTCACCGCGTTGAAGACGAGCCGCCCGCGTCCCGCGGCCGTACCGTGCGCGAGGCGCAGCAGCCCATCGGTGAGGTGCTGGCGCGCGGCGGCCTCGGCTCCCTCCAGGAAGCGTTTCTTGTACGCCCACTGGGCCACAGTTTGGCGCGCGTCCGGGGCGCTGACGCTGACGTCGGCGCCCCAGGTGTGCTCGCCGAACAGCAGCAGGTCGCGCCACATGAGGGCCCGATCCTCCGATCGGCGGCGGAGGCGGGACGCTGTGTCCGCATCCTGTGGCTCGAGCCGCGCGTCCCACAGCGCCAGGATCTCGGCGGCCCGAGCGGCGAGCTGGGCGGACCGGAACGCCGCCAGCTCCGCCGCGGCCGACGCCGCGCCGTCTTCCCAGTAGAGCCCCGAGTCGCCGCGCCGCACCGGAATCCGCGGCCCGTAACGCCGCTCCAGCTCGCGGAAGAAGTCCTCTGCGCGCCCCGCGACGATCCGCGGAAACGCAAAGCGCCGGTTGAATTCTTCGACGTTGGCGATCAGCTGCTCGCGCAGCGGGGCGTTGTCCTGCCAGTCGGCCCCGTACAGCAGGGCGATGTCGTAGGGCCAGTCGCGCGACAAGAAGACGGGGTGGCCGAGCAGCCAGTCGGAGAGTCGCCGGCCCATTTCGTCCGGGCCGACGGCGAAGCCGTACCGCGTGCCGTCGCCGTAGTGGTGGGACCGCCAATGCAGCACGCGGCTCCCGTCCGGGCCTTCCCAGTAGTAGACCTGCGGGTAGCTCGTTCCTTCGCCGGTCAGCCCGAGGCGAGCCGGCTCGGCCGCCGGGAGGAGCGGCACCGCGCGCTCGGGATTCACCCCGCTCGCCAGATACTTCACGCCGCTCGCCGCCAGCATCATTGGGAACGTCAGGGTCTGTCCCGGCACGTCCGTGATCTGGGCCGACTGGTAGTTCAGCCCCCGCTCGCGCGCCAGGCGCGCCGCCGGCCACACCACTCGCGCCATCGTCTCGTGATCCAGGATCCCGGTGAGCAGGTTCGCGTACAGGGCCTGGAACCCGACCTTGCCGTCGCGGATCGCCCGCATCAGCGCGTCCCCGGCCTCGGGGCTGCGGTTCTCGACGTACGAGATCACCTGGAGCGCGCACTCGGCGGTGAAGCGGTAGTCGGGGTGTGTTGGGAGGCGGGCGAGTGCGGCGTCGAGATTCTGGCGGTGGATCTCGAGGGCGCGCTCCTGGAGGTCGGTGTACCCGACGTCGGTATGGATCGACGAGAGCCAGTACACCGTCCAGCGTTTGGGCGGCGTGAGGCGCAGCCGGCGGCGGGCGGCGCGCTCGCGCCCCACGTCCACATCCACCTGGAAGTCGGACGGCTCGGGGAGGGGAACCCAGACTTCGCCGCTGAGGGTGAGCCCGTCGGTCGACGGGAGGAGGCCCGCCGTGCCCACGAGCGCGCCGTGCCGGTCGGTCACCCGGGCGCGGGCGGCGGGCGCGCCGAGGCCGGAGACAGTGACGCGCACGAGATTCTTGCGGCCGTCGGGCTGCTGGTAGAGCGCGGTGGGCCGGGCTTCAATGACCGGTTGGGCCGGTCGCTGCTGGCGGGACCCGTAGAGGCCGCGCCACAACGGGAGGGACGCGAGCCAGCCAAGGAAGGTGCGTCGATCGGCGTGCGGCATGGCAAGAGTAAGATACCGCCCCTTGACTCCGTAGGTCCCTGGGATAGGTTCCCCGCGGTTTCCGGGGCCCGACTCAGAAACTTTTCAACAGGAGTGCGCATGAAGCGTATCGCGATCGCCCTGGCGCTCGTCGCCATGGCGTCGGCCGCCTGTAAGAAGGCCGACCAGGCCCAGACGTCCGACACGACGCACATGATGGCCGATTCGACGAAGATGGCGGGGGACACGACCCACATGATGGCGCCCGACTCCGCGAAGAAGCACTAGTCGGCGCTGGACGACGAAGTGACGAAGCCCGGGCATGTCGCCCGGGCCTTTCGTCTTCTAGAAGCGCACGCCGAAAACGATCGGCAAGAACGCGCGCAGCTCGGCGGGACGAATGATCCCATGGCAGCGGACTTCCACGAACGCCATGTCGCTGACTCGCCAACCGAAACCCAGGTTCCAGCCCGGTCGCAGGTACGAGCCGTCGACTGGGCTCCGGGTGACTCCGTACAACCCCAGGCCCGCAATCCAGTAGCCCCACCGACGGGTGTCCTTGGGATCGAAGTAGACCGCGTTGATGGTCGTGCTGATCACCGTCAACGGGGGGCGGCTGTCGTAACCGCACGGCTCGATCGGGGGCCCGCACACGCCCTCCACGAATCCGAACGGGGCGGGATGGGTCGTGTATGTGACATCGACTCGCGCGCTGAGGCCGGTGCGCGGACGCGCACTCAGCGTCGCGCCGAGGTGAACGCCAAGCGCCTTTGTGCCGTCCGTGCCCTGGAAATCGGGTCCCACCAGGAATCCCACGCGCTGCGCCGGGGCCGCCGCCGGCAGGATCAAGGCAGCGGCGCAAAACAGCATGAAGGGCAACGGCCTAGAGGCGCACACCGAGCGTGAAAGGAACCAGGCGCCGCACCGTCAGCGGCCTGATCATCTCGATGTAGCGAGCCTCGACAAAGATGCCGGGTCCGAGGCGAACGCCGAGGCCAAGGTGGAATCCCGGCCGCGTATACGAGCCGTCATTGGGGCTCTCGGTGGCGGCGTACACACCGGCCCCGGTCGTCGCGAAGATGCCCGCGTGGCCGTCCCGCTGCGTGGCCAGGACGATACTCGCCGTGGCCGCGATGATATGCAGGGCGTCGCCCGTTGACCCGGGGGCGGCGCAGCCCTCCGGGATCGCGCAAAACTTGCTGTAGTCGATGGTGTGGTACGCGAGATCGAGTCGCGCGCCGACACGCGAGGCCGAGGCCAGGGACAGCGCCACCCCGAGATGCGGCCCGCGATGGAAATCGGGCTCCCCTCGCTGGAAGCTGAAGCCGCCGTAGCCGGACACGCTTTGCGTGGCAGCGGCCGCTGGGAGGATGGCGAGGGCGAGAACGATGCGGCTCGAGCGGGCGATCACACTCTTTCTACCCTCGGTGTCTGGTACCAGGTCACAGTCCGCTGGATCGCCGTCCGGGCGTCGAACGGCGGCGTCCATCCCAGCTCCTGTTGTGCCCGAGCCGCAACGAACGGATTCTCCCCGATCATGAAGCCGACGGCGGCGCCCCCGAGGCCCGCATAGCGCCGCGGGTGCGTCATGCGGCGCCAGCGAGTCCAGAGCCTGACGCCTAGGCGCATCAGCAGGAGGGGAACGGGCACGCGATGCAGCCGCACGCCCAAGGCCTCGGCGAACGCCGCGATGAACTCGCGCTGCGTCAGCCGGGGGGGGGCTCCGCGTCCGTCGTCACGTTGTAGGCCCTGAACCCGGGTCGTTTGGCGCCCAAGGCGGCGACGATCGCCGCCGCGACGTTCCCCGCGTAGACGCACGACAAATGGTTCGTGCCCGGCCCGATCTGTGGGAAGACGCCGAGCCGCACCACGCGAATCAGGCGTGGCGTGAACGTCCGGTCGCGCTCGCCATAGATCACGTTGGGCCGGACGGCGGCCACCGAGAGGTCACCGCGCGCCGCCTCGTCCCGGACTAGCTCCTCGGCCATCCGTTTGCTGCGCGCGTAGAAGTCGTGCTCCGGGATCGGCTGAAAGGGGAAGTCTTCGGACACCGCACCGCGGCCCGCGGCATACGCTGCGGTGCGGCCGTAGACCGCGACCGACGACAAGTGGACCAGTCGCGCTGCAGCCGCGCGCGCCGCCTGGACGGCGAGTCGCGTGCCGCCGACGTTGACGCGCTCGTACTCGGCGAACTCGAGGGGGCGCACGACCAGCGCGGCCGCATGCACGATGCCCGCCACCCCGGTGGCCGCGCGCCGCCACGCATCGGCGTCCGTCACGTCACCCTCGAAGGCCCGCACCGGCTTGCCGGCCGCCCGCAGCGCCTCGATCACATGACTGCCGACGAGGCCGCGGCCGCCGGTGACCAGCACCGTCATGCCGGCCCGATGCTCGGCACGTCGAAGGGGAGGGAGACGACGCGCGCTTCGCGGCCCGCCGCGCGCACCAGCACGCCGGGGAGCACCTCCCGGCGCAGCACCGCGAGGCCAAGCCAGCGGCCCAGCACGGAGCCGCCCCCGTCGGGCAGCCAGGCGACGCTCGTCACACGGCCGACGTCGCGCTCTTCCTCCAGGACGGCGCTCCAGCCGTCGGCGGGGGGGGCGGGGGGATCGATCTCGAACAGCAGGCCGCGCAGCTGGCGGTTCGCGTGGCCGCGGAAATGCAGGCGGCTGACCGTCTCCTGACCGGTGTAGCAGCCTTTAGTGTACGACACGCCGCCGAGTTCGTCGAACCGCACTTCCTGCGGGATCGTCTTTTCGTCGACTTCGGAGGCGAGGCGCGGCCACCCGGCCAGCACGCGCGCCAGCTCGAGAGCGGGCGGCTCCGCCCGAACCGCGCCGCCCCGGATGAGCCGGTCCACCACCAAGCTCTCCTGCTCGGCGGGGGCGGTGATCTGCACGGCGAACGGCGCCTGGTCGGTCGTGCGCGCGACCTCGACCGACACGTCACCCGTCGTCGCCTCGATGACGCGGCCGGTGTGCGGCGGCACCGGGAACCCGGCGGCGCCGGCGACGGCGACCGCGTGCGCGCCCGCGACGCGCAGCGCCACCGAGTCGACGCTCCGGTCCACGGCGTGGGCGAGGCGGGGCGGCACCGACCGCTGGAAGATCCCGAGCGCCCGCTCGCGCCCCTCCGCGGGGACCGTGAACCGGACACGCGTGCCCAGCCGCGCCGCCCACCCGTCGACGACGATCATGCCTTTGGGGGTGAGCAGCGCGCCGTACACGAAGCTGCCGTCGCCCGGCTGCTCGATGTCGTTGGTGAGCAGGCCCTGGAAGCACGTGACGGCGCCGGGGCCCGCGAGGTCCACGACGCCGACGTCCGCCCGCGCGACGATGGCCGCGGCGCGCAGGTGATCCACCACCTCGACCGGGACGTCTCCGGGATTGAGCCGCGTGACGGTGGGCGGCGGGGCGACGGGGAACGTACCGGTCATACGGCGTTCCCCAACCCGGCCAGCTCGGCTGGGGCGTGACCGGTGAACGACGTCCACACGAGATCGGCGCCGCCCGCGCGCAGGGCTTCCGCGGCGTGGCTCGTGCTGAGCATTACGCACGGCATCCCCGCCGCCCGCGCCGCTTCGAGGCCGGGGAGCGAATCCTCGATCACGACGCAGCGGCGCGCCGGGAGCGGGCGGCGCCGATCGAGCGTCGCCCGAGCCGCGAGGAATCCCGCGGGGTCAGGCTTGCAGCGGGGGACATCCTCGGCGGCGATGATCGTCTCGAACAGGGGACGCAACGCGATGCGGTCCAGCACGGCCTCGATCTCCTCGCGCAACGCCCCGGACACAAGACCGAGCCGGTAGGACGCGGCCGCCGTGCGCACGAACTCAGGGGCGCCGGCGACCACGGTGAGCGAGCGGTCGATGGCGGCCCGGTAGGCGCGTGCCTTCGCGACGACCAGCCGTTCCAGATGCTCGGTCGTCAGAGTGCGGTTCGCGCGGCGGAACGCTTCCACGAAGCACATCCGGTCGTCGAAGCCGAGGAAGTCCGCGTAATACGCCTCGCGGGACAGAGGAAGCCCCTCGTCCGTCAGGACCTCCTGGAGCGCCTCGCAGTGTTGAGCTTCGTCGTCCACGAGCACGCCGTTGAAGTCGAACAGCAACGCCTCGATCATTTCACCTGAATATACCCGTGCTCGAGCGTCTCCTTGAGCCACGCCGACACGTTGGGCCAGCAGGTCTCGCGCGCCCGCCGGGCGAGCACCAGCCCACGGTGCGACAGGCCCGGCTCGACGACGAGCATCTTCCGGTCGGCTCCCACCCGCTCCACCACCTGACGGCACGCGGCGGGCGGCGCGAACACCCGGTCCGATGCGCCGGCCACCGCGAGATAGGGTGTGCGCACCGCGGCGAGGGCCGCGAAATAGTCGAACCCATCTGTCCCCACCCAACCGCCCCGCACGTTCCAGCGCATCCACTGCGCGAGAATGCCCGCGGCCTCGTTCTCCGAGCCGAATCCCAGCGCGCGGGCGGGGAAAAAGCCGAGCGCGCGCGACAACCCGATCGTCGCCGCCGCGAGCGACCAACGCAGCGGCCCCATGCTCCGCGGGCCGGGCGTGCCGAATGTGACGATGGCATCAAGCGGCGCGGCCGCGGAGAACCGCGCCAGCCAGC
This sequence comes from Gemmatimonadales bacterium, assembly GCA_036505055.1. Lineage (GTDB taxonomy): Bacteria > Gemmatimonadota > Gemmatimonadetes > Gemmatimonadales > GWC2-71-9 > 20CM-2-65-7. The sequence continues at coordinate 67,991 of DASXUE010000024.1, read as the reverse complement.
ACAATCCCGCCGCGCCGCCCGCCGAGTGGCCCAGCCAGGCGAGAGGGGCATCCTCCGTCTCGTCCCGGATCCGGGTGACGAGCGCGGGCGCGTCCTGCAGCGCCCAGTTCTCGAACGTCCACGCCAATACCCTGGGCTCACGCGCGCTGTCGCCGTGATGGCGCAGGTCCGCCAGCCAGACGTCGAACCCCGCGGCGCCGAGGAAGTGCGCGAGGCCGCCGCTGTCGTGCAACCAGACCCGGTGGTTCGTGAAGGCGCCGTGGACGAGCAGGAGGGCGGGGCGGCCGTCGCGGTAGGCGCGCAGCCGGTGCAGCGCCAGCTCCACGCCGTCGGCGGTGATGACGCGACGCGCGGTCATTCGTAGCGCCCCGCGGCCCGATAGGAAGCGTCGAGCAGCTCGACGGGGTGGAGCACGGCCGTGCGGACGCCGGCCGCGGCGAGTCCGGCGCCGAGCTGCATGAGGCAGCCGGGGTTGCCGGTCGCGACCACCTGCGGGGCCGCTTCCCGCAGCGCGCCGAGCTTCGGCGCGAGGACGGCACGCGACATCTCGGCCTCGGTGAGGGTAAACAGCCCTGCGCTCCCACAGCAGTCGGCCGCGCCGGGGACGGGGATGAGACGGAGCAGCGGAATCGCGGCGAAGAGACGCAGCGGCGGATCGGCGATGCGCTGCGCGTGCAGCAGGTGGCAAGGCGGGTCGTACGCAACGCGCAGGTCGAGCGGCGCGCCGGCAACGGGCCCACCGTTCACGGCCAGCACCTCGGTCACGTCGCGCACCCGGGCCGAAAATCGATCGCCGCCATCCACCAGGTGTCCATACTCTTTCATGAACGCCCCGCACCCCGCGCTGTTGACCACGATCGGCTCGTCGCCGTCGCCGAAGGCGGCGACGTTCGCCTCCGCCAGGGCGCGCGCTCCGTCCAGGAGCCCGGCGTGGCCGTGCAGCGCGCCGCAGCACACCTGCCCCGCGACCTCACGCACCGCGCATCCGTTGACCTGCAGTGTCCGGATCGTGGCGTCGTGGACGTGGCGGAAGAGACCTTCCATTACGCAACCGCGGAACAAGAGGGCGGTCAGGGGCGGTCGGGGGCGGTCGGGGGCCGGAACGCGCCGCCCGCCTCCGACCGCCTCGGACCGCCCTTGACCGCCCGTCGTCGCCGCCAGCATCCCAAGGGCGAACCGCGCCCGTCCCCACCCGGCGAGCCAGCGCGGGATTCCCGTCGCCCGGAGGATGCGCGCCAAGCGGTACGCCACGTCTGCCACTCCCGCCGTCGTCAGCGCCCACAGGGCGACCCTGGCGAGGAGCGGAACGCCACGGATCTGGGCCAGGCGGTCCCGTGCCGCCTCGAGGCCCTGCCCATACCGCACGCCCGACGGGCAGACCGGCTCGCAGGCGCGGCAACCGAGGCAGCGATCGAGATGAAACGCCAGCTCGGAGTCCGTGGCGGTGAGCTCGCCCTGCTCGAGCGCCCGCATCAGCTCGATGCGGCCCCGCGGGCTGTCGGATTCGTCTCCGGTAGCGAGGAAGGTGGGGCAGGCCTGCAGGCAGAAGCCGCAATGCACGCACGCGTCGAGCCCGGCGAATCCTCCCCGGCCTCCCGTCATTCGCCTTCGGTCGCGACTACCAGCGCACTGCCCGGGTCGAACGTGTGGCGCAGTCCCGCGACGAGCGGACCGACTCCCTCGCGGTAGGCGCCGAAGTGCCCCACGGCGCTGCGGGTTCCCCAGGGGGCGCGCTCGAGAGTCAGGGGCACTTCGAGCCCGGCGAGGGTGCGGCGCAGGCGCTGCAGCCGGTCCACCGTGGTGTCGCCTGTCCAGCGGATCGCCCCGGCGGCGGGCGTGGCCGAAACCCACTCGTCGCCCACTTGATGTTGCAGCAGGTCGAGCATCTCGTCGCTTGCCGCAGGCACGGCGCCGATGCGGAACGTCACAGGCCGGACGGCGAACCCTTCGGCGAGGCGCATCCAGAACGCGTGCGCCTCCTCGGCGCGGAGCGCCGTGAACCGGCCGGCCGTCGCGGCCCCCAGCCCGGTCTCGTCCGCCGAGACGAGCGCCGGCGAACCCGCTAGCCGCACGGCGAGCACCCACTGCTCCCGGCGCGCCAGGGCGGGGGAGACGAGCTCGAGCGCCGCCGGGGTGAGCCCGGCCGCCGCGATGTCCTCCGCCACTTGCGTCAGGTCCTCGCGCGGACCCTCGAGCAGGTGCGTCACGTCGGCGCGCGGCAGCGCCCGCAGCCGCAGGTGCACGAGCACGATCACGCCGAAGGCGCCGAACCCGCCCGCCTGAAGGCGGGTCAGGTCGTAGCCGGCGACGTTCTTCATCACGCGGCCGCCGCTCTGCACCATCCGCCCGTCGCCGGTCACGAACGTGACGCCGAGCAGGTGGTCCTTCACGGGGCCGAACCCCTGGCGCAGCGGGCCGGCGGTCGCGCTCGCCACGATCGAGCCGACGGTGCGGCCCGCGAGGCCGGGCGGGTCGAGAGCCAACCACGCCCCGCGGTCGGCCAGTTGCTGGCGCAGTTGGTCGAGCCCGATCCCCGCTTCAACGGTCGCGGTGAGGTCCTGCGGCTCGATGGCGGGGACGCGGTCGAGGCGGCGCGTGGTGATCGCAAGGTCGGCGGGGGAGTCACCTTGGAGCCAGGTGCCGGCGCCCTCGATGCGGATCCGCCATCCCTCGCGGTGCGCTGTTGCAAGGAGCAGGGCGACCGCGTCGGGGGAGCCCGGGGCGATGCGGGGAATGCCCCCGGGCGCCGCCTGCTCGAGGACGGCGGCTTCGCCGAGGAGGGCGCGGACTTTGTCCAAGATGCTCATGCTGCTCCCCGCTCCCTGCTCCCCGCTCCCCGGCTCCACTCCCGACACGCATGCAACGGCACGACTTTCCCCGGATTCACCCGCTCGTCCGGGTCAAACACCCGCCGCACCGCGTGCATGGCGCCGAGCGACTCGGCGTCGAAGATGAGCGGCATGTAGCGCAGCTTGTCGAGCCCCACGCCGTGTTCCCCGGTGATCGTGCCGCCGGCGGCGATGCAGGCGGCCATGATCTCGCCGCTCGCGATCTCGACGCGGGCGCGCACGGCCTCGTCGGTGGCGTCGAAGGAAATGTTGGGGTGGAGGTTGCCATCTCCCGCGTGGAACACGTTGCTCACCACGAGGTTGTGGCGCGCGGCGATCGCAGCGATCCGCTCGAGCACGTCGGGGAGCGCGGAGCGGGGGACGACGGCGTCCTGCACCACCAGGTCGCGCGACAGCCGCCCCATGGCGCCGAACGCCTTCTTGCGGCCCTGCCACAGGCGCTCCCGCTCGGCTTCGTCGGCGGCGGTGCGGATGGTGCGGGCGCCTGCTGCGCTGAGGAGCGCGGCCACCGCGTCGGCCTCGGCGGTGACGGCGCCGGCGTCGTGCCCATCGAGCTCCACCAGGAGGACGGCGGCGGCGTCGCGAGGGTAGCCCGCGGCGTACACCGAGTCTTCGACCGCCCGGATGCACGACTGGTCCATCATCTCGAGCGCGGCGGGAACGATCCCGGCGGCGATTACGCCCGAGACCCCTTCGCCGGCGGCGCGCAGCGAGCCGAAGTCGGCGAGCAGAGTGCGCACCGCGCGGGGTAGGGGGGTGAGGCGGACGGCGATCTTCGTCGCGATGCCGAAGTTGCCCTCGGAGCCGACGAACAGTCCCACGAGGTCCGGTCCGCCTCCGCCGGGCTCCCCTCCTGGGCTACCGAGGTCGACGACCTGCCCGTCGGCGAGGACGACCTCGAGGGCCAGGACATGATTCGCGGTGACCCCGTACTTGAGGCAGTGGGGTCCGCCGGCGTTCTCCGCCACGTTGCCGCCGATCGTGCAGGCGCTCTGGCTCGAGGGATCGGGGGCGTAGTGGAGGCCGTGCGGCCGCGTGGCGGCCGACAGTTTCGCGTTCACCACACCGGGCTCGACGACCGCCATACGGTTCTCTGCGTCCACCCGCAGGATGCGGTTCAGCCGGGTGAGGACGAGAAGGACCGCGCCGCCGCCCGCCAGCGCGCCGCCCGACAGGCCCGTCCCCGCGCCGCGGGGCACGAACGAGATACCGAGCGTGGCCAGCAGCCGCACGACGGCGATCAGCTCCTCCCGCGTTCCGGGGAGCACGACGACGTCGGGTAGCCGCCGGTGGGTGGGGAGGCCATCCATCGAGTAGGTGACGCGCTCGGCGCGGGCCGTGCGGACGTGCCGCTCGCCGACGATCCCCGCGAGGTCCTGCGCGAGCGCCGGCGTCGTCAAGGGACTTTCTCGATCTGGGGGTGGGCGCCGCCCTTGCCGTTGCCCTTGGCGCGGTGGCGCACCTCCGCACGGCGCTCCGCGTCGGCGGCCAGCGGCTGCAGCAGCGCGGCGAGGCGGCGCAGTCGCACCGTCGTGCTGCGGATGCCGAGCAGCACGACCTTGGCGGGCGGCTCGAGCTCGAGCGCCGCGGCCACCCGGAACGACAGGGCTTCGGGGTCCGTCGGTAGCTCGAGCGGGTCGCGCTCGTTGTCCGTGAGGACGCTCAGGGCCTGCACGACGCGCAGGAAGTCGCGTCGCACGTCGGTCGCCAGCCCCTCGGCCTCGGCGGCGTCGGCGGGGTCGTCGCCGAACTCCTCGATGCGCGCCATGCGATACGGTCGGTCGGTGCCGAGCCATTCGAGCAGTACGAAGCGCTGCTCGCCCGTCGTGATGATGTCGGAGCGGCCGTCGGGGAGGGCGGTGGTATCGAGGATGCGCGCGATGCAGCCGACGTCGCCCGCCTCGGGAACGGGATCCGCGCCCTCGCGGGGCGGGGTGGCGTACGCGATCCCAAAGCGGCGGTCGCCCTCGAGACAGTCGGCGAGGAGGCGGCGGTATCTCGGCTCGAAGATGTGAAGCGGCTGCGTGGCTCCAGGGAATAGGACCAGCGGTAACGGAAAAATGGGGAGTTCGCGAGCCATGGCTAATAGTATAGCGGGGCCAGGAGAAGCTTGTCCTGGCCCCGCTAGGTGCTCATTCTGCCCGGCTTTTTACGCTGCCCGCCAGAAGCCCTTTAATGCCTTACCGTCCGGTGACTCCCGCAGCTTTTCGAACGCCCGTTCGCGTATCTGTCTGATCCGCTCGCGCGTGACGCCCATCAGCGCCCCGATCTTCTCGAGCGTCATGGCCTCGCTGCCTTCCTCGAGGCCGTAGTAGAGATAGAGGATCTTGCGTTCGCGGGGGGTCAGGTATTTCTGGAAGATGCGGTCGATGAACTCGCGCATCAGCTTGCCGTCGGTCCGCTCTTCGATCTCGCCGCCTTCCTGGCCGGCAAAGCGCTCGCCCAGGGTGGCCGCGTCCTTGTCGGAGCGATCCACGGGGGCGTCGAGCGACAGCTCGGCGGCGGTCATGCGGCGCGCGGTGCGGACGTTCTCGACCGTGTCCTCGAGCGCCTGCGCGATCTCGTTGTCCGTCGGCTCCCGGCCCAGCTCCTGAGACAGATAGGTCTCGGTCCGGCTCATCCGGATGAGCTGGGAGTTCTGGTTCAGCGGGATGCGGACGCTGCGCGTTTGTTCCGCCAGAGCTTTTAGCACTGCTTGGCGAACCCACCACACGGCGTACGAGATGAACTTCACGCCCTGGTCGGGATCGAACTTCTTTACGGCCTTGAGGAGGCCCTCGTTGCCGATGGCGACCAGCTCGGAGAGGTCGAGGCCGTGACCCTGGTATTTCTTGACGTAGGAGATGACGAAGCGGAGGTTGGCGGTGACGAGGCGTTCAGCGGCTTTTTCGTCGCCGCGCTGGACCCGGCGAGCGAGACGGCGCTCCTCGGCGGGGTCTTTGATCAGCGGTAGCTTTTGGATGTCTTGCAGGTACTGGTCGAATGCGCCTGAGGGGGTAGTGCGAAAGAACGCCTTCGCCTTGCCTCCGTTCGACCTCGCCATACGCGGCACTCCTAGGGCAGCCGAGTTGTAAGCCAATAAGGCGGGCGACTTAACGGCGCCAATATAGGATTTACTGCCAAACGGTGCAAATCTCGGCAGTTTTCCACATCACAAATTGATAGATAGCTAGCGATTCCACCGTTTGTCCACTATCCACATCACATGTGGAAATGGAATGATGAGGCCGTGGTGTCGCTACAGTGTGGAGAGGTGGAAGGATTGTGGGAAGTTGTTGAGAGGATTGTGGTTACTTGTGGCGCCGAATCAGTCACGGGGCGCGGCCAGCGATCGTCCCGCTGGTCGCGCCCCGCAATCCTCATCTCACGATTACGACTCCCGTATCGGCGAGCGTCTGGAATCGCGCGATCAATGTGGCACGCCCGGGCCCCACGGCATCGAAGATCACAAACGACGTGCGGCGCACTCTGATCCGTAGAACCGAGCTCGTGTCGCTCAGGTCCCACTCGATGGCGGCCGGCCAGATCTCCCGACCTGTGGAGTCCCGCACCGTCGCGGTGACAACACCGGAGTCCCCTACCGCACGCTCCTGAGTAGCAGGAGTGACGGTGATACTCACCGGTCCCGACGCCGGCGGCACGGTGTCGCGCGGGATCGTGTCGCGTGGGATCGTGTCGCGCGGGATCGTGTCGCGCGGGATCGTGTCGCGCGGAATCGTATCCGGTGGGATCGTGTCACGGGGGATGGTATCGCGCGGGATCGTATCGCGCGGGATTGTGTCTCGGGGGATCGTGTCGCGCGGAACCGTATCCGGCGCCACAGTGTCGCGTGGCGTGCTATCACGCGGGATGCTGTCGCCGTTCGAGCTATCCGCCGCGGTCAGCAGGGCGGGGTTCGAGGGCTCGTCCCCGCACGCGCCTGCGGCCGCGGCCGCCACAATGACGAGACAAAGAAAAGTCGGTACAAACCACCTCTCGGGTTGCCGCATACTGCCCTCCTAGCAAGTCAACGTTCTCGTTCGTCGAGCACAATCGTCCACAGGTGGCCTTCCGGCGTCGGGACAAGCCGGCGTTCTGGCGCGCCGGCAATCCGCAGCCGGACCTCCGCTACCGAACGGGGCAGGCGCACGTCGTAGCTGGCCTTGCCATCCGGGCGGTTGGCGATCCGCAACCCGGCGGGAAGCACGATGAGCTCCTCCCCGCGGGTGCCGGGGCGCACGGTCGCCGCTGCCATGCTGTCGGCAGACACCTCGATCGTCAAAACACCGCCGTCTTGATGTGCGGCGAGCTCGATCGTAAACACCGTCGCCGTCGGGACGAATCGCACCGTGGTAGCGCCTGATGGCTCGGTTCGTGGAGCCCCCCCCTCCTCCCCGCGCGGCACCACGATCCCGCGCAAGTCTGCCCAGCGCTCCCGCAGCCAAGCCCGGACCGGCTGCGCGCTCGCTACGGCGACGCCTCCTCCAAGCACGAGCAGCACGGCCGCCGCGCGGAGCGCTGCTCGGGCCGGCGGGCCGGTCCGCCGCCGCGCGGTCGGGCCCGCCACGTCACCCGTAGCGAGGGCCGCCGTCACCGCGCCACCCAGCCGGCCCAGGGCCTCGCGCCGCGCAGCACAGACTGTACACGTCGCCAGGTGATGCTCGAGTCGCGCGCGCTCGTCGGCAGAAGACTCTCCGTCAAGGAGTCGAATCAACTCGCCGTCGTCCGCGTGCCCTGCGCTCACGACTCCTCCGATGGATTGGTGAGTCCTAGACTCCCCGCGAGCTTCACCAGCGCCCTCGCGATGAGGGTCCCGACGGATGCCGTTGTGGTCCCCAGCGCCTCGGCGATTTCGCGGTGCTTGAACCCTTCCTCTCTCATCAACAGCAGCATGCGCTCCTTTTCTGACAGCTGGGCCAGGGCGCGCCGTACGCGTCCGCGCGCTTCCTTCCGCTCGAGCGCTTCCGCCGGGTCGGGTGCCGGGCCGGCGGTGGGAATCCATCCTTCCCGGTCCGCCAGGAGGCGGCGTCGCCGGCCCCGGATCTTGAGAGAATCGCGCGCGAGATTCGTGGCGACGGTGAACAGCCAGGCCCGAATCGCCGTGGCGTCTGCGGGGGGGTGCTCGGCCAGGCGGATGAACGTCTCTTGCACCACGTCCTCAGCGAGATCGCGGTCGCCGGCAAAGCGGCTGATATACCGGTAGAGCGCGGCGTGATGGGCCGCGAACAAAGCGCCGGGATCGAGCGGCTCAGAAGGCGACGCGCACCCCCAGCAGCGGGAGCAGGGGGAGGCCATGGTCGAACCGGTCGCAGATGCCCGGCCGGGGAATCACAGTGCCGGGGCCCGGGGGAAGCGAACAATTGTAGACGGAGCCTGTGTAGGTGGTCGCGTTTCGCCAGTTGAAGGCGTTGCGCAGTTGCAGTGACGCGCCCAGCTCCCACCCGCGCCGCACCCACGTGAACTCGGCCAGCAGGTCGACCGCGGCGTACGGCGGCGCGCGCCCGGCGTTCGGCTCCTCCACGGACTCCGGGACGCTCCCCGGAACCAGGCAGCCCGGCCCCACGGTGTCGCACGGCACCCGCTCGAACAGGCGCGAATAGAAGCGCGTGAAAGGAGAGCCGCTCGCGGCGGTGGCGGCGCCGCCGAACGCGACATGGGGCCCCAAGCGCACCATGGCGGTCCCGTCGAACACGTGCCGCCGCTCGGACGGCGCGGCGTAGGCGAACGAGCGGGCTCGAGACTCGGACCGAACGTGGCTGTAAGCCAGCGACATTGTTACGGGGCCCACGAGCCGGCGCAACGAGAGCTCGATCCCACGGGCCCGGTTCGTGGCGACGACGAACGGCGGGCGTGGCGTGAGGAGTGAGCCCGGTGTAGGATCGGGCTCCGTCGCGCCCGTCGTCCGGCGGTCGTACAGGTTGACGCCGCCCAACCACCCATCGGCGATCCAATACTCCGCCCCGGTCGTGACCACATCGGCGCGCAGCGCCGGCACGCTGTCGCCGGCGAGGAGCCACACGTCGGTGACGTGAAGGTCCGGCCCGATGCGCGGGCCGGTGGGCGCGAGCGTCTGGGTGTACTGGAACGACCGTCCCCACCCGGCCGTCAAGCTCAGTCTTCCACTGGGGGCGCGGTACCGCGCCATGATGCGAGGCGCCAGGCGAATGCTCGCGGCGTTTCTCACGGCCGGGCCAGTCTCGATGCGCGCGCCAGCCTGGGCCGTCACGTGCCTGAGCAGCGTCCAGCGGCTCTCACCCCAGAGCGCCAGCACGGTGAGACTCCCGGCCAAGCGGAACGCGCCCGATTGTGTTCCCACGCTGTCCGTTCCGTGGTACAAGCTGCCGATCGCGGCCGTCCTCGCGTATGGCGTCGGGGGCCCCCCGAAGTAATCGAGCGACTGGTGGACGACCTCGTACCCGGCGCGCCAGGCAACACCGGAGGGCGCCGCGGGAGCGATCTCGCCGCCCGCCGTCAGGTACGCGATGGTGTTGTCGACCGGCTCATGCGACGGAACGTCCGTGGTGGTGTCGCCGAGGGAGAGGCTCAGGTGTGTGGCGAGTCGGCTCGCGCCCAGGGAGTGCCGAACGACCCAACCTCTAAAGGGAGTGACGAGCGAGAGGCGTCCGAGCACGTTCCCCCAACGGCCGTGGTTTCCCTTGAGGACGTTGGGCACGTTGCCGTGGAGCACGTCCTGCTCCCACAACGTGCTTGCCTGGAGCACGGAGCGCCCGCCGACCGGCAGGTCGAGCCGGGTCGCCACGTCGTGGAACGCGTATGGAATGGCGGCGTTCGAGTCGTCGGTCAGGGAACCGAGCGCGCGACTCACGAGGTCCACGTACGACCGGCGCGCCGCGACCATTACCCCGGCGCGGCCACGGGCGAATCGCCGATCCAGGCTGGCTCGGGCGCTCACCACAGAGAGCTCGGCCGCACCACGCCATGCCGTGTCCTCGGCCGTGCGAGACGTGAGCTCGAGGGCGGCCGCCGCGCCCTCGCCGAGTGCGGGGGAGCGGGCGCCGGGGTGCAAGAACGCCGCACCGACCGCGTCCGGGGGAATCGCCGAGAACGCTCCAGCGGCGTGGACTGGATTGAAGAGCGGCAGCCCATCGAAGTACACGCGCGTCTCGCTCCACCGGGCACCGCGCGTCCACATCTGGGCGGTGAAGTCGTCTCGCGTCGTGACGCCGGGGAGCCGTTGGAAGGCGCGGAAGACGTCCGGCTCGCCGAGGGTCACGGTTTCCAGCATGTCGGCTCCGGTGAGCCCCCGCACGTCGCTGGTCAGGTACTGCTCTTGGCGGTACCGCTCCACGTCGACACGGGCGCCGCCCCCTCCGACTCGATTCAGCGCCGTCGCCGGCGCTTCCACCGGGAGGGCGTCGAGCAGAATCGGCTGGAGCACGAGTCCCACGGAGAGCTGCAGTTGGCCCAACGGGGGCAGGTCGACGTCGATGGTGGCAGGTCGGTAGCCGATGCGACGCACGTGCAGGCGGTACGTACCCGCGGCGACGTCGTCGAAGGCATACCGACCGGCGGCGTCCGTGGCCGCTACCCTGACGCGGCCGGCCTCCAGCACGACCTCGGCTCCGGCGAGCGGTCGATCGCTTGCGCCATCGAGCACCGCACCGGTAATCGTGCCGGCAGTCTGCGCCGACGCGAAACCTGCGCGCCCGACCACCAGGGCGAGCAGCAACACGCGAAGAGTCATGGGTAGGGTTACCCCACTGCAACGAATCGCGTCGCGGGATTCTGACAGGCGCGGTCAGCGTCCCGCGAGGATCTCCCGAACATCGACGTCCTCGACAGGCACGGTGGCGCCGTGAGCACCGTCCCCCTGCATCGCGCCGATCTTCTTCGGCAACGCGAACCGCATCTTCCCCTCGCGCACCTTTTTGTCCCCGCGCATCACCTCGAGCAGATCATCGACGCTCGCCCCATCGGGCCGCTCGACCGGCAGCCGGAACCGGTCCAGTAGCCGCACGATCCGGTCTGCGGTCCCCTTGGCAGTGACTCCCAGCGCCTCGCCCAGCCGCGCCTCGTAGGCCATCCCGATCGCCACCGCCTCGCCGTGTAACTGCTCGAACTTGCTCGTGGCTTCGATCGCGTGGCCGACCGTGTGGCCGAAGTTCAGGATCGCCCGCCGCCCCGCCTCCCGCTCGTCCTCCATCACGACCGCTGCCTTGATCTCGATCGAGCGCCCCACCACGCGCCCCAAGGCGGCGGGGTCCTTTGCGAGGATCGCGGCGTGCTCCTGCTCGAGGAATGCGAAGTACTCCGCGTCGGCGATCACGCCGTGCTTCACCGCCTCGGCCAGACCCGCCGAGAGCTGCACCGGCGGCAGCGAGGCGAGGAGACTCAAATCGGCGAGGACGAGCCGCGGCTGGTGAAAGGCACCGAGCAGGTTCTTGCCGGCCGGGACGTCCACTCCCGTCTTGCCGCCGATGGACGAGTCGATCATGGCGAGCAGCGACGTGGGGACCTGGACGTAGGGAACCCCCCGCAGATATGTCGCCGCCACGAACCCCGCGACGTCGCCCACTACCCCCCCACCCAGGGCGATCACGGCGCAGTCGCGCCCGAAATGCGCCGCCAGCATCCGATCTGACAGCGAGGCCCACGTCTCGCGCGTCTTATTCCACTCACCGGCGGGGAAGGTGAAGAGTTGGACCTGACACCCGACACCTGACACCTGTTTGACGAGCGGATCTCCGTAGAGCTTAGCGACATGAGAGTCGCTGATCACCGCGTATGCGGTCGCCGGGCAGTGCTCCGCCAGCGACCGTGGCAAGTCTGCGATCGCACCGGCGCCCACGACGATGTCGTAGCTCGCATCGCGCTGCTCGTGCAGCGAGACGCGGACGGTCACCACTGGATGTCGGGGCGGCCCGCCTGCGCGTTGGCCGTGCGGGCGAGAACGAACAGGAAATCCGAGAGGCGGTTCAGGTACTTCACGACGTCCGGATTGATCTGCTGCGCGCGCGCGAGCGCTACGACGGTCCGCTCGGCGCGGCGGCACACCGTCCGCGCGAGGTGAAACGCCGCCCCCTTCGCCGTCCCGCCCGGCAGGATGAAGTTCTTGAGCGGCGGGAGCTTCGCCTCGTGACCGTCGATCATATGCTCCAGGGCGCCGACCTGGGCTTGACCCACATGCTGAGCCTTCGAGGGATCGGGCGAGGCCAGCTCGGCCCCGATCGTGAACAGGTCGCGCTGGATCGTCTCGAGGAACGCGGCGTCGAGGCTCGGTGGGTCAAGCGACGCGGCGAACCCGATCGCCGCATTCAGCTCGTCGACTTCCCCGTAAGCGGCGACGCGCAGGTGGTCCTTTGGCACCCGGTCCCCGCCGAAGAGCCCGGTTTCACCCTCGTCGCCCGTCTTTGTGTAGATTCGCGCCATGAGCGACGTCAAAGATATCACCATTATCGGCGCCGGCCCGACGGGCCTGTTCGCGGCCTTCTATGCAGGAATGCGCGGCGCGTCGCATTGCCTCATCGACAACCTCGACCAGGTCGGCGGCCAGCTCACCGCCCTCTATCCCGAGAAATACGTCTTCGACGTCGCCGGCTTCCCCAAGATCCTCGCCAAAGACCTGGTGAAAGGCATGGCCGACCAGGGCCTCCAATGGAAACCCCCGCTCCACCTCGGCGAAAAGGTGATCGGCCTGCGGCAGGAGCAGGAAAACGGGAAACCCGTGTTCACGGTGATCACGGACGGGGGTGAGTACGGCGGCCGCACAGTCCTCATCGCGGGGGGGATCGGCGCTTTTACGCCGCGCAAGCTGCCCCTGAAAGACGCCGACCAATGGCTCGGCAGGGGGCTCTACGACCGCGTCTTGAATCCCAAGGAGTTCTCAGGGAAGCGCGTGCTCATCGTAGGCGGCGGCGACTCGGCGTTCGATTGGGCCGTGAACCTCCAGGGAGTCGCCAAGTCGATCCTGATGATCCACCGGCGGGACGGGTTTCGCGCCCACCAGGCGACGGTCGATCAGGTCCACGCCCTCTGCGCCGCCGGCAAGATGGAGCTCCGCACCTTCTGGGAATTGAAGGCGATCGAGGGCAACAAGCGCATCGAGCGGGTGACGATCTTCAACAACAAGACCAAAGACACGGAGACCGTTGTTCTCGACGCCGTCCTGCCCCAGCTGGGCTTCCTCTCCTCTCTGGGCGCCATCGCCGACTGGGGCTTGGACATCGAGAAGGGAGACATCAAGGTCTCTCAGATGATGGAGACCAATATCCCCGGCATCTTCGCGGCCGGGGATATCACGACCTATCCGGGGAAGCTCAAGCTGATCGCCACCGGTGTCGCCGAGGCATGCATCGCCGTCAACCACGCGGTCCACTTCATCAATCCGAGCGCCAAGATCGAGCCGGGGCACTCGAGCAACATGGCGCTGTTCGGGCAGAAAGAAGATTGATGGCTGACACTCACCGCGCCATTTGCACTACCAGCGAGTCTATTTGAGCAAGCATGAGCCTCCCTGGCACCGCATGCCCATTGGCCTGGATCGAGAACGTGAAGTGCCTGCCGTCCGCCCGCTCGATATACCCCGACAGCGAATTCACCCGATAGATCGATCCAGTCTTGGCGAGTACTCGCCCCTCGAGCGGTGTCCCGACGAAACGCTTGAGCAATGATCCCGGCTGCTCGGCGTGGGGCAGCGCCGCGATAAAGGGCGCGCGCTTCGGGTGGCGGTACATGTAGTCGAGCAACTGCACGAAGGCCCTGGGGGTGACGAGGTTCCCCGCCGACAACCCCGAGCCGTCATCCAGCGCGAATGCCGTCGAATCGATCTTCACCGAGTCGATCAGGAACCGTCGCTCCACCTCCAGCCCTTTTTCCCAGCTCCCAGCTCCGCCAAGTTCCCGCCCAAGAATCTTGAGGAGCATCTCCGCAAACCAGTTCTGGCTCGTGTTGAGAATCGGGAAGACGATGTCCGGCAGCGGCCGGCCGCGATACTCGGCGATGGGCGTCGCGCAGCAGCGCAGCGCGCGATACCGCATCGAGTCGGTCGTGCTCGCGGCGCCGCCAAGGGTCGCGATCCCCTTGCGCTGCAACGCCGACGCCAATGCCCGAGCGGCATACTCGTTGGGATCGAGCAGCGCCATGTATTGCTTGGACGGTGAGCGCCCGAGCGCCACCATCCCCTCCGACCAGATCGTGTTCGTCCCCGGGGTGCGGAAGAAATCGATCGTCGAGCCCGAATCGGCGGGGCCGGTGCGGCTCCGGTTCTCGAACTGGATCAGCCCCAGGTCGGGCTCCCAGGTGATCTTCGGCGGCTGATCCACGGCCGTCCCGGGGGTGATCTCGAAATCCACGCTGTTGTCGTGAAAGCCGAGGCCCGAGACCGGCGCCGCGTACCACCAGTTCACGTCGTACGCCCCCCAGTTCCAATGGACCAGCAGCGGCTCGAAGTACGACCCGTCCCCCACGATCTTCCCACTGATGCGCCGGATCCCCCGGGCGCGCAGCGACTCGGCGATGGCGTCCACGGCGGTCCACGTCGAGTCGCAGGCGCCGGGCGCGAGCGTATCGACCGAGTAGCAGCGCTCCGACCAGGTCGGGTCGCCGCGGCCATACAGCACCAGATCCCCTTGGAGGACACCGTCACTCAGCGTCCCATTGGCGTAAATACTCGTCCGCACGCGGTAGTCCACCGGCAGGAGGACCGTCGCCGCAGCCGCCACGACAAGCTTGGTGTTGCTCGCGGGCACGGAGAACCGGTCGGCGTTCCGGCTGAACAACACGCGGCCGCGGTCGTCCACGACGTGCACGTTCCAAGTCGCCCGGTTGAACGGTGGCTGGTCGAGTAGCGTCGTGAGCCGGCGCTCGAGCGTGCCCCGCAGCGGCGTCGTGCGCGGCGGGGGTCCTGGGGGGGGCGGGGGGGGCGCCGGCGTCTGGGCCTGAGCGGAGAGCGCGCCGCTAATCGTAAGCGACGCGAGGATCAGCTTTCGCATAGAGAAGATCGGTGACGAGGTTGACGAACACGAAGACGACCGAGAGAAAGAGAATGCTCCCCTGGACGGCGGGGAGGTCCCGTTTTTCGATCGCGAGGAGCACGTAGCGGCCCACACCGGGCCACGAAAAGATCGTCTCCGTGAGGATGCTCCCCGTCAGGTAGTTCCCCACGTCGAGCCCCAGCACCGTGATCACGGGCATGAGGGCGTTGCGGAAGGCGTGGCGGCCCACGACGCGCGCCTCGGAAAGCCCTTTGGCGCGCGCGGTGCGCACGAAATCGCTCGACAATACGTCGATCATCGCGCCCCGCGTCATCCGCGCGAGAAAGGCGATGGACCGCGTCCCGAGCGTCAGCGCCGGGAGCACCAGAAATGCGATCCCGCCATACCCCGATGGAGGTAGCCACTGCAGGGTCACAGCGAACAAGAGAATGAGCAGCAACCCCACCCAGTACACCGGGAACGAAACGCCGACGTAGGCGAGCAGCATGCTGAACCGGTCCACGGCGCCCCCCGGCCGCACCGCGGCGGCGATGCCGAGGGCGATACCGCACGTGACCGCGAGAGTCATCGCCGCGAGGGCGAGCTGCAGCGTCTTGGGAAAACGCTCGGCGAGGTCGCCCAGCACCGGCCGCTGGGTGATGTAGGAGCGGCCCAGGTCGCCGCGGACCACCCCCCAGAGATAATGACCGAACTGGACAGGGAGGGGATCGTCGAGCCGCAGCTCGGCGCGGAGCCGCGCGATCGTCGCCGAGTCGGCCCGCTCCCCGACCATCTCGGCGACGGGGTCGCCGGGGACCACATTCAACAGCAGGAATGCAACAACCAGGACACCGAACAACGTCGGAATCGCCGAAAGGAGACGTCGAACGATGAGCGGAATCACTTGGCGGAAACGCGCCGCACCGTCGTCCAGCGCTGGCCGTTGAAGATCACGGGCAAGTCCCATCCCGCGACCGACGGACGAACGGCCCAGAGATCGACCGGGAACCAGAGGTAGAGCCAGGGGGCCGCGTCGTACACGCGGGCGTCGATGCGCCGGTAGAGCGCTTCCCGGGCGACGTCTTCGATGGTGCGGCGGGCCGTCCCGATCAGCGAGTCGGTCACAGGGTCGCTATAGAAGGAAACGTTGCCGCCCGGGCCGAAGCTGGCGCTCGAGAAGAGAGGATAGAGGAAGTTGTCGCCGTCCGGGTAGTCGGCCCACCAGTCGAGTAGCGCCATGTCGGTGTCGCCCTTGCGGGCGGCCTCGCGCATGCTCGAGGCGTCGCGCGACACGACCTCCACCCGGATCCCCACGCCGGCGAGCTGCGCCTGCACCGCCTGGGCGACCCGTCCCAGCTCCACGTTGCTTCCCGAGCGCCACAGCTGGATGGGAAAGCCGTCCGGGTAGCCCGCCTGTCGCAGGAGCTGGCGCGCCGCCGCGGTATCGTAGGCGTAACGCGTCCGAGTCGTGTCGCCTCCACCGAGGGACGGGGGGATCGCCCCACGGGCCAGAATGCCGCGCCCGTTCCAGACGGTGCGCAGCAGCTCGGGGACGTTCACGGCGTGGTTGATCGCGCGGCGCACCCGCACGTCGCGCAGCGGCCCCCGGCGGTTGTTCAAGGCGAGATAGACCACGCGTAGCGCGGGTTTGCGCTGCAGCCAGTCGGGGTGTTCCCGCTGCCACTTTTCGGTCTCGCCAAAGGGGATCTCGACGACGGAGAGACGTCCCGCGAGGAACTCGGCGGCCCGGGTAAGGGGCTCGGGGACGATCCGGACCGTCAGGGATTCCGCGACCGGAGGGCCGCCCCAGTAATCGGGGTTCTTGGCGAAGAGCAGGTAGTCGTCATGGTGCCACGTCAGGAATCGCCATGCGCCCGTGCCCACCGGGTGCTGCCCAAAGTCGACCGCCACCGGCGCCGGGACGACAGACGCGACGGGCATCGCTAGGAACTTGGGGAACACGGCCAGGGGTGCTGTGAGGGTGAAGGCGACTGCCGTGTCGCCCATCACCTCGATCCCCGGCACGCCGGTCGCGCGGCCACCGGCATACTCCTCGGCGCCCGCGATCGGGAGGAGCGGCCAGACGCGGCCTCCACGAGTCTTGGGGTCGAGCACCCGGAGGAGGGACCGCTGCACGTCCCCCGCGGCGAGCGGCCGGCCGTCGTGGAACTTCACACCGGGCCGCAGGTGAAACACGTATCGCCGGCCGCCCTGCTCCGCGGTCCAGCGATCGGCGATGCCCGCCAGCAGCCTGCCGTCGGGATCGAACCGGGTCAGTCCGTCGAACATCAGGGTCACCATCTCGCCCGTCGGCACGTCGGTCGAGAGCGCCGGGTCGAGCGAGCGGGGATCGTAGGACTCGTAGTAGACGAGGCCCTGCTCCGACTCGCGCTCGCCGCAGGCGAGGGGTAGGCACACGACGAGCCCGAGCAGTAGAAGAAGGGAGCGCATTCTCGCGGTGTCGAAAAGGTTGACAGTGCGGTGCAAGTGACGCAACATAGAGAAGTTGGCAAACCCCGTCAATTGCGTGCCGCGTTTCTCCTCCTGCTCGCCGCGCTCATTCTCGCGGCGCCTCCCGTTGCCGCTCAAGACGAACCCGAGCGAGTGGTGCGGCAGTTGTCGTTTGCCGGGAACCGGGCGCTGGACGACTACACACTGGAAGCGTCGATCGCGACGACGAAATCGAGCTTCTTTGCGACGTTCTTCCTCGTCCGATGGCTCGGGCTGGGAGAGAAACGGTACTTCGACGAGACCGAGTTTCGGCGCGACGTGGTGCGGCTCGTGCTCCTGTATCGCCAGAGCGGGCACATGACGGCCGTGGTGGACACCGTGGTGCGTCGCACCCCGAAGAACGTCTACATCACGTTCCGGATCCACGAGGGGGAGCCCGTGCGGGTCGCGCGCCTCGAGATGCGCGGCGTGGCCGGGGTGCTCGACACGGCGAGGCTGCGCCGCGAGCTGCCGCTGCAGGTCGGCGACGCCTTCAATCGGTTCCTGCTGCAGGCGTCCGCGGACACGATCGCCCTGCGGCTCCGCAACAGCGGCTATCCGTATGCCGAAGTGCTGCGGAACTTCGATTCCGAGGCGGGGGCGCTGCGCGCCGAGGTGGACCTCGAGGCGGTACCGGGCCCGCGCATGCGCGTGGGGGAAGTCGCGATTCGCGGCCTCGAGGACCTCGATACGGGCACGGTGCGGCGGATCCTGAGCGTGCACGCCGGCGGGCTCTACCGGCAGGACGCGCTGTACCAGAGCCAGCGGGATCTGTACGGGCTGGGCGTGTTCCGGTTCGCGAACGTGCTGCTCGTGGACTCGCTGCTCCCCACCGGAGCCTCGGACTCGACGGTCCGCGTGCTGGTGCAGGTACAGGAGGGACCGCGTCACACCATGCGCATGGGCGGCGGCTACGGCAGCGTCGAATGCCTTCGGGTCCAGACGGGCTGGGCGGCGCACAATTTCTTCGGCGGTGCCCGCACGCTGGATCTCTCGGCGCGCGCGTCGAAGCTGGGCGGGGGCGCGGCCGCGAACACGAGTGGTGGCGGGCTCGACCAGGTGTGCAATCCATTCTTCGTGGACTGGACCCTGGACACGCTGAACTACAGCCTTGGCGCCACGCTGCGGCAGCCGGCCTTCTTCTCACGGGCCCACACGGCCTCGTTCGGCCTCTTCGCCGAGCGGCGCTCGGAGTTCCGGATCTATACGCGCGAGGCAGTGGGGGTGAGCGCCGACGTGACGCTGAATGCGCGGCGCGCGCTCCCCGTCACCCTCGGCTACTCCTACTCGGTCGGCCGCACGACGGCGGCCGCGGCGATCTACTGCAGCATCTTTCGCGTGTGCACCGATTCGAGCCAGGCGTTCCTCCGGAACCGGCGGCCATTCGGGGCCCTCACGATGACCCTGATACGCGATCGGGTGAATAATCCCCTCGATCCGACCGAGGGGAGCCTCGTCACGGCGAGCCTGCTGCACGCGTCGCGTGCCGTGGGCTCCAAGAAGCCGTACGAGTTCAACCGCGGCGAGATCGAAATTTCGCGCTACTACCCCATCGGCCGGCGCACCGTGTTCGCCTGGCGCGTGCGCGGGGGCACGATCCTGCCGCAGGACATCACCCTCTCCGGCCAGCCGGTGGGCTACGTGCCGCCCGACCAGCGGTTCTACGCGGGCGGACCCAACTCGGTGCGGGGATACGGCCGCAACGATCTCGGGCCGCGGGTCTACATCACCGACAGCCTGACTATCGACGCGAGCGGTCCTACGCCGGACACGACGTTCTACAACGTCCGGACGGCGCCGACGGGCGGCAATTCGGTGGTGGTCCTGAACGCCGAGCTGCGCTTCCCCTCTCCCATCTTCGCGCAGCGGATGCGGCTGGGGTTGTTCGTGGACGTGGGGCAGGTGTGGGAGCGGGGGGAGGAGCTGGTCTCGGTGCAGGGCGTGCGCGCGACTCCTGGCGTCGGCGTGCGCTTCGCCACTCCTCTTGGCCCGGTGCGCGTGGACGTGGCGTACAACGGATATCCCGCCGAGCAGGGTCCGCTGCTGTTTCAGCAGCCGGACTCGATCATTCGCGTCCGCAACGACTATCCGCCGGCCGGGACGCGGCGCAACCGGATCATCTGGCAGTTCGCCGTGGGGCAGGCGTTCTGATGGTCCGGCGCTCACTCGGGGTCGCGCTCTGGTCGCTGGTCGGGCTGATGGCCTGCTTCCTTGGCGCGCTGAACGGGCTCGTGGGGACCCGGGCGGGACGCACGCTCCTGGCCCGCGTGGCGAGCCACGCCATCGAGCGCGCCGTGCACGGCACCATCGAAGTCGGCGACATCCGCGGGTCCATCCTGTCGGGCCTCACGCTCACCGAGGTGCGGCTGTACGATCCCGACAGCTCCCTCGTCGCCTACCTGCCGCGCGCCGACCTCAGCTACAACCCGATCGACTTCGCGGCCGGCCGCATCGTCCTGTTCGAGGTCGAACTGGACCGCCCCGCGTTCAACTTCGTGCAGCATGCGAACGGGACGCTCAATCTCGAGGAGCTGCTGCGCTTGAATGAGAAGTCCAGCGGGCCCCCGCGGTCGCCCGGGTCGCGGCCCCTCGTGCTGCTCCGCAACGTCCGCATCATCGATGGCTCCCTCACCCTGCGGCTCCAGGACCGGCCGTCGGCTGGCGACGAGCTGCTCGAGATCGACCGCTTCGGGACGGACGGCCGCCGCCGCGTGCGGCGCTTCGAGCACCTGAACGCGCGCATCGCCGCCTTCCGCATCTCGGCGCCGCGCGAACGGGGCATCCGGATCGACGTCTCGCGCCTGGCGGTCGAAAGCAGCGACCCGGACATCATCCTCACTGATGTGGCGGGGCGCCTGACTGTCACGGGCGACACGCTCGACGTCGACCTGGCGCGCGTACGGCTGCCCGGGTCGCAGTTCAGCGCCCGGGGGCGCGTGAGCTGGCCGCGCGACACCATCCTCTTCGACCTCGCGCTGCGCGCCGACTCGGCGACGCTCACCGATATCCACTTCGTCGATCCGCGGTTCCCGCCGGGGGCGGTCCTGCGCGGCGCCGTTGCCCTGCGCTCGCACGGCGGCCGCGTCCTCGAGATCCGCCTCGACCCGCTCAACGTGGCCTACGGCGGCGGGCATCTCGCGGGACAGGTGACCGCCTTCAGCGCGGCCGACTCCGGCATCGTCGCGCTGCGCCAGGGGGACCTCACGGCGACCGACTTATCCCTTGAGCTGGCACGCCCGTTCCTCGATACGCTCCCGTTTGCCGGCCGGCTGACCGGCCACACCGTGGCCGACGGCCCGATGAGCGCGCTGCACATCGAGACCGACTGGGCGTTCCGCGACACGCTCGTGCCTGGCCGGCCCGAGACGCGGATTCGCGGCCGCGGCGAGGTGGACGTCGGCGGCGCCGACCTGGGGTTCCGGCCCTTCGAGGTGGAGGCGGCGGAGGTGGACCTCGGCACCGTGCGCCGCCTCGTTCCCGCGTTCGCCCTCTTCGGAGGCCTCGATGCGGTGGGCACCCTGACGGGCACGCTGCACCAGGCGCATTTCAGCGGGACGGTGCGCCACCGCGACCACGACCGGCCCGCGAGCGTGGTGCGCGGCGTGATCGCGCTCGACAGCCGGACCGACACGCTCGGCCTGTTCGCCGACGTCACCACCGATTCGCTCTCGCTCGACGGCCTCAAGGGCAGCTTCCCGAGTCTTCCGCTGCGGGGGACGCTCGCGGGGACCATCAAGCTCGACGGCTCGCTCGCGGCCCTCGAAACGCACGCCGATCTCACGAGACCGGGAGCGGGGAGCGGGGAGCGGGTCCGGCTCGACGGCACGCTCGTCCTGGGGATGCCCGGATACGGCGCGCGCGACTTCACGCTCCGCGTCCACGACGTGAACCTGCAGCGCTGGGTCACGTCGGGACCGCCCTCGCGTCTGGGGTTCACGGTCAGCGGCACGGTCGAGGGTGACAGCACGCGGCCGCCGGTGGGGGATCTCACCGTGAGCCTCGGCCCTTCGTTCTTCGCCGGCAGCGTGGTCGACACCGGCTCCGCCAAGCTCCACTTCGCGGACCGGCGGCTGTACGTCGAGGCGCTGCGCGTGCAGCAGCCGGGCCTGTCGACGCGCGGCTCGGGCTCCATCGGCTGGGCGCGGCCGGCCCGCGGCACGCTGGCGCTCGATTTCGACGCCGACAGCCTGTCGGTGCTCGACTCACTCGTCACCTGGCTCGCGGGGCCGGGCGTCGCCGGCCCGACGCTTGAGCAAAAACTCGCCGGATCGGCCCGCGTGCTGCTCACCCTCGACGGGGCGCTCGACTCGCTCGGCGCGGAGGCGCGCGCCAGCGCTACGAACCTGCGGTGGCGCGGCTGGCGCGTGCCCGAAGGGCACGGGCGGCTGGCGTACGCGCCCGGCCCCACCCCCCGGTTCGAGCTCGACGCGACGTTCGACTCGGTGGGCTACGGCGAGCTGGGCTTCGGCGCCGCGTCGGCCCAGGCCAAGGGCACGCGCGACTCGCTGACGTGGTTCGGGCGCTCGCGCGTCGGGGACTTGGGGGCTTTCCTGGCGGGAGGACGCTTCGCGCGGGACGGCGCGGTCCGCCGCGTCGGCGTCGACTCCCTGGCCGTGTTGCTGCCCGGCAGCGTGTGGTTCCTCGAGCGGCCCGTCGATCTCGCCGTGAGCGACTCGATTCTCGCGATCGACACGCTGTCACTGAAGAGCGCCGTGGGACAGGGCCGGCTCACCCTCGAGGGTGATCTCCCCGCCCGCGGCCCGGCGCGCGCTCGGGTGTATCTCGAGGCCTTCCCGCTCACCGGCGTGTACGCCCTGCTGCAGCGCGACACGCTGGGGGTGTCGGGCGCGGTGACCGCGACCGTCGCGATGGGCGGCACGCGGCGGGACCCCGAATACGGCGGCTCGTTCGCCCTGTCGGACGCGTCGTTCGGGGCGTTCCGCGTGCCCTTCTTGGATGGAACGATCGAGTATCGCGAGCGCCGCCTCAACGGCGACCTGCACCTCTGGCGCGAGGGCCAGCAGGTGCTCAACGTGAGCGCCCACCTCCCACTCGACCTCGCCCTCACGGCCGTGGATCACCGCCAGCTCGCGGATACGCTCTCGGTGCAGGCGCGCGCCGATAGCGTGGATCTCGCGGTCCTCGAAGCGGTGACGCCGCTGCTGCGGCAAGTGCGCGGCGTGTTTACCGCCGACTTGGGGCTGGGCGGGACTTGGGACGCGCCGCGGCTGCGCGGCGGGCTCGAGCTCGCGGGCGCGGGCGCCACGATCCCCGCGCTCGGCGTGCGCTACGAGGGCATCAACGGCCGCCTCGCGCTCCGGGGAGACACGATTCGCGTGGAGCAGCTGACGGCGCGGAGCGAAAAGGGGCGGGCGGAGGTCACGGGCCACGTGCGCCTCGACCGCCTGACCCGGCCGGTCTTGAACCTCGACATCGCCGCCACCGACTTCAAGGCGTTGGACCTGAAGGGGTATCTGGCGATCACCGCGAGCGGCCAGCTCGCCCTGACGGGGCCGGTCTTCGGCGCTACGCTCAGCGGCCGCGGCACCGTCACATCCGGCGTGCTGCACTTCGCCGACCTCGTGAACAAGCGGGTCGTGAACCTGGACGAGCCGTGGGTGCAGGACCTGATCGACACGTCGCTCATCCGCCGGCAGCGCCTCGGGCCCGAGTTCGAAAGCGTGTTCCTCGACAGTCTGCGGATCGAAGGGCTGCAGCTCACGATGGGGAGCGATGTGTGGCTGCGCTCGACCGAGGCCAACATCCAGCTGACCGGCACCGTCGCCGTCACGAAGGAACGGGACAGCTACCTGCTGCGCGGCACCCTGCAGGCGCCGCGGGGCACCTACCGGCTGGTCGCGGGTCCCGTGACGCGGGAGTTCGTGGTGAGTCAGGGGACGGTGCGGTACTTCGGCACGCCCGATCTCGACGCAGGACTCGACATCGAGGCGCGGCACGTGGTGCGCCCCGTACCGGGGGGGCCGCCGTCGCCCTGCGGCGAGGACATCAACATCGTGGCGCACATCCGCGGGACGCTGCTCGTGCCGCAGCTCAACCTGGAGGCGGAGCGCTGCCAGCTGTCGCAGACGGAGATCATCTCGTATCTGATGTTCGGCAAGCCCACGTTCGAGCTCGCCGGCAACCAGGGCGCCCTCGCCAAGAGCACCGTGGCGAGCCTGCTGTCGGGAGAGCTCGAGCGCACCTTCGTCTCCGACCTTGGGGTGCCGCTCGACTACTTCGAGGTCCGGCCGGGCAACGCGAACGATCCGCTGTCGGGCGCGCAGCTCGCGGCGGGGTGGCAGATCGGCCGGAAGACGTTCCTGGTGCTCAACGCCGGCTTCTGCCGAGGCGCGAAACAAGTCCGGGTTACGAACGCCCTGGGAGCGAGCCTCCAGTTCCGGATCAGCCCCGAGTGGCGGACGGAAGCGAGCTTCGAGCCGGTGCGCGACTGCGCCGTCGCCGACAATCAAACGACGCCGCCGCGCCAGGTCGGGCTCGACCTCTTCTGGGAAAAGCGGTACTGAGATGACCCGCGCGCTCCTGGTCACGAATCCCGCCGCGGCGCGCACCGAGGCGCGCGCGGTGACGGCCGTGCGCGAGACGCTGCGGGGCGGGGGATGGGACGTCGAGGTGCTGGCCACGCTCGGACCGCAGGACGCACGGCGCTTCGCCGCCGAGGCCCCCGCCCAGGGGTTCGACGTCGTCGTCTGCTACGGCGGCGACGGCACGGCGATGCAGGTCGCGGCGGGACTCGTGGCCAGCGGCGCCGAGATCCCGCTCGGGCTCGTGCCGGGGGGCACGGGCAACCTACTCGCAGGCAACCTGCGTCTGCCTCGGAACCCGGCCGCCGCGGCGCGCGCGCTGCTCACCGCCCGGCCGCACGCCATCGACCTCGGCGTCGTCGAGCGGCGCGACGGCCCGCACTACTTCGCCGTGGCGTCGGGCGCGGGGTTCGACGCCCGGTTGATGGCGGAAACCGGCGCCGCCGCCAAGCAGCGCTGGAAATTCGGGGCGTACGTGGCGCGCGCCGTCGCCTCGCTCGGCGAAGTGCGCAGCGCGCCGCACCGGATCACGGTCGACGGCGTCGCACACGAGGTCGGCTCCGCCATGCTGCTGGTGATGAACTGCCGCGAGATCATCCCACCGTTCGTGGGTCTCGGGAAGGCGATCGCGCCCGATGACGGATGGCTGGACGTCGTGGCGCTCCGGGCGGACAACGTCATGGAGAGTGCCCAGGCGGTGTTCCAGGCCCTTTCCGGCCGCGCCAACGGGCGGGTCTGGTGGGGGCGCGGCCGCACCATTCGGGTCGAGGTGCTGGGCGGCGCGCCCGAGCCCGTGCAAGTTGACGGCGAGGTCCTGGGCGAGACGCCGTTCGAGGCCCGGCTGCTGCCCGGCGCCCTGAAAGTGCTGGTGGACCGTGGCTGACACGCTGCTGCTCGTGGATGACGAAGCCAGCGTGCTGCGCGCGCTCGGCAACTACTTCGAGCAGACCGGCTACGAGGTGTGGCGCGAAGCCACGGGGCAACAGGGGCTCGAGACCTTCCGGCGCGTGCGCCCCGACGTCGTCATCCTGGATCTCAACCTGCCCGACGTCGGCGGTCTCGAGGTCCTGGAGGGCCTGCGCCGCGAGAACGCGGCCGTCATCCTGCTCACGGGGCAGGGCGACATCGAGACCGCGGTTCGGGCGATGCAGCTCGGGGCCGAGAATTTTCTCACCAAGCCGGTGGACATGACGCACCTCGCGGCGGCGACCGCGCGCGTCGCGGAGAAAGTCCGGTTGTCGCACCAGAACGCGCTGTTGCGCGCGCGCGATCACGAGGACGAAGGGCTGGGCTCGCTCGGCGTGTCCCCCGCGATGCGCGACCTGGCACGCCAGGTGGAGCTGCTCGCCGCCAGCGAGCGGTCCACCGTCCTGTTGCAGGGAGAGAGCGGCACCGGCAAGGGGTGGGTGGCGCGCGTCGTCCACCATCTCTCCCCCCGGGGCCAGGGGCCCTTCGTCGAGGTCAACTGCGGCGGGTTGTCGGCCACCTTCCTCGACTCCGAGCTGTTCGGGCACGAGAAGGGCGCGTTCACCGACGCCAAGGAGCGCAAGGCGGGATTGTTCGAGCTGGCCGACCGCGGCACCATATTTCTGGACGAGATCGGCGAGCTCGCCCTCGAGCTCCAGCCCAAGCTGCTCAAGGTGCTCGAGGGGAAAACGTTTCGGCGGCTGGGTGGGACGCGCGAGCTGACGGTCGACGTCCGGCTCGTCGCCGCGACGAACCGCGATCTCGTGACCGAGGTCGAGGCGGGCCGGTTCCGCGAGGATCTCTACTACCGACTCAACGTCATGCCGCTCACCCTGCCGCCGGTGCGCGACCGCTCGCGCGAGGACCGGCTGGTGCTCCTGGACCGCATCCTCAACGACCTGCGTGCGCAGCTGCCCGGGTGCCCCGCCGAGTGCACCGCCGAGGCCGTGGATCGGCTGCTGTCGGCGCCGTGGCCGGGGAACGTGCGCGAGATGCGGAACGTGCTCGAGCGGGCGATGATCCTGTCGCGCGGGCAGGCGGCGATCGGCGTCGAGCACCTGCCTCTGGACCTGCGGCAGCGGACGGGCGGGGGGGCGGGGGCGGGGGCGGGTGGAGGCGACCGGCGCCACCAGGCGGTGTCGCTCTCCGAAGTGGAGCGGGTGCACATCGAGCGCACGCTGCGCCACCACGACGGGAATCGCACGCGGGCGGCTCAGGAGCTGGGGATATCTCGGGCGACGCTGATCAACAAGATCAAGGTGTACGGCCTGACGATCTAGCCCCTATCGCCTCCCGAAGTCCAAGCGCAGGCCGAACCCCGCATTCCACTGGTTGACCCGGTTTCCCACACCCCCGAGCGCCTGAACTTGTCCGCTGAGCGATCCGCCGATCGGGAAGCCCAACTCACCAGCGAGCGCGAGCTTCGACTCGTAGTCGGTCGGACCCAATGCGAAGCCGACGAACCCGCCGGTGCCTCGCAAGTGGCCCTTGTTGTAGCCGACGCCTATGCGGCCCCAGCCGGTGGTCGGGAAGGCGGGATTGGGCGACAGCGCGTCGAACCGGAAGTGGGCCTTGTCCATGTTGCCGATGCGCAGGTATGGCGCGGGGGCTAAGAACCCATCGCTCCCGGAGACGCGGGTGAGGCCGAGGCCGGCTCCGAAGCGTTGGCCCTCGTAGGCTACCTGGACCCCGCCGAACGCGCCGTCGTAGCTCTCGATGTAGGGCGTCGAGCTGGCGCTGTCGATCGCCTCGGTGACGCCGACGGTGTGGGTCGTCCCACCTCCGAACGCCGTCACGCGCCAGTTCGGCTCGACCCACGCGTCGATCTGCCCGCCCCCCGACCGGTAGCGCACGGGCGTGCTGCTCAGCAGCGTTCCCTCGCAGCTGAATGCCGCGTTTTCCCACTGCCCGCCGCCATAGCCGCCGCTCAGCCGGTAGCGGCCGAGCGAGTCCTGCGTGACGGGGGCGGGCACGGCCTGGTAAACGAGGAGGAGCAGGGGTCCGTGGTACAGCCGGAAGTTGCGCGTCGGGTGCTCGCTTAGGGGAGACGGGTTTCAAGTAGCGGGTGCCTGCGGCTTCCGTCAAGGGACCACGGTGCTAAGATTAAGGACCCATGGAGAAGCCGAAGCTCAAAGAGCACGACGGGATGCTGTGCCGTTCCTGCGGGAACGAGGAGCGGGCCTCCGAAGGCTATCCCTGCTCCGACTGCGGAACGTTCATCTGCTTGATCTGCACGTTCCGCGGGGTCACGCGCTGCAAGGCGTGCGAGGAAAAGGCGAAGGCCGGCAAGGCCTAGCCGCGCCGTCGTTTCACCTCGGCCGCCACTTCCTCGGGGTTCGCCGCCAGTTCCTCCGCCAGCTTTTGAATCGCCGATTCGGTCCCCGCCCAGCCCTTGGCCGCGGCGAGCGCGTCCAGCGCGATCTCCTCGATCGCCGCGGTGCGCTCCTCCAAGTCCCGCGTCCGCACCGCCACTTCGCGGGCCAGCCACTGTTCCAGCTCGCGCCGGTCGATTTCGAGCTGGCGCTGGCGCAGCGCGTGCTGCAGCGACAGCTCGAGCTCGTCCAGATCCACCGGCTTGATGAGGTAGTCGTACGCGCCGAGCTTCAGGCACTCGATCGCGGTGCGCGGCTCGTCGATCGCCGTCAACATGATGATGGCGAGGTCATGATCCTCGGCCAGCACCTTGGGGAGCAGCTCCACCCCGGTCGTCTCCGGCATGCGGATATCGCACAGCATCGCCTGCGGGTGGTCGGTGGCGAGCCGCGCCATCGCTTCGCTGGCGTTCGCGGCGGTCGCCACGTGGTAGCCGACGCGGCTCAAGAACCGCTCGAGGGCCTGACGGATCCCGTCCTCGTCGTCCACGACGAGAACGGTGGTGCGCTCGAGCTCTGGGGTGGTCATGGCGCTGAACGTTACGCGCCCTCCACAAGGCCAGCAAGCCGACGTATCTTCGCGACTCGATGACGCCGAGTACGAACATTGCCGCCGTCGCGGGGATCACCGTCGGACACCACACGGTGCCGGCCCATGGGACGGGATGCACCGTCGTGTTGGGTCCGCCCGACGGCCTGCGCGGGGCGGCCTCGCTGCGGGGCCGCGCCACCGGCACGCGCGAATTGGACGCCCTCGCCCCGCGTCACCTCGTGGAGCGGATCGACGCGATCCTGATCACCGGCGGATCCGCCCACGGCCTCGGCGCGGCCGACGGCGTGATGCGCTGGCTGCGCGAGCGCGGCCGCGGCCTCCCCGTGGGGACGCTGGGCACGATCCCCATCGTCCCGACGGCCGTGATCTTCGACC
Source organism: Gemmatimonadales bacterium (assembly GCA_036505055.1). Taxonomy (GTDB): domain Bacteria; phylum Gemmatimonadota; class Gemmatimonadetes; order Gemmatimonadales; family GWC2-71-9; genus 20CM-2-65-7. The sequence goes on along the minus strand of DASXUE010000024.1, from coordinate 39,932 downwards.
TCGGGAACACCGGGAAGCCGGTCGGCTGGCCGGGCCCGGACGACGGCTTCCGCGCCTGTGAGGCGGCCGGCGCCGAGTTCGCCGAGGGCTCCGTGGGCGCGGGCACCGGCGCCACCGTGGGCAAAGCGGCGGGGCTCGACAAGATGATGAAAGCGGGCGTCGGAACGTCCGCCGCGCGCGGTGGCGACATCATCGTCGGTGCGCTGGTCGTAGCGAATGCGGTGGGGGACGTGCGCGACGCGCGCGGCGAGATCATTGCCGGCGCGCGCGGCGCGGACGGCCGCTTCGTGGACAGCTTGCGCTACCTGGCCGAGGGAGGCGCGCCCTTCGGGGATCCCGACCGCTTGACCCGGAACACGACCATCGCCGTCATCGCGACGAACGCCGTCCTCGACCGCGTTCAGCTCGAGGCGCTCGCCCAGGCCGGCAGCGACGCCCTCGCCCGCCGGATCACGCCCTACGGCACGCTCTACGACGGCGACGTCGTCTTCGCCGTGAGCACGGCCGCGGTCACTCCGGCGTCCGCCCTCCAGGCGGAGGCGCTCGCGGCGCTCGCCGTACCGGCCGCGCTCGAACGCGCGGTGCGCTCATGAACAAGGTCGAGCGCGCGATCGACGACATCCGCCGCAAATGGGTGCCGGACGACCGGCTGGGCGTGTTTCAGGTTTCGATCGAGCCGCGGCGGCTGTCCGGCATGACCTCCAGCCGATCCGCCCAAGAGGCGCTGCGGCGTTTCGCCTTGGGCGCCGGCCTCGCCGAGGAGGTACGCCTGCTCCCCGACGCGACGGTCGGCGCGGACGCGGCGGCCGTCGTGACTGCCGCGCTCGCCCCGCTGCTCAGCGACGCGAAAGTCAGCGCTCCGCGGGTGAGCGATGCGTTGCACGGCGAGTGCCTCGAGATCCTGGAGCGGCGCGACGAGTGGCTGCGCGTGCGCACCCAGGACGAGTACGTCGCGTGGCTGCATGCCGGCTACGTCGCGACCGGTCCCGCGGAGTGGGCGCGGGACTGGGGCGAGCGGGCGACGGCGCGGTCGGTCGGCGCGGAGATTACCGTGGCGGGCGACCGGCGCCGCCTGCCGACGGGCGCGCGCCTGGCGCTGGCGCGGGACGAGGCGGTCGAGCTGGCGGACGGGCGCTCGGGCCGGGTGATCGGCGGGCAGGTGCGCCACGCGGTCGAGCTCCGCGCCGAGGCGCGGATGATCGCCCTCCCCGAGCTCGCCCAGAAGTGGTACGCCGGCGCGCCGTATCTGTGGGGCGGGCGGAGCGAATGGGGCATCGACTGCTCCGGGCTGACGCAGGCGGTGTACGGCGCCCGAGGCATCCAGCTGCTGCGCGACAGCGACCTCCAGTTCGGGCAGGGCCAGGAGGTCGCTCCCACGCCCGACGGAAGGGGCTACGAAGCCGGCGACTTGCTGTTCTTCGCGGAACGGGGGCGCGTGTCGCACGTGGCGATGTGGGCGGGCACGGGACACATCGTGCACTCGGCGCTGTCGCGCGGCGGCGTCGCCACGGATCACCTGCTCGGCGAGGAGCCGCGGATGAGGAGGCTGCGCGAGTGCCTCGTGGGGGTGAGACGGATGTAGCAGTAGGGAGACCCGGCGCTGTTAACCGTGCTCTAAAGAGCCGGCTCGGCGCTGCGCGGCACGTGCTGAAGCACGTCATTCAGTGAGCGCCGTGGCTCAGCAGGGCCCCCTCCCCATGACGGTCCCTCTGGTTTCGCACGTAGGTGATCGCGGATTGCAGCTGGTGCCGGCCGAGCGAGCGCAAGTCGTAACCGCTCGCCCAGCGCAGGGGACGGTGAGCAACACCATCGCGATTCGCTATCCGCGCGCTCGCACCTTTCAGTCCCTGTACCAACCGCGGAATGTCGATCAAGGGTGGGAGGCCCAGGACCATGTGGACGTGGTCTCGGACAATGCCGAGGGCGAGCACGCGAGCTCCGTGACGGTGGGCCTCCGCCGGAAGAAAGCGCCCGAGAAACGTGGCGACTTGTGGCGTGATATGCGGGAGGCGCGCGTCCGTCGTCCAAGTGAGCAGCGCGTATAGGTGCGTCGCCATTCTCATCAAAATCATCTTCAGGTGGTCGACGGCAGCATCAGGATTACGCGAATGGCATCAGAAAAGCGCGTCCTTCAGGACGCACCGCGGCCCTTCGGGCCGCGCCGAGCCGCGGCTTCAGCCGACGGATCACAACCAACGGCATGCGCTTCAGGTGCTTATTTTAGGTCCATGCGTCTCATCCTCTTTGACATTGACGGCACGCTGCTGTGGACCGACGGCGCGGGGCGCCGCGCGATCCACCGCGCGCTGCTGGACGAGATGGGCACCGCCGGGCCCATCGACACCTACCGCTTCGACGGCAAGACCGACCCGCAGATCGTGCGCGAGCTGCTCACGCTCGCCGGGCAGGCGGACGCCGCCACCGACGCGCGCGTCGCGGCGGTGTGTGCACGCTACGTGACCTTGCTCGCCGGCGAGCTGGCCCGGGCCCAGGCCGCGACGCGGCTGTTCCCCGGCGTCGCGGAGCTGCTCACCGCGCTCGAGGCGCACGAGGCCGCGGGCCGCGCGCTCGTGGGCCTGCTCACGGGCAATCTCGAAGCGGGCGCCGTGCTGAAGCTCCGCTCGGCGGGAATCGATCCGGCGCGGTTCGCCGTCGGCGCGTATGGGTCGGACTCGGGGCGCCGGGCCGACCTCCCCGCCATCGCGGCCGAGCGGGCCGCGCAGCGCTCGGGGCGGCGGTTCAGCGGCGCCGACGTCATGATCGTGGGCGATACGCCCGACGACGTCGCGTGCGGCCGCCCGATCGGCGCCCGAACCGTCGCCGTGGCGACCGGCTACTACGACGTGGCGGCGCTGCGGGCCGCGGGCGCGGCCCACGTCTTCGAGCACCTGGGGGACACCGCCCGCGTGCTAGACGCCCTGCTCGCGTGAGCGAGTCGCGCGACGAGCTGGAGCTGAAGGCGCGCGTCGACGACCCCGCGGCCCTCGAGGCCGCCCTCGCGCGTGCAAACGGCGAGCTCGTATTTCGCGGAGCGATGGTCGACCGGCGACTCGATCGCGGGGGCGCGCTCGCGGCGCGGGACGAAGTGCTGCGGCTCCGCACCTATCACGGGGGCGAGAGCTATGCCGTGCTCGCGTGGAAGGGCCCCGTGAGCGTCCGGGACGGCTACAAACACCGCGAGGAGCTTGAAACGCGCGTCGCCGACGGCGCGGCCGCGCTCATCATCCTCGAGCGCCTGGGGTACGAGGTCGTCATGCGGATCGATCGAACGATCGCGGAGTACCGGCTCGGCGGCGCTGCAGTGCGGATTGAGTGGTACCCGGCGATGGACGTCCTCGTGGAAGTCGAGGGCGAGCCCGCGGCGATCGAGCGCGCGACGGCCGCGACCGGCTTGCCGCGCGCGCGCTTCCTGCCCGAGGCGCTGCCCCATTTCGTCGCGGATTACGAGCGGCGCACCGGACAGCGCGCGCGGATCGCGTGATGGCGACTCCGCTCAAGATCCCGATGCCGCTCCGCGTGCCGGAGCTGGCCCCGTCGCTGGGCCGCGTGCTGCTGCCGCGGCGGCGCCAGGAGCCCTGGGTGCCGCTCGACGACATCCGCGAGGAGCTGGCGACTGCGGTGCTGGAGCTGGGCGGGGACGGCCGGGGCGCGGCGGCGCGCGAGGAACGGGCCCAGGTGCTCGCCGTGACGGGACGGGCGGCCTGGGCCTCCGCGTGGGATCACGCGGTGCGGCGCGCCGCCGCGCGAGTGGCCGCTGCGCTCGACGGCGAGATCGCGCGCACTGCGCGCCAGGTGCGGCTCCCGCGGCGGCGCCTGCGGGCCCGGCTGCTCGCCGCCGCGGAGAAGCGCGCGATCGCGGCGCGGTTCGGCACGGGTGGCGCGGTGTTCGTCGCGGCGCTGGACGAGCTCGACGCCGCGGGCGAGCGGGTGCGCAGCGCCTCGGTCCTCGAGAAGGACGCCCACGCCGAGTGGCAGGAGGCGCTGCGCACCGCCGCCCGCCGGCTCGAGGCCGCCTGGCTCGCGCTCGAAGGCGAGGTCGAGGAGGAACGCCGCCGCTGGACTCCCGAGCTGGAAGCGCTGGCGCATTGGCGGCCGGCTCTCTGGCCCGTCCTCCTGCTGTGGGCGCCGGTCGCCGCGGTCCTCATCTGGCTGGGACTCGTCCTCGGCGGCTACCTGCCCGCCCCCGCATGGCTCGCCGAGCGCCTGGGCTTCTAGCCTTCCTTCTCCTGGCCGCCGCCCACCCGGCGGCGGCACAGCACCGCCTGGTTCAGGTGCCGGTCGCCGGCCGGCCGGGTCTCGATTCCCTCGCCGCCCTCGGGTTCGAGGTGGCGGACGTGCTGCGGATCGATGGCGGGCTCGCCGCCGTCGTGGTCGTGTCGCCCGAAACCCAGGCGCTGCTCGCGCGGCGCGGGTACGCGGTAACGGCGCTTGCGCCGCTCGCGCCGGCGGCCGCAGCGGACACCTTCCACAACTACCACTCGTTCGACGATTCCGTGGCGGGGATTCGCGCGACGCTCGCCGCGTGGGCCGCCTCCGACCCCGACATTCACGTCGATTCCGTTGGCGCGTCGGTCGAAGGCCGGCCGATCCTTGCCGTGAAGCTCGGCCCCCCGGGCGACGATCCCGGCCAGCCCAACGTCTTGTTCATGGCCACCCACCATGCGCGCGAGTGGGTGTCGACCGCGATGGCGATGAAGCTGATCCGCTGGCTCGCCGATTCCGCGAGTCCGGCGCTGCTCGGCGCGCGCGATGTCTGGGTGATTCCGGTCGAGAATCCCGACGGCTACCAATACACGTTTACTGACGACCGGTTTTGGCGGAAGAACCGCCGCCCAAACGGGGACGGGAGTTTTGGGGTCGATCCGAATCGCAATTATCCCGCGTTCTGGGGCGTGGACGATTTCGGCTCGAGCCCCCAGCCGTTCACCGAGATCTACCGGGGGCCGGCGCCCGCGTCGGAACCGGAAACTCAGGCGGTGATCGCCTTTCACGCGGCTCACCCGCCGGTCGTCGCGGTGTCCTATCACACCTACAGCGGCCTGGTGCTCTATCCCTACGGCTTCCGCGCGGGCGCGCTGCCGCCGGACCTGTCGCTGTACCGGGCCCTCGCCGGCACCGACCTCGTCCCCGCCGTCCTGGACGGCGTCGTGGCCTCGACGTTGACGCACTACCACCCGGGGCCCGGATGGAATCTCTACACGACCAACGGCGAGTACACCGACTGGGCCTACCGCGCCCACGGCACGATCGCCTTCACCACCGAGCTGACGAGCGGGTGCTGCACGCCGGGCACAGGCCTCTACTACGGCTTTGCCTTCCCCGACGACGGCGCGCTCGTCGAGCGTGTCTTCCGCGACAATCTGCCCTTCGCCCTCGCCGTCATCGCGGCCGCCGCGGACCTGCGCGCAGCGCAGGGGCCGGCGGGGACCCGCGCAACGCCACCCGGGTTCGAGGCGCTGTGGCCGGAGGCGTGGCTCAGTCTCGACGCGGCGACGCCGCGCCCCCTCTCGCTCACGATGCGGACGGCCACCGGCGCCACGGTGACGCGCAGCGCGCAAACCGACTCGCTGAGCCGCGGCACGATCCGCACGCTGTGGCGCACCGACCTCGGCGCCGACGCGGTGCGGGCGCTGCGCGCGGACGGCACAGGCGTCGCCGCGGAGCTCATTACGCTGGCGGGCGCCGAGCCCCTGGACGCCGGCTGGTCGGGGTGGGCGCGCGACAGCACGCGGCTGGCCGGCTCGTCCTCGTGGAGCACGGCCCGCAACGACACCCTCGTCTCTCCCGTGGTCGACTTGAACGGCCGCAGCGCGGTGTGGCTGCAATTCTGGACCCGGCACCGCGGCTCGACGTTCTCGCCCGATCAGCGCGGCGTCGTGCAGTTCTCGGGAGACTCGGGGACCACCTGGAGCGACGTGGCGGTCGTGGTCGGTGATGGACCCGCCTGGTATCCCGTCCGCGTCGAGTTGCCGCAGGCCGCGGGCCGGCGCGGAGCCCGGGTGCGGTTCATCTCGGAGCGCGACTTCCCTTGGTGGCTCGATGCCGTCGCGTTCGCGACCGACGCCCCCGCGGCCTTCCTGCTCCTCGCGTCACCGGGAGAGGCCGAGGTCTCGGAGAATCCGGTGCGCGGCGATCAGGTGGTGATCTCGTGGCCCGCCGGCGCGGGAACGGGCGACGCGCGGGTCACCGTGTACGGCTTTACTGGGGAACGGTTGCACCAGGCGACCGTGCTCGCGCCCACCAACGAGTATGTTTGGGACCTCATCCTTGGCGGGGGCACCCGGCGCGTGGTGAACGGCGGGTACATCGTCGTGGTGGACGTGGACGGACGGCGCTACCGCCGCCGCCTGTTCGTGGCGCGGCCGCGCCCGTGAGCGCCATCGGCGTCGGTGTGGACCTGGTCGAAGTGTCCCGCGCGCGCGCGATGCTCGCCGACAAGGGGGCGCATGTGTTCGACCGGCTCCTGACATCCGCCGAGGCGGCCTACTGCCGCAGCCGGCCCGATCCCGCCGAGCACGTCGCGGTGCGGCTCGCGGCGAAGGAGGCGGTCTATAAGGCGCTGCAGGGAAACGACTCGGCGCGCGGGATCGGGTGGCGGGAGATCGAGGTGACGCGCGCCGCCGACGGGCGGCCCGACGTGACGCTCACCGGACTGGCCGCGGCGCGGGCGGGCGAGCTGCGGGTGAAGCGAGTGCTGTTGTCCCTGTCGCACACGCACGAGGCGGCCGTCGCGGTCGCCGTCCTCTCCACCGATTGAATTCCCGACAGAATCGCTCTAGTATTGGGTGTGCGTTGTTTGAGAACCATTCTCATCTTTACCGCCTGCCTCGCAGCTCCACTCGCCGGGCAGGCGGCTGATTCTTTGGCCGCTGCGCGGCGCGTGGTCGCCGCCGCCGCCCTCGCCGCCAAGGAATACCGCCTGGGCGTGACACCCGGGGGCGGCCGCATCACCGCTCCCGAAGAAGTCGACGAAGCGAAGCTCTTCATTCAACAGGCCCGCCTCGACGTTCCGGCGCTCCCGGTGCGCGCCCGGGCCGGCGCGGACCGCGCGCTGGCCACAATCGGCACCTTGCTCGACCAGCTGGCGGCCCCCGACTCGGTGTCCCGGGTCGCCGACGGTCTCGTTGCGCAGATCACCGCGGCGGCGGGAAGCGCCCTGGAGCCGCTCCCCACCGAGCCGCCCTCCCTCGCTCGCGGCGCCGCGGTGTACCGCGTGCATTGCGCGGCGTGCCACGGCGAGACCGGACGCGGCGACGGCCCCAAGGCCAAGTCGGTCAAAGGGCCGCCTCCCCCCAACCTCACCGATCCCGCCGTCATGGGGGGCACCTCGCTGCTCGAGATCTACCGCCGCATTGCGATCGGGGTCCCCGGGACCGCGATGCCCGAGTTCGCCGACGATCTCTCCGAAGCAGACCGGTGGGCCGTGGCGGCATACGTCGCCAACCTCCAGTACGGCGGCTCGGCCACCGCGGGCACCTTCGCCGCCGTGCGCCGGCAGATCGACTCCGCGCTCGCCCTGCGGTCCGACAAGACAGCGTTCGACGCCTACCTGACCTTCGAGCGTGTCGAGACTGACGTCCGCGTGAAGAATCCCGCTTTGGCAAGCGATCTCGAGGCGGCCTTCTCGTGGCTCAGGACGCGGGTTGCGAGCGCCGATGCGACGGAGCTCGACGCGATCCGCCAGCGGTTGCTCAGCGGCCTGGAACGCGCCGAGCGAGTGGTGGCCGACCGCCCGTCGGCGATGAACCTCTTCGTGTCGTCGTTCTTCCTGCTGCTGCGCGAGGGGTTCGAGGCGATACTGATCGTCGCCGCTCTGATGACGTTCCTCGCCAAGGCGGGCGCCACGGCGCGCCGCCGCGACGTAGCCCGGGGGGCCTGGCTCGCCGTCGCCGCGAGCCTCGTGACCTGGGCGCTCGTCGAGCTGCTGTTCCAGGTGACGCCGGGCCAGCGCGAGACGCTCGAGGGATTGACGATGCTGTTCGCCACGGCCGTGCTCTTCTACGTGAGCTACTGGCTGCTCTCCAAGATCGAAGCGGCCAAGTGGAACGCCTTCGTGCGGGACAAGATGGAGGGAGCCTTGAGCTCCGGGTCCGGCCTCGCCCTGACCGCCGTCGCGTTCCTCGCCGTGTACCGGGAAGGGTTCGAGACCATCCTGTTCTACAAGGCGCTGTTCACCTCCGGGGGAAGCGCGGCCACGTTGTCGGTGGTGGGCGGGATGGCCGTGGGCGCCGTCGCGCTCATCGCCGTGTACGTCGTGATCAACCGGCTGGGCATGCGCGTAGCGATGAAACCGTTCTTCGCCGTCACGGGCGCGATGCTCTACTACATGGCATTCGTGTTCGCGGGGAAGGGCGTGGCCGAGCTGCAAGAAGCGGGAGTACTCCCGTTGACCGTCTTGGAAAGCATGCCGCGCATACCGGTCCTGGGGGTTTATCCGACCGTGGAGTCGCTCGCGCTCCAAGGCGTGTTGTTGCTGCTCGCGATCGTGGCGCTCGTCTGGGCTATGAAGCCCGCGGGGGTGGGGCAGGCTTCGGAACGAGCGACGCCGGCTGAGCGTTGAGCGCGTCCTTCTGGTGCCACCGCTGCACGAAGTAGAGTCCCACCACGATCAGCAGCACGCTCGCAGCTTGCGCCAGCGTGAAGGGTCCGAGTAGCCGGTCGTCCTTCGCGCGCACGACCTCGACCAGAAACCGCTCCGCACCCGCGAACACCAGGTACCACCCGAACAGCCAGCCGACCCCGCGGCCGTGCGTTCGGTGCCGCCACAGCCACCAGAACGCCAGGAACATCAGGATCGTCTCGTAGATCTGCGTGGGATGGACTGCCACCACCGTCATGGGGTTCGTGCCGGGTGGAAAGGTGACGCCCATCCGTGCGAGGTTGGCGACGGTGGTCTCCGGAAGTCCGTTGGGAAACTTCATCGCCCACGGGAGGCTCGACGGGATGCCGTAGTCGTCGTTCACCAGGAAGCAGCCCACGCGCCCGAGCGCGTAGCCGAGGGCGAGGGGCGCCGAGCAGATCTCGGCGGTGAACCGTGCGGGGACCACACGGCGCCAACTGTTGAACAGGATCGCCCCCGTCGCACCCAAAAAGCCGCCGTACCAGACGAACCCGCCGCGCCGCAGCAGGGCGCCCCAGTCGCCCGTGAGCAGGACGTACCAGATCTTGGCGCCGACCAGCCCTCCGATCACCCCGGCGATCACGATGTCGGCGGCGTACTCCTCGTCGAGACCGCGGCTCCGCAGGTCGAGCTGGATAGCCCATCCGGCCATCAGGAATGCCACCATCATCATGAGGCCGTAGCCGGTCAGCTCGATCGGGCCGAGATGAAGGATCAGGGGATAGACGGTCATGACGATCGGGGAGCGGGGAGTGGGGAGTGGGGAGTGGGCGCCTCGAGCCCCGGGAGCGGCAAGTCGGCGCGGGCGTCGAGGGTCCAGTCGCTGCGCTCGCCCAGGGCGAGGCGGTGCCAGCCGGCGCGCGCGATCATCGCGGCGTTGTCGGCGTTGAGGCGCGGGCTCGCCACGGCCACCCGCGCGCTGCCGGCGAGCCGCTCGGCCGCGCGCGCGACCAACGTGCGATTGCACGCGACCCCGCCGCCCAACACGGCGGTGCGGTACCCGGTTGCGTGCACCGCCCGCTCGAGCTTCGTGACGAGCACGTCCAGCACGGCGTCCTGGAAGCCGCGCGCAATGTGCGGCCGGTCGCGCTCGAGATCGCCGCTCGCGCGCACGGCATGACGCACGGCGGTCTTGAGACCGGAGAAGGAGAACTCGAATCCGCCGTCCTCCCCGAGCATCGGGCGCGGAAAGGTGAAGCGCGCGGCGTCGCCTTCCTTGGCGAGCCGCTCGATCTCGGGGCCGCCGGGATAGCCGAGGCCCAGCAGGGTGGCGACCTTGTCGAACGCCTCACCCGCCGCGTCGTCGCGCGTCTGGCCCAACAGGCGATAGCGGCCCCAGGCCGGGACGTCCAAGAGCAGGGTGTGGCCACCGGACACGAGCAGGGCGACGAACGGTGGGGCGAGGACGGGATCCTCGATCGCGGGGGCGAAGAGGTGGCCCTCCATGTGGTGCACGCCGATCAGCGCGCGGTCCTTGGCGAAGGCGAGCGCCTTTCCGTACACGACCCCCACGAGCAGCGCGCCGACGAGGCCCGGACCCGCGGTGACCGCCACGGCGTCCACCGCCGAAAGTCCGAGACCGGCCTCGGCGAGCGCGCGGTCCACCACCGCCGGCAAGGCGGCCAGATGAGCGCGGCTCGCCAGCTCCGGCACGACCCCGCCGAACACTTTGTGCACATCCTGCGACAGAATGACCAGGCCGGCCAGCTCTGGAACAGGTCCGACGAGGACGGCCGCCGAGGTTTCGTCGCACGACGTTTCGATACCGAGGACGACCTCAGCCACGCCTTCCTCCCGCTGCCCGGCGCTGAATCCGGACCGAGTCGGGAATCGCGCGCGCGGTGATCCCGGGCGGCGCGATTACGGTGATTCGCGCGACGCCGTCGGCCCCGCGGAGATGCGCGACCACACGCAGGCTGTCACGGGTGAGCGCGTTGACCCGTTCTTCGGGCCCCCGGACCGCCACCGAAACGCGGGCCGGCGTGATGATGAAGGCAGTGGCCGCGCCGGCGCCCGTTTCCACCGGGATCCCGGCGAACGACCGCTCGGCGAGGATGCCCATCTCGCCCGTCACCGTGACCTGCTTGGGGGCGAGGCGCACGACGCCGAGCGGCGCCGTGTCGATCGGGACGCTGCGCGAGAACGCCCCGGAGACGTTCGTGATCTCGGTGGGCACGGTGGTCACGGACTCGATTCCGGCGAGGCTCTTGTCGGGTCCCACGAGCCGCGCGATGGTCGGGGAAATCGAGAGTCCCCCGTGCAGCACCTGGCCCGACTCCGGTTGCACCGTGATAAGCGGAACGATGCGCACGTCCTTGCGCCCCACGCTGTCGAGCGTCAGGGTCACCTCGCGCGGCCGCAGCTCGACGACGCGCACGTCGGCGCCCTTGGGCAATACCAAGTCGTTGGGATCGAGCCGAATCGTCCAGCTCGCGGCGGACAGCGTATCGGGCAGCGTCCGCGTGATGGCGGAGGGCAGGGTGCGCAGCTTGAGCAGCTGACTCCCTTTTCCGGAGACCTCGACCCACACCGTGGGAGGTTTCTGCTGCAGCGTGCGGCCGGGCGGGAGCTGGACGATGAGCTTGATCGGGAAGCTCGACGTGACCGGCTGCTGCAGTTGCACGGCGACGTACAGCATCAGGGAGAGGAACAGCGCCGCTCCCTTGATCGGCCAGTTCTTCGTGAAGAGCTGGATGAGGCTAGCGCGCATCGAGCAGCCGCCGGATGAGCTGTTCGTTCACGGGGCCGTCCCACTCCGCTGCGCCGATCACCTTCTTCACGATCACACCGTCGCGGTCGATTACGAAGCTTTCCGGCACCGCCACCGCCTGGTAGGCGTTTCGAATCCCGCCGCTCGGATCGTGCAGGATGTCGAAGCTGAGCCCCATCTCGTTCACGAACGCCATGATTTCGGCGGGGCCCGCCTTTTCCTGGTTGAAGAAGGCATCGGCGTCGACGCTCACTGCCAAGATCCGGAAGTCGGTGCCCGCGAGTTTCTTGTGCAGCCGTTCCATGGAAGGCATTTCGACGCGGCACGGCGGGCACCACGTGGCCCAGACATTGAGCAGGAGGACTTTGCCGCGGTAGTCCGCGAGCGACACCGGCTGACCGGTGCGCAGATCGGTCGCGTGGAACGCCGGCGCCTTCGACCCGACCTCGATCAGGTCGAACTGCGGCCGCAACTTGATCGCGAGGGCGACGCCGAAGACCACGGTCGTCGCGATCCCCGCGATGAGTGTCCACTGCTGGCGGTTCGTCATACGGTCACCATGCAGCCGCGGCGCAACTCCTTCACCTCACGCGCGGGGTCGGCGCTTCCGAACACGGCATTGCCCGCCACGAACGTGTCCGCGCCCGCCTGGTGCGCCGCGCCGATCGTGTGACGCGTAACCCCGCCGTCGATCTCGAGGAACGCCCTCGAGCCGCGCTCTGTGAGTAGTGCGCGCGCCCGCCGAATCTTGTCGTTCGAGGCCGGGATGTAGCTCTGTCCCCCAAATCCGGGGTTGACCGTCATGACGAGCAGCAGGTCCAGGTCGGCCACGACTTCCTCCGCATAGGCGAGCGGCGTGCCGGGGTTCAACGCGAGCCCCGCGAGCATCCCCCGCTGCTTCACCGCGGCCAACTGGCGCTGCACGTGCACGGTCGCTTCCGGGTGAAACGTGAAGACCGAGGCGCCGGCCGCCGCGAACGGCTCGATGTAATTCTCCGGCTCGACCACCATGAGGTGCACGTCGATCGGCTTGTCGGTCAGCTTGCGCAGCGCCGCGATCATGTTCGCCCCGAACGTGAGGTTCGGCACGAACCGCCCGTCCATCACGTCGACGTGCACCCAATCGGCGCCGCCCTCGAGCACCTGCGCGACCTGCTCGCCAAGCCGGTTCAGATCGGCGGCGAGCACGCTGGGCGCGATGCGGATGCCGTTGGTCATGCTCAAGGACTCCGGGCGACGACGATGTCGATCACGGTGCCGGGCGCGGCGAGCGTCCCTGCGGCCGGCCGCTGCGCCACGACGGTTCCGGGCGGCGCGTCGGGCGTGCGGCGCCGGGTCACCGATCCGAGCTCCAGGCCTTCCATGTCGAGCCGCGTGCGCACGTCGGCCACGGTCATGCCGAGCAAATCCGGCACGGCGATCGACGGCGCGCCGCGGCTCACGATGAGCGTCACCCCCGCGCCGGGGGTGAGCAACGAGCCCGCCGCGGGCTGCGTCTGCAGCGCCAACCCCCGCGGCCCCGCCTGCACCGAATCCACGCTGCTCACCACGAGTCCCGCCGCCGCGATCAGCTGCTGCGCCAGTCGCGCGTCGAGGTTGGCCACGTCCGGTATCGGAATCTTGGGCGGACCCGCGCTCGCCACCAGGGTCACTTTGAGCCCTTGGGGCGCGAGCATGCCGGCGGGAGGGTCTTGCCATGTCACGGTGCCCTCCGGGGCGCTCGGGTGGGGCTCGGTTCCGCCGTCCGTCACCGCGAGGCCGGCCTTGGTCACCTGACTCTGGGCCTCGGCGAGGGAGAGGCCCAACACCCGCGGGACGACCTGGTGCCCCGGCAGAATCGGCGCCGGGAACAGGACGAGAAACGCGGTCAGGTACCCGGCGAGCACCGTGCCGAGGCCGATCAGCGCCCAACGACCGGCGCGCCGCCGGTCGAAGTTCGCGGTCAGGCCTTCGATCCCCCCGATTCCCCCGAGGGGCGGCAGGTGGCGGCGGAAGCGCATCAGCTGCGCCGCACGAGCCGCGCCGCGTACGCGCCGTCCACCCCGTGGCGCTGCGGCAGCGACTGGAAGTCGCCGGCCGGCGTGACGAGCTCCGCCGCCACTGCGCCCGCGCCGGGAAGGGGCGCGCGCGTGAACTCCGAGTGTTCGCTCAGGAATTCCTCCACGACAGCCGTGTTCTCCTCCGGTTCGAGCGAGCAAGTTGCGTAGATCAGTAGACCGCCGGGCCGCACGAGCGGCGCCGCGGCGACGAGCAGCCGCGCCTGGCGCGCGGCGGCCCGGGGGAACAGGTCCGGGACCAGTCGCCAGCGCGCGTCAGGATGGCGCGCCATCGTTCCCGTCGCGCTGCAGGGCGCGTCCACCAACACCGCATCGGTCTTCCCGAGCGCCAGCGGGGCCGCCTCAAGATCGGCGGCCACGCAGCGGATTGCCACTCCGGCGCGTCGAGCGGTCTGGGCGAGCCGGGGCAGCCGGTCGCGGCGGCCGTCGCCGGCCACGACCCGAGCCCCCAGGAGCTCGAGCATCACGGCCTTTCCGCCGGGGGAGGCGCAGGCATCGTACACCAAGGCGCCCCGTGGGATCGCGGCGAACCGGCAGACGAGGGCGTGGGCGGGGTCTTGAACGATGAACGCGCCTTCGGTGAAGCCCGGTAGCCTCGTAGGGATCGGGAGTCGGGAGTCGGGAGTCAGGGGAGTGACCTGGATCCCTGTGCCAAAGGGCGCCTCTCGTGCGCCAACCCCCGCCTCTCGGAGCCGCCCGGTCAGCTTGTCGATACTCCAGCGAGCCGGCTGCAAGGTCAACAGCGGCTTCGTATCGTTCCACGCGATCAGGCGCTCCGTGGCTTCCTCGCCGAACGCGGCGTTCCACCGGCGCACCAGCCACTCAGGGTGCGACCCCCCGACCCCCGGCTCCTGACTCCCGGCTCCTGCGATTCTCCGCAGCGCCTGATTCACGAACCGCGCCGCCGGCTCGCCAGCCGTCTCGCGCGCGAGCTCCACGCTCGTCGACACGGCGGCGTGCGGGGGCACGCGGGTCAGGAAGCGCAGTTGGTAGGCGCCGAGTCGGAGGACGTCGTGGAGGCGGGGATCGACGCGCGCGAGGGTCAGCAGGCCGTCGAGCTCCGTGCGGCGGCGCAGTACGCCGGCGGACAGCTCGTAGGCGAGGCGGCGGTCGCGTTCGGCGAGAGGCTCGAGCCGCGTGTCGCGCGCTTCGCCGAGCGGCGTTCCGGCCCCGACCGCGCGCAGGATGTCGAGCGCCGCGCGGCGGGCTGACGTCGCTCCCTTAATCCAGCATCCCCTGCGTCGGAGAGGACGGCATCGCCACGTCGCGCCGCGGCATCCGCCCGGCGAGGAACGCTGCGCGCCCGGCTTCGACGGCGAGGCGCATGGCGTGCGCCATCGCCACGGGATCGCGCGCGGCCGCGATCGCGGTGTTCATGAGGATCCCGTCGACGCCTTGCTCCATCGTGATGCAGGCGTCGGACGCGGTGCCCACACCCGCGTCCACGATCACCGGCACGTGGAGGCGGCGCTTGATGGTTCGGACGCCGAACGGGCTCAAGAGGCCGAGCCCGCTGCCGATCGGCGAGGCGAGGGGCATCACCGCGGCGCACCCGGCGTCCTCGAGCCGCAGCGCGGTGACGAGGTCCTCGTTGGTGTAGGCGAGCACCTTGAAGCCTTCCTTCACGAGGGCCCGCGCCGCCTCGAGCGTGCCTTGCGTGTCGGGAAGCAGGGTTTCCTCGTCGCCGATCACCTCGAGCTTGACGAAGTCGTTGAACCCCGCCTCCCGGGCGAGACGCGCGTAGCGGATCGCATCCGCCGCGGTGTAACAACCCGCCGTGTTGGCGAGCAGGAAGAAGCGTTTGGGGTCGAGGTGGTGGAGGACGCTCGCGTCTTTGGAGCGGTCGAGGTCCACGCGGCGCACCGCGACGGTGACGATCTCCGCGCCGGATGCCTCGATCGCGCGCGTCATCGTCTCGTTGTCCGCGTACTTGCCGGTCCCGACCATCAGGCGTGACTGGAAGTTGCGCCCGCCGATCGTGAACGGCGCATCGCGGACGAGGTCGACCGCGGTCGTCACCGGCTCACCCTCCTCCCACGAAGTGCACCAGCTCGATGGCATCACCCGGCGTGACGCGCACGTCGCCCAGCGCGGCCCGGCGCACGATGCGGCGGTTGTGCTCGACCACCACGGTGCGCGGGTCGAGCTCCAGCTGCGCGAGCAGCTCCAGCAGGGTCGCGCCCGGCGCGACGGCCCGGGGCTCTCCGTTGATGACGACGTCGATCATGGTTGCAGCTCCTTCACCATCCGCCGGGCCGCCGCGCCGGGCTCAGCGGCGTCCCACAGCGCGCGGATCGCCGCGGCGCCGTACGCGCCGGCCGCCTTCACCTCGCGTGCCCGTTCCGGTGTCACACCGCCAATCGCGATCACCGGGAGCCCCACGCGTCCGATGGCCCGCAGGCGCTCGAGCCCGAGCGGCACCCTGTCCTCGTGGGTCGCGGTGGCGTACACCGGCCCTACGACAAGATAGTCGGCTCCCTGCGCCTTTGCGGCCTCGGCCTCGTCCAAGTCGTGTACCGACCGGCCGATCCACCACCGGGGCTCGAGCTGGCGCGCCGCGCCGGGCGCGAGGCTGCCGTGTCCGAGCTGGACGCCCCGCGCGCCCGCGGCCAGGGCGATGTCGAGGCGGTCGTTGACGAACAGGCGGGCGGGCGGACGGGCGGTTAGACGGACGGCCAAGTCGTAGTGCTCGAGACCCGACAGCTGTCGGCCTCGCGCGTGAAAGGCGAGCTCGGAGCCGGCGGCGGCCGCCAGCTCCCGCGCCACATCGTCCAGGTCCGTTCGGCGCGCGACGCGCTCATCGGTCACGGCGTGGAGACGGGGCAGGGGCGGCCTCACCCGAACCTCGTCCCCGGCGCGAGACGCGCGCCGCGCACCCATTCGTCCGCGGTCATCCGCTCCTTGCCGGCGGGCTGTACCTCCGCTACGTCCACCGCCCCGATTCCTGCAGCGATGAGCAATCTGCCATCAGCCATCAGCACCTCCCCCGCGGTGCCCCGTCCCTCCGACACGCGGGCGCCAAACAGTTTCAGCTCGGTCCTCTCCCACTGCGTCCACGCCCCGGGTCTGGGATCGAGTCCGCGTATGAGCCGGGCGATCGCCCCTGCGTCCTTGGTCCAGTCGATGCGCGCCAGGTCGCGGGTCAACTTCGGCGCGTAGGTGGCGCGGTGCGAGTCCTGGGGGACGGGGCGCAACGCGCCCTGCTCGAGCACGGCGAGCGTCTCGATGAGCGCCTGAGCCCCCACCTCGGCCAAATGCTCCGACAGGTCGCCGGCGGTCACGTCGGGGTCGATGGAGTGCGGGATCTGGTGCAGGATCGGGCCGCTGTCCATGCCGGCGTCGAGCTGCATGATCGTCACACCGGTCAGCTCCAGTCCGCGGATGATCGCCCACTCGATGGGCGCCGCGCCCCGCAGGGCGGGGAGGAGGGACGGATGGACGTTCACCATCCCGCGCGGCGGCAGTGCGAGCAGCTCGCGCTTCAGGATGTGGCCGTAGGCGACGACGACGCCGACGTCGGGGTGTGTCTCCTTCAGCCGAGCCAGGAACCCGGGGTCCGTGGGACCCTCCGGCTGCAGCACGGTCAGGTCTTCGGCCTCGGCGGCAGCCTTCACCGGCGGGGGCACGACGGTCGAGCGGGAGCGGCCCTGCGGCCGGTCGGGCTGCGTGACGACGGCGACGACGTCGAACCCCTCGCCGACGAGGGCTCGGAGCGAGGGGACCGCGAACTCGGGAGTTCCGAAGAAGGCGACGCGCACTTACAGCTCGCCCGCGGGCTCCGGGGTGACCTCCTTCAAGAAACCCTTCTTCCCCTTCCGCGCCTTCTTCCATTTCGCGAGGAGGAGTCCGCGCTTCACGGCGCTCAGGTGATCGAGGAACAGGACGCCGTCCAGGTGGTCGATCTCGTGCTGGATGGCGCGTGCCTTGAAGCCGTGCGCGTCGACGCGGTAGGCCTTGCCGTCCCGGTCCAGCGCCTCGACGACGACTCGCGCCGGCCGCTCCACGTCGCCGAAGATGTCGGGGATCGAGAGGCATCCCTCCTCGGCGATCGCGAGCTCGTCGCCCTGCTCGACGATCTTGGGATTGATGAGGACGAGCGGCGGCGGATCGTCTTCGCCGACGTCCACGACCGCCACCCGCCGCGCGTCGCCGATCTGGTTTGCGGCCAGGCCCACGCCCTTGGCGGCGTGCATCGTCTCGAACAGATCGTCCACCAGGCGGCGCAGCTCGTCGTCCACCCGCGCGACGGGCGCCGCCCGCTCGCGCAGGATCGGGGAGCCGAGCAGGTGGAGCGGGTGCACGGTCACCCTTGCTTCGCCTCCACCGCCGTGCGGCCCGTGATGCTGGCGATGCCGCTCCGCAGCATGACGAACTTCGACTCGCCGCTCCGGACCGTGACCTGATCGTCCTTGATGTGCACGACTTCCCCCACGATCCCGCTCGATGTCACGACCTGATCGCCCCGCTGGAGCGAGGCGAGGATCTTCTTGTGCTCCGCCTGCTGGCGGCGCTGGGGCCGGATGAGGAGGAAATAGAAGATCCCGATGAACAGGGCGATCTGGATCGCGATCGCCCCGATCCCCGGCCCGGCCTGCCCGGAGGGGGTGAAGAGCAGCGCGGTCAACGATGCGAGCACGGTCATGGGTGTCCCGGTTGATGGTAGCGGCGGCGCCACTCCTCGGCCCACGCGGCCAGGGCGCCTCCTCCGGCCCGGATCGCCGCGCGCATGGCCTCGGCGAGCCGGATCAGGTAACGAATGTTGTGCAACGAGAGGAGCCGCAGTCCCAGCAGCTCCTCAGCCACGAACAGGTGGCGCAGGTACCCGCGCGAGTACGTCGTGCACGTCTCGCAGTCGCAGCTCGGGTCCAGGGGACGCTCGTCCGTACGGTACCCCGCGTTGCGGATGTTCAGGGGGCCGTCGGGCGTGAACGCCGACCCGTTGCGGCCGTTGCGTGTGGGGGCGACGCAGTCGAACAGATCCACCCCCCGCTCCACCGCCGCGACGAGATCCTCGGGGAAGCCTACGCCCATAAGATAACGGGGCAAGGCCGGCGGCAGCCGAGGCTCGAGCAGCTCCAGCACGCCGTGCATCGTTTCCTTGGGCTCCCCCACTGACAACCCGCCGACCGCGAGGCCGTTCCACGACCCGAGGTCAAGGATGCGGCGCAACCCTTCCTCACGCAGCGCCCGGTGCGTTCCGCCTTGAAGGATCGGCCAGAGGGTCTGACGCCCGTCCGCCAACTCGCGGTGCCGGCGGGCGCACCGCTCCAGCCACTTCAGCGTTCGCTCGAGGGCGTCCCGCGCCGTGGCAAGATCTGCGGCCCCAGGCACCACATGATCGAACGCCATCGCGACGTCGGCGCCCAGCGTCCATTGGATCTCGGTCGCGCGCTCGGGCGTGAGGATGCGCCGGCCGCCGTCCACGTGGCTTTGGAACTCCACGCCGTCGTCGTCCACCCGGCGGAACCCCTCGAGCGAGAAGACCTGGAACCCGCCCGAGTCGGTGAGCAACGGTCCGTCCCACGCCATGAACCGGTGCAGCCCGCCCAGCTGGGCGACCACGTCCTCGCCGGGGCGGACGTGCAGGTGATAGGTGTTGGCGAGCACGATCCTGGCCCCCACCGCCCGCAGGTCGGCGGGTGAGAGGGCGCGGACCGTCCCCTGGGTGCCGACGGGCATGAAGGCCGGCGTCTCGACCGTCCCGTGCGGCAGGGTGAGTGTCCCCGCGCGCGCGGCGCCCGACGTCGCGGTGACGTGGAAGTCAAACATGGACCTCTACGGTTTTGTTTATCCGTGCGCTGAAGCGCCGGCCCTTCAGCAACTGTCTCATCTGTCAAGCGGTGACCGCTCGCCAGGGGGTGTGGCTACGCATGATGGCATGCGCGATCGTGAGGAGCTTTCGCATGCAGGCAGTCAGCGCGACTTTGGCTGGCTTGCCGGCCGTCCGCAGGTGTTGATAGAAGGTGCGGATGACCGGATTCCAGCGCGTCGCCGTGGCCGCCGCCATGAAGAGGACGGCGCGCACGGACGCGCGACCGCCCCAGATCGTCCGCCGACCCCGGAGCGTGCCGCTGTCGCGGGCCAGCGGGGCGACGCCGACCAACGCGGCAATTTCTTTCCGGCTGAGGCGGCCGAGCTCCGGCAATTCGGCCAGGAGCGTCCGGCTGGTGATCGGGCCGATGCCTGGGACGCTCTGCAAGAGATCATCCTGCGCGCGCCACAAGGGACTGGAGCGGACGGCCTGGTCGAGATCCCGATCGACCCCCCCGAGCTGGCGCTCGAGCCAGCGGATGTGGTCGGTGAGACTGCGCCGGACGGCGCGGCGCGCGAGGCCCAGCCGATTCTGCTCGGCGAGCAGCATTTCGATGAGCTGGCGCCGACGCGTGACCAAGGCTTCCAAGCTCTGGCGGGCCTCATCGGGCAGGGGACGTGGCTCGGGCCGGACCCGTTCGGCAAACAGCGCCAGCACCGCCGCGTCAATGGCATCCGTCTTCGCCAGCTGGCCGGTGGCGCGAGCGAAGTCGCGGACCTGTCGCGGATTCGCCACCACCACCGCGACGCCGGCAGTGGCCAGCGCCGCCGCGACGGTTTGCTCGTATCCCCCGGTGGCCTCGAGGACGACCAGCGTGTCGCTCGGCGCGCCGAGGCGGTGCAGCAGCGTCTCGATGCCGTGGGGATCGTGGGCGACCTGCCAGTGGTCCCCGCTCGGTCGGCACGCGACATCCAGGGTCGCCTTAGCGACATCGATCCCAACAAATACCGTGGGGGCAGTCATGAGACCTCCGGTGCGAAAGCGGCTCGTCTCGACCCGGCCTTGCACGATGCGGGCTTGGTGTCCCGGGCAACTGTTCGGGCTGGCGACGAGCACTTGGCGGGCGACGCCCCTGCTAAAGGCCGGTCTCGGAGACCTGGGGCACGTCGGGCTATCGCCCGCCTGCGGACGACGTCTTCTCATGATGCTCCATGTCTAGAGAGATACAAGGGCACGGATCACAGGTGCCGGATCACTCATCATATCACGGCCATCGCATCTCCGTAGCTGTAGAACCGATATCCGCCTTTCACCGCCTCCCGATACGCCTGCATCACCGGTTCGTAGCCCCCGAAGGCACACACCAGCATCAACAGGGTGGAGCGGGGAAGATGAAAGTTCGTGAGCAGCCGGTCCGCGGTCTTGAACGTGTACGGAGGATGAATGAAGAGGCTCGTCTCCCCCGCGCCTGCCTGGATCTGCCCCCGGGCGTCGGCCGCCGACTCCAAGGCGCGGACGACGGTGGTTCCCACTGCCCACACTCCACTCCCCACGGCCTTTGTCGTGTTGATGATCGCGGCCGTCGGCTCCGGGATCTCATACGGCTCCGCGTGCATCACGTGGGCGGCCAGATCGTCCACCTCGACGGGCTTGAACGTCCCGGGGCCGACGTGCAGATCGAGCGGTGCGATGGCGACGCGCCGTGCGCGCAGCCGGTCCAGCAGGTCGGGAGTGAAGTGCAGCCCGGCGGTGGGTGCCGCCACGCTGCCGTCGTGCTCGGCGTACACCGTTTGGTAGCGGTCGCGGTCGGCGGGCGTCGGGGCGCGGCGGATGTAGGGGGGGAGCGGGACTGCGCCGTGTTTGGCCATGGTGATCCGGGCATCCGCCGAGCCCACGAAGCGCACGCGCCGCAGTCCGCCTCCCAGCACCTCAACGATCTCGATGACGCTGTCGGCGTCGAGCGTCACACGGCGTCCCGGCTTGAGCTTTCCGCCCGGATGGCCCATGGCCACCCAGCTGCCGTCCGGCAACTCCCTGACGAGAAGGATCTCAGCGGCGTTTCCCGTTTCCCGTTTCCCGTGCAGTCTCGCCGGCATGACGCGCGACGTGTTGAGCACGAGCACGTCCCCCGGCGGAATGAGGTCGGTGAGGTCACGGAAATGGAGGTGGCGGATGGTGCTGGCGGCGCGGTCCAGCACCAGCAGCCGGCTCGAGGCTCGGTCGGGGAGCGGATGCTGGGCGATCTGCTCGGGCGGCAAGGTGTAGTCGAAATCGGAGAGGCGGAGAGTCATTGCGGATTTCGGATTGTGGATTGCGGATTTGAAGAGCGGGTTTCCAATCCGCAATCCGCAATCGACAATCCGCAATTAGTCAAAGATGTTCGGTTGCTCGACCGATTTCGGTGCCGTAAACCCGAAGTGACGGTAGGCGGCGGCCGTGGCGCAGCGCCCCCGCGGCGTGCGCGCGAGGAATCCCTGCTGCATCAGGAACGGCTCGTACACCTCCTCGAGCGTACCCGGGTCTTCGCCCACGGCGGCGCCGATCGTCTGCAGGCCGACCGGCCCGCCTTCGAACATCTCGATGATCGTCTTCAGGATGCGCGCGTCCATGTCGTCGAGCCCGAACTCGTCCACGTCGAGACGCTTGAGCGCCTCCACGGCGACGGCGGCGGTGATCCGGCCGGCGGCGCGCACCTGGGCATAGTCGCGGACGCGCTTGAGCAGCCGGTTGGCGACGCGCGGCGTGCCGCGGCTGCGGCGCGCGATCTCCGCGACGCCCGCGGCGTCGGTCGGCACGCCGAGAATTCCGGCCGAGCGCGTCACGATCTGGACCAGATCGTCGGGCGGATAGTAGTGCAACCGCTCCACGAGGCCGAACCGCGCCCGCATCGGCGGCGTCAGCAGGCCGAAGCGGGTGGTGGCGCCGATCAGCGTGAAGCGCTCCAGCGGCATCGGGATCGTCTGGGCGTGCGGCCCGTCCGCGATGCGCACGTCCACGCGGTATTCCTCCATGGCGGGATAGAGGAACTCCTCGAGCGCCGGCCGCAGGCGATGCACTTCGTCAATGAACAGGATGTCGCCCGCCGCGAGCGACGTGAGCATGCCGACGAGGTCTCCCGGACGCTCCAGCACGGGGCCCGAGGTGGTGCGGATCGCAACGCCCATCTCCTTGGCCATGAGGAGCGCGAGCGTCGTCTTGCCGAGGCCCGGGGGTCCGAAAAACAACGTGTGGTCGAGCGGCTCCTTGCGCTGCTTAGCTGCGTCGATGGCGATCTGGAGCGACTCCTTGACCTTCGACTGGCCCACGAACTCATCGAGCCGCGAGGGGCGGAGGGCGGCGTCGGTGAGCCGCTCGTCGGGCAGCGCCTCGGGAGTCGTGATCTCCTGGCGGGGGGGAGGGGGGGCCACTCAGGTCTCCAGCGGCCGGGCTTGCCACCGCACCGGTCGCGCGTCGCGCTCGATCGCATGGCGCGTGTGGCACTGCACGCACTCGTCTTCGGCGCGCGCCGCGCCCGAGGGCACGAGGCGGCGGTTGGTCGAGCCGCAGCGCGTACAGATCCATTCGGCGGTGATGGTCGGTGCTCCGGTCACTTGGTGGTGAGAATCTGGAGGGCGCGGCGGACCAGCGTCTCCGTCTCGCCCACATCGCCTCCGTTGCCGGCGAGCGCTTGCCTCACGGCCTTGTCCGCTTCGGCGGCGCTGTAGCCGAGCCGCTCGAGCGCCTTGAGGGCCGCTTCGGCGCCCGTGGCGAGCGGCGCCGGGCCTCCCCCTCCCCCGCTTCCCTCCACGAACTCGTCCACCTTGTCGCCCAGCTCGAGGGCGAGCCGCTCGGCGGTTTTCTTGCCGATGCCGCTGACCGACGAGAGGAGGGCGATGTTCTTCTCCCGCACCGCCCGCGCCCCACGCTCCACCCCGAGCGCCGACATCACGGCCACGGCGAGCTTGGGGCCGACGCCGGAAACGCTGGTCAAGCGCTGAAAAAACCGCCGTTCGGATTCGTCCAGAAACCCGTACAACGACCAGCCGTCCTCGCGCACGACGAGCTCCGTGGCCAGGACCACCTCGGCGCCCGGCGCCGCCAACCGCTCCATCACGCCGAGAGGGACCACGACTTCGTAGCCGACGCCCCCCGCCGTCTCGATGACGACGCGGTCGGCGGCCTTGGCGGCGAGCCGGCCGCGCAGGTGGGCGATCACGCCCGGATCACGTGGGTCAGCGCCACGGCCACGCCGTCGGCGGCGTCGGCCGGCTTCGGCGCCTGGCGCAGCCGCAGCAGCCGCGCCACCATCGCCGCGACTTGCGTCTTCGTGGCGCCGCCCGCTCCCACCACCGTCTTCTTCACCGTCGCCGGCGAGTACTCGATGATCTCGAGACCCGCCTGCTCGGCCGCCAGCACCACCACCCCCCACGCGTGCCCGAGCACGAGCGTCGTGCGCACGTTCTTATGATAGAAGGCGTGCTCCAGCGCGAGGGCGGTGGGATGGTGACGCGCGATCAGGCCGGCGATGCCCTCGTGCAGCTCGGCGAGGCGGCGGGGCAGGGGACTGCGCTTGGCGAACGTGATGACGCCGCACTCGACCAGCCGGCCCATCCCCGGAGTGCCGTTGCCAGCTTCGATCACCCCATAACCGGTGACCGCGGTCCCCGGGTCGACGCCCAGGACCCTCACGTCACCCCGTCACCGCGGCCATCGCCTCGGCGTCGATATCGAAGTTCGAGAACACCTTGGCGACGTCGTCCATCTCCTCCAGCGCCTCGATGAGATGGAGCAGCTTCTTCGCGTCGCCCCCCTCGACCTTCACCGTGTTCTTCGGGACCATCGTGATCTCGGCGCCCTGCACCGCGAGCCGCTTCGCCTTCAGGGCTTCCTGGACGGCGTGGATCTGGTTGGGGTGGCAGGTGATCACGAATACGTCACCCTCGCGCGTCATGTCGTCGGCCCCGGCTTCGAGCGCCACCTCCATCGCGGCGTCTTCGTCGGTCCGTGTCGCGTCCACCAGGACCTGGCCCCGGCGGTCGAACATCCAGGCGACCGAGTTCGCCGCGCCCAGGTTGCCGCCGTGCCGGGAGAACGCGTTCCGGATCTCCGCGACGGTGCGGTTCGCGTTGTCAGTGGTCGCGTTGATCAGGATGGCGGCTCCGCCCGGCCCGTAGCCCTCGTAGGTGACTTCCTCGTAGGTCACCCCCTCGAGCTCGCCGGTGCCCTTCTTGATGGCGCGCTCGATGTTGTCGAGCGGCATGTTCTCGGCCTTGGCAGCGTCGATGGCGGTGCGGAGCCGGGCGTTACCCGCGGGGTCGCCGCCGCCTTGCTTGGCGGCGATGGTGATTTCCCGGATCAAACGCGTGAAGACCGCGCCGCGCTTCTGATCCGTGACGGCCTTCTTGCGTTTGATTTGCTTCCACTTACTGTGACCGGCCACTTGCAGCTCCCGGCTTGCAGCCACTTCGCAACTTTGCCGTCTGGGCAGCTTGTCTCGAGACTCCCAACCTGCAACTTACAGCTTGACCGGGTGATAACGCCACAGCTAGCATTCCCGCCCATGCGCTCCACTGCTCCGCTTTTGTTCGCTCTCGCCCTCTGCGCCGCCTGCGACCGCTCTCGTGCCACCGAGAAGACGGAAGCGCTCGTCTCGCGCGCGCTGACCGGCGTCCTCGCGTTCCCGCAGTCGACGCCCGTCGAGGTCTCCGCGGGCGACGAGGCGGCCCAATTCGTCCTCACGGCGCCTGCATCCGTGGCCGAGATACGGGCTTGGTACCGGAGCGTCCTGCCGTCGAACGGGTGGACGCTGAAGGGCGACGGGCAGGGCCGCGATGGGACGGTGTCGATGTATGCGGAGCAAGAGGGCCGGCCCCTCTGGATCACGCTGCGACCCAACGTGGGGGCGCCGGGGACGACCTACACCCTGATCGGCGCGTTTACCCTGAGCGATTCGACCAAAACCAAATAGTGGCGTTTATCTGTCGGGGTCCAGCATGTCCTCGAACCGCATCCAGCGCCGGTAGAAGTACAAGTCCACGAATCCCGTCGGGCCGTTGCGGTTCTTGGCGACGATGAGCTCCGTGGCTCCCTCCACCCCTCCTCCCGGCCGGTACATCTCCTCCCGGAAGATCGATAGGACCACGTCGGCGTGCTGCTTGAGGGCCCCCATCACGCCGTAGTCGTCGAGGGTAGGACGCGGGTTCTCGCGCTGCGGCTGGAACTGCGGGAGCTGCGCCACGACGAGCAGGGCGACCTGGCGCTCGAGCGCGAGCGCTTTGAGCCGGCGCAGCACCACGGCCGTGTCCTCGTCCTGCGTGACGCGCGTCAAGCCGTCGGGCGCGGGCACGAGCTGGAGATAGTCTACCACGACGAGGCTCAGCTGGCGCAGTGGGTCGAGCCGCCCGGCCGTCATCTCGAAGTCCGGGGCGGCGAGCGGGAGGGCGGTGAGCGGGAGGCCGCGCAACCGCACCGCGGCGCCGCCGACCCCCGCGCGGGTCTGGTCGCTCAGCTTGGCGGCGCGCAGCTCGTCCACGGCGACGCGGCCTTCGATGGCGAGCGCGCGCTCCATCAGCCGCTCCTCGTCCATTTCGCCCGAGAGAAACGCGACGCCCAGGCCCTGTTGCGCGACGCGCAGGGCGATGCCGAGCGCGAGCGCCGACTTGCCGGCGCCGATGTCGCCGCCGAGTACGATCAGGTCACGCCGCCGCAGCCCTCCGCCCAAGAGGCGGTCGACCGACGGGAAGCCGGTGGGGATCGTATCTCCGCCGATCTCCCCCGGGCGTTGCCGGTCGACTCGCTCGACGAGCGACTCGAGCGACGGCCGCTGCTCTAAACGGCGTGGGCGCACACAGGTCCTTTCTAGGCTATAGATGCATGCGGGCCGCGCGCGCGGCAACGGTGAGGGCCTCCGCCGCGTCGGGGCCGAGCACGTCCCGGGCCGGCGCCACGAGCTGATGCAGCACGCCGGCGGCGGCGCGGGGCGTCGCCGGGTCGAGGTGCTGCCGGGCGGCGGCGAGCGCCCGCTTCAGCGGCGCCGGGAGCGCCAAACTGCCCAACCGCGTCTCGAGCGCCTGGAGGCGGCGGCGATGGTTCTTGGGACTCACGGGCGCCGGCGGCAGCAGCGCTTCCGCCGCGCGCACGACGAGCCACAGCGCGAACAGTCCGTCCCGCTTGGGGCCCCGCTCGGCATCCGCGATCAGGGCGACCAGCCGCTCCTCCGACGGCGTCGTCGCGCGTAGCTCCTCGATCATGCGACCAGCTCCAGCGCGGCGGCGGCGACGGTATCGGGGGCCAGGTCGACGAGGCAGCGGTGGTGGCCGAGGGGGCAGTGCGCGGTTCCCGCCGCGGAGCAGGGGCGGCACGCGAGGTCCTGCTCCAGGACCTTGGCCGGCCCGCCGTAGGGGAAGAACCCGAAGGCCTCGACCGTCGGCCCGAACAGCGCGACGACCGGCGTGCCGACGCCGGTGGCCATGTGCATCACGCCGCTGTCGCCCGAGACCAGCACCCTGGCCCGGGCGAGGCAGGCGCCGGTTTCCTGCAGCGTGAACTCCCCCGCGGCGGTCTCACCGAGCGGGCCCAGCTGGCGCGCCGCGCCCCGGTCGTCGGGCCCGCCGAGCACGACGAGCCGGTATCCCGCCCGGCGCAGCAGCTCGGCGAGGGCCTGCCAGTGCCCGATCGGCCAGCGCTTGGTCGCGTGCGCGGCGCCGGGCGCGAGCGCGGCGAGCGGCGCGTCCGCCAGCCCGCGGTCGGCGAGCCACCGCGCCACGCGCTCGCGGGCGGCCGCGCCGAGGAAGAACTCGGGCGGCCCGCCGTCAGGCCGGACGTCGAGCCGCCGCGCCGCCTCGAAGTAACGTTCCGCAACGGCGACGTGGCCGCGGTACAGGTCGAGCTTGGTCGCGATGAGCGTGGCGCGGGCGAGCTTGCGCTTGGCGTACCCCGACCAGCGGCCGCGCACGAGGAGGCGGAGTGCCGCGGTGCGCAGGCTGCCGTGCAGGTCGAGCCCGTGGGTGGGGTGGAGCGCGCGCAGCCGCCGCGCCAGGTGAGGGAGCGACTCGCCCGGCTCGAGGGCGACGACCTGGGCGAGGTGGGGGTTGTCGGCCACGAGCGGCGCCATGGCGCGTTTCGTGACGAAGATCAGCTCAGCGTCGCCGTGGCGACGCTTCAGCGCCCGCACGAGCGGCGTGGTCAGTACGATGTCGCCGATGGAGCTGAAGCGGACGAGGAGGATGCGCAACACGCGGGCAATGTACTAGCTTTTGCCCAAGCATGCCGCGTCCCAAGAGCATTCTCTGGATCGACGACGAAGTCGAGGGCCTCGCGGCGCACCGCCGCTTCCTCGAGTCGCAAGGGTTCGCCGTAGAGCAGGCGGCCCACGGCGACGACGCGATCGCGCTGCTGCGCCGCCAGCCCTACAGCGTCGTGCTGCTCGACGAGCAGATGCCGGGCCGGCGCGGGCTCGAGCTGATCCCCGAGATCCGCGCGATCGACCCCGCCATGCCCGTCGTGATGGTTACGCAGAGCGAGGATGAAGGCACGCTGAAGGACGCCATCGGCATCGAGGTGGACGACTACCTCGTGAAGCCGGTGCACCCGCGCCAGATCCTCTCCGTCGTAACCCGCCTGCTCGAGGGCGACCGCATCCGCCAGCAGCGCCTGGCGCGCGACTTCGTGACGCGGTTCCGCGAGCTCGAGGGCCGGCGCGGCGCGACGCTGGCGTGGCGCGAGTGGATCGAGCTCGTCGCCGAGCTGGCCCGCTGGGAGGTGCGCCTCGCCGCCGCCGACGAGCCGGGGCTCTCGGAGGCGCTCAAGAACCTGCAGGAGAGTCTGCGCAAGGATTTCGGCGCCTTCATCGCCAAGCAGTACCCCCGCTGGCTCGCCGAGTCCGAGGGGGATCGCCCGCCGCTGTCGGTGGATGTCGGCGCCGAGTTCCTCGTGCCGGCGCTGAAGCGCACCGGGCGCGTCCTGTTCCTCGTGATCGACTGCCTGCGCCTCGACCAGTGGGAGGTGCTGCGCGACCTGATCACGCCGCTCTTCGACGTGGAGGAGTCGCACTACTACAGCATCCTCCCGACCGCCACGCCGTTCTCGCGGAACGCGATCTTCAGCGGCCTCTTCCCGATGGAGATTGCGGCGCGGCACCCCGACTGGTGGGGATCGCCCACCGACGAGGAGAGCCTCAACGCGCACGAGCCCGCCCTGCTCGCGGAGCAGCTCGAGGAGCTCGTCGGGAAGCCGGTGCCGGTGCGCTACGAGAAGTTGTTCACCGCCGCCGACGGCGCGGACCTGCTGCGCCGCCTCCCCGCCCACCTCGCGCAGGACGGCGTGACGGCGCTGGTCTTCAACTTCATCGATCAGCTGACGCACGGGCGTTCGGAGAACGCGATCCTCTACGAAGTGGCGCGCGACGCCGACGCCCTGCGTGGTCTCACCCGCACCTGGTTCGAACGCTCACCCGTCCTGGCGGCGCTGCAGGAGGCGGAACGCCGCGGCGTCCCGGTGCTGCTCACGACCGATCACGGGTCGATCCACTGCGAGACCCCGGCCACCGTGTACGCCAAGCGGGACGCGACGGCGAACCTGCGCTACAAGTTCGGCGAGGACCTGCGCGCCGAAGATCCGGGCGCCGCGCTCGTGGTCGAGGACCTGAAGGCGTTCGGCCTGCCGGGGATGGCGTTGGGCGTGCGGCTCCTGATCGCGACCGGCGACCGGTTCTTCGTCTACCCGACCAAGCTGCGCGAGTACCAGGCCCGGTACCGGGGGTCGTTCCTGCACGGCGGGGCGACGCCCGAAGAGGTGATCCTGCCGGTGGCGCTGCTCACGCCCCGGAGCAAGGGCAGGGGTACCCGTTGAATGGGGCGCGGCGCCCGGCTGCTCTCGCTGCTCCGCCCCTACTCGCTGCTCTTCGCCGCCAGCATCGCCGCCACGATCATTTCGTCGGTCCTGGACGGGTTTACGTTCGTGCTGCTGATCCCGTTCCTGCGGGCGCTGTTCGGCGGCGCCGCGCTCCCGGACGGCGGCGGCTCGGCCGTCGAGGCGGTGCTCGACCGGATCGCGGGGCCGTTCATCCACGCCGGCACCGCCGACGTCGCGCTGCGCAACGTCGCCATCGTCCTGCTCGTGGCGCTGCTCCTCAAGAACGCGACCGGGTACCTCGCGGCCTTGGGGAGCGCGGCGATCCAAGAAGGCGTGGTGCGCGACCTGCGCGTCCGCCTGTTCCAGCACCTCCAGACCCTGCCGCTCGCGTACTTTCAGCGGACCAAAGCCGGCCAGCTGGTCGCGCGTATCATCAGCGATACGGACCAGGTGAAGACCGCCGTGAGCGCCGCCCTCGCGGCGCTGCTCCAGAATGCCGTGATCATCGTCGTGTACGTCGTGATTCTCTTCGGGCTGTCGGTGCGCCTCACACTGATCGCCCTCCTGCTCGCCCCGGCCCTGCTCGCCATCATTCGCCCGATGCTGAATCGCCTGCGGCGGCGCTCGCGGGAGCTGGCCGCCGAGCGCGGCGAGGTGACGAGCCACGTGGGCGAGATGATCGCTTCCGTGAAGCTGGTGCGTGCCTACGTGGCGGAGGCGTTCGAGCTGGAGCGGTTCCGCCGGCTCGCGGAGCGCTACCGCAAGCGGGTGATGCGCGCCCAGCGGTTCTCGAGTCTCACGAGCCCGGTGAGCGAGGTGTTCGGCGGGTTGATGATCGTGCTGATCCTCGTCGTGGGCACGCGGCTCGCGCTCGGCGCCGCCCCCACGCTCGACCCCCCGGTCCTCATCACGTTCCTGGCCGTGAGCCTGCGGCTCATGTCGCCCGTCAAGTCGGTGGCGAACTACCCGACCATCATGGCGGGCGCCGCCGCGTCGGCCGAGCGCGTGTTCGAGGTGCTCGATCTGCCCGCTGCCGAAGGCGACCGCCCCGGTGAGACGCCGGCGGTATTCCGCGAGCGGATCGAGTACCGCGGCGTCTCGTTCGAGTACGAGCCCGGGGAGGCGGTGCTGCGGGACGTGGACCTCGAGGTGCGGCGCGGCCAGATCGTGGCCATCGTCGGGCCCTCTGGGGCGGGGAAAACCACGCTGGTGGACCTGCTGCCGCGGTTCTACGAGCCGACGCGCGGCGAGATCCGGGTGGACGACGTTCCGATCACGCGCTACACGCGGCGTTCCCTGCGCGGGCTCATGGGGATCGTGTCGCAGGAGACCGTACTGCTGAACGACACCGTGCTCGCGAACATCGCGTACGGCCGG
Source organism: Gemmatimonadales bacterium (assembly GCA_036505055.1). Classification (GTDB taxonomy): domain Bacteria; phylum Gemmatimonadota; class Gemmatimonadetes; order Gemmatimonadales; family GWC2-71-9; genus 20CM-2-65-7. Next base: position 9,585 of record DASXUE010000024.1, on the reverse strand, counting down.
GCCGACTTCTCGCTCGAGCAGGTGCGCGCCGCCGCGCGCGCCGCCAACGCCGACGAGTTCATCGCGCGCCTCCCCGCCGGCTACGACACGCAGCTGGGCGAGCGCGGCACGCGTCTCTCGGGCGGCCAGCGCCAGCGCATCGCGATCGCGCGGGCGCTGCTCCGCGACCCGCCGATCCTGGTGCTCGACGAGGCGACGAGCGCGCTCGACACCGAGTCGGAGCGCCTGGTGCAGGAGGCGATCGACCGCCTGATGGCGCACCGCACCGTCTTCGTGATCGCGCACCGGCTGACCACCGTCCAGCACGCCGACTTCATCGTCGTGCTCGCGGAGGGGCGCATCGTGGAGCGCGGCAGCCACGACGATCTCCTCGCTGCGGACGGCCTCTACCGGCGCCTGTACAACCTGCAATTCCGCACCTGACATGCTCTCGGGCTTCACGCTCGTCCGCAACGCCGTCAAACTCGATTTCCCCGTCATCCCCGCCATCCGCTCGGTGCTCGAGGTGTGCGACGAGGTCGTCGTCAACGTGGGAAAATCGGAGGACGAGACGCGAGACCTCGTCGCGTCGATCGGCGACCCGCGCGTCCGCATCCTCGACACCGAGTGGGACCTCACGAAGAAGAACGTCATGCTGTCGATCGAGACGCAGCGGGCGATGGACGCGTGCCGGGGCTCTTGGGGCATCTACATCCAGGCGGACGAGGTGCTGCATGAGCGCGGGGCGCACGTCCTGAAGAGCGCCGCCGTGGAGTGGAACGGCGACGCGCGCGTCGAGGGCCTGCTCGTCCGGTACCGGCACTTCTACGGGGGCTTCGATACGGTCGCGACCAACCGGCGCTGGTATCGCCGCGAGGTGCGCTGCGTCCGCCTCGGAGGAGGTCTGGACATCCGGCCCTATCAAGGGGCTCAGGGATTCCGCGTCGGTCCCGCGAATCGGAAGATCCGCGCCCGCGTCACCGACGCCGAGATGTTCCATTACGGCTGGGCCCGCCCCGCCCGCGCGATCCGCGAAAAAAACGAGCAGTCGAAAACGATGTACCCGTGGCGGCGCGGCACCGATTGGGACGCGGACCGCGGCCACCTGGAGTGGATCCCCCTGCTGCGACCGTTCACCGGGACCCACCCGCGCGCGGCGCAGGACTGGATCGCCCAGCGCGCCACCGATCCCGAGCGCGTCATCGGGCCACCGCGTTTCAAGCTCGAGCACCTGCGGTTCTATCTGTCGGACTGGATCGAGCGGCTGACGGGGGAGCGGGTGTTCGAGTTCCGGAACTACGACGTGGTGTAGGGCGTCACCCGGCCGGCGGGCGGCTTGCCCGTTTCGATTACCGTCCGGTACACCCGCAGGCACTCCTCAGCCATGACGCGATGGGAGAAGAAACGCTCCGCATGCGCCCGGCACGCTTCGGCGGAGCGGGTCCCGATCGTTTGCGCCGCGGCCAGCATCTCCTCCAACGTGTCGCATAGCGCGCCGACCTCGGCGGTCAGGATCTCGGGGAGCGCGCCGCGGTGCGTGCCCAGGACGGGCGTGCCGGAAAACAGCGCCTCGATGGTCGTGAGGCCGAAGGGCTCGTCCCACAGCGCCGGCATCCACAGGCAGCGGGCGCGCGCGAGCAGCACCGCTTTGCGCTTGCCGTCCACTTCGCCGACGTATTTGACGGCGCCCGTGAAGCTGGGGCGCCAACCGCCCGCGACAATCAAGCGCCGGCCGGTCCGTTTCGCCGCCTCGATCGCCCAGTGGTAGCCCTTGGCGCTGTGCAGGCGGCCGAGGAACAGATCCCACTGCTCCTTGCGACGGCGAAAGATGAACTCCGCGGGATCGAGCCCGTTGTAGATGAACGCGTTCGTGCCGTGCCGCCGGGCGTGGTCGCGAGAGAGGCACACGGTGTTGGGCGGGAGCGGCGTACCCGCTTTCAAGTTGCCGTGGAGCGACTGCACGAACGGCCGGCCGGGAGGTCCCTGCTTCAGGGGGAAATGCGCGTGAAGAATGTCGATGTCGCCGGGGAGGAAGGGTGTGAGGTCGGCGCCGGCGTTCTTCAGGGTTGCGGGGGGCACGTCGACGATCTTGGCGGCCTCGGGGACTCGCGTGCCCGGCTGCGCGAGCAGGGTGACCCGGTGACCCAGCGCGGTGAGCCCGCGAACCAGCGCCACCACGACGCGCTGGGTGCCGCCGTAGCCCTCGACCGGCAGTCGATGGTGCGACGCGACCGCGACGTGCATGGGCGACACAGTATAACTACCTTCCGGGCATGTCGCCTCCGCCGCTCACGATTCTGCAGCTGACGCACCAGGGGGACGGCGCCGGGTCCACGCAATCCATCGTCGGGCTGAGCCGGCACCTGGCGCGGCGCGGCCACCGCGTCCTCGTCGGGTGCCGTCCCGGAACGCTGCTCGCCCGGCTCGCGGGCCAGGCGCGCCTCGAGATCGTGCCGCTCGATTTCAGCCGCCTCGGTTCGCTCGCCGACGCGCTCGCCACGATCGTGACCCGCGAGCGGGTGGACGTCGTGAACAGCCACGCCACGCGCGACCGCCGTGCCCTGGCGTGGCTGCGCTGGCGCGGGCGGCTGCCGCAGCCGCTTGTCGTGACTCGGCGCACGATGCCGCTCACGTCGCCCGCCGAGCTGGTCGCCGTCGGGCTCACGGTGGACCGCACGATCGCCGTCAGCGACGCCGTGGGGCGCGCGCTCCGGCGCCGGCTCCACCCGGGCGGCCGGCTGCGCGTCGTGCCGAACGGCGTGGATCTGGAGCGGGTCGACGCCGAGCCGTCCGAGCTCGACCTCGCCGCCGCGCGGGGGACGCTCGGAGAAACCGACGGCCGGCCGGTCGTCGCCGTCGTGGCCCGGCGCAAGGACCAGCACGTGCTGCTGCGCGCGCTGCCGGCGCTCGAGCGGCCCGTGACCGTCGCGCTCGTCGGCGTCGAGCTCGACCGCGACCTGGCCGCTGCCCGCGACGCCGTACCGCCCCGCCACCGCGTGGCGATCGTCCCGTTCACCGAGCGCCCCCTCGCCTTCTACCGGCTTGCGGCCCTCGCGGCGCTCCCGTCGCGCATCGAGGGACTGTCTCAAGGGCTGCTCGAAGCCATGGCCGTCGGCCTCCCGGTGGTGGCGTCCGAAGCGGGGGGGAATCCCGACCTAGTCACGTCGGGGGAGACGGGGCTCCTCGTGCCGCCGCTCGACGCCGCCGCCTGGGCGCGGGCGCTCGACCAGGTGCTAGGGGATGGCGCTTTTCGCGGCCGGATCGCACGGGCGGGCCGGGATCTGGTGCGGCGGGACTTCACCCTGGAGCGCACCGCGGAGCGGACTGAGGCGGTCTACCGCGAAGCCATCCTCCGCCGGCGATTGCTCGGCGGGGAACGTCCTCGTTAACATTCGATACGATGCCGCCGGCCAAGACCCTCCTTCTCACCAGCGAGTTCCCCCCGACGCAGACGGGTATCGCCCGCATGATGGGCGAGATCGCGCGCCGCTATCCGCGCGGCGAGCTGATCGTCTCCACGGGCCAGCACCGCGACTCCCAGGACAGCGACGTGCGCTTTCCGCAGGCCGTGATCGACCGCCTGCCGCTGCCGAGCCGCGCGCTGCGCAACATCGCTGGCCTGCTCTTCTGGTCGCGGCGCGCAGCTACGCTGGCGCGCCATCACAAACCGCGCTTCGTCTGGTGCGACTCCATTCGCCCGGCGGGCTATCCGGCGAAATGGATCCACGAGCGCTTGGGGACGACGTACGGCGTGTTGGTGCACGGCGGGGATCTGCTGAAGGAGCTGCACGCCATCCACCACTCGCGCCTGGCGCGGCGCACCGCCAAGGCGCTGCTCGGCTCCGCCGCCGCGGTGGTCGCGAACAGCCAGTGGACCCGCGAGCAGGCGCAGACCGTGCTGCGCGAGCTGGGTCTCGACCCGCTCGCCGAGCAGGTGAAGGTCGTGCCGCTCGGCACCGATCCCGAGCAATTCCGCCCCGGCCTCGACACGCGCGAGGTGCGCACCCGCTACCGTCTCAACGGCGAAGCCTGGGTACTCACCGTCGCGCGGCTCGAGGCGTACAAGGGCGTCGATACGGCGATCAAGGCGGTGGCCGAGTGCCGGCGCGGCGGGCTCGACGTGAGCTACCTCGTGGTCGGGGCGGGGAAACAACGCGCCGCGTACGGCCGCCTCGCCGAGGAGCTGCGCATCGCCGACGCGGTGCGGTTCGTCGGCAACGTGCCCGACCAGGACCTCCCCGCGCTGCTCAACCTGGGCGCCGCCTACATCGGCGTCTCGCGCCGGGCCGACGGCACGCGGGTGGAGGGGTTCGGAGTGGCGCTGGCGGAAGCGAGCGCATGCGGGATCCCCGTCATCGCGGGGCAGTCGGGCGGTCTGGCGGAAGCGGTGCGCGATGGCGAGACCGGACTCGTCGTAGATCCCGACGAGCCCACCGTCGTCGCCGCGGCGCTGAAGCGCCTGCTCGGGGACCAGCTGCTCGCGCGGCGGCTCGGCCAGGGCGGCCGTAAGGCGATCGAGACGTACTACAACTGGGACCGTGTCATCCGCGATCTGCGGGACATCGAATCACAAGTCTCCTCCTAGCGTTCAACTTTCCGCCGCACGGCGGCGGCATCGCCCGCTGGATGGGCGAGCTCGCGCTCCGGTATCCGCCGCACTCACTCATCGTCTCGACCGGCGCCCATCCTGGGAGCGCGGCGAGCGACGCCGCGTTTCCGCAGCTGGTGGATCGCGTCGGCATCCGGGCCACGCGCCTCCGCACGATCCACGGCCTTGCGCTCTGGACCTGGCGCGCCGCGTCGCTGGCCCGGCGGTGGCGGCCTGGGTTCACGTGGTGCGGCGAGTTGAAACCGGCCGGCTATCCGGCCCGCTGGCTCGCCGCGCGACACGGCGTCCCCTACGGTGTGATCTGCCACGGCACCGAGCTGCTGCTGCTCGACGCCAAGATGCGGCGCAGTGGCTTCAAGCGCCGCACGGCGGGAAGCCTTCTCGGGGGAGCCGCCGTGATCGTCGCCAACAGCCGCTGGACGGGCGACCTCGCGCGCTCGCTGCTTGCGGAGCTGGATCACAAGGCGCCGCCTCCGATCGAGGTCGTTCCCCTCGGCACGACCCCCTCCCACTTCCGGCCGGGCGTCGATCCGTCCGCGGTCAGGGCGCGATATCGTCTCGATGGAGGGCCGTGGCTCCTCACCGTGTCCCGACTCGAGTGGCACAAGGGAATCGACACGGTGATTCGCGCGCTGCCCGCGGTCCGGACGGGGCACCCGGGAACGCGGTACGCGGTCGCCGGCGTCGGCGACCGCGCACAGCACTTCGAGCGTCTCGCGGCGGAGCTGGGCCTCGGTGACGCGGTCCGGTTTCTCGGCGCCGTGCCCGATGCCGATCTGCCGGCGCTATACAACGCCGCCGACCTCTACGTCGGCGCGTCGCGCCGTCACGAGCTGATGGTCGAAGGGTTCGGCATCTCGCTCGTCGAGGCGTCAGCGTGCGGGCTCGCGGTGGTCGGGGGCCGCTCGGGCGGCGTTCCCGACGCGGTGCGCGACGGCGAGACGGGAATCCTCGTCGACTCCGACGATCCGCAGGCCGTCGCGACCGCGATCAACGCGCTGCTCGCAAACCCCGAGCGGCGCAAACAGCTCGGCGCGGCGGGGAGACGGGCGGTCGAGACGTTCTACAACTGGGACCGGGTCGCGCGAGACCTGATACGGATTGACGAGACGTTTCGTCGTGTGCGCGAGTGAACTCGTGGCTCGGCACTGCGGCTAAAGCCGCTTTCAGCGGCAGCGCCGAGCCGCGGCTTCAGCCGCGCATCACCCGGAACGTCGCAGTGTCTCCTGGGCCGCCGCCGGCCGCGCGGTGATCGCGTAGGTCGGACAATGCCGGATGAAGCCGCCGTCGACCGGCGACCAGTCCTGTTCGGGCTCCGTCACCACCGCTTTCCGATCCGCATCCAACACGAACATGCCCTGCGGCGCCTGCACGAGGCACGCCCCGCACCCGATGCAGCGCTCGCGCTCGACGCGGACGATCACGCGGCGCTTCGGGAAGACGCCTTCGTCTCCCGGCCCGGGCCACTCGGCCGGCCGGTCGAGGGCCGCGCTTGTAGCGCGGTAGCCTTCTTCCACTACCTCGCGCAGATGGTCGAAGGAGAACAGGGAGATGTGCTCCACCCGCGGGTGGATGTAGTAGATGGGCGGCGTCATCCACGTCCGGAGCCGCACCTCGAGCAGGGTCTGCATGAGGATTTCGGTCGCGCGGGCGAAGACCCCCGCGAATCCTTCGTCCTGCGTGTCGGCGCGGAACGCATTCGACGCCGACACGTCGACGGCGACGATCGGCTCCGCGCCCAGGGCGCGCGCGGCGGGGAACGGCAGGTTCGAGACGACGGCGCCGTCCACGTAGAACCGGCCCGCGATCTCGTGCGGCGGGAAGTACCCGGGGAGCGCGCAGGAGGCGAACACGGCGTCCGCCACGCGGACGTCGTCGAGGCCGGGAAGTCCCCAAAACACCTGCATGCCCGAGTTGAGCTCGACGGTGCTGACCACCACCGGGGGGTCGAGCTGCGGGAAGGTCACCTCGCCCACCAGCCGCCGGATCAGCTGCTCGAGCGGCTCGCGCCGGAACAGGGCGGGGGACCGCATCCGCTTGAACGCCATGTCCGCGTGGGCGACCGCGAAGACGTCTTTGCGCTTCAGGCTCAGGGCGATCTCGCGCAGCCGGGCGAGGCCCATCCCGCCCGACCACGCCGTCCCGACGAGGGCGCCGACGCTGGAGCCGATGATGCGTGTAGGTTGGAGGCCGCGCTCGATGAGCGCCTGGAGCACGCCGATATGGGCGAGCCCCTTCATGCCGCCGCCGCCCAGCACGAGGGTGAACGGTGTATCGCGCTTCACGTCGTTGTCGTCCGCTTGCCCGGAGAGTGAACCTCCGAGTAACGTAGTCGAGTCCCCTATGCCGGCGCCACTCGTCTGGACACGTCTCGCCCGTGATCGTTGGGCCCGCCTTGGCCTCGCCATCGTCGTTGGCGTCGCGCTGCTCGCCGTGCTCGCCCCGGTGCTCGCGCCCGGCGATCCCTATCGCGGCGATCTCGCGGCCAGCCTGCGCGCCCCGTCGTCCGTGTTCCCGTTGGGCAGCGACGCGCAGGGCCGCGACGTCCTGTCGCGCGTGCTCTACGGTGCGCGCCTCTCGCTCGCCGTCGGCCTCATCAGTCAGGGCATCGCGCTGGCACTGGGCGTCACGCTGGGCCTCGTCGCCGGCTACTACGGCCGCTGGGTGGACGGGATGGTAATGCGCGTCGCCGACGTCACCTTGGCTTTCCCCTCGCTGCTCTTGCTGATCGCGATCGCCGCGGCGGTCAGGCCGTCCCTGCCGGTTGTCTTCGTGGTGATCGGCGTCGTGGGCTGGGCCGGGATGGCCCGCCTGGTGCGCGGGCAGGTGCTCGTGACCCGCGGCCTCGAGTACGTGCAGGCGGCGCGCGCCCTGGGCGCTTCGGACGCGCGCATCATCGCCCGCCACCTGCTTCCCAACGTGGTCGCCCCCGTGATCGTGGCCGCGACGCTCGGGATTGGTGGGGCGATCATGGCCGAGGCCGCCCTGTCGTTCATCGGCCTCGGCGCCCAGCCGCCCACCCCGTCGTGGGGGGCGATGGTTGCCGAAGGGCGCGACCTGTTGCGCGTCGCGCCCTGGGTCTCGCTGGTGCCCGGTCTCGCGATCGGTGTCGCGGTCCTGGGTCTCAACCTGCTGGGGGACGGGCTGCGCGACGCGCTCGACGTGCGCGCGGCATGACCAACATCGCGTACCATCCGACCCGGGTCCGCGCGTTACGCGAGACCTTCCGCGCGCTGCGCGCCGCCGAGTTCCCCTGGACAGCCGATACCGTTTATTTGAACAACGCGAGCATCGGCCCCATCCCCGAGCGCACCCGCCGGGCGCTCGACGAGTTCACTGCGAAACGCACCGCGCCGCATCTGCTCCCCGACCGCGAGCTGTTCGCGGGGTTGGCCGCGGCGCGGCTGGGCCTCGCGCACCTCCTGAACGCCGACCCGGGGGAAATCGCGCTGGCCACGAACACCAGTTTTGGCCTGCACCTCGCCGCCCGGGCGCTGCCCTTGAAGCCCGGGGACATCGTGCTGCTCTCCGACAAGGAATTCCCGGCCAATGTCTACCCGTGGCTGCTCCTCAAGAAGGAAGGGATCACGGTGGACGTGGCGCGGTGCGGGCCCGAGGGATGGCCCGACGAGGACCACCTGCTCGAGCGGCTGCGCGACCCGCGCGTGCGGGTGCTGGCCGTGTCGTTCGTGCAGTTCTCGAACGGGTACCGGGCCGATCTGAAAAAGCTCGGCGCCGCCGCTCGCGACAACGGCACCTATCTCGTGGTCGACGGCATCCAGGGCGTCGGCAACTCGGTGCTCGATGTGCGCGAAACCCCGGTCGACATCCTGGCCTGCGGGGGTCAGAAATGGCTGCTGTCGCCGTGGGGCTCGGGGTTCGTCTACGTCCGCAAGGAGCTGATCCCCTCGCTCGAGCCTGCGATCACCGGATGGATGGCCTTCGAGGGGACGGACGACTTCTCGCGCCTCACCGAGTACAACCCCACCTTCCGCGCCGACGCCCGCCGTTTCGAGATGATCACGCTCCCTTACCAGGACTTTATCGGGCTGACGGCGTCGCTGGGGCTGCTGCTCGAAATCGGGATCCGGGACATCTCCGAGGTGACGCGCGCGGCGCACGAGCCGGTCGTGAAGTGGGCGCAGGAGAACGGCGTGCGGATCGCCTCACCGCTCGAGGAGCGGCACCGCTCGGCGATCTTGTGCATCGCGCCGCCCAAGGCTGCCGAGGCGTTCCACGCCGTGAAGCGCGCCCGGATCGTGTGCAGCCTGCGCGAGGGGGCGATTCGCCTCTCGCCCCATGTCTACAACACGGTCGAAGAGATGGAGAAGGTGGTGGAGGTGCTGGACGACCTAACGCCATGACATCGCTTCCCGATGTCTATCCACCCACCACCCCGCCACCACGAACAGCCACCCGAACACGATCCCAAAGAAAGCGAGCGCCGTCATGTTCGTCGGTGGCGGCGCGAACAGCGTGCTCACGTAGGATCCCAGCAACACGACGATGAACGCCCAGAAACCCCAGCGCCCGACGCCGTCGCGCGGGCGCGTGGTCCGCATGTAGATCGCCATGCCCGCTACGAACAGCAGCCCTTCGACGATCAACGTGCCGGCCACCGAGTTCCACAGCCCGAGGCCGACCGTCGCGCTGCCGGGGTAGAGCGGCATGTCGGGGCGGTGGGTGACGAAATCGAGCACCCAGTGGCTCAGGACCAAGAGCCCCACCACGACCGCCCCCCGCATGTAGCCGGTCCGCATGCGGTACAGGTAGCCGAACAGCAGTCCCCATGCGGTCAGCGCGACCAGGCTGTGCGAGACCGGGATGGAGTCGAGCCATAGGGTGAGGAAGGGATTGGGCCCGGGAACGACGCGCGCCTCCTCCCACCCAATGAGCAGGAAGACCGGCCACAGCAGATCGGCGAACGTCGGCGCGGCGAACAGCGTGCCGAGCGACGTGCGAGGGGCCAGGCGCTTCGCGGCGAGGCCCAACGCGTA
>DASXUE010000023.1:0-1762 GCA_036505055.1 Gemmatimonadales bacterium | reverse complement strand
CCGCTCGACCGTCGGGACGGCCACGGAGATCTACGATTTCCTGCGGCTCTTGTGGGCGCGCACCGGCACGCAGCACTGCGTGAAGTGCGGCAGTGTTGTGAAAGTCGACACCGTCCAGGAAGTGGTGGATGCACTGGTGGACGGAGGGGCGCAGCATGCTGCGCCCCCACCCATTCTGATGACTTTCCCGCTCCCCGCGAGCGCGCACCGGCCGGACGTCGAGGTGGCGGCGCAGCTGCGCGCGGCGGGGTTCGTGCGGGCCCAGCTCGACGGCGTCCTGGCCCGTCTCGACCCGCCCGATGCCGAGCAGCGGGTGCGCGAGGCACAGGAAGTCCTCGTGGTGGTGGACCGCCTCCCAGCTTCCGATGCGACGCGGGGGCGACTCGCCGACGCGGTCGCCACCGCCTTCAACGAAGGCGAGGGGGTTGCCGTCGCGCTCGACAACGGCGACCGCCGTCGCTTCTCGGCTCATCCCACGTGCTCGAACTGCGGTACGGCCGCGCCCGCGCTCACGCCGATCCTGTTTTCATTCAACAACCCGCGGGGGGCCTGCCCCGGATGCAACGGCTTCGGCGCCGTCCTGGAGTACGACGAATCGCTCATCGTGCCCCAAGCCCGGAAGAGCATCGCGCAGGGCGCGCTGGATCCGTGGACCAAGCCGCGCTATGAGGGCCGCCGTCGCATCCTGCGCGAGACCGCGCGGGCCAAGGGCATCCCGCTCGACGCGCCGTGGGAGGACCTGACGAGTAAGGCGCGACATTTCCTGCTCAACGGCGCGAGCGGTCGATTCCTCGGCATGCTGCCTTTCCTGCAGCGGCTCGAGGCGAAACGGTACAAGCAGTACATCCGCGTCTTCCTGCGGCAGTACCAGCTGGCCAAAGTCTGTCCCGCGTGCGGCGGCGCGCGGCTCAAGGCCGAAGCGCTCGCGGTCCGCGTGGGTGGCCGGACGATCGCGGAGGTCGCCGCGCTCTCGGCCGGCGCCCTGCGCGACTGGATCGGGGCGCTCGAGCTGACGCCGTTCCAGCGGTCGGTGGCGGTGCACATTCTGGCGGAGCTCGCGGCACGAGTCTCGTTCGTGAACGACGTCGGGCTGGGCTACCTCACCCTCGACCGCCTGACGCGCACGCTGTCGGGGGGCGAGGCGCAGCGGATCGCGCTATCCAACGCGCTGGGCTCGCACCTCGTCGACACGCTGTACGTGCTCGACGAGCCGACCATCGGCCTGCATCCCGCGGATACCGGCCGGCTGCTCGGCTTGTTGCGGCGGCTGGCCGACGGCGGCAACACCGTCGTGGTGGTCGAGCACGATCCTGCCGCCATGCGCGCCGCCGACTGGATGGTGGAGTTGGGCCCCGCAAGCGGCGAGGCGGGGGGCAAGCTCGTGTACCAGGGGCCGGCCGCCGGGGTGCGCGCGGCGGGGACACTCACCGGACAGTACCTGTCGGGAGAGAAGTGTATCGGGGTGCCCTCGGCGCGCCGTCCGGCGCGTCGCTGGCTCGAGGTGAAAGGCGCGCGCCTCCACAATCTCCGGGACGTCGACACGCGCATTCCGCTGGGCACTCTCACCGCGGTGACGGGAGTGTCGGGGTCCGGCAAGTCGACCCTGGTGCACGACGTGCTGTTCCGGCAGCTCGAGTCGCGGCTCACGGGGACGCACGGCGCGAAGCAGCATCTCGGCGAGCCGGTGGGCGAGGTGCGAGCGCTCGACGGGTGGGAAGCGATCAGCGACGTGGTGCTCGTGGACCAGGCCCCCATCGGCCGG
>DASXUE010000022.1:0-2436 GCA_036505055.1 Gemmatimonadales bacterium | reverse complement strand
TCCGGGGCGACCGTCCACTACGTGGACGAGGAGTATGACCGCGGTCCGATCATCGCCCAGTGGCCGGTGCCGGTTCGTCCGGACGACACACCCGAGACGCTCGCCGCGCGCGTGCTCGCCGTGGAGCACCGACTATTGCCGCAGGTGGTGCTGGAGCTGGCGCGACTGGGCGTGCCGGAGAGGCCTGTGCGGCTCGGCGCGCACGGGTCTGCGTTCGCGGTCAGTGACCAACCTTCTGTGAGGGTCGGGGAGGGTCGGGGATGACCGGTGGGAAAAAAGATTTCGGGATTCGACACCGTGGTTTCCATCCTGAAGGATGGGCCCGAAGCAACACAACGCTGAAGCGTGTATTCGCCCCTGTGCTTCAGCACAGCGCCATACTGGGCCCACGCTTGAGCGTGGGAACGACGACCGTGGTCCTGACACTCGTCCTTTCCCTCACTCCGACCGCTCGCCTGTCCGCCCAAGGGGTCGTCGAGCGCCTCGCGCTCCGCTTCGCCTCCATGACGGCCGTCACTGGTCTCGAGCAGGCGATGGTCGACTCGCTGCGGGCGCTCTTCCCCGGCAGCACGCGGGATCATGCGGGCAACGTGACGCTCACGCTGGGTCAGGGCGCCCCGAAGCGTCTGTTCACCTGCCCGCTCGACGAAGTCGGTTATGTCGTGGGCAACATCCTCCCCGACGGCTTCTTGCTGCTGCGGCGGGTGGGAGGCGGAGGCGCGGGCCGCACGGCATCGCCCTTGTTCGATCAGCAGCTCGAGGGTCACCGCGTGACCGTGTTCGGTGCGCGAGGCGCGGTGCCCGGCGTGGTCGCCGTCAAGTCCACGCACTTGACGCGCGGCCGCGGCGCGCCCGGGACGCCTGATCCCGTCTTCACCGTGGACAACGCCTACGTGGACGTGGGCGCCAGCTCGGCGGCCGAGGTGGAGGGGCTCGGGATCGCGGTGCTCGCGCCCGTGTCGCTCGCCAAGCGACCGCAGCTGTACGGCGAGCGGCTGCTCGCCGCGCCCGTCGCCGGGCGGCGCGCCGCCTGTGCCGCGCTCGCCGCGGCGGTCCAGGCGAAGCCCAAGGTGAAGGGCACGGTCGTGGTCGCGTTCACGGTGCAGAGTCTCTATACGAGCAACGCCGGCCTCGCGAGCGTGAAAGCCCTGCTCGGACCGTTCGACGACATCAAGACCGCGGCACTGCCGGCGCGCTACGCGGATACGGCGGTCGAGACGGTGGCCCTCGCCGATGCGGATCGCCTGGTCCGGGAAATCCTGCAATGGATGGAGGGGAGATAATGGCGGACGGGCGGACGGTGAGACGGCCGGTCGGGGACTTCGTGCTGGCGGTGTGCCTTCTGTCCGCCGGTCCGCCAGACCGCCTGTCCGCCCAGGACTCGACTCGAATCTCTGAGGCCCAAGCGATCCTCGCCCCCCTCGTGGAGACCTACGGCGTCTCCGGCGCCGAGGGTCCGGTACGCGAGGCGGTGAAACGACTGTTGCCCAGTTGGGCCAAGAGCGAGACCGACACCGCGGGCAACCTGTGGGTGCGAGTCGGCCAGGGGAGCCCGGTGGTCGTAGTCATCGCCCACCTGGACGAAATCGGCTTCCGGGTGACCGGGATCCGAGACGACGGCACGCTCGAGCTCGAGACCCGCGGCGGATTTATTTCCTCTCTGTTCGAGGCCAAGCCGGCGCTGGTGCACACGGACCAGGGCGACATCGCGGGCGTCTTCCTGCCGCGTGATTCGGGCTTCACCCGCCACACCCCTCCCCCGCTCCGCGTGGACGTGGGTGCCGGATCGCGCGCCAAAGCCACGGCCCGGGGCGTCAGCGCCGGGAGCACTGTGACCATGCCAAAGCAATACGTCCGGCTCGCCGGCACGAGGGCGACGGGCCGGTCGTTCGACGACCGCGTCGGCGCGACCGCGCAGCTCATTGCGCTGCGGCGCCTGGACCGCGCGGCGCTCAAGCACCAGGTGATTTTCATCTGGAGCGTGCGCGAGGAGATCGGGCTCGAGGGCGCGGCGGCGGCGGCCGCGGCGCTCGGCACGACTCCGCGACGGGTCCATGCGATCGACACCTTCGTGTCCGCGGACTCACCGCTCGAGCTGCCCAATTTCGCGGTGGCGCCGATCGGGCGAGGGGCGGTGGCACGGGCGCTCGACAACTCGTCCATCACGCCGCCCGCCTACGTGGACTCGGTTGTCCAGATCGCGCGGGCGCGGGGCGTCGCGCTGCAAGTCGGCACCACTAACGGCGGCAACGACGGATCCGAATTCACGCCGTACGGCGTGGTGGACGTGCCGATCGGCTGGCCGCTGCGTTACTCCCATTCCCCCGCCGAGGTGATCGACCTGAAGGACGTGGTGAGCCTCGCCGACATGATCCGGGCCGTGGCCGAAACCTGGTGAAACCACGAGCCCTGCTGTCGGTGTCGGACAAGCGCGGC
>DASXUE010000021.1:0-133042 GCA_036505055.1 Gemmatimonadales bacterium | reverse complement strand
GGACCCTGGACGAGTTGGGCCTTCCCGATGAGCTTCCCGTCGCCGGGGTGGCGGTCAAGGAGGCTGTCTTCCCCTTCACGAAGCTCCCCGGAGTGGATACCGTGTTGGGGCCGGAAATGCGCTCCACCGGGGAGGCGATGGGCCTGGCGGACAGCTTCGGGATGGCGTTCGCGAAGGCGCAAATCGCGGCCGACGGCAGCTTGCCCCTGGAAGGGGCGGTGTTCGTGACCGTGAATGATTCGGACAAGCCGACGGTGGTGCCGATCGTGCGGAGGCTGCACGAGCTGGGGTTTCGCATCCTCGCCACCGAGGGCACGCAGCGGTACCTGCGGGCGCGCGGGGTGCCGGCGGAGCGGGTGCTGAAGGTGCACGAAGGACGCCCCAACGCGATCGACTTGATCGTGTCGGGGGAAGTGCACCTGCTGATCAACACGCCGCTCGGGAAGTTCACGCAGGCTGACGACTACGCCATCCGGCGCACCGCGCTGGTGCACCGGGTGCCGTACACGACGACGATGTCCGCGGCCAGTGCCGCGTGTGACGCGATCATCGCGCTCCGCAGTCGGACCGGGAGCGTTAGGAGCCTTCAGGAATGGCACGAAAAAGCGAAGGACGAAAGCGCAGCGCCGGCAAACCCCGAGCCGCGGCGCGCCCGGGTCTAGCGAAGCCCGCGGCGAAGCCGGCGAAGGCTGTCGCCAAGCCGGCCCCCAAGGCCGCGCCCGCGCCGCCGCCGCCGCCCAAGATCAAGTTCCGCGGCAAGGTGCTCGAGCAGGAGCCGCTGTCGCGCTACACCACGTGGCGGATCGGCGGCCCGGCGCGGTACCTGGTGCTGCCCGCCGACGTGGAAGACGTGGCGAAGGCGATGGAGCTGGCGCGCGACCGCGGCCTGCCGTGGGTCGTCCTGGGCCTCGGATCGAATGTGCTCGTCAAGGACGGCGGATTCCCCGGCGTGGTGATTCGTCTCGGCAAAGGCCTCGACCGGTTCGAGATGAAGGGGGCCACGGCGATTGTGGGCGCGGGGCTCGCGACGCCGCTGTTGGCTCGCCGCACGGCGGAGGCGGGGTTCGCGGGCGTGGAGCGGTTCGTGGGGATCCCCGGTACGGTCGGCGGCGGGATCTACATGAATGCCGGCTGCCACGGCGCCGAGTTTGCCGAGGTCGTGACGGAAGTGACCGTGATGGACGCCAAGGGCAAGCTCAAGCAGCTGTCGCGCAAGCAGATCTCGTTCAAGTATCGGGCGAGCAACATCGAGGGCATCGTGCTCGAGGCGAAGCTCGGCCTGGCGGAGGAACCGCCCGCCAAACTCAAGGAGCTCCAGGGCAAGCTGTTCCGCTGGCGGAAGGCGGGAACGCCGTTCGACCAGCCGTGCTGCGGGTCCACGTTCACGAATCCCGGCGGAGCGAAGACGGCCGGCATGCTGATCGACGAATGCGGGCTCAAGGGCTTCACCATCGGCGGCGTACAGGTGTCGTCCCTGCACGCCAACTACTTCGTCAACAAGGGCAACGCCACGGCGAGCGACGTCCTGAAACTGATCGAGCACGTGCGCAAGACGGTGGCGAAGAAGACGGGCGTCGAGTTCCAACTCGAGTGCAAGGTGATCGGCGTCTGAACATGGCTGCCCCCGAGTACTTCGTGCACGAATCGAGCTACGTCGACGCCGGCGCCGTCGTCGGCGCCGGCACCAAGATCTGGCACTTCTGTCACGTGATGCCCGGCGCGGTCATCGGCGCCCGCTGCAACCTCGGGCAGAACGTGGTGGTCATGGGCGGGACGAGGCTCGGAAACAACGTGAAGGTCCAGAACAACGTGTCGATCTACGAAGGCGTCGAGCTCGAGGACGACGTCTTCTGCGGTCCCTCGTGCGTGTTTACCAACGTGCTGAACCCGCGCAGCCATGTCTCGCGCAAGAGCGAGTACCGCCGGACGCTGGTCAAGCGGGGCGCGTCGATCGGCGCGAACGCCACCATCGTCTGCGGCGCCACGCTCGGCGAATACGCCTTCATCGGCGCCGGCGCCGTGGTGACCGCGGACGTGCCCGCCTACGGCCTCATGGTGGGTGTGCCGGCGCGCCGCGTCGGCTGGATGTGCCAGTGCGGCGAGCGGCTCCACCTCGCCGGCGGTGGCGCGACGTGTAGCGCCTGCGGCGCCGGGTACGAGGAGGCGGCGGGCGCGCTGCGCCAGGTCGCCCCCCCCCGCCCGCTGCCCCGCGCCGCCGCTTCCCGCTGACGTGAACGTCCCGCTGCTGGATCTCGTGGCGCAGTACCGCGCCATCAAGGACGAGGTCATGCCCGCCTTGCTGCGCGTCGTAGAGGCGCAGCAGTTCATCATGGGCCCCGCCGTTCCCCAGCTCGAGGCCGAGATCGCCGCGCTGTCCCGCGCCAAGCACGGGATCGGCTGTGCGAGCGGCACCGACGCGCTGCTGCTCCCGCTCAAGGCCCTGGACCTGCGACCGGGCGACGAGGTGATCACCACGCCGTTCACCTTTTTCGCGACGGCTGGCACGGTGCACAACGCGGGCGGGACGCCGGTCTTCGTGGACATCGAGCCCCGCACATTCAACATCGATCCCGGAGCCGTCGAGGGCGCGATCACGCCGCGCACGCGCGCCATCATTCCGGTGGACCTCTTCGGCCAGATGGCAGACATGGAGCGGTTGCTCGAGCTCGCCGCACCGCGCGGGATCAAGGTGATCGAGGACGCCTGCCAGGCCATCGGCGCGCGACGCAAAGTCGCGGGACAGTGGCGCATGGCCGGGGAGCTGGGGTGGGCGACGAGCTACTCGTTCTTCCCGAGCAAGAACCTGGGCGCGTGGGGTGACGGGGGCATGATCGTCACCTCGGACGACGCCACGGCCGAGCGGCTGCGCAAGCTGCGCCTCCACGGCGGCGCCAAGCAATACCACCACGACGAGGTGGGCACCAATTCCCGTCTCGACACCCTGCAGGCCGCGGTGCTCATCGCCAAGCTCCCCCACTTAGCGACGTGGTCCGCGCAGCGCCGAGAGCACGCAGCCTATTACTCACGGGCGCTGGCCGGTCTGCCGCGCGTGACGGCGCCGGTGGTGGATCCGGCCAACGAGCACATCTTCCACCAGTACACGCTGCGGGTCGAGCGGCGCGACGAGCTGCAGGCCCACCTCAAGAAGGAAGGGATCGGGAGCGCCGTGTACTATCCGATTCCGCTGCACCGCCAGCCCTGTTTCGCGCAGCTCGGCTACCCGGAAGGCCGGCTGCCCGTGGCCGAACAGGCGGCGCGGGAGGTCATCTCGCTGCCCATCTATCCGGAGCTCACCCCCGCGCAGCTCGACCGCGTGATCGACGTGATCCGCGCATTCTACCGGTGACGCGCCTCAAGATCGGCGTCGTCGGGGCCGGCGCGTGGGGCCGGAACCACGTGCGCACCGTGGCGGCATTACCCGACGCGGAGTTGGCCGGAGTGTGCGACACCGACGCCAAGACGCGCGAGCGCGTCGCGCGCCAGTATCCCGGCGCCTTCGTCACCGGGGACGTGGCGGCGCTGCTCGAGCGTGTGGACGCTGTGGTCGTCGCGTCGCCGGCGGCTACCCACGCCACCATCGCGCTGCAGTGCGTGGCGGCGGGGAAGCCATGTCTCGTGGAAAAGCCGTTCGCGCTGAACGTGCGGGCGGCGGAGGCAGTCGCCAAGGCGGCGATCGAACGCCGGGTTCCCGTGCTGGCGGGGCACCTCCTCGTCTACCATCCCGCCGTGGAGCGGCTGCGCGCCATGGTGGAGGGCGGAGAGCTGGGCAAGCTGTTCTATTTATATGGGTTGCGGCTGAACCTGGGGCAGGTCCGGCAAGACGAAAACGCGCTCTGGAGCTTCGGCCCGCACGATGTGTCCGTGGCCCTCTATCTGCTCGGGGAGGTGCCGGTACGCGTCGCCGCCCACGGCAAGAGCTATCTCCAGCCTCGGATCGAGGATGTCGTGTTTCTCACGATGGATTTCGCGAGCGGCGTGCTCGCGCATGTGCAGCTGTCCTGGCTCGATCCCCACAAAGTGCGGAAGCTCACGGTCGTGGGCGCGAAAAAGATGGTGGTCTTCGACGACATGGAGCCGCGTGAGAAGCTCCGCATTTACGACAAGGGCGTGGACCGGCCGCCCGAGTACCGGTCGTTCGGCGAGAGCCTGGCGATTCGCGAAGGAGACATCTTCATTCCGCGCATTCCCAACGTCGAGCCCCTCGCCGCCGAGCTGGCGCACTTCGTGGAGGTCGCCCGCGGGAAGGACGCGCCTGCCCCGCGCGCCGGCGCCGAGGACGGGGTGAAGGTCGTGCGCGTTCTCGAGGCCGCGTCGCGCTCGCTCGCGAACGGCGGGACGCCGGAGACCGTATGACCACCCCGGCTCAGGCCCTGCTGGCCAAGGCGCAGGATCGCTCGGCGGTCTTCGGCATCGTCGGACTGGGGTACGTCGGATTGCCGCTCGCCATGGAGCTCACGCGGGCGGGCTACCACGTCCTGGGATTCGACGTGAGCCGGGCGGTCGTGGACGGGCTGAACGCCGGCCGGTCCCACGTTCAGGACGTGCCCGCGGCCACGCTCGCCGCCGCCGTCCAGACGGGAAAGTTCTCGGCCACGACGGACCTGACACGGCTGCGTGAGCCCGACGCCATCTCCATCTGCGTGCCCACACCGCTCTCGAAGACGAAGGATCCCGACGTCAGCTACGTCCTCGCGGCGACGGACTCGGTGAAGCAGGGGCTGCGCCGCGGCCAGCTCGTGATCCTCGAGTCGACCACGTACCCCGGCACGACGCGCGAGTTGATGCTGCCGGCCCTTGAGAGCACCGGGCTCAAGGTCGGTGAGGACTTCTTCCTCGCGTTTTCCCCTGAGCGCGTGGATCCGGGCAATCCGCAGTGGAACACGCGTAACACACCCAAGGTCGTGGGGGGGATCACGCCTGCCTGCCTCCAGGTGACCGAGGCGCTCTACCGGCCAGCCATCGAGCGGCTCGTCCCCGTGTCGTCCACCGAAGCGGCGGAGCTGGTCAAAATTCTCGAGAACACGTTTCGCAGCGTCAACATCGGGCTCGTCAACGAGATGGCGATCGTGTGCGACAAGCTGGGCGTGGACGTGTGGGAAGTGATCGACGCGGCGGCGACCAAGCCCTTCGGATTCATGAAGTTCACACCGGGACCGGGCGTGGGCGGCCACTGCATCCCCCTCGACCCGCATTACCTGGCATGGAAGATGCGCACGCTCAACTACCGGACCCGGTTCATCGAGCTGGCGGGGGAGGTCAACGCCGCGATGCCCGAGTACTGGGTGGCCCGGGTGGCCGACCGGCTGAACGAACAGGGGCGGGCGGTGCGGGGCAGCACGGTTCTGGTGGTGGGCGTGGCGTACAAGAAGGATATCGATGATCTCCGGGAAAGCCCGGCGCTCGACATCATTCGGCTGCTACACCAACGCGGCGCGCACGTGGTCTATCACGACCCGTTCGTCGCCCAAGTGAAGGAGGACGGTCTGGAATTGCGATCGGTGTCCCTCACGGCGGACGCGGTCACGAAAGCCGATTGCGTCATCATCGTCACCGACCACTCCGCCGTCGACTACCGCCTCGTGGCGGAGCATGCGCGCGTCGTCGTGGATACGCGCCACGTGCTGCCGCGGCGGGATGGACGCGCATGAAGGTCGCCGTCGTCGGGACCGGGTACGTGGGGCTGGTGGTCGGCGCGTGTCTCGCCGAGACCGGCAACGACGTGATCTGTGCGGACGTCGACGAGAAAAAGATCGGGGCGCTCAAGCAGAACCGGATGCCGATCTACGAGCCGGGGCTCGAACCCCTCGTCCTGCGAAACCAGCGTGAGGGGCGCCTCGTGTTTTCCACCGACGTCGGCGGGGCCGTGGAGCGCTCGGACGTCGTGATGATCGCCGTGGGTACGCCGCCCGACGAGGACGGTTCCGCGGACCTGCAGCACGTGCTGGCCGTCGCGCAGACGATCGGGCGCCACATGAACGCCCCCAAGATCGTGATCACCAAGAGCACGGTGCCCGTGGGCACGGCGGATAAGGTGCGGGAGACGATCGCGCGGGAAACCAAGACACCGTTCGATGTCTGCTCCAATCCGGAGTTCCTGAAGGAAGGGGCGGCGATCGATGACTTCATGAAGCCCGATCGCGTGGTGGTGGGTGTGGAGTCGCCCACGGCCGCGAAGGTCCTGGAGGAGTTGTATGCGCCGTTCGTGCGCACCGGGAATCCGCTCATCCTGATGGACGTCCGCTCGGCCGAGATGACGAAGTACGCGGCCAATGCCATGCTGGCCACGCGCATCTCGTTCATGAATCAGATCGCGGCCCTGTGCGAGGCCTCCGGCGCCGACGTCACGCTGGTGCGCAAGGGCATCGGCACCGACCATCGGGTCGGGACGGCGTTCCTGTTCCCCGGGCCCGGATACGGCGGATCGTGCTTCCCGAAAGACGTCAAGGCGCTGCTCCACATGGGCCGCGACCGCGCGGTGCCGCTCGACATCCTGGACGCCGTCGAGACGGCGAACGCGCGTCAGAAGGCGCTCCTGTTCGAGAAGCTGCGCCGGCACTTCAACGGGAAGCTCGAAGGCGCGGAGGTCGCCGTGTGGGGGCTCGCCTTCAAGGCCGAGACGGATGACGTACGCGAGAGTCCGGCCTTGGTCGTCGTGGAAGCGCTGTTGGCGGCCGGCGCCCGGGTGCGCGTCCATGACCCCGCCGCCATCCAGACGGCGCGCCGCCATCTGGGGGACCGCGTCACCTACGCCGCGCACGCCTACGACGCGCTCGCCGGCGCCGATGCCCTGGCCATCGTCACGGAGTGGCGCGAGTACCGCAACCCCGACTTCGCGCGCATGAAGGAGCTGCTGCGCCGCCCGCTGATCGTGGATGGGCGCAACCTCTACGACCCCGATCGCCTGGCCCGGCTCGGGTTCACGTACGACAGTATCGGCCGCCGGCTGGCATGCGCATCCTCGTAACCGGCGCCGCCGGTTTCCTCGGCTCGCACCTGTGTGACCGGCTCCTCGCCCTCGATCACACGGTGGTGGGGATGGACAACCTCCTCACCGGCGCGCCGGCCAACCTCGCGCATCTCGAGCATCACCGCGCCTTCACGTTCATCCGCCACGACGTCAGCACCTGGATCGACGTGCCCGGTCCCGTGGACGGCATCCTCCATTTCGCCAGTCCGGCGAGCCCGATCGACTACCTGGAATACCCGATCCCCACCCTGAAGGTGGGCGCCCTCGGCACGCACAACGCGCTGGGGCTCGCGAAGGCGAAGAACGCGCGCTTCCTGCTCGCCTCCACCTCGGAGGTGTACGGGGATCCCTTGGTCCACCCCCAGCCCGAGTCCTATTGGGGGAACGTGAACCCCGTGGGGCCGCGCGGCGTGTACGACGAGGCCAAGCGGTTCGCCGAGGCGATGACGATGGCCTACCATCGCTACCACCGCCTCGACACGCGGATCGTGCGGATTTTCAACACCTACGGGCCGCGCATGCGGCCCAACGACGGACGCGTCGTGTCGAACTTCATCGTGCAGGCGCTGTGCGGCGCGCCGCTCACGATGTACGGCGACGGCAGCCAGACCCGCTCCTTCTGCTACGTGGACGACTTGATCGAAGGCATCGTCGCGTTGTTCGAGCGCGGCACGTCCGAGCCGACGAACCTCGGCAACCCGCATGAGTTCACCGTGCGCCAGCTGGCGGAGCGCGTCATCGCGCTGACGGGGAGCGACAGCCCCATCGTTGAGCGACCCCTGCCCGAAGACGATCCCAAAGTGCGGCAGCCGGACATCGCCTTCGCCCGCCGGACGCTGGGGTGGGAGCCGCGCGTGGCGCTGGACGAGGGCTTGGGCCGCACGATCGACTACTTCCGTCGCCTCGCCCAGCGGTGAGTCTTCCCCCCCCCCCGCGGCTGGCCGTGACGGGGGCGGCCGGATTCATCGGATCGCACGTCTGTGAAGCCCTGATCGCCCGCGGGTACGAGGTGGTCGGGGTGGACAACTTCGACCCGCTGTACGCGCGCGCCGTCAAAGAGCGGAACCTGGCGGCGCTCACTGCGCATCCCGCGTTCCAGCTGATCGAGGCCGACGTGGCGCGCGACCCCCTCCCCCTTGAGGGAGTCGGCGCGATCCTGCACCTGGCGGCGAAGCCGGGGGTGCGGCCCTCGCTCGAGGATCCCGCGGGGTACATGGAGGCGAACGTGACGGGCACGGCGCGCGTGCTCGAGGCGGCCCGGAAAGCAGGGGTGCTGCGCGTCGTGTTCGGCTCGTCGTCGTCCGTATACGGGGATGCCACGCCGGCGCCCTTCGCCGAGGACGCGCCGGCCGTTGCACCGATCTCTCCCTATGCGGCGACGAAGCGGGCCGGGGAGCTCGTGGCTCACGCCTTCGCCCACCTCTACCCGATGCGAATCGTCTGCCTCCGCTTCTTTACGGTCTACGGGCCCCGGCAGCGGCCTGACCTCGCGATTCACCGCTTCACCGATCTGATTTCCCGGGGCGCCCCGGTGCGGATGCACGGCGATGGTTCGAGCGAGCGCGACTATACCTATATTAGCGATGCGGTCGAAGGCATCCTCGCCGCGCTCGCCTGGACCGAGGGCTCCGCCCCGGCGTTCGAAGTGCTCAACATCGGTGGCGGGGCACGCGTCCGGCTCGACCGGCTCATCGCGCTGATCGGGGCGGCGCTGGGCCGCGCGCCGCGCATCGAACGGCACCCGGATCAACCGGGCGACGTGCGGCTGACCGCCGCGGACCTGCGGCGCGTCGAGCGGGTGCTGGGCTACCGGCCCAAGATCGGCATCGAGGAAGGGCTTCGGAACTTCGTGCGCTGGTACGAGGAGTCGCATGGACGTCAGTCCTGAGCATCTCGTCGAGCAGGCCGGGGAGCGGTTCCAGCTGCAGGACTACTACGGGGCGATTCATCTCCTGGAGGAGGTCGTCGCGAGCGGACGGGCGTTCGCCGACGCGCACCACCTGCTGGGGCTGTCCTATTCCCTCGCCGGTCAGGCCGACAAGGCGCTCGAACAGCTTGACCGCGCCTTGGAGCTGAACCCGCGCTACGTCGAAGCGATGATCCACCGCGCCCTCGTCCTCGCCGAGCTGGGCCGCGAAGACGAGGCGCACACGGCGCTGCGCAGCGCCCAGAAGGTCGGCGCGCAGCAGCGGGCGGGGTTTCCAGCGCACATCGCCGCGAAACTCGCCAACCACCACGCCGGGCTCGGCGAGGCCTACCTGGAGGCGGGGGGGCTCACCGAGGCGATCGCGCAGTACGAGGCGGCGCTCGCGTTGGGACCCAGCTTCCACGATTTGCGGTATAAGCTGGGCCGGATGCTGCTCGAGGCGGGTCGGGCGCTCGACGCCCGCGACCAGTTCGAGACGATCGTGCGCGAGCGCCCGGCCTACCTCGACGCCGCGGCGATGCTGGGCCTGGCGTGCTACCTGTCGGGCGACGGACTGGCCGCCCGCGCGGTCTGGGAGGAATGCCGCGCGCGGCGGCCGGAGGATCCCAGGGTGGAAGCCTATCTCGCCATGCTGTCCCGCAGCGACGTGCCGGCGGAGCCGGCGCCCAAAGCGCCGCGCGCGGGCAAGCGGAAGCGGGCGTGAGGCGCCTCGCGGCGGCGCTCCTCGCCCTCACGCTCGCCTGCGTGCGCAGCGCGGCGGATCACGAAGAGCTGGGCGACCGGGCGTATGCCGCCGGCCAGTACCGGAACGCCCTGGCGGAATACCAGTTCGGGCTGCGGGCCCATCCGGGGAGCGCGTCGCTCGAGGCCAAGCTGGGCGCGGCGGCGCTGCACACGGGCGACTACGCCCTCGCCGCGGACGCCTATCGCGCGCTCGCCCAGGAAGATCGGTCCCGTGCCGATGAAGCGGCGGACGGGCTCGAGCGCGTCGTCCTGGGCGCGGTGACCGCGAACGACCGCAGCGCGCTGGCGAGCGCGCTGACCGGGCTGCGCGAGATCGCCCCGCGGCGGCCGCTGGGGCGCCACGTCACCCTGGCGGCACTGGATGCCGTGGACCGGGGTGACACGGCGGCGGCGCTCGCGCTCCTGCCGGCGGCGGCCGCCGCGGCGGCGGACCCCGGCCGGGCGGATTCGTTGCTCTTCGCCTATGGCATGACGCTCGTGCGCGTGAAGGACTGCAGCACCGCCGTCCTGGTGTTCGAGGGTGTGATTCGGCGGCAGCGCGCGCCCGCGGCCACCGAGTCGGCGCGGGAGGGCTTGGGGCTGTGCGCGCTGGTCGAGGGGCAGCGCGCCCTCGAGAGCGGCCGCCCCGCGGACGCCGAGGGGTGGTTCCGCCGGGCCACGGCGCCGGGGGCCGCACCGGACGTCGTTCGCGCCGGGTTCCTCGGGTTGGGGGACGTGCGGCTGGCGCAGGGCGACATCGCGGGCGCGCTCGAGAGTTATCAGCAGGCGCTGGTGGGCGGCACGCCGGGCGACACGCTCGCCCAGCGCGCCCAGGAGAAGATCAACGCGTTAGGGAAGGCTGAGCCGGAATGACGATGCGACGGACGATGTGGGTGCTGGCGGGGTTGGCGGCCACGGCGTGTCACCCCCATACGCAGCAGCCGCGGCCCTCGATCCAGCCGGACCGCGAGTTGGCGCGGGCGCTGACGCTGTTCCGTCACGGCGACGCGCGCCGCTCGATGGTGATCCTGCAGCGCCTGGCGTTCGAGTTCGGCCCGGGTCAACCCGAGCTCGTGACCGCGCGCTATTACGTGGCCGAATGCTACTTCCAGATCGGGGACCGCATCCAGGCGGCGCACGAATTCCGCAAGGTGGCCGACGAGTTCCCGAGCAGCGAGTACGCCCCCCTCGCATTGCTGCGCGCGGGCGATGCGAACCTCCGGCTGTGGCGGCGCCCCGAGCTGGACCCGACTTCCGGCGAGACGGCGCTCGCCATCTATCAAGAGGTGTCCGAGCGCTATCCCGACAGCGACGCCGCGGCCCGGGCGCGCCTGCACGTGCGCCGCCTGCAGAATCAGTTCGCCGAGAAGACCTACAAGAACGGGCTCTTCTACTTCAAGCGGAAGGCGTACGACTCGGCGATCCTCTATTTTAAGGACGTGATCGCCAACTACCCCGACGCCACGCGTGCGCAAGACGCCCTGCTGCGCCTGGTGGACAGTTACCGCGTCATCCGGTACACCGAGGAGCTGAAAGAGACCTGCGCCCACCTGCGCCGCTATTACCCGCGGGCCACGGGTCTCGACAAGAGCTGCCCGGCCGACACGACCGGCGCCCCCTCCTGACGCGCGTGGACGCGCTGTTCGGGGGATCGTTCGACCCCGTCCACGTCGGGCACCTGATCGTGGCCGAGGCCGTGGCGGACGAGCTCGGCGCCACGGTGCGGCTCATGCCCGCCCGCCAACAGCCGCTCAAAGCCGCGGCGCACGCGGCGACCCCCGAACAGCGCGCCGAAATGTTGGACCTCGCGGTGGCCGGCAATCCGCGCCTGTCGGTGGAGCGCATCGAGCTGGGCCTGCCCGCGCCGTCGTACACCGTCCGCACCCTACGGGCCCTGGGCGATCGGGAGCCGGGGAACCGGTTCACGTTATTGCTGGGGGCGGACGTGGCGCAGGAGCTCGCGGGGTGGTGGGAGGTCGAAGCCCTGCCGCCGCTCGCGGACGTGGTGGTGTTCGCCCGACCGGGCGCCGCGGTCCCGCGGCACCCGCTGATCGGCCGCGTGGTGCCGGTTCCCGCGGTCGATCTGTCAGCCACGCAAGTCCGCGAGCGCGTGCGGACGGGACAGTCCATCCGCTATCAGGTGCCCGAAGCGGTGCGCGAGTACATCGCGGCCCGCGGGCTGTATCGTTAGGGGAGTCATGGCAAATCGTTGGTTCACCAGGATCTTCGGCACGCGGTTCGACCGCGAGCTGAAGCGCATTCAACCGGTCGTTGACGCGATCCACGCCCACGAGGCCCGCCTCAAGGACCTCGCGGACGCGGACGTCCAGGCGCAGACCGTCAAATTCCGCGGGCTCATCGCGGAGCGGACGGGGGCGCTCGCGGCCGAGGTCGAGCGGCTGAAGCAGGCGAAACACGACTGCCCCGACGCCAAGGAGCGGGCCGAGATCGGCGACCGGCTGGTGAAGGCCGAGCACGCGTTCGTCCATGCCCTGCAGGACACCCTCGATGACCTGCTCCCCGAAGCGTTTGCGACCGTGCGCGAGGCGTGCCGCCGGCTCACGGGATCGAAGGTGGTGGTGACGGCGCACGAGCTGACGTGGGACATGGTGCCCTACGACGTGCAGCTGATCGGCGGGATCGTGCTGCACCAGGGGAAGATCGCCGAGATGGCGACCGGCGAAGGCAAGACCCTCGTCGCGACGCTGCCCCTGTACTTGAACGCGCTGGCGGGCCGCGGCACCCACCTGGTCACAGTCAACAACTACCTGGCGCGACGCGACTCGCAGTGGATGGGGCACGTGTTCCGCTGGCTCGGGCTGACGGTCGGGTGCCTCGACGACACCCAGCCCCAGACCCCCGAGCGGCGCGCGGCCTACCAGTGCGACATCACCTACGGGACCAACAACGAGTTCGGGTTCGATTATCTCCGCGACAACATGGTGTTCACGCTCGAGCAGCGGGTGCAGCGCGGGCACGTGTACGCCATCATCGACGAGGTGGACTCGATCCTGATCGACGAAGCCCGCACGCCGCTCATCATCTCTGGCCCCGTCGGAACGGAGTCGGACGAGAAGTATGCGGTGTTCAATGCCCAGGTCGTCCAGCTGGTGCGCAAGCAGACCGCCATCTCCAACGATCAGATCGCCAAGGCGGAGCCGTTGCTCGCGAACGACGACACCGCCTACGAGGGCGCCGTGCTCCTCTACAAGGCCCAGCTCGGCATGCCCAAGAACAAGAAGCTGCTGAAGCTACTCAACGAGACGGGCGTCAAGGCGTTGGTGCAGCGCGTGGAGCTCGACCGCCTCGCCGACCGCAAGCTGCCGGCGCGCGAGCAAAAGATGCGGGACCTCGAGAACGACCTCTACTTCGTCATGGACGAGCGGGGCCGCTCCGTCCACCTGACCGACAAGGGCGTCGAGACGATGTCGCCGCAGGACCCACAGCTGTTCGTCGTGCCCGACATCTCGCACGCCGTGCACGAGATCGAGCACGACCCGGAGCTGTCCGCCAAGGACAAGATCGAGCGGCGCCGCGCGGTCGAGGCCGAGTACGCGCTGAAGAGTGAAACCCTCCACATCATCCACAAGCTGCTCCAGGCGCACGCCCTGTACGAGAAGGACGTGGAGTACGTCGTCCAGGACGGCCAGGTCTTCATCGTGGACGAATTCACGGGGCGTCTGATGCCGGGGCGCCGCTGGTCCGACGGGCTGCATCAGGCCGTCGAAGCCAAGGAGGGCGTGACCGTGCGCGAGGAGACGCAGACGCTCGCGACGATCACGATCCAGAACTACTTCCGGATGTATGAAAAGCTGGCCGGCATGACGGGCACGGCCGAGACCGAGGAGACCGAGTTCTTCGACATCTACAAGCTCGACGTCGTGGTCATCCCCACCAACCGGCCCGTCCGGCGGGTGGACAAGCACGACCTCGTGTACAAGACCCGCCGCGAGAAGTACAACGCGATCATCGAGGAGATCGACCGGCAGCACAAGCGCGGCCTGCCCGTCCTGGTCGGGACGGTCAACGTGGACGTCTCCGAAACGCTGGCGCGGATGCTCAAGCGGCGGGGGATGCGGCACGAGGTGTTGAACGCCAAGTACCACGAGCGCGAGGCGGAGATCGTCGCGCAGGCGGGCCAGCCCGGCTCGATCACGATCGCGACGAACATGGCGGGCCGCGGGACCGACATCAAACTGGGCCCCGGCGTGAAGCAATGTCAGGTGTGCGGCATCAAGGCCCGCGAAGCGCCGTTCGGCCAGCTGCGCGAGCAGCCCGACCTCACGCCGGAGCGCATCAAGGAGCTGCAGTGCAACGAGGATCCGCCGTGCGGGCTGGTCATCCTCGGCACGGAACGCCATGAAGCGCGGCGCATCGACCGCCAGCTGCGCGGCCGGTCCGGCCGCCAGGGAGATCCGGGGCAAAGCCTGTTCTTCATGTCGCTCGAGGACGACCTGATGCGCCTGTTCGGCTCCGACCGGATCGCGCGCATCATGGACCGCACCGGCGCCGAAGAAGGGGAGGTCATCACCCACCCTTGGGTCACGGCGGCCATCGGCCAGGCCCAGAAGCGGGTCGAGCTGCAGAACTTCCAGGCGCGCAAGAAGCTGCTGCAGTACGACGACGTCATGAACCAACAGCGCGAGGTGATCTACTCCCGCCGGCTCTACGCGCTCGAGGGCGGGGAAGAGCTGAAGGCCGAAGCCCAGCGCATGATCGATCAGGCGCTCGAGCGCCACGTCGACGGCACCGTCGCCGAGTACGACGACCCCGGCCAGTGGGACCGCGCCCTAATGGAGACCGAGTTCCTCCAGAAGTTCTTGATCTCGGTCCCCGGCGTCCCCGACCCCGCGGTGGTGAAGAACCGCGACGATCTGGTTCGCGCCGCCCAGGCGGCGGGCCGCGCGGCGTTCGAGCAAAAGATCGAGTACTTACGGGAGGTCGAGGCCAAGGTGGGCGCGACCAAGCTCGCCGAGCAGGCGCTGGCCACGGTTACCCTCGGCGTGATCGACGAAAAGTGGAAGGACCACCTCTACGACCTCGACCAGCTGCGGGAGGGGATCTACTACCGCGCCTGGGGCCAGAAGGACCCCTTGGTCGAGTACAAGCAGGAGGCCTACGAGATGTTCGTGGGCCTGCTCCACGACCTGCACACGACCTTCGCCGAGCGCTGGCTCAAGTTGCAGATCGAGATCGGGCCGCCGCGTCCCGGACCGAGTCAGACGACGGGTCCGCTCGGTGCGGGGGGGCCCCCCGCGCCCAGGCGGGCGCCGCCGATGGTCGCCAGCAAGCCGACGTCGGACGGCCTCGTGAGCCCCGATACCGCCACTGGACCTTTCCCCCCCAAGGGCGGGCCGCCGCCCGGTACGGGGGGCGGCGGGGGGGCGCCGGTCGTCAACCGCTACGCCGGCGTGGGCCGCAACGATCCCTGCCCCTGCGGCAGCGGCAAGAAGTTCAAGAAGTGCCACGGCGCGGCGGGTTGACGAGCGGTCAATGCAGGTAGGCGGGGCGCGGGCGTCGTGGCGCGGCCTGCCCCGCCGACCCGTCATCATCTTAGCTCTGATGCTCGCGGGCGCGGCGGGTGCGCTGGCCCTGGTGAGCGTGAGCGCCCGGCGAACGTATCGTGCGCTGGAAGCGGCGGCCGCGCGGCGTCAGACGGCCTACGACTTCCTCATGGCGCTCAGACAGCTGCGCCAACACGTGGGCGAGGCCCGCGTTGGCCTCACGGGCTTCGCCCTGAGCAGGGACGCCGTCTATCACGCCACCTACGCGGCCGGCATGGCCGGGCTCGTAACCGACACGGCGGCCCTCCGCGCGCTCGCACGGGGCCAGCCCACGCTCCAAGGGCCGTTGGATCGCCTGGGGACGGCGGTGGTGGCCTACGCGGACGCGATGAGCGCGGCGATGCGAACGGCCGAGCGGGGTCCGTCCTCCGCCCTCGGCCCGGAACTGCGCCGCTCGCGCGACGCAGTGCTCCTCGAGGCGGTTCGGGGCGCGATTGTAGCGGTCGAGCGAGAGCAGATGCGGTTGATGGATGCCGGCGCGCGCGACGTGAGCCAGGCGGTGCGGCGCTCCAGGACGATCATCACCGGGGTGGTCGTGGTGGGTGTGGTCCTGATCCTGGGGGCTGGCGGCGCACTGTTCGCGCGGCTCCTGGCACGCGAGTACGCCGAGCGCCTTGTCGCGCACGGACGGCAACTGGAAGAGGCCAATAAGGAGCTCGACAGCTTCACGTACTCGGTGTCCCATGACCTCCGTGGCCCGCTCCGCGCCATCGACGGGTTTTCAGGTATCCTCCTGGAGGACCACGCGAAGGAATTGGACGACGAGGCCAAGCGCGCGCTGAGCGTCATTCGCACGAACGCTCAGCGGATGGGTCAACTCATCGATGACCTCCTGGCCTTTTCCCGGCTAACCAGGCAGCGGATTCAGGTCAGACCGCTGGACATGGAGCAGCTGGTTCGCGCGGTGATCACTGAGGTCTCCTCGTTCGAGCCGCAGCGAGCGATCGAGTTTCGCGTCGGTCCGCTGCCGCCAGGGCCGGGCGATGCGGCGCTGCTGAAGCAGGTGTGGCTCAACCTTCTGGGGAACGCCGTCAAGTACACGCGCACGCGCCCCCGCGCCGTGATCGACGTGGCTGGCGCGATCCGCAGCGGCGAAATCGTGTACACGGTGACGGACAACGGCGTCGGCTTCGACATGCAGTACGTGGGGAAGCTCTTCGGGGTCTTCCAGAGGCTGCATGCGGCGCCCGCGTTTGAGGGAACCGGGGTGGGTCTCGCCCTCGTCCAGCGCATCGTGCAGCGGCATGGGGGACGTGTTTGGGCAGAGGGGAAGCCGGAGGAAGGGGCGGCGTTTTCATTCGCCCTCCCGTCGGGGACGCGCCGGCCGCCAGAGTGACTGCGGCGCCGCAACGACCCCTGCCCCTGCGGCAGCGGCAAGAAGTTCAAGAAGTGCCACGGGGCAGCCCTGTAGCGCGTTCCTAGGGTACGAGGGTTCTGGGCGGCATGGGTTAGGTTCGGCCCATGCCGCTCCGTCTTTCCGAGCACCTCGAGCGCGACCGTCCCCGTGAGCGTTTCTGGGCCGTTGGGCCCGCTGCGTTGACGCCGCAGGAGCTCTTGGCCATTCTCCTAGGAACGGGCACACGGGGGCGAGATGCCCTCGCGGTCGCGGGTGAGCTGCTCGCCCGGGGCGAGGGGTCGCTCCGGCGCCTGGCGACCCGCCCCTGGGCCGAGCTGGCGCGGATTGCCGGGGTGGGACGGACGAAGGCGGCCCGCGTGGCGGCGGCGATCGAGCTGGGGCGGCGGGTGGGGTCCGAAACCGAGCCGCCGCCCGAGCGGATCCGAGGTCCCGGCGACGTGCACCGCTACTACGCCCTGCAGCTGCGGGACTTGGCGGTGGAGGAGTTCCACGTGCTGGCCCTCGGGAGCCAGAGCCAGATCCGGGCCGACTTGCTGATCACGCGGGGGATCCTCAACAGTTCCCTCGTGCATCCGCGGGAAGTGTTTCGGGCCGCGATCGCCGAGGCGGCGGCGGGGATCATCGTGGTGCACAACCACCCGAGCGGTGATCCGACCCCGTCGGCCGACGACCGGGCGGTGACCCGCCAGTTGGTGGATGCCGGGCGTCTGCTCGATGTGCCGGTGTACGACCACGTGATCGTGGGAGGAGAGCGCTACGTGAGTTTCGCGGAGGCGGGACTGCTGTGACGAGCACCGCGCCGGCCCTGGCGCCGGAGCTGGCGAAGGCCGTAGCGGCCCAGCGGGACCGTCTCGACCTCGACCTGTTGGCGCGCGCCTACGGGGCGAGCGCGCGGGCCCACCGCGGCCAGAAGCGCGTGTCCGGGGACGACTTCGTCTCGCACAGCGTGGCCGTCGCCACGATTCTCGCCGAGCAGCAGATGGACACCACCACGATTGCCGCCGCGCTGCTGCACGACGTCGTGGAGGACTCCGACGTGACGCTGGACGACATCCGCCGCGATTTTGGGGCGGAAGTCGCGGACCTGGTCGACGGGCTCACCAAGATCTCGACGCTCACCTTCCGGTCCACGGCCGAGGAGCAGGCGGAGAACTATCGCAAGCTGCTGCTGTCGGTCGCGAAGGACGCGCGGGTGATCATCATCAAGCTCGCCGACCGGTTGCACAACATGCGGACGCTCGAGCCCCTGGCCGAGGACAAGCGGCGCCGGATCGCGCTCGAGACCCGCGAGCTGTACGCGCCCCTCGCGCACCGCTTCGGGATGGCGGGGGTGAAGGCCGAGCTCGAGGATCTCGCCTTCAAGCACCTGGAGCCGGAGGATCACAAGCAGCTCGTCCGCAAGGTCAAAGCGCGCCGCGTCGAGCGCGATCGCACGATCGAGCGGCTGCGCGACCCGCTGGCCACGGAGCTGCAGCGCGCGGGGATTGCCGGGTTCGACATCACGGGCCGGCCCAAGAATCTCTGGTCGATCTTCCGCAAGATGAAAAAGCGGGACAAGCCGTTCGAGGAGATCTACGACCTCCTCGCGGTGCGCGTGCTCGTGAACACGATCACCGATTGCTACCACGTGCTTGGGATCATCCACCACAAGTGGACGCCGCTGCAGGAGCGGATCAAAGACTACATCGCGAGCCCGAAGTCCAACGGCTACCAGTCGCTGCACACGACGGTGTTCGGGCCCGGGGGCCAGCTGTACGAGGTCCAGATCCGCACCCGCGACATGCACCGCACCGCCGAGTACGGCATCGCTGCCCACTGGCTCTACAAGGAGGGTGGCAAGTCGGCCGACGAGCTGGACCGGCACCTGTCGTGGTTCCGGCAGCTCATCGAGCTGCAGCAGGACGCGCACAGCCCCGAGGAGTTCCTCGAGTTCCTGAAGATCGACCTCTATCAGGACGAGATCTTCGTGTTCACGCCGCGGGGCGATGTGAAGCGGCTGCCCAAGGGCGCGACGCCGATCGACTTGGCGTTCGCGATTCACACCGAGGTGGGGAAGCGCTGCCAGGGCGCCCGCGTGAACGGCCGCATCGCGCCGCTCCACCGGCCCCTGAAGAACGGCGACACCGTGGAGATCATCACCAGCGCCCAGGCCAAGCCGTCCCGCGACTGGCTCGCTCACGTCCAGACCGCCCGCGCCCGGCACAAGATCCGCCAATGGGTCAAGCAGGAAGAGCACGAGCGCAGCAGCACGTTGGGACGCGAGATCCTGGAGCGGGAAGTGCGCCGCCGGCGGCTCGCGCCCCCGGGCGCGGAGCAGCTCGCGCGCGCGGCGACCACGCTCTCCGTCGGGACGGCCGAGCAGCTGGAGGCGGCCATCGGCCGCGGCGACGTGCCCATCGGCCAGGTGATCCGCGCGCTCTATCCGGATCTGGCCTCCGAGGACATTCAGTCCCCGCGGCCCACGGCCTTCGGGCGGGTCATCGAGCGGCTCCGCCTGGGGCGGGGGATCAAGATCCAGGGCGTGGACGGGTTGATGGTGCGGTACGCGCAGTGCTGCCAGCCCGTCCCCGGCGACCTCGTCGTCGGCTACGTAACGCAGGGCCGCGGCATCTCGATCCACCGCAACGACTGCCCCAACCTGCTCACGCTCTCGGACGCCGCCGAGCGGCGCGTCGAGATCGACTGGCAGGAGGTGGACGGGGAGGTCTTCGTGGTGCGCCTGGGCGTCGCGGGCGAGGATCGGCGCGGCCTCTACGCCGACATCTGCGAAGCCATTAGCGGGACGGGGACGAACATCCGCAGCGCCGAGCTGGCGTCCAAGGACGGGGCGGTGTTCGGGTCCGTCCTCGTCGAGGTGGAAAACCACGCGCACTTGCACAAGGTGCTCCGCGCCGTGCGCCGGGTGAAAGGCGTGACGGAGATCGCGCGGCGCGACTCGGGCGGCACCGCCGAGATCGCACTCGGTTAACTTACCCGTCATGCCTTTCGAGCTCATCTCCCCCCACGAGCCGGCGGGGGACCAGCCGCGCGCGATCGAGGAGCTGACCGCCGGGCTGCGCCGCCACGACCGGTACCAAACCCTGCTCGGCGTCACGGGGTCGGGCAAGACCATGACCATGGCGCACGTCGTGGCCCGCCTGGGACGGCCGACGCTCGTGTTGTCGCACAACAAGACCCTCGCCGCCCAGCTCTACGGCGAGCTCAAGGCCCTGTTCCCGACGAACGCCGTCGAGTTCTTCATCTCCTACTACGACTACTATCAACCGGAGGCCTACGTCCCGGCCACCGATACATACATCGCGAAGGACTCGTCGATCAACGACGACATCGACCGCCTGCGGCTGCGCGCCACATCCAGCCTGATGGAGCGCGACGACGTGATCATCGTGGCCAGCGTGTCCGCGATCTACGGCCTCGGCGATCCCGAGCTGTACAAGCAGCTGCTCGTGACGGCCCGGGTGGGCGAGTCCCGCGGCCGCGACGCGCTGCTCGCGGACCTCGTGGGCATTCAGTACCAGCGCAACGATACGGCTTTCGAGCGGGGCACGTTCCGCGTACGCGGGGACACGATCGAGATCTTCCCGGCGTACGACGAGCAGGCGGTGCGGATCGAGCTGTGGGGAGACGACGTCGAGCGCATCGTGAAGATCGATCCGCTCACGGGCAACGTGATCACGCAACTCGAGCGGTGCGCGATCTACCCCGCCACGCATTTCGTCACCGAGCGCCCCCGCATCGAGCGGGCAGTCGCGGCGATCCGGGCGGAGCTCCAGGAGCGGCTCACCGAGCTCCGGGCGCAGAACAAGCTGGTCGAGGCTCAGCGCCTCGAGTCCCGCACGAATTTCGACATCGACATGCTGCTCGAGGTCGGCCGCTGCACCGGCATCGAGAACTACTCGCGGCATTTGACCGGCCGGCAGCCCGGCGAGCGCCCCGCCTGCCTGCTCGACTACTTCCCGACCGACTACCTCTGCGTCATCGACGAGTCGCATCAGACGCTGCCGCAGCTGGGGGCGATGTACGAGGGCGACCGTTCCCGCAAGCAGACCCTGGTGGAATACGGCTTCCGGCTGCCGTCGGCGCTCGACAACCGCCCGCTGCGCTTCGACGAGTTCATGGCGCTCGTGCCCCGGATCACCTTCGTCTCCGCCACCCCCGGCGACCAGGAGCTGGCGCTCTCGGGCGGCGTCGTCGTGGAGCAGATCATCCGGCCCACCGGCCTCGTGGACCCCGAGGTCGAGGTGCGGCCGGTGGCGGGGCAGGTGGACGACCTGCTGCACGAGATCCGGCAGCGGGAAAAGCGCAACGAGCGAGTGCTGGTCACCACCCTCACCAAGCGGATGGCCGAGGACCTCACCGACTACCTCCAGCAGCACGGGGTGCGCGTGCGGTACCTGCATTCGGAAATCGATGCCATCGAGCGGGTCGAGATCATCCGCGGGCTGCGCCTCGGCGAATTCGACGTGCTCGTGGGCATCAACCTGCTGCGGGAAGGCCTCGACCTGCCCGAGGTGTCCCTGGTCGCGGTCCTCGACGCCGATCAGGAGGGCTTTCTCCGTTCGGATCGCTCCCTGATTCAGACCGTGGGCCGGGCCGCGCGAAACCTGGCCGGACGGGCGATCCTCTACGCCGACCGCGTCACCGGCTCGATGCAGCGCGCGCTGGCGGAAATGAGCCGGCGCCGCGCCACGCAGCTCGCCTACAACACCGAGCACGGCATCACTCCGCGCTCCATCGTCAAGTCGGTCGGGGACATCCGCTTCGTGACCCGGTTCGCCGACGCGCGCACCGCCAAGCCCGCGGAGCCCGGCGTGCACCGGCCGGCGGACGCCAAGGAGCGCGACGCCCTGATCACGCTCCTCGAGAGCCAGATGCAGGCCGCGGCGCTCGAGCTCGATTTCGAGCTGGCGGCGGTACTGCGCGACCAGATCCTTGAGCTCAAGGCCGATGCGCCTGCGCGCGGACGACCTCAGCCGGTTCGGTGAAGCGCTCGGCGCCCGCCTCACGGCCCCCGCCGTCGTGGGGCTCTCGGGCGACCTGGGGACCGGAAAGACGACGCTCGTTCAAGCGATCTGCCGCGGCCTGGGCGCGCGGGCCCTCGCCACCAGCCCGACCTATGCGCTCGTGCACCACTACGACGCTGGCGGGACTCCCGTCTACCACGTGGACTGCTATCGCGTGCGGCATCCCGATGAGGCCCGCGATTTGGGCTTCGACGATATGGTCCGCGAACGCGCCATCGTGCTGATCGAATGGCCCGAGCGCGCCGCGGGGTGGGCCCCGCCGCTCGACCGTCACTTCCGCCTGCGCTACGCGGACGCCTCCGACGTGCGCGAACTGGAGGAAGTCCCGTGACGGACGAAGGGCTCTGGCTCGCGATCGACGGCGCGACCGACTTGGCGAGCGTCGCGCTCGGCAGCGCGACGCGAGTCCGCGCGGCGCCCTCCGTACAAGGCGCCCGCCGGCACGCCGCGCAAATCGTCTCCCTGGTGCAGCAGGTGCTCGAGGTCGCCGCCGCTCGGCTCGAAGCGCTGGCGGGCATCGTGGTGGGCGACGGGCCCGGGAGTTTCACGGGGCTGCGTATCGCGTGGGCGGCGGCGAAGGCGCTGGCGCACGACCGGGGTCTTCCCGTCTACGCCGTGCCGTCGCTCATGGCCGCTGCCTACACGGCGGCACGTGGGGAGCCGGGACCGATCGCGGTGGCTTTCGATGCGCTGCGCGGCCAGGTATTCGGCGCGGTCTACGGGTTCCCGCCGGGCCGCGTCGAAACGCTGGTCGCACCCGGGTTGTTCACAGTGCGGCAGCTGCTGGAGGCGAGCCCCGTCCCCCCGGTGGCGTTCGTGGCGGACGCAGCGGTCGCCGCCGTTCACGCCGAGGTCGTGCGGCTCGACGCCCTTCCGCCCGTCGCCGGCGCGCTGCTCGCTCTGCGCGGCCTCGACGGGCCAGTTCGCCTCGCGCTGGATCCGGCCGCCGAGCCGACCTACGGCCGCCCGGCTGAGGCGCAGGCCAAGTGGGAGGCTCTCCACGGTCGCCCCCTACCGCATTCGCCCCGCTGAGCCGGCCGACGTGGCGGCGGTGCACGCCATCGAACGGGCCGTATTCGGAGACCCGTGGTCGGCGCGCGACTTCGATGATTCGGTGGCGGCTCGCGTACCGTTCTTCGTCGCTCTCGCGGACGGCGAGATTGCAGGCTACGTCATCGCGCATTACGCCGCCGACGAGGGCGAGATCCTGAATCTCGCCGTCGCCCCCGAGCAGCGGCGTCGCGGCTTGGGACGAGCGCTCGCCCGGCGCGCGCTCGCCGCGCTCGCGGAGCGCGATGTCCGCGAGGTGTATCTCGAGGTGCGCGTATCGAACGCCGCGGCGCACGCGCTGTACGAGGGACTCGGCTTCAAAAAAGTCGGACGACGCGCGGGGTATTACCGGCGCCCGGCGGAGGACGCCGTCGTTTTGCGGGCTGCCATTCTTGCAGATGGAGGTGATGCGTAACTTCGCTACAAGTGGCGTATCTTTGATTGACAGAATAACTTGCGGGTCATATACTGTGGGGCATCCTTGGGCCCCCAACCCGCCTATCGTTCGGAGGTCGTTGTGAGCCGCAGCCTCAATAAGGTCATGATCATCGGGAATTTGGGGGCCGATCCCGAGGTGCGCAGCACCAACAACGGGTCCCGGGTGGCCACGCTGTCCGTGGCGACCAGCCGGCAGTGGAACGCGCAGAGCGGTGAAAAGCAGGAGAAAACCGAGTGGCACCGGGTCATCTGCTGGAACAACAAGGGCTCCGGCCTGGCCGATGTCGCCGAGAAGTACCTGCATAAGGGCGACAAAGTCTATGTCGAGGGGCGGATCGAGTACCGGACCTGGGAAGACCGCGAGAAGCAGACGCGCTACGTCACCGAGATCATCGCGCGCGAGTTGATCATGCTGTCGCCCAAGGGAAGCAGCGGCGAGGGAGCGAAGGTTGCCGTGAAGGCCGCCGCGGAGGGCAAGGCAGCGGAGTCGCTCGACGCGTTCCCGGAGGCGCTGGATGAGGAGGACGACGATCTGCCGTTCTAGCCGCGCGATCCTGTTGACCCTGGCGGCGGTGCCGCTGTCCTGGACGGTCCTGCGAGCGCAGGACACGACCCAGGCGGTGCCCGCCGCCGCGGCGCAACTGCCCGAGAGCCACACCGTCGTCCGCGGCGAGACGCTGTGGTCGATCGCCCAGTTGTACTTCGCCGATCCTCTCCTGTGGCCCGAGATTTACCGTCTGAATACGAACGTCGTCGAAGACCCGCACTGGATCTACCCCGGTGAGGTGCTCGTCCTCGCGTCCGTCGCGTCGGTAGCGCAGGGACCTGTGACGGTTCCCCAGGACACCAGCGCGGCCGCTGCGGACACCGTGCGGGCGCAGCCCGGCGACACCGTCGCCGCGGTGCCGTTGGATACGATCCCCGCCGACACGACCCAGATCGTCATCGAAGAGCCGCCCCCATCGACCCCAATCACGGAGTCTGCCCAGACGATCTTCGACCGGCGCCCGACCAAGGGGCAAGAGGTGACGAACGCGCTGCGGGCGTACACCAATCAGCCCTACCGGCCGCTGCGCGCCGGGGAGTTCTACGCCGCCGGCTTCCTGAGCGAACAGGAGCGGCTTCCCTGGGGCACGGTCCTCGGGTCCACCGCGGTCCCGGCGATCACCAAGCTCTCCGAGCGGACGACCGCGAGCGCGTTCGACGAGATCGCCATCAAGCCGCCCGGCCGCGCCTCCTATCACGTCGGCGACTCGGTCCTCGTCGCTCGGATCGACCGCGCCATCCAGTTCGGGCAGTGGGGCGAAGTGGTCGTCCCCCTGGGCATCGCCCGCGTGACCGGCGTCGATCGCCAGCAGGTGCTGGCGCGGATCGTCCAGGTATTCGGCCGCATCCGCAACGGACACCTCGCGATGCCGCTCGAGCCCTTTAAGGATCCCGGCCAGGTGCGCCCGACGCCGATCGAGCAGGGGCTCGTCGGCCGCCTGATCGCCCCGCGGGACGAGCACCCCATCGCCGGGGCGCAGCAGTTCTTCTTCATCGACAAGGGCCGCAGCGACGGCGTGGTGCCGGGCGACATCTTCGAGGTGTACCGACCCCCGACGGGAGCATTGGGCGGCGGGTCCGAGGAGGTGCGCGCCGTCATGATGATCGTGCACACCCGCGAGCATTCCGCCACCGGACTCCTGCTGCAGATCATGCACCCGGGCCTGGAGACCGGCATGCCGGTGCGCCTGACCAAGAAGATGCCCTCCTGACGAGCGGCCGGACCTGCTCCGCCCGGAGCGGGTCCGGCACGGGCGAGCCGTGATTCTCACCTTGCATGTCCTCGCCCTCGCGTCGTACGGATTGGCGACCGCGCTGGCGCTCGGTCCGTTTCTCGGTGTGCCCGCCGCTCCCCGCCCCTTGACGATCGGTGTCCCCTGCGCCGGCGCCGCGCTGCACGTGATCGCCGTGTCGCAGCTCACCTTGGTGGGCCTCGCCCCGGCCCTGTCGATGTTCGCCCTGTGCCTCGTCCTCCTGCAGCTCGCCAGCGAGCGTCTGCTGCGCGGCTCGGCGGTCGCGTTCTTCACCGGGCCGCTGGCCGCGGGACTGGTGGGGCTGGCCATCCTCATCGGGTTCGGTCCTGGAACGGAGCCCTCCGCCGGACGCAATGTGTGGTTTATCTTGCACGTGACGCTGAGCGTGCTGGGTCTCGCGCTGCTCGCGTTGGCCTTCATTGCGGCGGCACTCTACTTACTCCAGTTCCGTGAGCTCAAGTCCCGGCGGTTCGGCCAGGTGTTCCAGTTGTTTCCTCCGCTCGAGCGGCTCGACCGCCTCAACGGTGTCGCGCTGGCGGCGGGATTCCCGTCCCTCACATTGGGCGTCTTGCTGGCGCTCGGGTACGCCGAGCGCTTCGCCGGCGGCATCCACGTCGGGAACGCCCAAATCGTGTGGGGTCTGTTCACCTGGGTGGTGCTCGGCTGGGCCGCGTGGGGACGCCTGGTCCGCCACTGGGCGGGGCGGCGGGCCGCGTTCGCCAGCATCGCCGGGTTCTCCGCGGTCGTGCTCGTCTACCTGGCGCTGAAGCTGGTGGAGCCCGGCGTGGAGCGGTTCCTGTGAGCGGCAGCGCTCAGCCGACCGCGGCCATGGCGATCAAGGTAGTCGGCGTCAATCATCGCACCGCACCGCTCGACGTGCGCGAACGGTTCGCGCACGGCGCGCACGAAGTCCCCTCCGCCCTGGCCCGCGTGCTGGCGGCCGGAGCGAGCGGCGGCGTGTTGCTCTCCACATGCAACCGCACCGAGTTCTACCTCGTCGCGGACAACGAAGACGCCACCGCGCAGGCCGTCTGGACGCTGCTCACGGAGCGGCTGGGCGACGGCCGCGCGGCAGGGAAGGGAGGCGCCGACGAGTACGGCTACATCGCGCGCGATCGCGAGGCGGTGCGGCATCTCTATCGCGTGGCCGCGGGCCTCGATTCTATGATCCTGGGGGAGTCGCAGATTCAGGGCCAGGTGCGCGAAGCCTGGGAGGCGTCGCGCGCGCAGGCGGGACCCGTGCTGCACCGCCTCTTCCAGACGGCGCTGCACGTCGGCTCACGCGTGCGAACGGAGACGGCGGTGGGCATGGGGACGGCTTCCGCCGCTTCCGCCGCCGTCGCGGTGGCCGGCAAGATCTTCGGCGACCTTGCAGGGCGCACAGCGCTCATCCTCGGGGCGGGCGATATGGCCGAGCTCGCCGCGACCTGTCTGGTCGACGAGGGCGTCCAGGTCACGCTGGTCGCGAACCGGACCCACGAGCGCGCGCGCGTGATCGCGGAGCGGCTGGGTGGGCGCGCCCTCACGCTAGAGGAGGCGTGGCCCCACTTCGCTGCGGTCGACATCGCCCTCTGCTCGACGGCGGCGCCGCACGCGGTGGTCACCTGGAAGCGCGTGGCTCCCGTCATCGCGGCGCGCGGCGGCCGCCAGCTCTGCATTCTCGACCTGGCCGTTCCGCGCGACGTCGAACCGGCGATCGCCCAGCTCGAGCATGTGTTTCTGTACGACATCGACGACCTGCAGACCGTCGCCGCGCAAGCCACGGCCCGCCGGCGCGAGGAAGTGCCCGCTGCCGAGCGCATCGTGGAGGAGGAAACCGATCTCTTCTGGGCGTGGTACGGAGGGCTCGGCGTGGTCCCGGTGATCAAAGCCTTCCGCGGGCAGCTCGAGCAAGTGCGGGCTGCCGAGCTCGAGCGCGCGATGCGCCAGCTCGGCCACCTGTCTCCCGAGGACCGCGCGCGCGTGGAGCAGTTCAGCCATGCCCTGCTCAACAAGTTCCTGCACCAGCCCACACGCGCCCTCAAGGAAGCAGCGGAGCAGGGACGTGGCTACGGTCTGCTCGAGGCCCTGCGCCGCTTGTTCGGCCTCGAGTCGCCCCGGTGACCGCCCGCGTCCTCGTCACGGGCGGGGCCGGGTACATCGGCAGCGTGGTCGCCGACCAGCTGCTCGAGCGCGGGCATGACGTCGTCGTGCTCGACAACCTCAGCACCGGGCATCGGCAGGCCGTCCCCGCTGGCGCGACGTTCGTGCAGGGCGACATCGGCGATCGCGCCCTGCTCACCGGCCTCTTCGTCCAACATCCCGTGGACGCCATCGTGCACATGGCCGCATTCGCGCTGGTGGCGGAGTCGGTCGCGAACCCGGAGAAGTATCGCGCCAACAACGTCTCGGCCGCCCGCGTCCTGCTGGACGCCGCGGTGGCCGCCGGCCTGCGCCGTTTCATCTTCTCGTCCTCCTGCACGGTGTACGGGCATCCCGCAGCCGTACCGATCGACGAAGCCACGCCCACGGCCCCCGTGAGCCCGTACGGCGAGACCAAGCTCGAGTTCGAGCGCGTGCTCGCCGAGTACGCCGCGGGGCACGGACTCTCCTCCGTGAGCCTGCGGTACTTCAATGCCGCCGGGGCGGACGAGCGGCATGGCGAGGACCACGATCCTGAGAGCCACCTCCTGCCCAACGTTCTAGCGGTGGCGCTGGACCAGCGGCCCGCCGTGGCCGTGTTCGGCACCGACTATCCGACGCCCGACGGAACCGCGGTGCGCGACTACATCCACGTCGAGGATCTCGCCGACGCCCACGTGCGCGCGCTCGACGTGCCGCCCGACGGCGCGGTCGCCTTGAACCTCGGGACCGGCCAGGGGAGCTCGGTCCGGCAGGTCGTCGCCATGGCTCGGCGCGTCACGGGCCACCCGATCCCGACAACGGACGCGCCGCGTCGGCCCGGCGATCCGCCGGAGCTTGTGGCGGCCGCGCAGCGCGCGGCCGCGGTCCTGGGATGGCGCCCGCGGCGCTCGGGCTTGGAGGAGATCGTCGAGAGCGCGTGGCGTTGGCACCGCGCCCACCCGCGCGGGTACAGGAGCTGACTTCGTGGAGGCAAGCGTGCTGCTGCTACAAGTTGGCCGAGCGGTCCCCACCACGCCGTGGGAGCTGGTGCTCACGTCGAGCCGCGAGACGCAGTTCGTCCTCGCGGTCCTCGCGGTCTTCTCGGTGGTGTCGTGGTACCTCATCGTGTTGAAGTGGTGGCAATTCCGCCGCATGCGGCAGCTGGGCGACGGGTTCGTCGTCGAGCTGGAAAAGGCCCCCCGCCTGGAAGACGCCTACCACGCCGCCATGCGCCTCCCGCCGTCGCCGTACAACCGGCTGTTGCGCGAGGGGATCCATTTCTTCTCGGAGCTGAAACCGGGCAGCCTGAAGCCGGCGGCGGCGGCCTCCCCCCCCCCCTCCTCCGGCGGGTCCGCCACGCTCACGGCCACGCAGCTCGAAGCCCTGCGCATGGTGCTGGCCAAGGAGGTCGCCGCGGAGCGGGACGCCGCCGCCCGATTCATCCCCTGGCTCGCCACGTTCGGCTCGGTGAGCCCGTTGCTTGGGTTGCTCGGCACGGTTCTCGGCGTCATGGACGCGTTCATCGGGATCGCGGTCGGCGGGTCGGGCAACATCTCCGCCGTCGCGCCGGGCGTCGCGGAGGCGTTGGTGACCACGGTCGGCGGCCTCGCCGTCGCCGTCCCCGCCGTCATGGCGTACAACATTCTCGTCAACCGCCTCGGGCTGTTTGCGGGCGAGCTCGAGGGCTTCGCGCAGGAGATCATCGCGTCGATGGCCCGGGAAGGGCGGCTCTAATGGCCGGACTGCTGGGCGGCGCGGGCGGGCTGCGGGGCCACGGCGAGCTGCCCTTGAACGCCGATATCAACGTCACGTCGCTCGTGGATGTCGCCTTCGTCCTGCTGATCATCTTCATGATCACGGCCCCGATCATGCAGGGCGGCGTCGACGTGCGGCTCCCCCGCGCTCAGGCCCGCCCCATCGAGCCCAAGCAGGGCCTCATAGTGACGCTCGACCGGGAAGGCCGCATTTACCTCGATCAGGCCGCGCTGAGCTACGAAGACTTCCGGGCCACCTTCCCCGCCTTCGTGCGAACCAAACGCCCGTCGGGGGTGTATCTGCGAGCCGACGGACGGGTCGCGTATGCCAGCGTCGTGCAGGTCCTGGCGGTGATCCGCGCTGCGGGCATTGCGGACGTCGGACTCGTGGCCGAGCCGGAGACGATCGACCGGTGAGCCGGCGACGCGCGCCGACCCATTCGGGGCTCGCGCTGGCGGGGACTGTGGCGGTGCACGCCGTTGCGGGGGCGTTTCTGTTCGCCGCCGCCGACGCGCGCCAGCCGCTTCCGCCGACGTATCGCGTGCGTCTCGTCGCCGCGCCGGCGCCGGATCAGGAAGCGCGCCGGGCTCCGGAGGCGTTCGATCGGCCGGCAGCCGAGCAGCCGGCGCCCGTGCCGGCCGCGAAGCCGCCGCCCAAGAGCACCGTGTCGCGGGCCGCGCCGCCGCCCAACGCGGACCGCACACAACGGGAAGCCGCGCCGCGGACGACGCCGAATGCCCAACCGCTCCCGGGGGAGCGCCCGTCCACGGGGCACGATGTCGCGACGGTGAGCACGGAAGGGGTGGAGTTTCCTTTCCCGGAGTACTTGCAGAACATCGTGTCGCAAGTGCTGCGGCGCTGGCAACGGCCCGAGCAGAGTACGCCCCTCGAAGCGGAGGTTTCGTTCTTCGTGCATCGCGACGGCTCCGTGACGGGCCTGCAGCTCATTCACCGCTCGGGCAACTACGGCTTCGACCTGGAGGCGCAGGGCGCCGTGGA
The DNA here is from genome assembly GCA_036505055.1 of Gemmatimonadales bacterium. GTDB lineage: Bacteria > Gemmatimonadota > Gemmatimonadetes > Gemmatimonadales > GWC2-71-9 > 20CM-2-65-7. The sequence continues at coordinate 103,336 of DASXUE010000021.1, read as the reverse complement.
AGCCGCGGGACGATTCAAGGCCTTCGGCGATCTGCCGGCCGGATGGCCGGCGGAGGTGCTATTCGTACGGTTCTACTTCTCGGGGCAACGCCAATGAAGCGTGCCCTGTTTGTTGCCTTGCTGTTGTCCGTCGGTCCGACCGTCCGACCGTCCGACGGTCAGGACACGTCCTCGATCGACCGCGGCGTGCGGATCGGCATCATCTACCGGCCCGGCGTGCGGCCGGGCTTCGTCATGCTGCCCCGCCGCGGCGGGCTCGACTCGGTGCGGACGTTGCTCGTGCGGGACCTGGACTACAGCGATCGGTTTGAGCTGATCACGCTCCCCGGCGGCGATTCGATCCGGCTGGCCGTGCCGAGGCCGGGCGCTCCACCCCGCGCGGCGGCGGGTGCACCCTCGGGTGGCGCGCAGGCGGCGGACCTGAATTACCCGTTGTACCAGGCGCTGGGCGCGGATTTCGCGCTGGATGTGCGCGCGGCGGGGGATACGACCGTCATGACGCTCCACGACGTCGCAGCCGGAGGTGTGCGGCGCTCGTTCCGCGCGACGCTGCCGGTGCCCGGCACCCCCGACTTCCGGCAGGCGGTCCATCGGCTCACCGACCAGGTCGTCCAGGCCGCCCTCGGCGTCCCGGGGATCGCGGCGACGCGCGTGCTCTTCGTGCGCGACGGGAAGGTCTATCAGATCGATCAGGACGGCGCCGAGCTCAAGCTTGTGTCGTCCAGCGACCGGCAGGCGATGTCGCCGGCCTGGGCGAGAGACGGGCGGAAGTTCGCCTACATGGAGTTTCAGGCGGGCCGCGGCCAGCTCTTCCTCTACGACGTGGCGACGGCGAAGCGAACGGCCGTGGCGACGACGGGGAAGTCCCTGGACTTCACGCCGGCATTCTCGCCCGACGGGCAGACGCTCGCGTTCAGCCGTGCGACCGAAGAGGGCACCGATATCTATACGATCAACATCAAGGACAACTGCTGTCTCCGGCGCTTGACCGTGGGGCGCTTTTCTGACAACTTGTCCCCGACGTTCAGTCCCGACGGGCAGCGCGTCGCGTTCGTCTCGACGCGGCCGGGGTTGCCGCAGGTGTACGTGATGGCGGCGGACGGGACGGACCAGCAGCTCTTCGCCCCGTTCGACTACGGTGTCACCGGTTCGTCCAACGCGCCGGAGTGGTCGCCCGACGGGCAGTCGGTGGCGTTCCACCGCGACGTAGCCGGGACGCTGCAGGTGTTCGTGCTGGACGTGCGTACCCGCGCGGTCCGGCAGCTCACCTCGGTGGGGCGCAACGAAGATCCCACCTGGGCCCCGGACAGCCGGCACTTGGCGTTCGTTTCGGATCGGTCCGGGTACCGCCGGTTGTGGATCATCGATCTCGACACCGGCCGGATTCGTCCGCTGCTGCAGCAGAGCGGCGCGCGGCTGCCGGCCTGGTCTCCACGGATTCCGGAGGCTACCTCTTCCACCCCCTGATTGGAGAGATAGATGAAACCGGTATCGTTGCTCTTCGTGATCGGCCTCAGCGCGGCGGTGGTCGCCAGCGCGTGCGGCGGGAAGAAGCCCGTCGAGCAGGCCGCTCCGCAGCCCAACGCCGATTCGGCCGCGGCCGCGCAGCAGGCCGAGCAGGAGCGGTTGGCGCGGGAAGAGGCCGACCGCCGGCAGCGTGAGGAAGCCGAGCGGGTCGCCCGGCAGCGCGAGGCCGACTCGCTGGCCGCCCTCGGCCGGTCGACCGAAGAAGTGCGCAACATGCTGGCCACGATGATCCACTTCGACTATGACAAGGCGAACATCCGCCCCGAGGACGCGGCGACGCTGGATCAGAAGATCGCCATCCTCCAGGCGAACCCCGAAGCGCGCATCCGCATCAACGGGCACTGCGATGAGCGCGGTTCCGACGAGTACAACCTGGCGCTCGGCAACCGGCGCGCGCAGGCGGCCAAGCAGTACCTGGTCAGTCACGGGATCGACGCGGGACGCATTGAGACCCAGTCGTGGGGCGAGGAGAAGCCGCTCGTCGACGGCCACGACGAGAGCGCGTGGTCGCAGAACCGCCGCGACGAGTTCGAGATCATCGGTGGTGGCGACTCACTCCGCCGGCCGTAGTTCGCTGGTCGTCGCCCTGGGGCTCGTCGCCGGCTGCGCGCTGCGAGGCGACGTCCGGAAGGTCGAGCTCCAGGTCGCGTCGCTGCGCGCCGACGTGGCGCACAGCGATTCGACGCGGGCCGCGGAGCGGGACTCGATCCTGGCCGTGATCCGCGTCGTGCAGCAGACTCTGGCGGCGCAGCAAGCCTATCTGGTGCAACTGCGCGGCGACCTGCGCACCGACCTGCTCGCCGTGCAGCAGCAGCTCGTGGCGGTGCAGGAATTGACGGGGCAGAGCCAGCAGCGGCTCACCGAGCTGCGGTCCCGCATCGAGTCGCGGGCGCAGCAACCCGAGCCCATCCTGCCTTCCGTGGCGGGAGGCGCGCCCGTCGGTCCCTCCGGCAACGCCGCGGGTCCGGGCCCCGACCAGATGTACGACTTGTCGTTGCAACAATACCGGCGCGGGAGCCTGTCCACGGCCCGGCTGGGCTTCCGCGAGTTCCTTCGCGTCTTCCCCACCAACGAACGGGCCGCCGACGCGTTGTTTTACATCGGTGAGAGCTTCGAGCGGGAGAGCCCCGACTCGGCCGTCGCGGTGTATCAGCAGGTCGTGAAGACCTATCCCAACTCGCCGCGTGCGCCGTCGGCCCTCTACAAGCAGGGCCTGCTTGCCGAGCAGCGGGGGGACCGCGCCGGTGCCCGCACGTTGTACCAGCGCGTCATCGCGGGTTATCCGCGCTCCCCCGAAGCCGACCTCGCGCGCCAGAATCAACAACGCCTGCGGCCCTAGCGGGCGCCCGTGCCTGACCGGTCGTCGCGCGGCGAAATGCCGTTCCTCGATCACCTCGAGGAGCTGCGCTGGCGCATCCTGTGGAGCCTGCTCGCCATCGCCGTCGGCACGGCCATCGGGTGGTTCGCGGTCCAGCAAGTCGACGTCATCGAGATCCTGAAGCGGCCCATCGCGCCGTATCTCCCGGGCGGCCGGTTGGTGTTCACGAGCCCGGCGGAGCCGTTTCTCCTGACCCTGAAGGTGGCCCTCGCGGTGGGGTGCCTGCTCGCGTCGCCCGTCGTGATCTACCAGATCTGGGCGTTCCTCGCCCCCGCGCTGTACGACCGCGAACGTCGCCTCATCGTGCCGGCGCTGGCCGTCGGCGTCGTGCTGTTCATCGCCGGCGCGGTCGCCTGCTACCTGTGGCTCTTTCCCGCCGCCCTCAAGGTGTTCCTCAGTTTTCAGCGCGAAGACCTCGCGCCGATGATCACGATCGACCGCTACTTCGCCATGGCGGTGCCGTTCGTCGTCGGCTGCGGCGTGGTGGCGGAGCTGCCGCTCGTGGTGACCATCCTCGCCTCGCTCGGGCTCGTCACGCCGCAGTTCCTCGCGCGGCACCGGCGCTACGCCATTGTCATCGCCGCGTTCATCGCGGCGATCCTCACCCCACCCGATGCGCTCTCGATGATGCTGATGCTCGGGCCCCTGCTGCTGCTGTACGAAGTCAGCATCTGGTGCGCCTATGTGGCCAGCCGGCGCCGGGCCCGGCGCGAGGCCACGTCTGGCGCCGGAGCGGCGCTGCTCGTCCTGCTGGCCTTGGGAGCCGGCTCCCTCGAGGCGCAGGGGAAGCCCACGGCGGCGGACAGCCAGAAGCTCGGTGTGAAGCCGGTGACGGGGCAGAGCGTCGATTCCGCGACCGCGCGCCGGCTCGGCCTGCCCACCGCTCCGAGCCGCAGCTTCCCGAAGTCCGACCCGGTGATCGACTCGCTCCTCAAACTGCAGGGTTTCCGCATCACCCAGTACGTCGCGGACAGCCTCATCGTCGAGGGGGACAGCCTGTCGCTGCAGGGGCACGGATTCGTGGATCGCGAAGGGACGAAGCTCGAGGCGGAGGCGATCCGCTATTGGCAGGCGAGCTGCCGGCTCGACGCGGACGGCGACCCGAAGCTGTTCGATCAGGGGACCGTCCTCGTCGGGGAGGGGATGCGGTACGACACCTGCATCCGGCGCGGCACCGTCCGGGAGGCGCTGACCAGCGTGCAGCAGGGCGGAGCCAACTGGTGGGTCCGCGGCAACCTCGCAGTGGACTCGGGGACGACGCGCGTGTACGGGGCAGGCGCGCGGTTCACCTCCGACGAGCAGCCGGTTCCGGACTATCACTTCTTGGCGGGTCAGGTGAAGTGGCTCAACAAGAACGTGATGGTGGCACGTCCCGCGGTCTTGTACGTGCGCGACGTCCCGGTCATGTGGCTGCCGTTCATCTTCCAGGACATGCGGTCGGGCCGGCGCAGCGGCATCCTGGTGCCCCGCTTCGGGCTCAACGACCTCGTGCGCACCAGCCGCGGCTACCAGCGGCACGTCACGGACTTCGGTTACTACTTCGCCATCAACGACTACCTGGATCTGCTCGTGTCGGCCGACTGGTATGCGGCGCGGGTGTTGGCGCTGCGCGCGGAGACCAACTACAACTGGCTCAATCGCTTCATGCGGGGCGGCCTGTCCTACACGCGCACGCAACAACTCGATGCGCAGGGGATCTCGAGTCACATCGTGTGGAACCATTCCCAGCAGTTCGACTCGCGGACGAGCCTCACCTCGAGCATCAATTACGACCCGAAGCCCGTGATCATCGCGCGCAACAGCCTCGATCCCAATCTGGTCACCGCGCGCCTCTCCTCCAACGTGAACTTCAGCAAGCGCTTTTCGTGGGGTACGCTGGCCATCGGGGGGAGCCGCGGTCAAGAGCTGTCGACGGGCCTCGTGAACCAATCGATCCCGACGGTGAATCTCACGCCGTCGCCCATCAACGTGTCATCGTGGATGACGTGGTCGCCGGGGTTCAGTTTCTCGAATGCCCAGACGTTCCACAACCCGACGACGGGTCTGCTCATCCCGAGCGCGCCCGGCGACTCGAGCTCGGTTGACACCCTGCCGCGGTTCTTCGGCGACCGGCACACGACCATCAACATCCAGACGCCGCTGCGGATCGGGCGGTGGAACTGGTCGAACAGCATTGCCATCTCGGACGTCGTGAGCGATCAGCGCGCGGCGTTCGTGATTCCCGATTCCACGGCGCCAGGAGGCGTTCGGCGCGTGACCTACGCCCAGACGTTCGAAACCGCCGTGGAGTGGCAGACGAGCATCAACCTGCCCTCGTTCTTTACGGGGACGTGGAAGCTCCAACCGGGGATTGCGATCATCAACACCACGAGCGGGCCGTTCATGCTCAAGAATCAGTTCTCCGGCGGAGAATTTGTGCAGCAGGGGAAGCGCGTGGCCTTCACCGCCAGCCTGTCGCCGGCCTTCTTCGGATTCTTCCCCGGGGTCGGGCCGCTACAGCGCATCCGCCACTCGGTGTCGCCGCTGATCAGCTACCAGTATGCCCCCGGTGTCCAGGTGCCGGAGGCATACGCCCGGGCCTTCGACCCCGCCGGAACGAGACTCAACTCGCATACCGACCCCCAGCAGACGATCTCGATCGGCTTGTCGCAGAACATCGAGGCGAAGCTCAAGCCGCCTCCCGGGGATACCACGTCGGAACCCCGCAAAATCCGGCTGCTCGGCATCAACACCAGCGCCATCAGCTATAACTTCGAGCAGGCCAAGCAGGCCCACCGGGTCGGGTGGCAGACCCCGACGCTGTCTAACACTATCACCTCGGATCTCATCCGGGGGTTCTCGATCACACTCACGCACGACCTGTGGGACGGTACCGTCGGCTTGGACACGACGCGGTTCCACCCGTTCCTCACCAGCGTGCAGCTCTCGACGTTCACGATCAACCCCGGGACGCTCCGTGGCCTCGCGGCGCTGGTTGGGCTCGCCGCGCGGCGGTCTACGCCGGAGCCCACGCCCGACACCACGCAAACGGCGCCGCAGCCTGGTCCCGGCGGGGGGGGGGTACCGCACTATCCCGGCTCGCCCATACCAGGAGGCCCGTTTGGCCCTGGCGCGGGCGGGAGCCGCCAGTTCGCTTTGACGGTGGGATACTCGAGTAGCCGCAGCCGGGGCGACACTACGGCAGCCCTGCGCAGCCGCGGCGGGCGCCAGACCGCCACCCTGAACCTGTCGTTCAGCCCCACCCCTCACTGGACCGGCAACTGGTCGACGCAGTACGACTTCGACACGCGCCAGTTCGCCAACCACTACGTCCGGTTCGAGCGGGACCTGCACCGCTGGCGCGCCAGCTTCGTGATCACCAAGAGCGCCAACGGCAACTTCGCCTTCAGCTTCAACATTGCACTCATCGATCAGACGGACATCAAGTTCGACTACGACCAGCACACGTTCGCGAACCCCTGACGTTCCCAGACAACAAGTCACGAGCGTTCAGAGAAGTTGTCTGTGCAACTCATCTGATCACTGTCCTCTCGTAGTGACACTTGAAGCTTGGCGGGCGTGCGCAACTAGCCGCAGCTCTACGGGTTAGCCGTCGGCACGTCTCGTGCCTACCCTCGGGCCGTCTACCTCGTGAGGCCCTTATGCGTCGTGTCCTTCAATACTCCGCGATCGGTTTGGTTCTCGTGGCCGCCGCGTGTCAGGACGCCCTCGTGGACGGCTCCGGCTCCATACCGTCCACGCCGGCCAATCTCTCCTACGAACTCGAGCCGAGTGGGGACCCGAACCGCCCCCTCGGCATTCTGCTGAGCTGGGATCCGGTCACGGACTTCGACCTCGCGAGCTACCGCATCTACTCGCGTGGCTCGAGCACCGGCGGGTACGGGCTGCGCGGCGAAACGACGTCCAACACCTTCCACGACAACGGCGTGCCGCACCTGGATTATTTCGTCACGGCCGTCGACGACAACGGCAACGAGAGCGATGCGAGCAACGTCATCACGGTCGACGAGCGCATGCAGCTCGATCGCCCGTCGAGCCTGCTCTCGATCTCGCTCAACGGGGCGATCCACCTGGAGTGGTCGGATAACGCGTACACGGCCGACTCGACTCGCTTCAAGTGGTACCGTATCTACAGCACCTCCTACGATCTCGATCTCGGCCTGTGCGGCGCCAATTGGTCGCTCGAGGGCACCACCGTCGCTCCCGAGTTCCTAGCCAGCGCCTTGACGAACGGCGTCCCACGCTGCTTCGGCATTTCCGCGGTCAGCCGGGAGGGCTACGAGAGCCTCTGGTCGCCGCTGCGGCAGGACACACCGCGCCCCGACGCGCGCAACGTGCTCGTCTACGCGGTGCAGCAAAACGCGGCGCAGGCGGGGTTCCGGTTCTGGAACGACGCCAACAGCGACGGCCGCGGACAGAGCTCGGAGCTTGGGCTGGTCGAGAGCGGCAACGCGACGGACATCGACTTCCGGGTGACCCGCACCGCGGGTGACACGTTGTGGATCGAGCCCCGGTTCAGCGGCACGAGCATGCAAGTGTACGGGCAGGTGGCCGATCTCACCTCGATCGACTTCGCCCCGGAGGTTGGGTACAGCCGCAATCTGTTCCAGGCGGTCCCGACGTATGGATACGTGTTCAAGATCGTCGAGGGCACGACGCTGCGGTACGGGGCCGTGCGCGTCAGCCACGTATCGCGGGATTATGTGATCCTCGATTGGAGCATGCAGACGGATCCGGGGAATCCGGAGCTGATTGTGTGGGGAGGGATGACGACCTCCCTACCCACGGGTTCACAGGTGGCAGGGTCGAAGTAACGAGCAAGACGCTAAGACGCCAAGACGCCGTAGGGGCGCAGCAATGCTGCGCCCCTACGTGCGTTGGGACGGTTCGATGCGTAGTTTCCCTGCGCCATGCCAACGTCCGTCACGCTCGATGGCCATTCCCTCTCCATTCCCGACGTCGTCGCCGTCGCGCGCGGGAACGCGGCGGTCACCCTCGATCCCGAGGCCCTGAAAGCCGTCGCGGCCTCGCGCCGCGCCGTCGAAGAAGCGGCCTCCGCGGGCAAGACGATCTACGGCGTCAATACGGGGTTCGGGAAGCTCGCCCACGTGAGCATCCCGCCCGGGCAGGCGCGCCAGCTCCAGCTCAACCTGATCCGCAGTCACGCGTCCGGTGTGGGCGATCCGCTGCCCGCTGAGGCGGTGCGGGCGATGATGCTGCTGCGGGCCAACGTGCTCGTGCGCGGCACGAGCGGCGTGCGGCCCGCTCTGCCCGAGCTGCTCGTCGACATGCTCAACAAGCAGCTCCATCCGCGTGTGCCGTCCCAGGGAAGTGTCGGTGCGTCGGGGGACTTGGCCCCGCTGTCGCATCTCGCGCTGGCGATGGTCGGCGAAGGCGAGGACGGGCGGGCCCTCGTGGCCGCCGGGCTGCGCCCGCTCGTCCTCGAGGCGAAGGAGGGGCTGGCGTTCGTGAACGGGACCCAGGCCCAAACCGGACTGGCCGCGCTCCTCATTCACGACGCGTGGACGCTGTGGCGGGCGGCGCACGGCGCGGCGGCCATGAGCCTCGAGGCGGTGCGCGGGTCTCCCGATCCCTTCGACGCCCGCATCCACGACGCGCGGCCGCATCCCCAGCAGCAGCGATCGGCGGCACTGCTGCGCGACTGCCTTGCCGGCAGCGAGATCCGTGAGTCGCACCGCGAGAACGACCCGCGAGTGCAGGATGCCTACTCGCTGCGCTGCACGCCCCAGGTACTGGGCGCGGTGGGCGAGGGGTTGGCGTTCGCCGAGCGGCTCGTCGTCACGGAGCTGAACGCCGCTACGGACAATCCGCTGGTGTTCGGGGCCGACGTTCTGTCCGGGGGCAACTTCCACGGCCAGCCGATCGCGCTGGCGCTCGACGTCGTCGCGATCGCGCTGGCCACGCTCGCGGGGCTGGCGGAGCGGCGCCTGGAGCGGGTCGTGAATCCGGATCTCTCGTCGGGGCTGCCCGCGTTCCTGGCGCGGGAGCCGGGGCTCGAGTCGGGATTCATGACGCCGCAGATCGCGGCCGCGGCGCTCGTGGCCGACTGCCGGGTGCTCGCGACGCCGGCCAGCGTGCAGTCGGTGCCGACGGAAGGCAATCAGGAGGACGTCGTGCCGATGGGGATGAGCGCGGCGTGGAAAGCCGGACGCATCCTCGCCAACAGCGAGCGGATCGTGGCAATCGAGCTCCTCGCTGCCGCGCAGGGCCTCGAGTACCTGCGCCCGATGAAAGCCGGGCACGGCGTCGAGCGGCTCCACGCCGCGGTGCGGCGTGAGGCGGCCGCCCTCACGGGCGACCGGTCCTTCACCGCGGACATCGAGCGCGTCGCCGCCGCCATTCGCGAAGGGCGATTCGAGCCGTGACGGGTCCCCGCACCGTCCGAGCGCCCCGCGGCAGCGCCAAGTCCTGCAAGGGCTGGATCCAGGAGGCCGCCCTGCGGATGTTGATGAACAACCTCGATCCCGACGTCGCCGAGCGGCCCCAGGACCTGGTCGTGTACGGCGGGACGGGGAAGGCGGCGCGCGACTGGGCGTCGTTCGACGCGATCTGCCGCACGCTCCGCGCGTTGGGGGACGACGAAACGTTGCTGGTGCAGTCGGGCAAGCCGGTCGGGGTCTTCACGACGCATCCCGACGCGCCGCGCGTGCTGATCGCCAATGCCAACCTCGTCGGCCGCTTCGCCACGTGGGAGGTGTTTCGCGACCTCGAGCGCCGCGGTCTGATCATGTTCGGTCAGATGACGGCCGGCTCCTGGATCTACATCGGCACCCAAGGAATTCTGCAAGGCACGTATGAGACGCTAGGGTCCGTCGCATCACGGCATTTTGGAGGATCTCTCCGTGGCCGGATCCTGTTGACGGGTGGGTTGGGCGGTATGGGCGGCGCTCAGCCCCTCGCCGCCACCATGCAGGGGGGCGTGTGCCTGGCGGTCGAGGTGGATCCGGCGCGGGTCCAGCGGCGCCTCGACACCCGCTACCTGGACCGGTCCACCGATTCCGTGGACCAGGCGCTGGCCTGGTGTGAGGACGCGAAGCGGAGTGGGACGGCGCTGTCGGTCGGACTGGTGGGCAACTGTGCCGTCGTTCTGCCCGACCTCGCACGGCGCGGATTCACGCCCGACGTGCTGACCGACCAGACGTCCGCGCACGACCCGTTGAACGGCTACGTCCCCGCCGGCGTCTCTCCGGAGGGGGCGCTGGAGCTGCGGCGCCGCGCCCCCGACGAGTACGTCCGCCGCGCGCGCGAGAGCATCGCGGCGCACGTGCGCGCCATGCTCGCGCTGCAGCACGCCGGCGCCGTCACGTTCGACTACGGCAATAATCTCCGTACCGAGGCGCGAGACGCGGGGGTCACCGACGCGTTCGCGATCCCCGGCTTTGTGCCCGAATACATTCGGCCGCTCTTCTGCGAAGGCAAAGGGCCGTTCCGCTGGGTGGCGCTGTCGGGCGACGCGAAGGACTTGCACCGCACCGACCAACTCGTTCTCGATCTCTTTCCCGACAACGCACACCTGGCGCGCTGGATCACGCTGGCCCGGGAGCGGGTCGCGTTTCAGGGCCTGCCCGCGCGCATCTGCTGGTTGGGGCAGGGGGAACGCGCCCGGTTCGGCGTCGCGCTCAACGAGCTGGTGAAACGAGGGGAGGTGTCGGCGCCGATCGTGATCGGCCGCGACCACCTCGACACAGGGTCCGTCGCCTCCCCGTTCCGGGAGACCGAGGGAATGCGCGATGGCTCGGATGCCATCGCCGACTGGGCGATCCTGAATGCCCTGCTGAACACGGCCTCCGGAGCCTCGTGGGTCTCGTTCCACCACGGCGGGGGTGTGGGGATCGGTAACTCCTTGCACGCGGGGCAGGTGATCGTCGCGGACGGGACGGCGGCCGCCGAGCGGCGGCTCCAGCGCGTGCTCACCAATGATCCTGGCATCGGCGTCGCGCGGCACGCGGACGCGGGCTACCCGGAGGCCCTCGAGACCGCCCGCCGGCATGGGATCCGGCTGCCGATGCGCGAGGCACTCGACTGAAGACGCTGCTGGCGGGCGCGCGGCAGGTCGTGACCTGCCGGGGGCCGGCGCGCGCCCGTCGCGGCGCCGAGATGCGCGAGGTCGAGGTCCTGACCGACGCCGCCGTGCTCATCGACGGCGAGCGGATCGCGTGGGTGGGTCCGCGCGCCGACGCCCCCGCCGCCGACCGCACGGTCGAGGTCAGCGGCGTCGTGCTGCCCGGCTTCATCGACTGTCACACCCACGCGGTATTCGGCGCGCCGAGGCTCGACGATCACCAGCGCCGCGCACTGGGGGAGGATTACAAGGCCATCGCGGCGGCGGGCGGTGGGATCCTCCAGTCGGTGCGCGACGTGCGGGCGCGCAGCGAGGTGGAGCTGGAGACGGTGACCCGCACGCGCCTGGCGACCCTGCTCGCGCAGGGCAGCACCACCATCGAAGTGAAGTCGGGGTACGGCCTCGACCTCGAAACGGAGCTCAAGCAGCTGCGCGTGATCCGGCGCGTGGCCGCGGCGCAGCCCGCCAGGCTCGTGCCCACGTTCCTCGGCGCGCACGAGGTGCCGCCTGAGTATCGGGGCGACCGGGCCGGGTACGTGCGGCTGGTCTCCGAGGCGATGATTCCCGCCGTGGCGCGCGAGGGGTTGGCGCGCTGCTGTGACGTCTTTTGCGAGCCGGGGGTCTTCAGCCCGGCCGAGAGCCGCGCGATCCTCGGGGCGGCGCAGCGGCATGGGCTCGGCCTGAAGCTCCACGCCGACGAGCTCGAGGGATCGGGCGGCGCGGAGCTCGCGGCGGAGATCGACGCCCTATCGGCCGATCACCTCGGCGGCGTCTCGGAGACCGGGATCCGCGCGCTCGCGGCGAGCGGGACGGTGGCGGTCCTCCTCCCCGCGACGATGCTGTTTCTCGGCAAGCGCACGCAGGCCCCCGCGCGGCGGTTGATCGAGGCGGGAGCGGCGGTAGCGTTGGCCACAGATTTCAACCCGGGATCCTCACCCACCGTGAGCCTGCCGCTCGTGATGGCGCTCGGCGTCTCCCAATTGGGCATGCGTCACACGGAAACGCTGACGGCGGTCACCGTGAATGCCGCCGCGGCGCTCGGACTGGCTGGGGAGCGTGGCCAGCTGGCCCCCGGGTTCGCGGCGGACCTCGTGATTGCCCGGGTGGACGACTGGCGGGAAGTGGCGTATTGGATGGGTGCGAACGTCGTAAGCGCCGTCTGGACAGGGGGTTCGGCTTGTCGCGAACTTCCCGTCCCGGTATCTTAGAAGGCCATGTCCAAACTTGAGCAGCTGAAAGACAGGGCCAAGGGCCTGGAGGCCCGGGACCCCAAAAAGGCCATCGACACTTGGATCGACGCGCTCAAGGTGCAGGAATCCGAGGGGGAAGCGAACCCCGACCTCGCGATCTACAACCGCATCGGTGACCTCTACATCAAGCTGAAGGACCCCGCCGAGGCGGCGGATTATTACGACCGCGCGGTGGACAAGTATGCCGAGCTCGGCTTTCACAACAACGCCATCGCGATGTGCAACAAGGTGGTGCGCAACGCGCCGGCGCGGCAAGCGACGTACTTAAAGCTCGCGAAGCTGTACGCCGCGAAGGGCTTCATGGCCGAGGCGCAACACAACTTCGTGCAGTACGCCGAGCGGATGCAGAAGGCCGGGAAAATCGAGCTGGCGTTCGCGGCGCTGAAGGAGTTCACCGATATCTCGCCCGAGAGCGAGAACCTCCGCGAGATCCTGTACGAGCACCTCAAGATGTACGGCGACCCGGGGCGGCGGTCGTCGGTGCGCGCGAACGTCCCACCCGCCGCGAAACCCCCAGCGGCAGACGATCTCTCCAAGTCGGGGAAGCGCAAGACGTCGAGCCTCGTGTTCCTCGATGTCAACGCGCCAGCGTCGCCCAAAGGCGGAAAGTCGAGCATCGCGCCCGCGCCGCCACTCTCCAGGGCGGCCCCCTCCCCCCCCCTCCGCGCGCCGGCGCCGGAGCCCGAGCCCGACGAGTCGCTGGAGATCGAGACCACGAGCCTGTCCGAAGACGCCGCGCAGCCGGGCGGTGGGATGCTCGAGGGGTTGGAGACGACGCACGCCGACTTCGGCGAGGTGCGGGCGGGCGCGACCCGCACGCCGTCGATCCGCGAGGAGCTGAATCCCGCGGATCTGGATCTCGAGCCCATGAGCGAGCTCGAGCCCACTGCGGCCGACGCGGAGGAGGCGGACGCCCTCGAGGAGGCCGACCTCGTTCTGGACGGCAACCTCGACCTCGACGACGAGCCGCCACCGCCTCCCCGTCGCGCACCTCCACCGCCGCTCCGGAAGACACCGCCGCCGCCGCCGGCGCCGCCGAAGCAAGCGCCGGCTGCGGCGAAGGCGGGGCCGCCCACGCTCAAGCCGCTGGGACGGCCGGCGGCCCCCGCAGCCGAGCCGCCGAAGGTCAAGCCGGTGGTGCCGAAGCGTCCGTCGGCGCCCACGCCCGCGCCTCCACCCGAGAAGCGGAAGACGGTGGTCGAGGTGCCGCCGCTCGAGTTGGAACCCGATTTCGAGACGGCGACGACCGACGCGGGTCACGACGTCGACGACGAGCCGCTCGCGATCGAGGAGGGGCACGCGCACCCCAGCTTTATCACGACGGACGACGACACGTCGATCTCCGTGGGCCGCAAGTCGGGGTTCATCGATCTGGGGCTCGACGGCATCATGAATCAGGGCGACCAGTCCGGGTCGCTCGTTTTCGGGAATATCGAAGCGGCCCCCGCCGCGGCGTCGATCGACGAGCTGGAGTCGCGGGTGGCGGACAACCCCGACGATCCGGAGGCGCACCAGGCGCTCGGGGAAGCCTTGATCGAGGGGGGCGACCGGGATCGCGGGATCGAGGAGCTCGACCTCGCCACGACGGGCTACGAGAACGCCGGCAACTTGCAGCAGGCGCAGGATCTGGTGGACGAGATCTTACGGCTCGATCCGAACAGCGTGCGGCACCGCCAGAAGACGGTGGAGTTTTCGTTCAAGGCCGGGGACAAGAGCAAGCTTGTCGACGCGTACCTCGAGCTCGCCGACACGCTACTGCGCACCGACCTGCCGGAGAAGGCGCGCGCCGTATACCTTCGCTGCGCCGAGCACGATCCGCGGAACGAGCGGGCCAAAGCGGCGCTCGCGATGCTCGCGCCGGCGTCCGCGGAGCCGCCGAAGGAAGGGAAGACCAAGGCCAAGGACGCAAAGATGAAAGTGCGTGACGAGGCCGACCTGGGCGGAAACTTCATCGATCTCGGGTCGATGATGATGGAGGATGACACGCCCGCCAAAGACAGCCGCATGACGGTCGCCGACGAGGAGCCGACCGGCGACGAGGAGAAGGACTTTCACGACATGCTGGCCCGGTTCAAGCAGGGCATCGACGAGAACATCGACGAGGCGGACTTCCAGTCGCACTACGATCTGGGCGTGGCGTTCAAGGAAATGGGTCTCCTCGACGAAGCGATCGCGGAGTTCCAGAAGGCGCTGCGCGCTCCCGAGGGCAAGCTGCGGACGTCCGAGCTGCTCGGGGTCTGCTTCTTCGACAAGGGCGCCTACGGCGTCGCCGAGTCGATCCTGCGCCGCGGGCTGGACCTGCCCGCGTCCGGGGATCAGGAGCGGCTCGGCGTGCTGTACTGGCTGGCGCGGGCGCTCGAGGAACAGGGGAAGAAGGTGGATGCGCGCGATCTATACGGGCGGGTGTTCGCCGTCGAAATCCGCTTCTTGGACGTGGGCGAGCGCGTGAAGGCGCTCGCCAAGGCGCGGTGACGTGAGCCAACAGGTCGCCCGCGTTTCACTGCCCGACGTGCAGCGCCCCGTGGCCGTGGAGCTGGACCGCGTCATCGACGAGCTGCGCCGCATCATCGCGGCCGACTTCCCCATCATCAGCGACGTGAACGAGCATCTGCTGACGATGAAGGGGAAGCTGTTCCGCCCGACGTTGCTGCTGCTCTCCCACCGGGCGGCGGGCGGGAGCGATCCCCGCGCCGTGACCTTGGCCGCCGTGGTGGAGCTGATCCACCTGGCGACGCTGGTGCACGACGATTCCGTGGATCACTCCGTGCTGCGGCGCGGCCTGCCGACGATCAATGCGCTGTTCTCGCACCAGATCGCCGTGATCATGGGCGACTACCTCTACTCGCGGGCCATCATCGAGCTGGTGAAGCTCGACGACCCGGAGCCGCTGCGCGTGCTGGCGCGCGTGACGAACGAGATGACCGTCGGCGAGATGCGGCAGCTCGAGGCGCACGACAAGCTGTCATACGGCGAAGCGGCCTACGACCAGCTGATTCGCGCCAAGACGGCGTCCCTCTTGTCCGGCGCGTGCGAAGTGGGCGCCCTCGGGGCGGCGCCGGGGCACCGAAAGGCGCTGGCTCGCTTCGGGATGCTCCTGGGCATGGCGTTCCAGATCACCGACGACCTGCTGGACTACACGCAGACGGAAGCCGTCACGGGCAAACCGTCGGGGTTGGATCTGCGGGAGCACAAGGTGACGCTGCCGCTGATCGCGGCCCTGGCGCGCATGCCCCCGGAGGACCGGCGCGCCGTCGCCCGACTGATGGACGCGGCAGAGCCGCCCGACGAGCTGGTGGCGGAGGTCATCCGTCTGGTGGACACCGCGGGAGGGCTCGAGACGGCACGGCAACGGGCCCTGGAGCTCGCCCAGCAGGCGGAGGCGGAGCTCGAGGGGCTGCCGCCGTCGGCCGCGCGGGACGCCCTGCGGGACAGCATCGCGTACGCCGTGGAGCGGCGTAGCTGACAGGTGGCCCAGGGCCCGCGCCGTCCCCTGTTCTACTTCGGCGTGCTCGCCGCCGGGTTCGTGCTGGGCGGGCTCCTGAACGCGTTCCTGCGGCGTTTCCTGCCGCAGGGACCGGCCAAGGAGATTTTCACGTGGTCCGTGGCGCCGACCCTGGGGCCGGTGCACGTGGACCTGCTGGTGGTGTCCCTTACGCTGGGGCCGATCGGGTTGGATGTGTCGCTGCTCGCGGTGCTCGGCGTCGCGATCGCGTACTCCGTCGCCCGATCGCTCTTCTGATCGGAGTTGCTATGCTCGGTAATCTCGGCTTCACAGAAATCGCGATTCTCCTGCTCATCCTCGTGCTCTTCTTCGGGGCGAAGCGCATTCCGGAGATCGGCGGGTCGATTGGGAAAGGCTGGCGGGAGTTCAGACGGGGCCTGCAGGACGACAGCTCGGACGCCCCTCCGTCCGAGAAGCCCCTGCCGCCTCCCCCGACCTCAGGCGCCGGCCCCAAACGGCTGAGTGAGTAGGCGGCGCTGATGCTCGGCAATCTGAGCGGCAGCGAGATCCTGATTCTCCTGCTCATCGTGCTGCTCGTCTTCGGGGCCAACCGCCTGCCCGACGCGGGCCGGGCGGTGGGGAAGGGGCTGCGAGAGTTCAAGCGCGCCCTTTCCGACGCGGAGGACAGCATCCAGCGGCTCCCCGAGAACGAGCCGCCGCGGGACGCGAAACCAAAGCGCCTGCTGGAGTAGCGCCCCCGCTAGAGGGAGATGGGTTCGGTGGCCTGCGACCGGTAGATGTCCTTGCGCCGGTCCACGATTTTCGCCCGGGCGCGCAGGCCGTCGACCCATTGCTGGATCCGGGCCTGCCGCACGGCAGTCAGCAGCTGCGCGCGCTGCGCGTCGCGCTGCGCCAGCCATGCCGACGAATCAGCCTGCTTCCGGCCCAGCGATTCGACGAGGAACGACCCCGCTTCCCCTTGGATCGCGCCGCTCCGCTCTCCCACCCGCAACCCGAACGCCGTGCCGACGACGAGCGGCTGCTGCCCGAGGTAACCCGGCGGGGCCAGGCGCGTGAACGGGCCCAGGCGGTCGCCGCGCAGGCCGCGCGCCGCGCCGGCCGCGAGGAGATTGGGGACGCCGCGCAGCGCGGTCGCCAGCGATTCGGCGCGCTGCTGCGCGATGATCGCTTGCTGCTCGCGCCGCACCGCCTGGAGCACCTCCGCCCGCACGACGTCGAGCGGGGGCACGCCGCCGGGCACGAGCGAGTCGAGCCGGAAGACATAGTAGGCCGGCTCCGCTTCGACGATCGGACCCGATTCGCCGACCTTGGCTTCGAAGGCCCACACGCTCACATCGGGAATCCGATAGCGGCCGAGCACGAGCGGCTGCCCCTCGACGACCTGATGCAAGGGAGACACGGGCAGGTTGTACCGCCGCGCCGCGCTGTCCAGCAGAGCGCCGTCGGGTTGCTCAGCAGCAAGCCGCTCGATCGAGTCGGCGCGGGCCTCGACGTAGTCGAGGTGCGGCTCCTGCAGCTCGATCGGCACGAGAATGTGCCGGACGTGCAGCGAGTCGCCCCTGGCCGCGTCGAGGCGGATCAGATGGTAGCCGAAGTCGCTGAGCACCGGCGCCGACACTTGCCCGGGCCGCAGCGCCTTCGCGGCTTCCATGAACCGGCGGTCGAACCCCGACTGTTCGCGCTTGATCCACCCCAGATCGCCGCCCTGCCGGCCGCTCACCGTGTCGCCCGATTCCCGCCGGGCGACGTCCTCGAACTTGGCGCCTCGCACCAACTCGGCGCGGATGCGGTTCACGCGGGCCCGCGCCGCCGCCGTGTCGGCGGGGTCGGGGAGGCGCGGCTGGGCGATAAACCGGACAAACGCGACCGCCGGTCGCTTGAACTCGTCTTCGTGCGCCGCGAGATAGCGCCTCAGCGTGGCGTCGGACACCGGCATCGAGTCGGTGACGATGCTGGCGAACACGGGCAGGACCGCGACCGTCACGGAGTCGTGCTGGTCCCGATAGATCCGCCAGAGCTTGGCGTCCGAGATGTACACGTCCGAGGTCAAGTACTGTGCCAGCTTGATCTGCGGAATGCGCTCGCGGTAGATCGCCTCGAGCTGCGCCAGCGTCTGGCGGTCGGCGCCGGACGAGAGGAAGCGCTGCCACTTGGCGGGGTCGAACTGGCCGTTGGTCTGGAACTGGGGGTCGCGGGTGATCTCCGGCGGCGGGGACGTGCGGGCTGCCTCGATCACCTCCGCGTCGCTCACGCCGATGCCGAGGCGGCGGTACTCCTGCTGCAGCAGGATCTCGTTGGTGATCTGATCGATCAGCTGCTTCTGGATCTCGTCCTCGTCCTCACGACTCAGCGTCGCATTGCCGTACTGCCGGCGGTACTGCTCGTAGGCGTATTGGAGACGTTGTTGGTACTCGGTGATCTGGACTTCGCGGCCGTTCACGCGCAGCACGACATTGGCGCTGGGCGCGAGGATGCTCATGACCTGGCCGATCGCCAGCCAGAGGATGAATGAGCCAGCGAGAATAAAGAAGACGTACTTCGCGTTGGAGCGCATTGCGCGTAGCATAAGGGCGCTAAAGCTAGAAACGACAACGTACAAACTCAAGCGACCGACGCCGCGTCTGATTGACAGCGACGCCGGGCGGACACTATCTTCGTCCAATTCCCACATAGACTTAGGTCGTGGCCTACACCAGCGAGATCGAGAAGCTCGAGCGGCGGTGGCTGGAGAACCCAAAGGGGCGGAATTTCGCGCCCCTGGCGGACGCCTATCGTAAAGCGGGAGAACTAGATAGGGCCATCGACCTGTGCAAGAGCGGTCTCGAGCGCCACCCCGACTACGTGAGCGCCCACATCGTGTACGGGCGCTGCCTCATCGACATGAAGAACGACGCCGGCGCGTCCGAGGTGTTTGCCAAGGTGCTGGCGCTGGATCCCGAGAACATCATCGCGCTCAAGATTCTCGGGGAGATCGCCGAGCGCAACAGCCGGTTCGCCGAAGCGGTCAATTGGCTGACGCGCCTCCTGGCCGCCGACCCCATGAACGGTGACGCCGCCGAGGCGCTGGCGCGCGCCAAGTCGAAAGCCGGGTCGGCCAAGATCGCCGAGGCTCCGACGGCGGCCATGCCGCAGCCCGACTTCGTGGTCGAGCACACGTCGGTCAGCGAAGCGGCGCCCGTCGTGGCGGCAGCCAAGCCGTCGCCGGACCTCGTCGAGGTGTTCGATGAGACGCTCAACGCGAACGCCGACGCGCACGCCGCGGCCAAGGCCGAGGGGCTCGAGGTCCAGGAGGACGTCGAGCTGAGCTCCCAGCAGGTCGAGCAAGTCGAGGTCGAAGGACTCGCCCGGACGCAATACGAGGGGGGCGGGTTGTTCAAGCTCGATACGCCTCCGCCGCCGGAGCAGGCGCCGCCCATGCCCGAGCTGACCGAGGAGTCGGCGTCACCGGTAGACCTGCCGCTGATCATGCCCGACGATCTGCCCAGGCGGTCGCGCCCGTCGGCCGCCGTTCCCGCGCCGCCCCCGCCGCCGGTGCCGCCGCCGGCCCCGCGGCCCCGCGCGTCGATCCCGGCAGCGGTCGCGCTGTCCGACGACGACGGAGCTGCGGACACGGCCGCGCTGTCGCGCGCGGAGCCGGTGCTCACCGAGACGATGGCCGAGCTGTATCTCAAGCAGGGGCACCAGCACGACGCGCTCCGCGTGTACCAGGCATTGCTCGCGCAGCGGCCTGGCGACGCGGGGTTGCAGCGCAAGGTCGACCAGCTGTCCGGAGGCGGCCACCGGCGGCGGGCGGCGGGTGGGGGGGGCGGGGGGGGCGGGGGTGGGTCCGGCGTGTCGGCGCAGTCGTTCTTGAGGGGGGTGTTCGCCGGGCGTGGTGCGGCCGCGATGCCCGCGCCTCCGCCAGCTCCTCCCCCAGCCCCCGCGTCCCCCTCCCCGCCCTCCCCGTCGGCGCCGACGACACTCGAGGCGGCTTTCGAGACGGCGCCCGAGACGGAGGAGTCGCTCGGCCCCGCACCGGGTCACCCGACGCATCCCGCCGACGATCACATCTCACTCGACTCGGTGTTCGGCGAGGACGCGAGCCGCCGCTCCGCGCCGGAGGGAGGGGTCGCTGATCCTCAGGACCGCGCCGGCGGCGGTGAAGGGGAAGGTGCCGGTGAGGTCAAGGAGACTGCAGAAGGGGGCTTCTCGTTCGATCAGTTCTTCGGCGGCGCCGGTGGTGCGCCATCGCCCGCGGCCGCGGCCGAGCCGCGCCAACCCGCCCGCGCCTCGGGCCGGACGCAACGGCCGCCGGAAAACGAGGGAGAGCTCGATCAATTCCAGCAGTGGCTGAAAAAGCTCAAGTCCTAGTGCACATCGCCGTGCTGAACGGCCCCAACTTGAATCTGCTCGGCGAGCGCGAGCCCGAGGTGTACGGCCGCACCAGTCTGGCCGAGATCGAAGCGTCCACGCGGGAACGCGCGCGCACCCTCGGCGTCGACTGCAGCTGGACGCAAACGAACCACGAAGGCGAGCTGGTCGAGGCGATTCAGCAGCTCCAGGGGCGGGCCAACGGCGCGTTGATCAATGCCGCGGCGTTTACCCACACGAGCCTGGCGGTGCGCGACGCGCTGCTCGCCGTGCGCGTGCCGTTCGTCGAGGTGCACCTGTCGAACATCTTCGCCCGCGAGGCGGAGCGGCGCCGGTCGCTGCTCGCGGATCTCGCGGTCGGCGTGGTGGCGGGGTTCGGCGCCGACAGCTACCGGCTGGGACTCGAGGCCCTGGTGAGTCATCTCGGCCACCTCGCGTCCCGCGATGGGCGCTGACCGACGACGCGAGCGGCACGACGCGCTCGCCGGACTGCTCGAAGCAGCGGGGCTCGACGCGCTGCTGGTGACGTCGCGCCCCAACATCCGCTACCTGACCGGCTTCAGCGGGTCGGCGGGCGTGGCGGTGGCGACGCGTGCGGACCTGCTGCTCGTCACCGACTTCCGGTACGACGCGCAGGCGCGGGAGGAGGCGGGCGGGGTTGCCCGGGTCGAAATCGAAGGCACGAGCGTGTGGGATCGGCTCTTCAAGGAGCTGCCCACGCTCGGCGCGGTGACCACGATCGGCTACGAGGCCCACGCGCTGACGGTGAAGGACGCCGAGCGGTTCGCCGGGCCGGGGAAGGCGTGGCGTTGGACGGTGGCGGGCGAGCTGGTGGAGCGGCTGCGGGCGCGCAAGGATCCGGGGGAGGTGGCCGCGATTCGCGCCGCCGCCGAGCTCGCGGGCGACGCGCTGCGCGAGACGCTGACGGCGGTGCGGCCGGGCCTGACCGAGCTCGAGATCGCGGGGACGCTCGAGGGCGCGCTGCGGCGGCGGGGGAGCGAAGCGCACCCCTTCCCCGTGATCGTGGCGTCGGGACCGCGCAGCGCCCTGCCGCACGCGCAAACCAGCCGCCGGCCGGTGGCGGCCGGGGAGTGGCTGCTGCTAGACTTCGGCGCCGTCGTCGACGGGTATTGCGCCGACCTGACGCGAACGGTCGTCGTTGGGGCGCGGGCCACGGAGGTGCAGCGCGCGCTGTACGAGCTGGTCCAGGGCGCGCAGCGGCGGGCCCGCGAGGGCGTCCGTGCCGGGCTTGCCGGACGCGACGCCGACGCGCTGGCGCGCGATCCGATCGAGGCGCGGGGCTTCGGCGACGCGTTCGGCCATTCGACGGGCCACGGGCTCGGGATCGAGGTGCACGAGGCGCCGCGCCTCGCGCGCACCGCGACCGACCCGTTGCCGCTGGACGCCGTGGTGACGATCGAGCCGGGCGTGTATCTGGCGGGCCAGGGCGGGGTGCGCATCGAAGACGACGTACACCTGTCGGCGGCCGGGCCCGTGCTCCTGTCGGACGGCCGTACCGATCTCGTGGAACTGGTGTAGGGCCCGAGGAGGCGTATTTTCCCCCTATGAAGCTCGACATCATCGCGCAGCTCGTGCAGATCCTGAAGGACGCCCCGGACGTGGGCGCCATCGAGATCCGGCGCGGGTGGTTCGGCGCTTGGTCGTCCGTCCGGGTCTCGAAAGCCGGCCACGCGGTGGGGAACGCGGGCGGCCACGTCGTGGTGGCGCAGCCCACCCTTCCCCCGTCCCCCCTCTCCCGGCCCGGGGAAGGGGGACGGGGGACGGGGGAGGGGTCGGTGGCAGCCCCCGCCTCCCATCTGCTCGGGATTCCGTCTCCCATGGTCGGGACCTTCTATGCGGCCCCCGAGCCCGGCGCTCAGCCCTACGTGAAGGTCGGGAGCCGCGTCACTGTCGGTCAGGTGGTGTGCGTCATCGAAGCGATGAAGATCATGAACGAGATCGAGTCCGAGGTCGGCGGAGTCGTGAAGGAAGTGTGCGTGCAGAACGCGCAGCCGGTCGAGTTCGGGCAAGTCCTCTTCCGGGTGGATCCCAATGGCTGACGCGCCTCCCGTCCCATTCAACTTCAAGCAAGCCATTACCCACATGGTGCAACGGAACGGCTCCGATCTGCTGCTCAAGGTCGGGCGGCCGGCGACCATCCGGGTGAACGGCGATCTGGTGGGCCTCGACACGCAGCCGCTCAAGCCGGAGGAGCTGAAGTCGCTCGCCGAGCAGATCATGACGCCGCGGCAGGTCAAGGAGTTCGCCGAGCACAAAGAGGCGGACTTCGCGATCGGCGTGCCGGGGGTGGGCCGGTTCCGGACGAACGTGTACCAGCAGCGCGGCACGGTGGCGTTCGCGTTCCGGGCGATTCCTTATGAAGTGAAGCAGATCAAGGATCTCTCGCTGCCGCCGGTGCTCGAGGAAATCGCGCTGAAGCCGCGCGGGCTGGTGCTGGTGACGGGCGTGACCGGGTCGGGGAAATCGACGGCGCTCGCGGCGATGATCAACCACATCAACACGAACCGCCGGGTCAACATCATCACGATCGAGGACCCGATCGAGTTCCTGCACCGCGACAACCTCGCCAACATCTCGCAGCGTGAGGTGGGGAACGATACGCTGTCGTTCAACTCGGCGCTGCGTCACGTGCTGCGCCAGGACCCGGACGTGATCCTGATCGGCGAGATTCGCGACGTGGAAACGCTGGATACGGCGCTGAAGGCCGCGGACACCGGCCACATGGTGTTTTCCACGCTGCACACGACGGATGCGACGCAGTCGATCACGCGCGTCATCTCGTTCTTCCCGCCGCACCAGCACGACGAGATCCGGCACCTGCTCTCGACCGCGTTGCACTCGGTGATCTCGCTGCGGCTCGTGCCCCGCAAGGACGGCAAGGGCCGGGTGCCGGCTGCCGAGGTATTGATCAACACGGCGGCGGTCGCCGATAACATCCGCGACCTCTCCAAGTCGCTCAGCATCCCGGACCTGATCGCCGAAGGGTCGGTGCAGTACGGGATGCAGTCGTTCGATCAGTCGCTGTTCCAGTGGTACCAGCAAGGGGTGATCAGCTACGAGAGCGCCCTGTTCTATTCCTCGAACCCGAGCGAGTTCGCGCTGAAGGTCTCGGGCGTCGATTCGTCGGGGAATCGGCTCGGTGCCGCGGGAGCGGGGGGTCGGGCGGCCGGTGGCATCGAGCTGACGCCCTGATGTTCAAGAAAGTGCTCGTCGCAAACCGCGGGGAGATCGCCCTGCGGGTGATTCGCGCGTGCAAGGAGCTCGGCATCGAAACGGTCGCCGTGTATTCGGAGGCGGACCGCGAGTGCCTGCACGTGCGCTTCGCCGACGACGACGTCTGCATCGGACGCGCGCCGGGCCGTGACAGCTACCTCAACATTCCCCGCCTGATCGCGGCCGCCGAGATCACCGGCGCCGACGCGATCCACCCCGGCTACGGCTTCCTCGCCGAGAACGCCGAGTTCGCCGAAAAGGTCGGCGCGTCCAACATCACCTTCATCGGCCCGACGCCCGACCACATCCGCCAAATGGGGGACAAGGCGACCGCCCGCAAGCTCGCGCAGAAGCAGAAGGTGCCGACCGTACCGGGCTCGCCGGGCCCCATCGAGGCCGTGGAGGACGCGCTGAAGGTCGCCGCCAAGATCGGGTTTCCGGTCATCATCAAGGCGGCGGCGGGCGGGGGCGGGAAGGGGATGCGGGTCGCCACCGATGCGGAGCAGTTTGGCCAGGCCTTCAATTTGGCCAAGCAGGAGGCGCTCGCCGCCTTCGGGTCGGGCGAGGTCTACCTCGAGAAGTACCTCGCGCGCCCCCGCCACATCGAGATCCAGATCATGGGGGACACGCAAGGAAAAGTGATGCATTTGTGCGAGCGCGACTGCTCGGTGCAGCGCCGGCACCAGAAGCTGATCGAGGAAGCGCCGAGTCCCGCGGTCGATCAGACGCTGCGTGAGGACATCGGCGACGCGGCGGTCAAGCTGGCGGAATCGATCGGCTACGTGGGGGCGGGCACGATCGAGTTCCTGCTGGACGAGGACGGATCGTTCTACTTCATGGAGATGAACACGCGGATTCAGGTCGAGCATCCCGTCACCGAGATGTGCACCAACTTCGACCTCGTGAAGGAGCAGATCCGCATCGCGGCCGGGGAGCCACTGTCGTTCGTGATGAACGGCAACCGGCTGCGCGGGCACGCGATCGAATGCCGGGTCAATGCCGAGGACCCGGCGCGCAATTTCCAGCCCTCGCCCGGGCTGATTACGGCCTACCATCCCCCGGGCGGCCCCGGCGTGCGCGTCGATACCCATATCTACGCGGGCTACACCGTGCCCCCGTACTACGACTCGCTGCTCGCGAAGGTCATCGTGCACGGCAACAACCGGAGCGAGGCGCTGGCCCGCATGCGCCAGGCGCTCGACTCGTTTATCATTGAAGGCGTGACCACGACCATTCCGTTCCTGGGCCGCGTCATGCGACACCCGGACTTCGTGGCCGGCACCGTGGATACGAAGTTCCTCGAGCGCGAGCCGCAGCTCCTCAAAGACCACCCATGAAGATCGACGTCTACTTCACCCCCTCCGGCCTGAATGCGGGAGATCTCGCGGGCCGGGCGGTCGTCGTCATCGACGTGCTGCGGGCCACGAGCACGATCGTCACGGCGCTCGCCGCGGGCGCCAAAGCGATCGTCCCGGCCGCCACGTCCGAGGAAGCCGTGCGCCTGACCGCGAACCTCGAGAAGGACGGGATCGTGCTGGCGGGGGAGCGTCGCAGCCTGAAGATCGAGGGGTTCGGTCTCGGCAACTCGCCCCGCGAAATGACCCCCGAGGCGGTGGGAGGGAAGACGGTCTTTCTCGCCACGACCAACGGCACGCCCGCGCTGGTGGTCGCGCAAGGGGGCGACCCGGTACTGGTGGCCGCGGCGCTCAATTTCACGGCCGTGACCGAGCGCGCCCGCGCCGCGTTCGACGAGCGGGGCGAGCTGGTCATCCTGTGCGCCGGCCGGGAAAAACAGTTCGCGCTGGAAGACGCCTACACGGCCGGACGGCTCATCAAGGCCGTGAAAAAGGGCATCCGCAAGCTGGCCCTGAACGACGCGGCCCAGGTCTCGCTCGACCTCGCGGGCCAGCAGGGGGGGTGGCGCGACGCGTTCGCGGCCAGCGCCGCCGCGCGCCAGCTGGTCGAGGCGGGGCTGGCGGAAGATGTGGCCGTGTGCGCCGCTCCCGATCGCGTCGCCGTCGTGCCCGTGTACGCCGACCGCCGCATCACGGCATGAAGCCGAAGGACGCGCACCGGCAAGAGCTCATCGGCATCGCGGCCCTCGTCGTGGGCCTGTTCCTGGGCCTCACGCTGCTACAGCTGCCCCTGACGGGCAGCTGGGGGCGCTCCATCGGCGGCTTGTTGTGGAAGGTGCTGGGCCTGGGGGCTGTGATCGTGCCGATGCTGGGCGTCGGGTGGGCGCTGGCCGCGTTCGGACGGCTGGGGCCCCTGTCGTCGGGACGCGCCGCGGTGCTCGGCGCCGGCCTGATCCTGCTCGTGCCCTACGGCATCGGCATCGCGATCGGCCCCCACTTCCCGTTCGACTACGCGCTATGGAGCGCGACCCAGAAACTCGTCGGCCTGCTGCCGGCATTCCTGGCCGCGGGCCTCCAGGGCGCCGTGGGAACGGCGGGCGGCGTTCTGGCGGGAGTGTTCGCGCTCTCGGCGCTGGGCATCGTGACGATCGGGTGGCATCCGCTGGCACTGCTGAGAAGCCGGGAAACGGGAAACGAGATACGGGAAACGGAGAGGGTAGGTCTCAAGGCGAAGCGCGAGCCGGACGCGTCGGCTGCGCCTGCCCCGTTTCCCGTTTCTCGTTTCCCGAAAGAGCGCAAGTCCAAGAGCGCACTGCTCCCCAAGCCCACACCGCCCCCTGCGGGCTCTTTGATCCCGCCTATAGAGTTGTTGAACGAAGGTCCCGGCGCTGTCGCCGATGCCGACGCGGCGCAGATCGAGGAAATGGGCCGCCGGCTGGTGGCGACGCTCGAGACGTTCCGCGTCGGGGCGCAGATCGCGGACCGCACCGTGGGACCAGTGGTGACGCGATTCGAGCTGACGCCGGGACGCGGCGTGAAGGTGGGACGCGTGGCGGGGCTCGCCGACGATCTGGCGCTCGCCATGCGGGCCCAGTCGCTGCGGATCGTCGCGCCGATTCCCGGCAAGGCGGCGATCGGCATCGAGGTGCCGAATCCCACGCCGCGCATGGTGCACGTCCGCGAGCTGATCGACACGGCGGAGTTCCGACGCCCGACCCGCACGCTGCCGGTCGTGCTGGGCCGCAACCTGGAAGGCGACGAGGTGGTGGACGACCTCGCCAAGATGCCCCACCTGCTGATCGCTGGCGCCACCGGGTCGGGGAAGTCGGTGTGCATCAACGCGATCATCACGAGCCTCGTGTACGCCCATCCGCCCGATAAACTGAAGCTGCTGATGATCGACCCGAAGATGGTGGAGCTGTCGATGTACGCGGCACTGCCCCATCTGGGGCTGCCGGTGGTGACCAGCCACCACAAAGCGGCGAACGTCCTGAAGTGGGCCGTGTGGGAGATGGAGCGGCGCTACCGGCTGCTGCACGCCAACCACGCGCGCAACATCGCCGACTTCAACAAGAAGGTGGAAGAGAAGCGGCCGCTGCAGGGCCCACGCGAGACGCTCGCCACCCAGGCCGGTATCCAAAAGGAGCTGCCGTTCGATGCCGAGTACACCGATGGCATCGTCCCGTACGTCGTGCTCATCGTGGACGAGCTGGCGGATCTGATGCTGACCGTCCAGAGCGAGATCGAGACGCCGCTTGCGGTGCTGGCCCAGAAGTCCCGCGCCGTCGGGATTCACCTCCTCCTCGCCACGCAGCGGCCGTCGGTGAACGTGATCACGGGACTCATCAAGGCCAACTTCCCCTGCCGGGTCGCGTTCCGCGTCTCGGCCAAGGTGGACAGCCGCACGATCCTGGACCAGAACGGCGCCGAGACGCTGCTCGGGAACGGCGACATGCTATTCCTGCCGCCGGGCAAGAGCGAGCCGATGCGTGTGCAGGGGGCGTTCATCTCGACGGACGAGACGGAGCGCCTGATGGAGTGGTACAAGGCGCACGCGCCCCGCGCGGCCGCCCCAGTCCCCGGCAAGCCGACGATCGACGAGCAGGTGGCGGCGATCGAGGAGGCCGAGAAGCAAGGCGAAGAAGGAGTTGGGAGCCAGGAGTCAGGGGAGCGCGATCCGCTGTTCCGACAGGCCGCCGAGGTGTGCATTCAGAACCAGCTCGGCTCGACGTCGCTGCTGCAGCGGCGCATGAGCATCGGGTACGGCCGCGCGGCGCGCATCATCGATCAGCTCGAGCTGGCGGGAATCCTGGGTCCGGCCAACGGGTCGAAACCGCGAGACGTGCTCGTGGGCCTCGAAGACTTGAGTGAATAGGGCACCCCGCGCGTAGATTGGGTTACGCGGGTAGGACGGCGAGCCGCTAGGTTGCCGGCGTGGAGAGCGGCATCAGAAGCGACCCGGAGCAGTGGACCGACGAGCGGCACCGGCGGGGCCTCGCGGCTGAAGAGCAGGCGATCCGCTACCTGCAGTCGCGAGGCTGGGAAATCGCGGCGCACCGGTTCCGGGTCGGCCGGATCGAGATCGATCTCGTCGCCCGGCGGGGGCCCGTGGTAGCGTTCGTGGAGGTGAAGGCGCGGCGGGGGGAGGGGTTCGGCAGCCCCCTCGAAGCGATCACCGGCGCCAAGCGGCGGGAAATCGTGAAGGCGGCCCGGGTGTGGGTGGATCGCTGCGGCCGGCCCTCCGACATCTACCGCTTCGACTGTATCGCACTGACCGGGAATAAGTTGGAGCACGTCGAGGACGCGTTTCGTCCCGGGTGGCGCTGAAGCTGGTTTCGGTATATATTCGGGCCTCCAACCAGGGAGGCTCCCAACCATGTCGAGGATGCTCATGGCGGCCGAGAACCGCGAAACAACCAAGCTCTCCGACGACCGTCGGAAGGCCCTGAACCTAGCGATCACCCAGATCGAGAAGACCTGCGGCAAGGGCTCGATCATGCGGATGGGCGCCGATACGCCGCAGGTGCGGCTCGAAGGCATCTCCACGGGCGCGATCAACCTCGATGCGGCCATCGGCATCGGGGGCATCCCGCGGGGGCGGGTGACCGAGATCTTCGGCCCGGAGTCGAGCGGGAAGACGACGCTCGCGCTGCACGTGGTGGCGCACGCCCAGCGGGCGGGAGGCGCGGCCGCCTACATCGACGCCGAGCATGCCCTCGACGTGGAATACGCCAAAAAGCTCGGCGTGGACATCGAGAATCTGCTCGTCTCGCAGCCCGACACGGGCGAGCAGGGGCTCGAGATCTGCGAGATCCTGGTGCGCTCCGGCGCCGTAGACGTGGTGGTCATCGATTCTGTTGCCGCCCTGGTGCCCAAGATGGAGATCGAAGGTGAGATGGGCGACTCGCTCCCCGGTCTCCAGGCGCGGCTGATGAGCCAGGCGCTGCGCAAGCTCGCGGGCGCGATCAACCGTTCCCGCACTTCGGTGATCTTCATCAACCAGCTGCGCGAGAAGATCGGCGTGATGTTCGGCAATCCGGAGACGACGAGCGGCGGGCGGGCGCTCAAGTTCTACGCCTCGGTGCGGCTGGACATGCGCCGCATCGGGCCGGTGAAGGAGCGCGAGGTGGTGATCGGCAACCACGTGCGCGTGAAGGTGGTAAAGAACAAGGTGGCGCCCCCGTTCCGGCAGGCGGAGTTCGACATCATGTTCGACGAGGGCATCAGCCACGAGTCGCTGCTCGTCGACATCGCCGCCGAAGCGGGGATCATCGAGAAGTCGGGGGCCTGGTACTCGTACGGCAAGGAGCGCATCGGTCAAGGACGCGAGAACGCCAAGCTCTACCTGAAAGACCACCCCGAGATGTCGGCGGAGGTCGAAGTGCGCGTCAAGGAGCATCTCGGCGTGAAGGCCCCGGCCGCCGGCCCCGAGGAGGACGCGGCGCCCCTGGACGAATGATTCTCACCGGACTCGCCCCCGATCCCCGCCGGCCGGATTACCGGCTCGTCGAAGTGGATCGGGGGCGGTTTGCTTCACTCCCCGCCGAGGCGCTCCTCGGGCTCAACCTTGTCGTCGGCGCCGAGCTGGGACCCCGGGTGCTCCAACGGCTCCAGGAGTTGGCCGACGTCGAGGCCGCTCACCGCGCGGCCCTCCGGGCCCTGGGGCGGCGGGCCCACGCGCGCCTCGACCTGCGCCGCCGCCTCCTCAATAAGCAGCATCCTCCCGCCGCCGCGGACGGCGCGCTCGACCGGTTGGCGGCTCAGGGTCTGCTGGACGACGCGACATTTGCGCGGGACTATGCCGCGAGCAGCGCCGCCCGAGGCCGCGGCCCCACGCGGCTGGTGCGGGACCTGCTCGCGCAAGGCGTCGAGCGGCGCCTGGCGGAAGCGGCGGTGGCGCAGGCGGTAGCGGACGAGGATCTCGATCCGGCGCGGACGGCGCCGGCGGTGGCGGAGAAACGCGCGCGGCAGCTCGCGGGACTGCCCGTGCCCGTCCGCAAGCGACGGCTCACGGCGTATCTGGTGCGGCGCGGCTACCAGGGCGCGGCCGTCCGCGAGCTGGTCGACCGGCTGTGCCGCTAGCCTAGCTTTCCTCTCACCACAGCTCGGCGATCCCTACCCGAGCGCCGCTCCGTCACGAGCGTGCTGGAGGCATAGCGCCGCTCCCCAAACCGCCGCTCTTCCGGCAGCGTGCCGCGCGCCCACCGGAAGGCGGCCTTGAGCCAGGGTTGGTTGGCGAGATGGGTCCGCAGCACCCGGCGTAACGGGAGCGCGAACGTCGCCCGATCGATTGCCTCGACCTCCGCCGCGCTCAGCGCCAGGTCCGCGGCCCGAACGGAGTCCAGCGCGTGCTCCACGCTCCGGGCCGCCGGAATCGGAATGATGTTCGGCGCCTGGGCGACGAGCCACGCCAGGACCACGGCATACACCGACACGCCGCGCTCCGCGGCGATCTCCCGGAGCACGGGATGCTCGCGCAGCCGGGTGTTGAGGCCGCCGCCGACGGGGCTGTACGCGAGAAAGCCCAGACCGGCCCCCGCGCAGTGCGCGACGACGCCGTTGGCGAGCTCGTCGCGTTTGAAGGGACTGAGCTCATTTTGGACGCTGGCCACCGGCACGATCGCGCGCGCGGCCGTGATCTGGTCGATATCGACGTTCGACAGACCGACCCAACGGATCTTGCCGGCCTCCCGCAGGCGCTCGAGCGCGCCCACGCTCTCGGTGAACGGCACCCGCGGATCCGGGGTGTGGAGCTGATACAAGCCGATCTGGTCGACGCCCAGCGCCCGCAGCGATCGGTCGCAGGCCTGGCGCAGATGCTCGGGCCGACCATCGGGCTCGAACGACCCTCCCAGGCGCCGCATCCCGGCCTTCGTGGCTACGACGACCTCGCTACTCGGCCCCCCCCAAGTACGCAGCGCCTTGGCCACCAGGCGCTCGTTGTGGCCCAGCTCGTAGCGTTCGTCGAGGCAATAGGCGTCGGCGGTGTCGAGCAGTGTGACGCCCGCGTCGAGCGCGGCGTGGAGGACGTTCAGCGCGACGGCTTCGGAGGGCCGGCGGCCAAGTGAGAGGGGCATGCAGCCGAAGCCGATCGCCGAAACGGCGACCGCGTCGGGCCCGAGCCGGCGGGTGGCAGCCACGAGCGCGGCGCTCACGCGGCGTCCGTGCGGCGCAAGCGGGGGGCGACGTACCGGGCGATGGCGTTCAGCGTGCCGAGATGCTCTTCGGTGATGTCCTCGTCGGTGACCATGACGCCGAACTCGGCTTCGAGGAAGCCGAGCAGCTCCGCCACGCCCATGGAGTCGACGATGCCCTTCGCGAGCAGCCGATCGCCGTCCCCCAAAGGAAAGTCGGGGCGCATGTAAAGAAAGTTCTCGCGCACGTAGGCGCGGGTTCGCTCCAGGATTTCCGGGACGGTCATGTTCCCCCTCGGGATCTCACCGGTCACGTCGCGACCGACACTTCGTCTTGCAGCGCTACGTCCGCACGGCCCAGCGTCCAGGTCGGCGGAACGACCGGCGTCTGCACGAATTGTTTGTGCCACAGCTGCGTGGACAGGATTGCCACCAGCGCCTGACTCTCGCCGACGCCCTTGGCGCGGCCCGCCTCCGCGCGCCGCACCAGGCCGGCCACGGCGGCCGGCTCGAAGATGCCGCCCTGTGCCAGGCTGGACGCCTCGAGCAGCTCCGCGACGTACGCGGGGCGGCCCGCCGAACCGAAGAAGGCCGGTACGTCGGGTGCGCGGTACGGCTGCTTGGGGCGCTGCGCCACCGACGCCGGCAGCACCCCGGCCGCCCAGCGGCGCAGGATGTCTTTCTCCCGCAATCCGCGCAGCTTGCTCCGGGTGGGGAGGGCGGAGGCGAATTCGAACAGGCGATGATCGAGGAAGAGGAAGCGGCCCTCGACCCCGTGCGCCATCGCCATCCGGTCGCCCTGCGAGCTGAGGAGATAGGGCGACAGCAGCGTCACCATCTCCAGGTAGGCGGCGCGGTTGAGGGCCGACCACGCGCGGAACCCCGCGGGCAGGCTCGCGCGCAGCTCCTCGAGCGGGTCGGCGTGCGCGAGCGCCGCGCGCATGTCGGCCGTGTAGAAGTCCTTGATTCGCGAGGTGAGCAGAAAGCGCGGCAGGTGCGAGAACAGCGGATCGTCCGCCGGACCCGCGTCCAAAAAGAAGCGGCGCCAGAATTCGCCGCCGCGGCTGCCTGCCGTGCTCGTCCCGTCCCCGCTGAGGTAGGGGTAAAGCCGGTCGAACAATCGCGGCCTCCACCGGGACGCAGGCTGCCGCAGGCAGAACTCGCGGACCGCCGTCTCCTTGAACAAATCGTACCCGAGGAAGAGCTCGTCGGCTCCTTCACCCGTCAGCACCACCTTGATCCCGTTGGCGCGCGCCAGGCGCGCGAGCAGGTACATCGGCGCCGCGGCGGCGCGGACCAGCGGGGTCTCCGTGTGCCAGATGACGTCGGGAAAGGCCTCCGCCATTTCGCTGCCGTGAATCGGCTGGACGGCGTGCCGCGTGTGCAGGCTCCGTGCCACGGCCTGCTGGGCGGCGCTCTCGTCGAACTGCGGGTCGTTGAAGGTGACCGAGAAGGTCCGGAGCTCGTAGGGCGATTGCGCCGCCGCGAGCGCGCACGTGACGCTCGAATCGAGGCCGCCGCTCAGGTACCCCCCGACCGGCACGTCCGCCCGCATCCGGAGGTCCACACCCGTACGCAGCAGGTGGTCGATCTCGGCGAGCGCGCCGGGCGCTTCCGTTCCGACTTCGGCGTAATCGAGCGCGTAATAGCGGCGCACCTGGAGCCGGCCGCGGCGCCACACCGCGGCACAGCCCGGCTCGAGCGAGCGGACCCCCGCGAAGGGCGTGCGCGGTGGGCGCACGGCCCAGAAAGTGAACACTTCGTCGAGACCGGCGTAGTCGGGCTCGGCAGAAATGTCGCCGGTGGCGAGCAGCGCCTTGATCTCCGACGCAAAGTAGAGCGTGCCACCGCGCTCGGCGTAGTGCAGCGGCCGCACGCCGAAGCGATCGCGGGCGAGCAGCACGGTTTCGCTACGCCGGTCGTAGATCGCGAACGCAAACTGGCCGTTCAAGCGGGCGAGCATCTCCTCGCCCCATTGCTCGTAGGCGTGGACCAGGACTTCGGTGTCGCTCTGGGTGCGGAACCGGTGGCCGGCGGCTTCCAGCTGGTGGCGCAGCTCGCGGTAGTTATAGACCTCGCCGTTGTAGGCGATCAGGACGCGGCCGTCCTCGTTGCTGAGGGGCTGCGCGCCACCGGCGAGGTCGATGACGCTGAGGCGCACGTGCGCGAGCCCGACGCGCGCGCCCGCGTAGTAGCCATAGCCGTCCGGGCCCCGATGACGGAGCACGGCAGCCATCCGCGCCAACATCTCGGGGGCGACGCCCTGTGCGTCGCTGTGGGCGACTCCGGCAAACCCGCACACTACGCGATGTCCCGCGGCGCGTGCCGTTCGCCCGGCGAGACCGGCTCCACCAGCAGCGGGCCGTGATGCAGGTACTCGGCCGCCGAGCGCTTCCGATCGATGTCGGTGAACGCCCGCTCGATCTGCTCCTGCCGGTACCCCAGCTCGGCCGCGACTTCCGCGGCACCGCGCCCTTCGTCCCGCGCGTGCAGCACGAGGTCGAGGGTGCGCACGGGGAGCGAGAAGTAGAACTCCTCCTGCGTCTGTGGCAGGGAGTACGTATCGGTCGTCGGGACGCGGGTCCGGATTGCGGCCGGGACCCCGAGATGCTCCGCCAGGTGATAGACCTGCGTCTTGTAGAGGTGGGCGATCGGCTTGACGTCGGCGAGCCCGTCGCCGCCTTTGACGAAAAAGCCCTGATCGTACTCGAGCCGATTGGGGGTGCCGACCACGGCGTAGTGCAGGCGGTCGGCGTGGTAGTACTCGAGCATCTTGCGCACGCGCTGCTTGAAGTTGGTCGCCGCTACGATCTGCCGGTATTCGGCGGCCGGCAGGCGCACGCGACGCAGGGCGCCGTGCGGAGGCTGGACCGCGAGATACGACACGTTCAGGCGGTCGGACTCGAGCCGGTCGACGTCGAGCACGATCTTGCTGCGCCACGCCGCCGTGTACTCGGGCACAACACGCCTGATCGCGTCATCGCGCCGGCGATAACACCCCGATGCCTCGAGAATCGGCGCGATGTCTTCGGCAGTGGAGTCGATGCCGAGCTGCTCCGCCCATTCGCGCCCAAGGATCAGGCTCTGCGGGTCCGATTCGCGCTCCGGGAGGAAGAGCCCGAACACCCGCTTCGGCCCCACGGCGCGGACCGCCAACCCCGCGCATACCGAGCTGTCGATCCCGCCGCTCATCGCCACGACGAGGCCGCGGCGTTGGAGCACCTCCCCCAGCTGGTGGCGCAATGCGGAGGCGATGCGGGCCGTGGCATCGGCCGGATCGAGGAGCCTTGGATCCTGCAGGAGCCGGGGGCTGGGTGGGCGGGGCATGGCAGGTGCACATGCAAGCTTGGAGCCCTCGTCGGGGACCGCCACTTCCCGCGAGCGTTGGCATAACATATTGTTACGGAATAACTTATGGGCAATGCCGAGCTCCATCCGAGCTGCCCGGGGGGGTCGGTGTTGCCGCCCACTGACACTTCTGTTCGCAGCGGAGTGTGGCGTGTCGCACCAACCGGGGAGGGCGCGAGTCCGTGAACTTGGCGGAGCTGTTGTGGCGCACCGTCGCCCACGCCGCGGACCACCCGGCGGTGGTGGAGCGCGAGCGCGAGACCTCCTATCGAGGCCTCCAGGCTCGCGCGGCGGCCATCGCCGCCGCTCTCGCGGACGCTGGGGTGCGGCCGGGCGATCGCGTCGGCATCCTGCTGGACGGGGGGGCCGATGCGATCGCCGCGTTCTTCGGCGTGGCCGCGGCTGGGGCGATCGCGATCGTCGTCAACGAGTCGCTCCGCCCCCGACAAATCGAGCACATGCTCAACCATGCCACCGCGGGAGCGCTGCTCACGTCGGCGACGCTGGTCGCGCAACTCCCCCGAGCGATCGAAACGTCCCCTCCCAGCCGGCAGGTCTACGTCGAGGACGTAGCCGCTGCGGGTGCCTTCACGCCACTCGAGCGCGCGGGCACCGACCCCGTTCAAATCTGTTATACGTCGGGATCCACCGGGCTGCCGAAGGGCGTGGTCATCACCCATGGCAACCTGTGGAGCGTGATGGAAGCGGTCGTCGGATACCTGGGGATCACGCCGCGCGATCGCATCGCGAGCCTGCTGCCGTTCAGTTTCGTGTACGGCTTCAACCAGGTGCTCTGCGCCGTCGGCACGGGGGCCACGCTGGTGATCGAGCGGTCGCCGCTCCCCCAACAGCTGGTGGCGACATTGCGGGCGCGGGACGTGAGCGTGCTGGCCGCGGTGCCTCCGCTGTGGCAGCAGCTCCTCAATGTCGCGGCCTTCCGGTCACCGCTGCCGAGCTTGCGCATCCTCACAAACGCCGGCGGGCATCTGCCGCCGGCGGCGGTGCGCCAGCTGCGCCAGGCGCAGCCGCAGGCCGCGCTCGTCCTGATGTACGGGCTGACGGAGGTGCTGCGCAGCACCTATTTGGCGCCCGAGGAGGTGGACCGCCGTCCCGACTCTATCGGGCGCGCGATCCCGGGGGCCGAAGTCCTGGTCTTGAACGAACACCTCGAGCCGTGCGGCGTCAATGAGGTTGGCGAGCTCGTGCACCGCGGCCCGACCGTGACGCTCGGATATTGGAACGATCCCGAGGCCACGGCCCGCGTCTACCGGCCGAACCCGCTGTGCCTCGATGCGTCAGCCTCGGAGCGGGTCGTGTTTTCGGGTGATTTGGTGCGGCGGGACCGTGAAGGGTTCCTCTACTTCGTCGGGCGCCGCGACCGGATGATCAAGACATTGGGGTATCGGGTCAGCCCGGACGAGATCGCGAACGTGCTCAACGCATCCGGGGAGATCGTCGAATGCGTGGTCACCTCGGAGCCGGACGCGGAGCGCGGCCAGCGGATCGTGGCCTTCGTGGTCATCGCGGAAGGCGGCGCACTCGATCGGCTCAAGCGGTACTGTGCCGCCGAGCTCCCTCGCTACATGCAACCCAGCCGCTTTGAGGTGCGCGACGCCTTACCGCGCCTGGTGAGCGGCAAGCACGACCTGGCCGCCCTGCTGAAGTCGTAACGTCAGCCCGCCGCCCGAGAACGCGCGGCCGGCGCTGAATCGAGCAGCATTCCCCACGGTCCGTCGCCGTCGCCGCGGTTCAGATGGAGCCCCTGGCCCTCGGGATCGGCCGCATCGATGAGCCGGGCGAGGGCGGGGGAGGCCGCGAACCCCCAGGAGGCCGGACCGGGCAGGAACCCGGCCGCCGCCAGGGCCCGGCGCCAGGCGGGGTGGCTCTGGTTCGCGACGATGACGTCCATGCCCCGGTCTGCGAGCGCCTCGGCGGCCGCGCGCGTCACCGCTTTCGCGTGCTCGGGCAGCGCGAGCGAGTCGACGATGGCGCCGACGCGCAGGTCGCCGAAGTGCTCCGTCGGCGCCGGGACATCCTCGATCACCGCCCATCCGATCGTCGTAGCGCCGCGGCTCACCCGGAGCCGCCCGAAGGTGGGCCGGTGGGGCGGGTAGGTGGCATTCAACGTCGCGGCGTTTCGGCCGCCCACGAACGAGTAGGCCGATGCGCTCGCCGCCCATATGACGTCGGCCCAGTCGCCGAATTGCTCCACCACGTCAGTGCGCACGGAACGGTCGCGGCGGGAGAACCGTGAGAGGGCGAGCCCTAGGGCCTTGAGGCCCAGCCAGCCCGTGCCGGTGGCAGCGGCGAGGTTGAGCAGTCCCCCCACGACCGGGCGGTGGCGCATGTAGCGCACGCCGCGCAGAAAGCGCGCCGGGCGCAGCGGCTTGAAGTAGAGGGGCACCTGAGCAATCCGCCATCCGAACGCGCGGATGAGCCGGGCGACGGGGGTTTCGGGACCCCCAATGCCAACGAGGAAGAGCAGGGGTTCCTGGGCGACCGCGGCGCGCAACAGCCGCGTGGCGACGAGGGCGTAGGCGGGGTTGATCGCCCCCTCGGAGATCGGCCAATAGAACGTGGCGACGCGGGCGTGCGCGCCGCCGACCGCGGCGTCCTGTCGCTTCAGCGCATTGGCGCCGCGCACGATGCCGTCCTCGAGCAGCAGGAAGTATTCCTGCCAGACCGGCGCCCCGCCCGCATGCGGCAGCCAGTCGGGAACCGCGTTCTCGGGAAACCGCCACGGCGCACCGGCGGCCGCGAGCCGCCGGTTGAACGCCTGCACGGCGGGCACGTGCTCGGGCGCGAACGGGACAATGCGGCTAGCCATGGGCGGAAGGTAACACAGCCGCAGTATATTCTTGCCATGACCGCCGCACAAATCCGCCGGAAGTTCCTCGACTTCTTCACGGCCCGGGGCCACCGGGAGGTACCCAGCTCCTCGCTCGTCCCGGCAGACGATCCGACGCTGCTGTTCACGAACGCGGGGATGGTGCAGTTCAAGCGCGTGTTCCAGGGGCTCGAGCGCCGCGACTACACGCGCGCGGTCACCTGCCAGCGGTGCGTCCGGGCCGGCGGCAAGCACAACGATCTCGAGCAGGTGGGCCACACCGCTCGGCACCACACCTTCTTCGAGATGCTGGGGAATTTTTCGTTCGGCGACTACTTCAAGAAAGAAGCCATCGGCTACGCCTGGGAGTGGGTGACGGGCGCCGAGTGGCTCGGCATCGACCCCGGCCGGCTGTATGTCACCGTCCATCAGTCGGACGATGAGGCACGCCAACTGTGGCGCGAGATCACGGGGCTGCCCGACACGCGGATCTTCGGCCTCGGAGACAAGGACAACTTCTGGCAGATGGGCGACACGGGGCCGTGTGGGCCTTGCTCGGAAATCCTCGTCGACATCCGCGGGATGCGGGATGCGGGAAGCGGGAAGCGTGCGCTTGGAATGGACGAGTTCGTATCGCTGAGCGAGGAAGGGAAACTGCTCGAGATCTGGAATCTGGTCTTCATGCAGTATGATCTACAGCCTGACGCATCCCGCATCCCGCTTCCCGCGCCTTCCGTCGACACCGGTGCCGGCCTGGAGCGGATCACGTCCGTCATGCAGGGTGTGCCGACCGACTACGACACCGATGTGTTCCAGCCGCTGATCGCCCAGGCCGTGGAGATCATCGGGAAGCCGTACGACCGTGGGTCGGCGGGCGTGCCGTTCCGGGTTCTCGCCGACCACGCCCGCGCCGTGACGTTTCTCCTCGCCGACGGCGTCTATCCGTCGAACGAGGGTCGGGGCTACGTGCTGCGCCGCATCCTGCGCCGCGCGGTGCGGCATGCGTGGCTGTTGGGCCGGCGTGAGCCGACGCTCGCGCCGCTGACCCGTGCGGTCGCGCATCAGATGGCCGATGCCTATCCGGAGCTCGTACCCAAGGAGCCCCACATCGAGCGCGTGACGCGCGCCGAGGAGGAGCGTTTTCTCGAGACGATCGAGGGCGGACTGCGGCGCATGGACGAGCTGCAGGACACGAAGTTGATCTCCGGAGAGGATGCCTTCAAGCTGTACGACACCTATGGCTTCCCCTCAGACCTGACGCAGCTGATCGCCGCCGAGCGGGGGCAGACGGTGGACGTGGAGGGATTCGAGCGCGCCCTCGGCCAGCAGCGGCATCGCTCGCGCGCCGCGCGCAAAGCGGGCATGCCGGCGATCCGGGCGTCGCAGGGTGGGGAATGGGTGGCAGTGAAGCCCAAGGGCCGGCAGCGCTGGGTCGGCTACGACACGACGACGGCGGAAACCGAGCCGATCGCGTTTCGCCAGCAGGGCGACCGCCTGGAGGTGGTGCTCGAGCAGAATCCGTTCTACGCCGAGTCGGGCGGCCAGGTGAGCGACACGGGCGTCGTGAAGGGCGACGGCTGGGAGTTGACGGTCGAGGACGTGGAGAAGGTAGATGGAAAGAGCGCGGTGGTCGGGACCTTCGGCGAGGCGTTCGAGCCCACGCCGGCCTTGGCCCAGGTGAACGAGGCGCGGCGTCACAATATCGAGCGCAATCACACGGCGACCCACTTGGTGCACGCCGCGCTCCGCAAGGTCCTCGGCACCCATGTGCGGCAGGCCGGGTCGGTGGTGGCCCCGGACCGGTTGCGGTTCGACTTCAGCCATCATGGCCCGATCGCCGACGACGTCCTCGGACGGATCGAGGAGGAAG
Organism: Gemmatimonadales bacterium; assembly: GCA_036505055.1. GTDB lineage: Bacteria > Gemmatimonadota > Gemmatimonadetes > Gemmatimonadales > GWC2-71-9 > 20CM-2-65-7. Next base: position 64,517 of record DASXUE010000021.1, on the reverse strand, counting down.
TGAACCAGCACGTCTGGGAGAATCTCCCGGTCGAGACGCGCGAGATGAAGTACGACGCAGCGATCGCCGCCGGCGCCATGGCGTTCTTCACGGAGAAGTACGGCGACGTCGTGCGCGTCGTGGATGTGGGAAGGGGCGTGTCGCTCGAGCTGTGCGGGGGCACGCACGTGCCCACGACGGGGCAGATCGCGCTCTTCCGGTTCACGCACGAGACGGGCGCGGCCGCGGGCGTCCGCCGCATCGAGGCGCTCACCGGTCCGGCGGCGTATCGCTACGTGATCGACCTGGCGCGCCGGCTGAACGAGGCGGCGAGCTTGCTCAAGGCGCAACCCGAGCACCTCGCGCGGCGGATCGATGCGCTGCTCGAAGAGAACCGGAAGCTCGAGAAACAGATCGACGAGCTGTTGAAACGGGGACCGGGGCCTGGGGACCGGGGGCCGGTGGAGCGGATCGGGGACGTGGAGTTGTACGTCGGTGACAGCGATCTGGACGATCGGACCCAGATCGGGGCGTTGATGGACGGCTTCCGCGCCAAGCACAAGCGTGCTATCTCGGTGCTGTTCACCAAGGGCGAGCGCCCGGGGATCCATGTGGCCGTCACCGACGACCTCGTCTCGCAGGGAATGAAGGCCGGAGAGATCGTGAACGCCATCGCCTCCACCGTGGGAGGCAAAGGTGGCGGGCGGCCGCATTTCGCCTCGGCGGGCATCGGCGATGCGACGCTGCTGTCCTCGACTCGCGAGCAGACCCCCGCGATCGTCAAGCGGTTCGTGAAGTCGTGACCCGCGCTCAGCTCCTGACCTGGCTCGACACCCGGCGCCCCGTGCCTCCGGCAGCATTGCGGGCCCGGCTCGAGACGAGCATGACGGGGGGTGAGCTGCCGCTCCCCGAGCATCTGGCGGCGTTGGGCCGCGTCCTGCTCGAGGGCGTCGCCTCCCGGCCGCAGGGCGGCCGCGAGCTGGCGCTCGACCTCCTCGCCGCCGACGCCCTCATCACGTACGCCTTCGAGGCACAGGCCGAGCAGGCCGTGGGCGGCATTGCTCGCTTGGCGGAGGGAGTCCCCTGGTGAAAGCGTTGGGAGAGCGCGGCCTCTTGGTCCTGATCGACCCCGCCCGGACGTCCGGCGCCGACGCGGCCCGGCTGGGGCGCGAGGCGCAGGCGGCGGGTGTCGCGGGCGTGCTGATCGGCTCCTCGTTCGACGGCGCCGCCCAGACCCACATCGTCGCGCGCGCCGTGCGCGAGGCGGCGCCGGACGTCCCGCTGGCGCTGTTCCCGGGCTCCGCGATGCAGCTGACCGACGAGGTGGATCTGGTGCTGTTCCTGTCGCTCGTGTCCGGCCGCAACGCGCAGTACCTGATCGAGGAGCACGTCCGGGCCGTGCCGTTCCTGCAGCGGCATCCCGTGGCCACGCTGTCGACCGCCTACATCCTGATCGACGGCGGGCGCGTGACGAGCGTCGAGGCGGTGAGCCAAACCCGCCCGCTCCCCGCCGACAAGCCGGAGATCGCGGCGGCGCACGCCACTGCGGCATCGCTGATCGGGATGCAGGCGCTGTACCTCGACGCCGGCAGCGGCGCCGAGCGGCCCGTGCCCCTGCCGGTGATCGTCGCCTGCCGCGCCGCGGTGCCCGACCGGCCGCTGTTCGTCGGCGGCGGGATCCGCACCCCCGCGCAGGCGCGCGCGGCGCGGTCGGGGGGCGCGGATTTCGTCGTGATCGGCACGGTGCTGGAAGAACAGGGCGGCGTCGCCGGCGGGCTGCGGGCGTTCGTCGAGGCGGTGCGGTGACGCCGTTCGAGCGGATCCGGGATTCGCTCGAGGCGCTCTCGACCCTCGTCGCCCGCATCGCGGCGGAGCGGGCGGAGGAGATCGCCGCGATCGCGGAGCGCTACGAGGGGACGCTGCGCGGCGGCGGGACGCTGTTCTTCGCCGGCAACGGCGGCAGCGCGGCCGACGCGCAGCACATCGCCACCGAGTACGTGGTGCGGTACCAGAACAGCCGGCCCGCCATGCGGGCCGTAGCGCTCACGACCGACACGTCGCTCCTCACCGCCTGCGCCAACGACATGGGCTTCGACGAGGTGTTCGCGCGTCAGGTGGAGGCGCTGGCGAAGCCCGGCGACCTCCTGGTCCTGCATTCCACGAGCGGGGAGAGTCCCAACATGATCCGCGCCGCGCAGTCAGCCAAGGCACGCGGCGTCGCCGTGGTGGCGTTCCTCGGCAAGGGTGGGGGCCAGCTCAAGGATCTCGCCGACGCCGCGCTCGTCGTCCCCGCCGACGACACCGCCCGCATCCAGGAGCTGCACCTCGCCATCGAGCACGTGATCTGTCACGTGGTGGAGGAGGGGTTGCGGGGGTGATCGACCTCGCGGCCAAGCGCGCGTTCGTCACGGGCGGAGGGCGGGGAATCGGGCTGGCCACGGCGCGGCTGCTCGCCCGCGCGGGTGCGAAAGTCGCCGCCGGATACCGCAGCCGGAAGCCCGAGCCCGACCCGGCGGTCAGCGCGACGATTCAGGGCGATCTCGGTGATGCGGCCACGGCCAAGCGCGCCGTGGACGACGTCGTGCGGAGCCTCGGCGGCCTCGACCTCCTCATCGTGAACCACGGCATTTGGCCATCGGACGACGTGCCCCTCGCCCGCCTGCCCGAGGCGCAGTGGGAGGCGACCCGCCGGGCCAACCTCGACGCCGTGTTCTACGTGTGCCGCGCCGCCATTCCGCACCTGCCGGACGGCGGCCGGATCGTCCTCGTGTCATCCACGGCCGGCCAGCGCGGCGAAGCGTTCCACGCCGACTACGCCGCCACCAAAGGCGCGGTCATCTCGCTCACGAAGTCGCTCGCCGTGGAGCTGGCGCCGCGGGTGACCGTGAACTGCGTGGCGCCGGGGTGGGTCGATACCGAGATGAGCCAGGGACCGTACGAACGGGACGGGGGACGGGGGAGGGGTGCGATCGAGCGGACGATCCCGCTCGGGCGCGTGGCGAGCGCGGAAGACGTCGCCGGACCGATCGCGTTCCTGTGCTCCGACCTCGCCCGGCATATCACCGGGGAGATTCTGAACGTCAACGGGGGGAGCGTGCTGTGCGGATGAGGGCGCCGTGATCGTCGGCGTCGGCCTCGACGTCGTGGAGACCGCGCAGATCGAGCGTCTGCTGGCGGGACACGGGGCCCGGTTCGCGGAGCGCGTGTTCACCGAGGCGGAGCGCCGCGCCTGCAGCGGGCGGGTCGACGCGGCCCAGGCCTTTGCCGCGCGCTTCGCCGCCAAGGAGGCGTGCTTCAAGGCGCTGGGCATCGGCTTCGGCTACGGGATGTCGTTCCTGCACGTGGAAGTCGTGCGCGCGAACGGCGGCCAGCCGGAGCTGCGGCTCACCGGTCCCGCCGCGGCACGGGCCGAGGAGCGCGGCGTGCGGCGCATCCACGTGAGTCTGTCGCATCAGCCCGGGATCGCCGCCGCCACCGTCATTCTCGAGGGTTGACGGGACGCGCGATGGCGTTTCCCGAGCGGCTGCCGGTCCCCCCCGAGGCTCTCAAGATTGCCAAGACGCTCGAGGAGGCCGGCTACGAAACGTGGTGCGTCGGCGGCTGGATCCGAGACGCGCTCCTCGGCCTGAGCAGCCCGGCGCACAACCTCCCGAAAGCCGAGATCGACCTCACCACGGCGGCGCCGCCCGATGTCGTGCGCACGTTGTTCAAGCGCACGGTCCCGGTCGGCATCGAGCACGGGACGGTCGGAGTCCTCGATAAGGACAACCGCATGCACGAGGTGACCACGTTCCGGAAGGACATCAAGACCGACGGCCGCCACGCGGTGGTCGAGTTCGGCGTCTCGCTCATGGACGACCTGGCGCGCCGCGACTTCACGATCAACGCGATCGCCTATCACCCGCTGAAGCACGAGTGGCGCGACCCGTTCAAGGGCGAGGAGGATCTGGGCCGAAAGCTGATCCGCGCCGTCGGCGATCCGAACTGGCGCTTCCAGGAGGACTACCTGCGGATCTTGCGGGCGTTGCGCTTCAGCGCGCGGTTCGAGTTCCGCATTCAAGCCCGCACGCTCGAGGCCGCCAAGGCCAACGCGCAGGGGCTCGCCCAGCTGTCCGCCGAGCGGGTGCGCGACGAGTGGTTCAAGGGGATCGAGACTGCCAAGAAGGTGTCGCGCCTCGTCGCTCTCTGGCGGGATGTGGGCGCCGCCAGGATCTGGTTGCCGGAGCTGGGCGATGGCCCGCACGTCGACAAGCTGCCGCGCGATCCCGTGTTGATTACGGCCTACCTCGCGAAGGATCCCGCGTCGCTGCTCACGCGGCTGAAGAGCTCCAACAAGGAGATCGAGCGCGGCCGCGCGATCGGGGCGTGGCGGGACAAATATCCCGATCCGAAGGATGGGGCGGCGGTTCGACGCTGATTGTCGCAGGTCGGGGAGTACGCGGACGACCTGCTCGTGCTGGGGCCGGAACCCGTCCGGAAAGCGGTCACGGCGGTTCGGGCGGCGAATCCGCCCCTCACGCTGAAGGATTTGGCGGTGAAGGGCGAGGACCTGATCGCCGCCGGTGTGCGGCCCGGGCCGGACGTCGGCGAGATGCTGCGGCGCCTGCTCGCCGAGGTCCTCGAGGACCCTGCGCGCAACACCAAGGCGTACCTCCTCTCCCGTGTCTAACGCCCTGGTGTACGCGCTGGTCGCGGCGCTCGGCAACGTCATCGGCGGCCTCGCGGTCACGCGCCGCGCCGCCGGCAGCCTCAAGCTCATCGAGCACTTCGTCGCGTTCGGGGCCGGGTTCATGCTCGCCGTCGCGATCGTCGAGATCCTCCCCGCGGCCCTGAGCCGGAGTGGTCCGTTCGCGCCCGCCCTCGTGCTCGCCGGCTACCTGGCCGTGCATCTCACGCAACACACCGTCACGCCGCACTTCCACTTCGGTGAGGAGACGCACGCGGTGACGCGGATTGCCGGCACGTCGGCGCTGGTCGGGTTGCTGCTCCATACCTTCTTCGATGGCGTGGCGATCGCGAGCGCGTTTCTGGTGCGCCCCGAGCTCGGCGTGATGGTGTTCGTGGCGATCTTCCTGCACAAGCTGCCGGAAGGGGTCATGATCTCGAGTCTGATCGTGGCCGGGGGGCGCTCGGGCGGGCAGGGCGTCGGCGCGGCCGGGCTCCTGGGAGCGGCGACGCTCCTCGGGGTGCTGCTGACCGATCACGTGGGCTTCCTCGTGCGGCACGGCCTCGCGCTGTCCGCCGGCGTGACGCTCTACGTCGCGGCGTCGAACCTGGTGCCCGAGTTTCAAGGGAAGGCCGGCTGGAAACTTCCTACCGTCTTCTTTGCGGGTGCGGTGGTGTTCTTCGTAACGAAGGCAATTCTGGACTCTGTGTCTTGACGGGATGCGAGATGCGGGATGCGGGATGCGTTACGATGGGCGAAGACTCAGCTTGCGAATGAGACCGATGGTCATCGCAATTACTCGATTACACAAATCAAGCACCAGGCGCACGTCCGGCGATGGGACGAGATCAAGTCTGGCGAGCACGGTCAGATGGCTGTAGAGCTCCGTGTTAGATCCAAGCGCAATCTTGAGACCACGAAGGAACTGCGGTGTCGTCCCCAGGGCGTAGCCCTCCGCGATGTTCGCAGGAACAGAGAGTGCGGCCCGACGAATCTGATCAATGAGAGCGAAATGCCGGCTCAACTGAGGAGCGAGGGTCAGGAGATGAGACTGGTAGGCGAGTTCTTGGGCTGTGCGCCAAGCATCCAGGCGATTGAGCTTGCTCACGTTCGAGAAGGTAAGCTCCGGCAGCACGTTGCTCACCATCAATTCGCCGCGTGCTGGTGCGGTTTGCACGCACCCCGCATCCCGCATCCCGCATCCCGACATGTCTGAACCCACGCTCTTCCAAGGCTCCACCGAGCCCCTCGCCGCGCGCATGCGGCCTCGCAACCTCGAGCAGTTCCTCGGGCAGGAGCACCTCCTTGGTCCTGGGAAAGCGCTGGGCGACTTGATCCGCCGCGGCGACGTGGGGTCGTGCATTTTCTGGGGGCCGCCCGGGTCGGGGAAAACGACGCTGGCGCGGATCATCGCCAATTACACCGAGCGTCACTTCGAGCCCTTCTCCGCCGTGACCGAAGGGGTGGGCCGGGTGCGCGAGATCATCAAAGAGGCCGAAGAGCGCCTCAAGTACAACGGCCAGGGGACGATCCTCTTCTGCGACGAGATTCACCGGTTCAACCGCGGGCAGCAAGACGCGTTTCTCCCCTGGGTCGAAAACGGTATCATCACCCTGATCGGCGCGACCACCGAGAACCCGAGCTTCGAGCTGACGGGCGCCCTGCTCTCACGGTGCAGGGTGTTCGTGCTCGAGCCGCTGACGGACGAGCACATCCGGACGGTGATCCGGAGAGCGCTGGAGCAGGCGGGATGCGGGATGGGGGATGCGGGATGCGTGAGCCCCGAAGGAGTCGAGCTGCTCGTCAGTCACGCTCAAGGTGACGCCCGACGCGGTCTCAATACGCTGGAAGCGGTGCTCAAACACATTCACGCATCCCGCATCCCGCATCCCGTATCCCGCGACGTCGTGCTGCAGGTCCTCGAGAAGCCCCTTCCTGTCTACGACAAGTCGGGTGAATCCCACTTCAATCTGATTTCCGCGCTCCACAAGGCGGTGCGTGGCAGCGACGTCGAGGGGTCGCTGTACTGGCTCGCCCGGATGCTGGCGGGAGGCGAGGACCCCCTGTACCTCGCGCGCCGGCTGGTGCGCATCGCCGCCGAGGATGTGGGGCTCGCGGACCCGCGGGCCCTCTCGGTCGCCTTGGCGGCCAAGGATGCCTACCACTTCCTGGGCTCGCCCGAGGGGGAATTGGCGCTGGCGGAAGCCGCCGTCTATCTGGCCACGGCGCCGAAATCGAACCGCGTGTATGAAGCGTTCGGGCGGGCGATGGACGCGGCCCGTGACCACCCCGCCGACGCCGTGCCGCTCCATGTGCGCAATGCGCCGACACCCTTGATGAAAGACCTGGGCTACGGGGCGGGGTACAAGTACGCGCACGCACACGACAATGCGTACGCGCCACAGGAATACCTGCCGGACACGCTGCGGGGGGTGAAATGGTACGAGCCGACGGAGTTTGGGTACGAGAAGACCGTGAAAGAGAGGATAGAGTGGTGGGAGGATCTCAAGAAAAAGGCGACGCCATGACGCCAAGACGCCACGCCGTGCTCGTTGGCGTCTTGGCGTCTTGTCTCGTGGCGTCCGGTTGTGCCACCCTCCGCGCCGTCCTCAAGTTCGAGGAGCCGCAAATTCAGCTGAAACAGATCAACGTCACGGGGATGAGCCTCACCGGCGGCACGCTCGACCTCGTGTTCGACGTGTACAACCCGAACGACTACCGCATTCGCAGCACCCGTCTCGAGGTCGGCCTCGACCTCGAGGGCACCCACTTCGGTGACGCGCTGATCGACAAGCCGCTCGATCTCTCGCCGGTGAACCACAGCCAGGTCGTGATGCCGGTGCGGTTTCAGTGGTCCGGGGTGGGGGCGGCGGCGCGCGGGCTGCTCACGCGCCAGGGGCTGCGCTACGGGATCACCGGCGCCGTGCTGCTCGACACGCCGCTCGGCGACAAGCGCGTCGCGCTGCGCGGCAGCGGCGACGTGCCGCTGAAGACGCTGCTGCGCTAGGGCACCACGATCGTGGCCGTGGCGCCGACCCCGCCAAACGCCGCGAAGATCTGAGTCGTGCCGGTGCCTCGCGCGGTGACCGTCGCCGTGCTGTCGCTCGTCGCACGGGCGAGCGCGATGTTGGGAGCGAGCGTCGCCCAACTCACGGGGCCGGGCACCGGAGCGCCGACCCCGTCCCGCACGCGTGCCGTGAGCAGGCCCGAGTCGGCGACGGCCACCGTGTCCGCCACCGGCACGATCGTCACCGTCACGCTGCCCAGCTCCACCTCGATGGGGATCTGCCCGCTGAGCGGCGTCAGGGTCACCTGAACGGTCGGGTTCGTCCCTTCATGGACGTCGACGATCGTCGCGCCGCGGTGGGTCTCGACACTCGAGGCGTCGTACGCGCGCATCGTGAGCGTCCGATGCGACCCCGCCGGAAGCGTGACGCTCCCCACCGCGAGGCCGCTCGTCACGGGGATGTTGAAGCCGAGTGGCGTAGTGATGTCGGGAGCGGTGACCTGGACCACGACCAGCGCGACGGATGTGGCCGACACCTGAGCCCGGACGACGAGGGTGACGCCCACCGGCTCAGGGCGCGTGGGGTCGCCGGGCAGGCACGCGGCGAGCCACAGACAGGCGGCGAGGCTGCCGCGACGGGCGAGCGTCCGCCACCCGCCGGCGCACCGGATCACGGGCCGGTGACGGTGATCGCCGCGTGGCCCGCCGCGCCGCCGAACGTCGCGACGACGTTCGTCTGACCGGCGGCCACTCCCGTCACGAGACCCGCACCGTCCACGGTGGCGATCGCCGGGTTGGCCGTCGCCCACACAACCGAGGCCGCCACTGGAGCTCCGTGCTCGTCGGCGATCGTCGCGGTGAGCGGGAACGTCCCTCCGGCGGCGACGGATCCGCTGGGGGGCGACACGGTGATGGTGAGGTGCCCCAGCGTGACCGTGATGTCGATGCCGCCGACCAGGCCGGTCAGCGTCAGCGACAAGGTCAGCGTGGCGCCGGGCTGCACGTCCAGCGTCGTCGTGCCCGTGTGGGTCTGGATGCCGCCGGCGTCATAGGCGCGCACGGCGATCGTGCGGCTCGAGCCGGCGGGGAGGGTGAGCACGCCGTTGGCGACACCGTTCGCCACCGTGAGGTTGAAGACGAGGGGCGAGGGAATGTCGGCGGCGCTGACCTCGACGACCACCGTCGTGACGGAGGTCCCCGCCAGGGAGGCATGGACGACAATGGTGGCGGGCGCCGGTGGACCACCAGCGTCAGAGCACCCTGCCAAGGCGAGCTGCGCCGCAACGGCGGCGGCGACCACACGGTGGAGCGGCATCGGAATTCGAACACAGGCGCAAGGACCTTGCCGTTCCGGCGCCGCCAGTCTGTGGGCAGTTTGAGCACTCCTCCGGGCGGCCATGTAACTCCGGTGATACAAAACCGTGGAAGCTTGCGACTCGCCCCCCAAGACAAGCACGGCCCTCTTCTTGCGACTGTGGGACGAGATGTCGCGTTCCGCGTTGTTAGGCTTGTGTTTAGGGCTGGCGGCCTGCGCGCCGGGCGACCTGACGCGCCCACCTTCCGTCCCCCCCACCGTGACCCTCGTGCTGCGGGCCGACGTGTCGGCGACCTCGGTGGCGCTCGTCGTGGTGCAGGTCACCGCCCCCGACATCACGGCGCCGCTCGTCTTCAACATCCCGGTCACGAACGGGCTCGCCATCGGCAGCGTCGCGCTGCCGGCCGGTTCGAACCGGACGCTCACGATGCACGCGTACGACGCGGGGGGTATCGAGACCCACCGCGGCACGACGGTCCTCGACGTCCACGCTGGGTCAACCCCGACCATCCAAATCACGCTCACACCGCTCTCCGGCCAGGTCGCTATCGAGGTCGCGCTGGGCAGCGTCACGATCACGATCGAGCCGGTCCTGGATACCCTGATCGTCGCCGACTCGGGCGTGCTCACGGCACGGGTACGGGACGAGCTGGGCGATCCCGTCGCCGGACCGGTCGTCTGGGCGACGCTCGCCCCCGGCGTCGCGGCCGTGAAGTCGACGAGCGACAGCACGGCCACCGTCACGGCGCAGGGCGCGGGCGGGACGCAGATCGTCGCCACCTTTGCTGGTGCCGGCGTGGCGGCCACGGTCGTGGTCCTGCCTGTCGGCCACTACGTGGCGCCCAATGGCTCGGGCGCCGGCGACGGAAGCGCGGGCGCCCCCTGGGACCTCCAGACGGCCCTCTCGGGCGCCGGCGGGCGCGTACACCCCGGGGACACGGTCTGGGTCCGGGGCGGCACGTACCAGGGGTCGTTTACGACCTCGCTGGCCGGGACCGCCGCCGCGCCGATCGTGGTGCGGGCCTATCCGGGCGAGCGAGCGATCATCGACGGCAACGGCGGCAACAGCGGCAGCACGTTCGACGTCGACGGCTCGTGGGCGGTGTACTGGGGGCTCGAGATTATGAACTCGATGACCGACCGGATTGGCGCCGGGCTGGGGCTCCGGCCGACCGGGGTCTTCGTGCGCAACGCCAGCAACGTCAAGCTGATCAGCCTGATCGTGCACGACGCCGGCCACGGGACCTTCATCGCGTACTTCGCCCACAATATCGAGATCTACGGGTGGATCATCTTCAACGGCGGCCATCAGAACGGCACCCGTTCGGACGGGCACGGGATCTATGTGAAGCACGACGGCCCCGGGGACGTGGTGGTCCGGGACAACGTGATCTTCAACCAGTTCGGCCACGGGATCCACGCCTACACCGAATCGGACGGCGCGCTGCGGAATCTCCTGATCACCGGGAATATCCTGTTCAACAACGGCGAGTTGTCGGACTACCACAACCCGAACCTGCTGCTCGGGGGCCTGCGCGTCGCGGACAACGATCTCGTGGCGGACAACCTGACCTACTTTTCGCCCGGGCACGGCGGGTTGAACGTCCGCATGGGGCAGCCATTCTCGATATATCCCAACGGCCACGCCGTCGTGCGCAACAACTACATCGTGGGTGGCAGCGAGATCATGGAAGTGGGCTTCTGGGCGGGCCTACAGGTTCTGGGCAACAGCTTCATCGGGACGGCCGACATGATTCGCCTGCAGGATCCCAACACCAGCGGGCACACCTGGAGCGGAAACCTCCATTACCGCGACCCGACCCAGGCCGAATGGCGCTACCTGATCCCGGAATACACGTTCCCCCAGTGGCAGCTGGCGACGGGACTCGCCAGCGGAGACCAGGCCATTGCGCAGCCGCCGACGTCGACCAAGGTCGTGATCCGTCCCCATCTGTACGAGGCCGGCCGGGCCACGGTGGCGATTTACAATTGGGGCGGACAGGGGAGCGTCGGCGTCGATCTCAGCGGGGTCGTGACCCCGGGGTACGCGTACGAGATCCGGAACGTGCAGACGCCCTTCGGTCCGCCGGTGGCGAGCGGCACCTACGGCGGCGGGGTGGTACAGGTCCCGACGAACGGCGTGACGGCCGAGGCACCGATCGGTGGGAGCCCGAACGCCCCGCTCGTGACGGGGCCGGCATTCGACGTTTTTGTGGTCACGAGTCGACCTCAGTGAGCGCAAAGTACCGCAAACTGCGTTGTTCAATGCATATTGCGGTACCACAACAGCCTCCCAAGTCACATCAAATCACGCGCGCTAAGTGACGCGCGGCTCGCACGGCAGCGCCTTTCCCGTGGCGTCGGGAACACATCTTGCCTCCCCGGGGTCCAAACGCGCTGAGTCGGGTGACCGACTCCGCGTTGCAATACGAACGCTGCTCAGAGCATAGCCGCCGAAAGGCGGTGACGCAGAGCCAACGGGGCTACAGCGGCACCAGCCGCCATGCCAGCCGGGCCGCCAGCGAATCGACTCCAGTCGATTGCGGCGGCCCGGTTTCGTTTTCCGCCGCCCGCCAGGGAGTCGGACAATGACGACCAGCGCTGCTCAGAGCAAAGCCGCCGAAAGGCGGTGACGCAGAGCTAACGGGGCTACCGCGGCATCAGCCGCCATGCCAGCCGGGCCGCCAGCGTCGACCTCTCGGGGTCGAACCGGCGGCCTTCTTTTTTTTGGAGGAAGCGATGCCTTTCACCTTCAAGCTGGCCCAGCGTCTGGCCCGGATGCGACAGCAGGGCGTCGGCTTCACGGCGGTGGCGCTGGCCATCGCCGCGGTGGTCTCGTGTGAGTTGCCCACGCGGCCGCCAGTTGGTGAGAATGCGTATCGGCTCGAAGTCTCCCCCAAGACGTTCACCTTGCAGCAGTACCAAGCCACCGACTTCACCGCCGTCGGCGTCACGGGCACGGGCGACACGGCCGCGATGGCGGTGAGCTGGAGCGTCACGAGCGGCAGCATCGTCGACACGAGCACGACCAACGGCCAGCATCGCGGACGCTATCGGGCCGGTGCGGATACCGGAAAAGTCAAAGTCGTCGCCAAAGGGAATCCGGGAGGACCGTCTGACACGGCCGTCGTGACGGTGACGCCCGCGACGGTGGTGACCGTCGCGGTCAGTCCGGCCACGGCGGGCGTCATGATCGGGCAAACGGTGCAGCTGACCGCGACGCCGTACGATGCGGACGGCAATGCGCTGAGTGGGCGGGTGGTGACCTGGGCCTCGACCAACCCCGGGGTGGTCACCGTCAACGGCAGCGGGCTCGCGAGCGGCATGGCCGCGGGTGTCGCCACGGTGACCGCCGTCTGTGAGGGGCAGAGCGGCACGGCGGCGATCACGGTGACGGTGGTGCCGGTGGCGTCGGTGACGGTGAGCCCCGCGTCGGCGAGCGTGACGGCTGGCCAGAGCGTGCAACTGACGGCGACGCCGAGGGACGCCAATGGGAATCCGCTCACCGGGCGGACGATCACCTGGACGACGAGCAACGCGCCGGTGGCGGCGGTGAGTGGGACCGGGCTGGTGACCGGCGGCGCTGCCGGGATGGCCACGATCACGGCCAGTAGTGAGGGCAGGAACGGCACGGCGGCGATCACGGTGACCCCAGTGCCGGTGGCCTCGGTAACCGTGAGCCCCGCCTCGCCGAGCGTGCTGGTCGGTCAGACGGCGCAGCTCACCGCCACTCCGAAGGACGCGAATGGCAATCCGCTGACGGGACGCGTGGTCACGTGGGCGAGCAGCGCACCGGCCGTGGCAACGGTATCGGCCGGCGGGCTCATGACCGGCGTCGCGGCGGGATCCGCGACGATCACCGCCACGAGCGAAGGCAAGAGTGGATCCGCCGCGGCCACGGTGAGCGCCGTGCCCGTGGCGACGGTGACGGTGAGTCCGGCGTCCGCGGGCATCCGGGTCGGCGGTACGACTCAGCTCACGGCGACCCCCAAGGATTCGGCAGGCAACGTTCTGACCGGGCGCGCGGTCACGTGGGCGACGAGCGCAGCCGGCGTCGCCACGGTGTCGGCGAGTGGCCTGGTCAGTGGCGTCGGCGCGGGGTCCGCGGCGATCACGGCGACCAGCGAAGGGAAGAGCGGTACGGCGGCCATCTCCGTCACGCTCGTCCCGGTGGCGACAGTCACGGTGAGTCCGGCGGCACCCAGCCTGGTGGTTGGCGGCGCCGTGCAGCTCACGGCGACCACCAAGGATTCGGCTGGTAACGTCCTCAGCGGGCGTGTGGTTACCTGGACGACGAGCGCGGCCGGGGTGGCGACGGTGTCGGCCGGTGGGTTGGTCAGCGGGGTCGCGGTGGGATCGGCCACGATCACCGCGACGAGCGAAGGCAAGAGTGGAACCGCGGCAGTCACCGTGAGCGCCGTGCCCGTGGCGACGGTGACGGTGAGTCCGGCGTCGGCGGGCATCCGGGTCGGCGGTACGACCCAGCTCACGGCCACGCCGAAGGACTCGGCCGGGAACGTACTGACCGGGCGCGCGCTCACGTGGACGACGAGCGCCGCAGGGGTCGCTACGGTATCCGCCAGTGGCTTGGTTACCGGAGTCGGGGCGGGGTCCGCGACGATCACGGCGACGAGCGAAGGGAAGAGCGGCACGGCGGCCGTCTCAGTGACGCTCGCCCCGGTGGCGACGGTCACAGTGAGTCCGGCGGCACCGAGCCTGGTGATTGGCGGGACCGTGCAGCTCACGGCGACCACCAAAGACTCGGCTGGTAATGTCCTCGGCGGGCGTGTGGTTACCTGGACGACGAGCGCGGCCGGGGTGGCGACGCTGTCGGCCAGTGGGTTGGTCAGCGGGGTCGCGGTGGGATCGGCCACGATCACGGCGACGAGTGAAGGGAAGAGCGGGACCGCCATCGTCGCGGTGAACGCAGTGCCGGTGGCAACGGTGACGGTGAGTCCCGTGTCGGCGAGCATCCGCGTGGGTGCGACGGCTCAACTGACTGCCACGACCAAGGACTCGGCCGGAGGCGTGTTGACCGGACGCACGGTCACGTGGAGCACGAGCGCGGCCGGCGTCGCCACGGTGTCGGCGAGCGGGTTGGTCACAGGCGTCGCGGCGGGGTCGGCCACGATCACCGCGACCAGTGAAGGCAAGAACGGCACGTCGGCGATCACGGTGACGGTGGTCCCGGTGGCCTCGGTGACGATCGCGCCGGCCTCGGTCAGCCTGTTCGTCAGCAAGACGGCGCAGTTGACGGCCACCACCAAGGACTCGGCCGGTAACGTGTTGACGGGGCGGGCGATCACCTGGGTGAGCAGCAACACGACCGTCGCGACGGTGAGTGCCGCCGGCCTGGTCACGGCCAAGGTGGCGGGCTCGGCGACGATCACCGCCACGAGCGAAGGGAAGAGCGGGACGGCGGCGGTTACGGTCGCGAACGTCCCCGTCGCTTCGGTGACGGTCAGTCCGGCCTCGGCGAGCGTCGCGGCCGGCGGGACAGTGCAACTCGCCGCCACGACCAAGGACTCGGCCGGTGGCGTCTTGACCGGTCGGGCGGTCACGTGGGCGAGCAGCAACACGGGGGTCGCGAGCGTCAACGGGACTGGTCTCGTCACCGGCCTGCTCGCGGGCAGCGCGACGATCACCGCCACGAGTGAAGGCAAGAGCGGTTCGGCCACCGTCACGGTCACGACGGGCGGCGGCACCGTGCACGCCGGGTTCTACGTCACGACGACGGGATCGAGCGGCAACGACGGCAGCATTTCGCGGCCGTGGGATCTGCGCACCGCGATGTCGGGCGCCGGCGGCCGGATCAAGCCGGGCGATACCGTCTGGGTGCGCGACGGCAGGTATGTCGGGACGTTCACGGGCAGCCTCACGGGCACGTCGGCGGCGCCCATCGTGATGCGGGCCTACCCCGGCGAGCGGGCGATTCTGGACGGCAACGGCTCGGCGCTCGAAGGGTTCACCGTGGACGGGTCGTGGGCGGTCTACTGGGGTCTCGAGGTCATGAACTCCTCGACCGCGCGGAGCGGCGACGTCCTCGGTCTGCGGCCGACGGGCGTGTACGTGCGCAACGCGAACAACGTGAAGCTCGTGAACCTGATCGTGCACGATACGGGGCACGGTACGTACACCGAGTACGACGCGCAGAACATCGAGATCTACGGGTGGATCATCTTCAACGGCGGGCACCAGACGTCCACGCGCTCGGACGGCCACGGGATCTACATCAAGAACAACACCCCGGGCGTCAAGGTCGCGCGCGACAACATCATCTTCAACCAGTTCGGGTTCGGCATTCACGGCTACTCGGAGTCGAGCGGGACCCTCAAGAACCTGACGTTCGAGGGGAACGTGCTGTTCAACAACGGCGAGCTGTCGACGGACGACAACCCGAACCTCCAAATCGGCGGCAACCTGGTGGCCGACAACGACGTCGTGGCCGACAACATCCTGTACTTCTCGCCCGGGCACGGCTTCTGGAACATCCGGATGGGCTACAACACGCTGCTGAACGGCACCACGACGGTGCGGAACAACTACATCGTGGGCGGCGGCGAGATGACCGAGGTGGGCTACTGGCAGAACCTGCAGTGGATCGGGAATACGTTCGTGGGCGACGCCACCATGGCGCGCCTGAACGACCCCAGCACGAGCGGGCAGACATGGAGCGGCAATCTGCATTATCGCGACCCCGCCGCGAAGGCGTGGATTCTCAAGGGGACGTCCTACACCTTCGCGGGATGGCAGCAGGCGACCGGGTTGGCCGCGACCGATCAAGCGATTGCGGGGAAGCCGACGGCGCCCAAGATCGTCGTCCGGCCGAACCTGTACGAGCCGGGGCGGGCGACGGTGGCGATCTACAACCCTACCCGCCAGTCCAGCGTCAGCGTCGATCTCACGGGGATCGTACCGCCCGGCTGGCTCTACGAGATCCGGAACGTGCAGCAGATCTTCGGCGCCCCGGTGGCGTCGGGCACGTTCGGCGGTGGAGCGTTGTCCTTCCCCATGGGCGGTGTGACGGCGCAAGCGCCGATCGGGGGCAGTCCGAACGCCCCGCTCGTCACGGGGCCGGACTTCAACGTCTTTGTGGTGACCAGCCGCGCGCCTTAAGCCTGCGCGAGCTGCCGGACGGGAGCGGAGACCCGGTCGTCCCGCCGCCGGCGGGGCGTGTCGACGGCCTCTTTGAAGGCCTCGACGTTGTGGTAGACGGGGTCGTCGAACCGCTGGAAGTGCGCATTGGCACGCACGGCGGCGGCGACCTCGCGGATGCCGCGGGCGACGGAGAACTCGGGCTCGAAGCCCAGCACGCGCCGGATCTTCGCGAAGCTGACGCGGTAGTCCCGGGGGTCCGCGACGTCGCCATGGCGCGCCACTTCCACGCCGCCGACGATCTCGGCGACCAGCTCTCCCAGCGCATCGATGCGCAGGTTGGAAGCGTCGCCGCCCACGTTGAACACTTCACCTGCCACCATGGGCGCCGGCGCCTCGAGCGCGAGGATGAACGCCCGGGCCGCGTCACGGCAGTGCACGTGCGGGCGCCACTGATTGCCGCCGAACACCCCGATCTTGTGCTGGAGCACGGCCCGCGCGGTCAGCGTGTTCACGACCAGGTCGAAGCGCATCCGCGGGGACAGCCCGAACACCGTTGAGAGGCGCAGCACCACCGGCTCGACATCGCCGCGGCGGTCGAACAGCAGGTTCTCGCTGAGCACCCGCGTGCGCGCGTACAGCGAGACGGGGTTCAAGCGCGACGCTTCCGTGAGGAAGCCGCCGTTGTTGGACCCGTACACGCTGCAGCTCGAAGCGAACACCAGGCGGCGCACGCCGTAGAAGTTGCAGGCGTCGACCAGGATCTTGGTCGAGAGGTAATTGAGGTTGACGGTCTCGTCGGGGTAGAGATTGCATGCGGGATCGCCGACGATCGCGGCGAGGGCGATCACGCCGTCGACGTCCTTGAGGGCGCGCGTCAAGTCGCGGCTGGACGTGATGTCGCCCGCGATCACCTCGAGGTGCGGGTGCCCGGCGATGCCCTCGAGCGCCGCCCGGCCGTAGTCGAAGCGGTCGAGCAGGCGCACGTGGTATCCGCGCTCCAGCAACATGCGGGTAAGGTGTGAGCCAATGTACCCGGCGCCGCCGGTGACCAGCACGCGGCGGACCCCCCCCGCTCCTGCGGCTCCCGTGGAGCCCTCGGCCAGCAGCTCCTCGATGGTCGTCTGCCCGGGGCGATGCAACGCGGCTCCACGGACAAAGCGCGCCACGCCGCCCACGGTCCGGACGCGCAGCCCCGAATCCTCGACGTGCCGCACGAAGCCGCGGACCACGTCCGGGGCGCTCG
Organism: Gemmatimonadales bacterium; assembly: GCA_036505055.1. Classification (GTDB taxonomy): domain Bacteria; phylum Gemmatimonadota; class Gemmatimonadetes; order Gemmatimonadales; family GWC2-71-9; genus 20CM-2-65-7. The sequence continues at coordinate 47,209 of DASXUE010000021.1, read as the reverse complement.
AGGGCATGGCGACGATGATCTCGTTGACCTGGTGCCGCTCCGCGATCGTGAGGACGTCCGCCAACGGCCCGAGGACGGGCAAGCCAAGGGGTGCCGCGCCGATCTTGGCGGGGTCGTCGTCCAGGAAGCCGGCCAGCGTCACGCCGTCATTCGTGGACCGCAGCAGGTCGCGCGCGATCGAAAGCCCGTGCTCGCCTGCACCCGCGATCAGGACCCGGTGCGGGCCCGCACGGCTCTGCGTCACGCGGACGGGAACGCCGCCGCGCTTGGCGAGCGAAACCTGCCAGCGCCGCAGGGTCCGCAGGCCGGCGCAAAGCACGACGGAAAAGAGCGTGACCAGCACCGCCAACGTGGGGGAAATGACTACAACCCCGACCGCATTCGCGATCGCCAAGGCTGCCAGCACGGCGAGACTGGACACTCCCGTGCTGATCGCCTCACGCAGGCTGGTGTAGCGCCAGATGGCCCGGTAGCTGCCCCCGAGGGCGTGGCTGGCCACGAGCACGGCGCCCGTGCCGACCGCAAGGAGTCCCCAACCCGCCGGCGCCGGCCCGGCAGGCCGCTCCAGCAGCACGGCGAGGCCGACGGCAGCCATGCCGCAGGCGAAGTCGAGGGCGATCTTGACGAGGCGGCGGACCGTGAAGCTGCGCAGCGTTACGGACTCGAGGACGCCGAGTGACCGGGCGACGCCGTCTTGGGCGGGGCTGCCTGCCCGCAGGGGGATGGTGGTCATCGGCGTACTGTTACTCATCTTTCGTGCCGTTCCCCCGCCCCACGGATGATCCACGTAACCGGCGTTGTGACACTGAGTTACGATGTTGCCCGCGGGCGCCGCGCGGCGCCCGATCGCGCTCCGGTTGCCAGCATCTTGCCACAGAGTTGAATCATCGCCGGAAACCACCTTGTGGTGACGTTGCTTCTTGTGTCGCCGCGGCCCTCGGTGAATGATTGTCCCCCCGGTTTCCACCAGTGAGCGCTGTCATGTCCCGGCGGTCTGCGATGTTGCTCGTCATGCCCGGTCTGTTGCTGCAGCTGTCCGTTCTCGCGTGCGCGCGTCCGAGCCCGGGCGAGCCTCCGCCCCCGCCGCCCGGCACCCGCACCGGGTGGTACGTGCGCACCACCGGCACACCGCAGGGAAACGGCAGCGACACGCTCCCCTGGAGCCTGCAGTACGCGCTGGATGGCGCAGCCATCAATCCCGGCGACACCCTGTGGATCCGCGGGGGCGACTACGTCGGGACCTTTTACTCGTCGCTCACCGGATCGAGCGCCGCGCCGATCATCGTGTCCGCCTACCCTGGCGAGCGCGTCACCCTGACCACCAACAGCTTGTCGAACGAGCAGTTCACCGTGGACGGATCGTGGGTGAACTATTGGGGTCTCGAGATCGTGAACACGAACACGACCCGCACGGGGGACATGCTTGGCGTGCGGCCCACCGGCGTCTACGTCCAGAACGCGCACGACCTCAAGTTCATCAATTTCGTCGTGCACGACGCCGGGCACGGGACGTACACGGAGCCCGATGCGGGCAACATCGAGATCTACGGCTGGATCGTGTACAACGGCGGGCACCAGTGGGTGGGGAGCCGGTCGGATGGGCACGGCCTGTACGTCAAGAACCTCGCGACCGCGGGCAAGAAGATCTTTCGGGACAACGTGATCTTCGACCAGTTCGGCTTCGGCATCCACGGCTACACGGGTTCGGGAAGCAGCGGCAAGCTCCAGCACATGGTGTTCGAGGGCAACGTCTCGTTCAACAACAGCACCACCTCAGACGACGTGAACCCGAATTTCCAGATCGGCGGGGACAACATCGCGAACTTCGATACCGTGCGGAACAATCTGTTCTATTTCTCGCCCAGCGCCACGACCGACTACAACGTGCGGGTCGGCTATCCCGGGGGACCCCTCGACAGTGTCGCGGTGTTTCGCGACAACTATGTGGTGAACGGCAACCCGGCGGTCGAGGTCTCCGACTGGACCGACCTCAAGATGCTGAACAACACGTTTATCGGCAGCGCGATGATGACACGACAGCTGGACGGCACGCCGTCGCCAGCGCAAAACTGGGCCGGTAACATGTTTTACCGCGATCCCGCTGCCACCGCGTGGCGCTTCAACGGCAGTAACCTGAACTTCGCCACCTGGAAGACCAACACGAGCCTGAGCGCCACGGACAATGCCGTGGCGGGCACGCCGAGCGCGCCGTTCGTGATGGTGCGCCCGCACCAGTACCTGCCCGGCGCCGCGATGGTCGCGATCGTCAATTGGGGCGGGGCCGCGACCGTGCCGGTGAGCCTCGCGGGCATCGGTCTGTCCACCGGGCTGCAGTTCGAAGTGCGGAACGTGATGAATCTGTGGGGGTCGCCGGTGCTGACCGGTACCTACACGGGCGCCGCTGTCAACTTCCCGATGAGTGCGGTGGCGCCGCCCTTGCCGATCGGCGGCAGCCCCCATCCGCCGATCACGCCGGGGCCACAGTTCAACGTGTTCATTGTGCGGAAACTTTGAACGCCCGCATCCACAGCTCGAGCGAGAGCACGCGGAACAGTCCTAAGTAAGCCTCGGTGCCCGCCCGCTCGGCCTGCGCCGAGCGGTACCACCCCAGCACCGCAGCCGGGTCGACGTATTTCTCGCACTGCAAGCCGTCGCTCACCAGCGTCTCGATGTGCGAGCGCAGGTCTGAAGCGAGCCAGGTGCGGTCGGGCGCCGCGAATCCGAGCTTGGTCTTGCGGTCGCGCACCACGTCGGGCATGACCCCCCGCATCGCTTCCCGGATGGCGTACTTGCTCCAGCCGCTGCGCACCTTGAGGTGGTCGGGGAGCGAGAGGCCATACTCGACCACCTCGTGGTCGAGGAGCGGGACGCGGGCCTCGAGCGAGAACGCCATGGACGAGCGGTCTTCCATGCGCAGTAGCATGGGCAGCGTGTCCATGGTGATGTCGTCCACCTGAATGCGCTGCATCAGCGTGCCGTCCGCCGCCGCGCTCGCTCCGCCGGACGTGGCGTTGCGCCACCAGCGCGTGGCCGGGGTGCTCTCCGAGACGACGCTCAAGTCCCAGTCGGGGCGCAGCATCTGTTGGAGCAGGGAATCGATGCCGAGCGCACGGCGCAGGGTGCGGGGCAGGTAGCGGTACCCCTTCCGGATGTCGAGCACGTAGCTGTCGCCCTGGCGCAGGGCGGCCCACGCCTCGCGCGCGAGGGTGGGAAGGCGGCCCGAGCGGAGCAGCGAGGCGAGATAGGCGTAGCGGAACTTCGCGTACCCGCCGAAGACTTCATCTCCCCCTTGGCCGTCGAGCAGCACCTTGACGCCCGCGTCACGCGCGGCGTGCATGACGCGCCATTGGGAATAGAAGCTGAACCCGGCGAACGGCATGTCCTGATGCCACGCCATCCGCTCGGCCACCGACCAGAAGTCGGCGGCGCTTGGGAACACGAGATGTGATTGCGCACCCACCGATTCGGCGACGGCGAGGGCGTAGGTGCGCTCGTCGAACGCAGCGTCTGCAAAGCATGACGTGAAGGTGTGCAGCCGGTCGCCCACCGCGGCAGCCGCCTCAGGCTGCTCGCGCAGGATCTTGCCGATCAGCGACACCACCGTGGAGGAGTCGAGCCCGCCGCTGAGGCAGCTGCCCACCCGCACGTCGCTGATCAAATGGCGGCGGATCGTGTCCACGAGGAGCGCGCTGAGACCCTCGATCCGGCTCGCGTCCGCCGTGCCGTTCGTGTGCGCCGGCTTCAGCCGCCAGTACGCGCGCGTCCCGACCTGCCCCGTGGCGAGGTCCGCGGTGAGCGCGTGACCGGGGGGCAGGGCTTTGACGTCGCGGAACACGGTACGCTCGCCGTAATCGCAGTTGGCGTGAACCAGGAAGCCGAGTACGGCGGCGTCGTCGGCCACGGGCTTGAGTCGCGGGTCCGCGAACAAGGCCTTGGGCTCCGACGCGAAGAGGAGCGCTCCTTGGGCCCACGCGTAGTAGAACGGCTTGATGCCCAGGCGGTCGCGGGCGCAGAACAGCCGTCTGTGTCGCCCATCCCAGATCGCGAACCCGAACATGCCCTTGACGTGGTCGAGACACGCCTCACCCCAATGGAGGTAGGCGTGCAGCAACACCTCCGTGTCGGTCCGCGTCGTGCTGCGGTAGCCGTGCGTCTCGAGCTCCGCTTTGAGGTCGAGGAAGTTGTAGATCTCGCCGTTGAAGACGATCCAGACGGCCGAGTGGGCCGGGGAGGCGCCCGCGGGCATGGGCTGCAGGCCGCGGTCCGACAGGTCGAGGATGGCGAGCCGGCGGTGCCCCAGCCCGACGCGGACCGCTCGTCCGCGCCCGGCGTCCGCGCCGTCGGCGCGCGCCACGAAGGCGTGGGCCATCCCGCCGCCCGCCTCCCAACCGAGCAGGAATCCCTCCCCGTCGGGGCCGCGATGCGCCTGGCGGTCGTTCATCTGCTGGAGCACGGCCAGATCGACGGGGCCGCCGTCCAGCGAGAGGACGCCTACGATTCCACACATGACGATGCGACTCCTGAGGGTGAGACCCCCGCGCGCGCGCCCTGCGCGTCGAGCACGGAACGATACACGGCGATCACGCGCTGGGTGAGCGCTTCCTCCGCGAGGGACAGGACGGTGCGCCGCCCATCGCAGCGGCCTCCGCGCCGCAGCACGCGCTCCAGCGCCGCCGCGATCGTTTCGGGGCTGTCGTCGGTGCACAGCTCGCAGTTCTCCACGCTCCGCAGCCGCTCGGGGACGTCGCCCACATCGACCGAGACGACGGGGAGATCGCAGGCGAGGGCCTCCTTCACGACGTTGGGCGAGCCTTCCTGGAGCGAGGTGAAGACGAGCGCGTCGCAGGCGTTCATGTAGGTCGCCACATCGGCGTGCGGCAGGCGCCAGCCGAGCACGAAGTCAGCCCGCAGCGCGGGATCCACCAGCTCGACGGCGCGGCGCGCCAAGCCCATGCGTTTGCGCGCGAGGTCCGGCCGGCCGACGAACAGCACCAGGCGTCGATCCGCGGGTAAGCCGAGGCGGGCCCGCGCCTCCGCCTGCGCCATGGGGCGGAAGCGCTGCAGGTCGAGCCCCGAGGGGATGACGTGCGCCTGGACGCGGGCGGCGAGGAAGCGTTTCATGTGCTCGGACACAACGATGACGGCATCGGCCTGCCGCGCCACGAAGCGCGTGGCCTGTGCGAGCATCCGTCCGCTGAGCGTCATGTGGCCGTCCCCGTCGTCCAGGACGCCCAGGAGGTCGTCGCCCCGCAGCGTCACCACGAGGGGCACGCGCGAGGGCCACGCCACGAGGCCGCCCTGACCGAACTGTCCGTGCACGACGTCGAAGGCGCCATGCCTCACGCGGTCGTGAACGTCGCGCCAGGCCCGCGCGTAATTCCAGGCTTTCGCCTTGCCGTGGAACACGAACACCTCGACGTCGACCCCCGCGGCGCGCAGGAACTCCGCCTGGCGAACGATGAACGTGGGCGTGCCACCCCATTGTTCACGGGGCCACTCGCTGGTGATCATCAGCACGCGCAGCGGGCGCGCAGGGGCGGTCATGATTCGGGCTCCCCCTCCCCGTTGCCGGAGACGGCGGGTGCCATGAGCCGGGCCAGCCGGCCCCGGACCGCCTGCTGGAAGCGGTAGCCGCGCTCGGCGAAGCTGCGGGCCGCCCGGAGCCAGCGGTAGCGGCTCCGCCGCCAGCGCCGCTTGGTCGTGTCCAGCTCCGCGCCGAACTTCGCCTTGAAGTCGCCGAGGCCCATGAAGTCGAAGGTCTCGCAGCCCGCGGCCAGCGCGCGCTGGATCACCGTCCAGGTCATCAGCTCCGTGGGGCGGTACCAGCGGGCGCTGGTTCGGTGGGCCCAGGTCCAGAGCAGCAGCTCCTTCCCTTCGACCAGGAACATGCCGGTGGCGATGTTCGTCGTCCCGTCGGGCAGGTAGACCGAGACGGCAATCAACCGGCCGGCATCCTGCATGTGGCGGAAACACAGCCGCACACGCTCCTGGTCGAAGGTGATCACGTTGCCGCCGCGGACGTACACTTCCTTCAGTTGCTCGTAATGCTCAGCCGCGAACGCTTCGTCTTCCTCGAATCGGACCTGCAACCCGAGCTTGGCCGCCCGCTTGACGTTGCGCCGGGCCGACTCCTTGAAAGAGCGTAAAGTTCGCGTTTCGTCACTCGGATAGAGCGGGGCCCGATAGGTGGGCACCATTTCCTCCTCGAACCCGAGCTCTGTCATCGTGCCGGCATCGAGGTCGGTACTCACAAGCTCGAGATGGGCGACGCCGTAGCGTGTTTCGAGGAACGGGAGCAGGGCGCCGCACAGCTCCCGCGTGCTCACCCGGGCCGGGTCGAATGCGGGGCCCATGCTGACCGTCTGCCACCCGGGCAGCGGCGATCCGTAGAGCGTCAGCGCGCCGAGCCGGGTGAGCAGGCCGGGGAGCGCGGCCACGATCTCGCCGCCCCGCTCCGCCACGAGGTAGAGCGGGCGTCCGCACCGTGCCGCCTCGAGGAACTCGCTCCAGGCGCGGACGTGGACGACGCGGTGGTTCGGGAACCGGCGGACCAGTTCGTCCCACCCGGCGAGCTCGGCGGCGGTGGCTTCGCGCAGGACGATCATCCCGCCTGCTCGTCGGTCATGTAGCGCACGTAGGCGCGGTACACACCCGGCAGCGCCCGCCGCGTGATCTCCTTGAGCCGGCGCACGAACATGGCGCCTCTCCAGGCCTCAAACCGCGCCAACCGCCCGATGTACTGGGCGTCGGTGCCGACCTTGGGACAATAGCGGCCCAGCTGCCAGCACCCGTCCTTCCGCCTCGGCGTCAGCGTCGGGTCCGAGGTGAAGAGGTAGCGCAGCCCCGCCTCCGCGGCGGTGCGGCGCACGCTGTCCGACATGTCGCCGCCGGGAACCGAGGCCGCGACGCAGGGCGCGCCGGTGATCTCGCTCAGCCGCGCCACGCTCTCGGCCCACTCCGCGCGCATCGCGGCGTCAGACAGCTCGCGGAAAATGTCGGGGTGGGTGTGGGAGTGGCTCCCCACGATGTGACCGGCGGCATGCAGCGCCCGGACGGCGGCTGCATCAAGAAAACCCGGAGAGCCCAGACGGCCCGTCGTGATGAAAAAGTGAGCGCGCCAACCGCGCCGACTCAGCTCCTCGGCGGCCACGAGGGCGCTCCGGGCGCCGTCGTCCACCGACAGCAGCAGGTAGCGACCGCCCCGGGTGAGATCGATGTCCGTGATCAGCGCGGGGCGGTACGGCGCGGCCGCGATCGCGTCCAGGTGCTGCCGAAACGCGGCAACGGGCATCTTGTACGGCACTGCCGCGGGCCGCTGAAACCCCGTCTCCGCGGGGCGGTCCGTCACGTCGTGATACGCGAACGTCGCGATCGAGAGTCGGCCGAACATGCGGGGCCTCACCGCGAGCGGGCCAGGGTGGCGGCGTCGGGAGGCCGCCGCCCCGGCCACAGGAAGTGGTCCACGACGCCGTGCAGGAACCCCAGTCCGTACCCGACGTGGACGATCGGAAACGCCACGAGCAGGACGGCGGCGCAGTGCCAGCCGTGGGCGTGCGTCTGCAGCACGGCGGCCGCGGCCACTGCGGCCGTGTAGACGCTCGCGATGCCGAGGCTCACCCACGCGGCCGACGGCGACCAGGGCGCGAGCGCCGCCGCGCCCGCCAGGCCCAGCAGGAAGGTCGCGGGCACGATCTGCCGCACCGTCATGATGCGGCCGACCTTCCGCGCCACCAGCGGCTTGTAATAGCCGTACTGGTAGAACATCCGCGCCAGCTGCCCCAGCGTGCGCCGGGCGAAGTACGTGGCGCGCACCGCGGGCTCGAGCAGGATCCGGCCGCCGTGGCGCTGGAGGCGAAAGTTGAACTCGTCGTCCTCGTTGCGCGGCAGCTCTTCGTCAAAGAGTCCCACGCGCGCGAACACGTCGCGGCGGAAGCAGCCGAACGGCACCGTGTCCACCCAACGCCGCCCCGCCGCGCCGATGCGGAAATGGGAATTCCCGACGCCCAGCGGGTGGGACATCACCAGCGCGACCGCGCGCGCCGTGGCGGTGTCCTCGGCGGGCAGGGTGAGGAGGGCGCAGCCCACGTTGTCGGCGCCCGTCTCCTGCAGCGCGGCGACGAGCCGCGGCAGGTAGTCGGGCGGGTACACCGCGTGCGCGTCCATCCGCACGATGACGTCGCCGCGCGCCTGGCCGATGCCCAGGTTCAGGGCGGCCGGCGCCGTGCGGCCGGGATTGTCGATCACGCGAATCCGGGGATCCAAGGCCGCGATGCCGAGGGCCAGGGCCCGCGTGCGGTCGGCGCTCAAGCCGTCGAGCACGAGGATCTCAAAGCGGTCGGCCGGATACGCTGCGGCGCGAATGGAATCGAGGCACGCGCCGATGTGGCGCTCCTCGTCGCGGCACGGGAGCAGGACCGTCACGAAGCCTCTCACCGGGATAGCGCCGGCGTGGTGGCGCCGGTGCGGCGCCACGGCCACAGCAGATGGTAGAAGGCGCCGCGCACGAACCCCAGCCCATAGGACAGGTGGACGAGCGGAAAGGCGGCGAAGAGCACCATGGCGCAGCGCCACCCGTGGGTGCGAATCCGGGGTGCGGAGGCCGCGACGACGACGCCGAGGTACGCGGCGACGATCCCGAGCCCGACCCACCGGGCCACCGGGAACCACGGCGCGAGCGCCGCCGACGCGGCGAGCGCCGTCACGAACGCCGCCGGCACGAGCTGCCGCACCGTCATGATACGCCCGACCTTGCGCGCCACGAGCGGCTTGTAGAACCCGTACTGGTAGAACATCCGTGTCAGGTGTTTGAGCTTGCGGCGCGCGAAGTAGGACGCGCGAACGGACGGCTCGAGCAGGACGCGGCCGCCATGACGCTGCAGGCGGAAGTTGAATTCGTCGTCCTGATTGCGCGGGAGCTCGACGTCGAACAGGCCGACCCGCGTAAAGACCTCGCGGCGGAAGCAGCCGAAGGGCACCGTATCCACCCAGCGCCGGCCCGTCGTCCCGATCCGGAAGTAGGCATTGCCCACGCCCAGCGGGTGGGACATGACGAGCGCGACGGCCTGGGCCGTCGGGGTGTCCTCCGCGGGCATCGTGACGAGGATTCCCCCGACGTTGTCCGCGCCCGTTTCCTGCAGGGCCGCCACGAGGCGCGGCACATAGTCGGTCGGGTACCAGGCGTGGCTGTCCATCCGGACGATGACCTCGCCCCGCGCCTGGCCGATGCCGATGTTCAGGGCCGCGGGCGCGGTGCGGCCGGGATTGTCGACCACGCGGATCCGCGGGTCCGAGGCGGCGGCGGCCGCGGCGATCTCGCGGGTGCGGTCGTCGCTCAGACCATCGAGCACGAAGATCTCGAACCGGTCCGCGGGATAGCTCGTGGCGCGGATCGAGTCGAGACACGACGCGAGGTGCTGCTCCTCGTTCCGGCACGGGACCAGGATGGACACGAAGGGGGCGGACGTAGCGGTCACCATGTGAGGGAGTGGTCGCGGAGCCACTGCTCGAGCGCGAGCGCGGCGAACACGCGTTGGTAGAGGCCCCAGCGGCTGATCGTGCTGAGATGCTCGCCGCGGCCCGGGTTCTTGAAGGCGGCGAGCCAGCTGGTCATCAGGGGGCGATTGAGGATCCCGGTGGTGCGCGCACCGTCCGAGAGCAAGAGGTCGTGCAGCAGGTCGTGGAAGCCCGGGGGCACCATGACGTCGATCGGGATGTTGAACCCCTGCTTGCGACCCGACGCCACCGTGGGCGGAAGCCAGCGGTCGGCGAGGGTGCGCAGCACCAGCTTGCCGCGGCGGCCGTCGGTCTTGAGGCCGTGGGTGATGGACAGGCCGTGCGCCACGACCCGCTCGTCGAGCATCGGCACGCGCACCTCGATGCTGGCGCGCATGCTCATCATGTCCACCTTGCGCAGCATCTGCGACGGAAGACTGACGGCGAAGTGGACGTCGGTGAGCCGCTCGGAGAACGACTCGAGGCTCCGCAGCCCGCGGTCGCCGTCGGGGGCGCCGTCGAACAGGCGCCAGGTGGGCGCCAGCCCCGCCCACGCGTCGGCCTCGATCAGGGCATCGCGCTCGGCGTCGCTCAGGTACTTGATCAGGCCCGCCAGGAGGCTCGCCGGCCGGCCCCGCCCGATCTCGGCGAGCTGCACCGCCTTCTGGACCGGCCGCCCGATATCCGGCGCAAACGGGGTCACGCGGCGGGCGGTGGCGGCGAGCAGCCGGCGCGACCAGCCGGGCAGGCCCATCAGCTGCACCAGCCGGTTGAGCCGCCAGAAATTCGGGTACCCGCCGAACGCTTCGTCCCCGCCATCCCCGCTGAGGGTGCAGACGATGCCGCGCTCGCGGACCGCCTGGGAAACCCAGTACATGGGGACCAGGCTCGTGTCGGCGAAGGGCTGATCGAAGTGCCGCATCAAGGCGATGATGCCTTCGCTCGTGAGCTCGCGATGACCCAGATCGATGGTGTTGTGCTTGGTGGCATAGTGGTTCGCGACCGCCACCGCCCGCTCCGTCTCGTCGAACTCGGGGAACCGGACGTTGAACGTGGTGGTCGTCGTGCGGGTCGCGCGGGCGTGCGCCGCGACGACGAGCGACGAGTCGATCCCGCCCGAGAGCAGCGCGGCCACCGGCACGTCGGCCACCGATTGGCGGTGCGTTGCGTCGAGCAGCGCCGCCGAGACGCGGTCGGCGACGTCGGTCACGGTCTCGCTGCCGTCCGGGTGCGCCTTCGCGTGGAAATACTGCGCGAACCGGTGGCCGTCGCCGTCGATGCGCAGCGTGCTGCCGGCCGGCAGCGCGTGGATGTTCGCGAAGCCCGTGGCGGGCTCGGGCACGTACGACAGGCCGAGGTAATCGAAGCACGCCTGCCGGTCGAGCTCCGGCCGGAAGCCGGGGAGGGCGAGAATCGCTTTCATCTCGCTCGCGAACACCCACTCGTCACCGTGACGAGCCCAGAAGAGCGGCTTCACGCCGAAGCGGTCGCGCGCGAGCAGCAAGCGGCCGCGCCGCTGGTCGTAGATCGCGAAGGCGAAGATGCCACGCAGCCGCTCGACCATGGCGGGCCCAGCCTCTTCGTACAGATGGACGAGGGCCTCGGTGTCGGAGCTGCCGCGGAACCGGTGGCCGCGCGCGACCAGCTCCTGCCGCAGCTCGGGGTGATTGTAGACCTCGCCGTTGTACACGATCAGAACCGTGCCGTCCTCGTTGGCGAGGGGCTGGTGGCCGGTGGGCGAGAGATCGATGAGCGCCAGGCGCCGGTGCACGAGCTCGCAGCGCCCGTCGCGGAAGGCGCCGCCCGAGTCGGGCCCGCGATGCCACAGGAGCTTGTCGGCGCGGCGGCACCACGCCTCCGCGGGCGCCAGCGTGCTCGGGTGGAACCGCCCGGCAAAGCCGCACATCAGGGCCTCATGTCCTCGGCTAACGGCTTGCGGCACCTCGCCTCGACGCCGTTGCCGCCGTACGCAGCCGTCACGTCGAGCCCACCGAGGCGCTCGAGCACCCGACGGATCTGCCCGGCGGTCCGCAGATGCTTGTAGCGGTCGGTCAGCTCGTCGAAGGTGTCGAGCCGGCACCAGTCTTCGTGCAGCTCGCGACTCATCTGCGGATACAGGTGGCAATACGCGAGGCACGGCGACACGCGGCTGAGGAGGCGCTGGGCGAGTGGCTGGTTGCGCGCCCGCCAGTGGAGCGGGAAGAAGCGGTCCACCAGCGAATCGGTGATCCGCTTCGCTGTCGCAGGCGGGATGCGCTTCAGCACGGCCCGATACAGCGGTGCCAGCTTCGTCACGCGGGAGAGCGACCAGGTGTAATGGTCGATGACGAGCAGCCCTCCCGGCTTCACCATGCCCCAGAGCGACGCGATGCTTGCCTCGGGCGACGGCGTGTGCTGCAGCACGCCCAGGCACAGGACCACGTCGAACGAGGCGGCAGGGAACGGAGGGCGCAGCAGGTCCGCCTGCGCGACGACGTAGCTCGGATGCTCCCCGATGTTCTTGCGGTTGGCGTCGACCGCGCTGCTCAAATCCACGGCGTGCACCGACGCCCCCGACTGGACGAGGACCTCGGTGAAGCGTCCGGCGCCGCATCCCGCCTCGAGCACGCTGAGGCCCGCGAGGCGCGCGGGCGCGAAGCCGAGGCAGCGCGCCAGCCGCTCCGCGGACAAGCCCGCGTGCGTGTGGCTGTCGAGCTGGGTCTGCGTATGGATGTTCCACTGGAGCCCGAACGATTCGACGTAGGCGCCCGCCGCCACGAATCGGGGGATCCCGCCGACGATGGGAAAGCGCTCACCCGCCGGACCGAGGAATGCGTCGCCGTTGCGGCGCAGGGCGGCGCCCGAGGCGGGGGAGACAAAGGGGACCATCATCGCGCGGTCTCCGAAGCGGGTGGACGAACGGTCACGGCGGCCGCCGCCACCGCGAAGGCGAGGCTGAACCAGAACGGTTTGAAGGCGAGATGGTTGCCGCTCATGTTCGCGATCAGGAACGTGGTGAGCAGCGCGAGCGGGACGACGCCGTGCGGCCCCTGGCGCGCACGCCAGGCCGCCGCGATGCACCACGCCAGGCCGGCGAGGAACGGAATCGCACCGACGATCCCGGTGGACGTCAGCAGCTCGAGCACGAGGTTGTGCGCGTCGCGCTTGATCTTGTCCATCATGGGCGCGCGAATCGTGACCTCGTACTGATTGTTGTCCGGGCCCCAGCCGGTGATAGGCCGCTCGAGAAACATGTCCCACAGGGCGGGATAGAGATCTTCCCGGCCGGCCATCGTGCCCGTCTCGGCCGTGTCCTCCAGGCGGTTGCGCATCACTTCCGTCTGGGAGGCGGTGTACGCGAGCGCGCCGATCGCGAACGCGCCGATCAAGACGACCCGCAGGCGGCCACCGAGCGTCTTGGCGCGATTCAGCACCAGGAACACGAGCAGCCCGCCGATGAGCGCCAGGAGCCCGCCGCGCGATCCCGTGTCCTCGACCGCGACGGCCATCAGCGCCAGCACCGGCCACACGAGGAGGCGGGCGAGCCCCGGCTTCGCGATGCGGCCGTGCGTGAGACTGAACAGCGCCAGCATGCCGGCTGAGATCAGCACGGCCGCCCGGTTGGCGTTCTGGCCGAAGGCGGTGATGCGCGTGCCGCCGGTCCAGACCACGTCCTCCGTCCGCCCGAGGCCGAGCATCGGTAGCATCGCCCAGACAAACGCGCCCACCGCCATCGCCCACAACGCACCCCGCGCCACCCGCTCCTCCTGGAGCAGGTTCGAGGCCGCCCAGAAGATCATGATCCCCTGCACGACGAGCACGAAGTCCTGCGCCACGTCCATCGCGTCGATCGGTTCGTGCCGGGCGACCGACAGGCCGAACGCGAACAGGAACGCCACGAACGCCCAGATGGCAACGGGCATGCGCCGGTAGCAGGTCATCGGCTGCAGCATCGTGCCGACGAGAAAGAGCGAGCTGGTGAGCTGCGGCGCCTGCCAGCGGAGATGCAGATCGGGCATCTCGAACGGGAACGAGGCCACCGTCAGGTACAGGAGCGCGCGCAGCACGGCGTTGGCGGCCGCTGCGCGCCGCTCCACCATGGGCAGGACGGACGGGAGTGCGGCGCTAGCCACGGACCGCCCTCGCGATGTCCCGCAGACGTTCCAGTACCGCCTGCCGGGCGGGAGCGGGCAGCCCAAGGCCCAGCGCCAGGAGTGGCGCCACCGTCGCCGTCCCCGCGACGCCGAGACCCCACGCCGCCCATCCCGGCGCCGCCACGCGCGCTCCGAGGGCTGCCGCGCCGGCGAACAACGCCACCGTCGCAGCGAGAGGCCGGATCAGGGTGCGCCAGGGAAGCCGCGCGGGGCGGTGCAGGCAGGCCGCGGCGATGAGCGGGTAGGCGATCGACTGCGTGGCGCGGCCGATGAGCATCCCGGCGCACAGCCCCAGGATGCCGAAGGCCCGCGTCAGCGGAATCGCGGCGCCGACTGTCACGACGGCGGCGGCGGCGCCCACCACGACGCGCAACCGCGGCTTGAGCGCCACGTCGATCAGATACGAGTCGCTGCGGATGAACATGGTTTGGGTCATGACGCACACCACGAGCACGTTCACCCAACCGCCGGCGTAGTTCTCGCCTCCCACCCACAGCCCGAGGAACGAGGGGTTCCACGCCAGCACCGCGGCTCCCACACCGATCGCGAAGAGCCAGGTGAGGGCGAGCAGCTCGCCGCGCAGCGCGGCGGCCCGGTCGTACTGCTGCTGGCCCACGAGCCCGCCGATGCCGGGCATCGCGGAGCCGACGGTAAAGCCGAAGATGCCGAGCGCCGTGCGGGCGGCGTAGCCGGTCAGCACGTACGTCGTAACCAGCGCGGGGGAGACGACCATCCCGAGGATGATCACGTCGCTGGCGAGCAGCAGCTTGGAGATCAGATCGCCCAGGGCCAGCCAGGCGCTCATGCCCACGAGACTGCGCACTTCCGCGCGCGTGGGTCGAGCGGCGCCGAAATCGGGGACGTAGTGGCGGACCAGCACCCAGAAACACAGGCCGGTCAACGCGAACAGGATCACCTGCGCGGCGCCCAGCCCGGCGAGTCCGAAGCCGCCCCTGACGGCGGCGGCGAGCATCAGGCCGCCGGTGAGGCTCAGCCCCGCCTGCCACCCCATCCGCTTGTAGCCCAGGTTCATGCCGCGCAGCACCGCTTCCGGCACCGCGGCGAGCGTGGCCGCGACGAAGCTCAGGACCAAGAGTCCGGCGGCGAGGCGGACCACGCCGTGTTGTTCGGGGGCGGCGCGGGTGATGACCGGCGCGAGCCAGACGACGATCGCCCCGGCGGCCGCGATCAACGGCAGGAACAGCACCCAGACGACGAGCGCGGCCCCCACCTGGCGGCGCCGCGCGGCCGCGTCGTCGGTCCCCTGCCGGTTCGCGATCACGAGGCGCAGCGCGTCGGTGGGACGGCCGTCGGCGGCGGACATGTAGCCGATCAGCTGCTGCAACATCTCCCACATCCCGTAGACGGCGCGGCCCAGCCCGTGCACCAGCACCGGCGTGACCAGCAGTCCCACCGCGAGCTTCGCGGAATAGTCGAGCAGCGCCGCGATGGCCGTGAGCGACGCTCGGCGAGTGAGCGACGGCAGCGGCGGCGCCGTGACGCGGACGGCGTCAGCGTGCATGGAGCCTTCCGTTCAGGCGGCGGGCCAGCTCCTCGACGATCGCCTCGGGCGCCTGTTCGTCGGTCCGGAGCCGCACCACATCGGGCCGCGGCCCGTCCCCCTCGCCGGCGGTGAGGTCGGCGATCGTTTCGTCGTAGGCGACGCGATAACGGTCGAGAAACCGGGCCGCTTCCGCGTCGCTCGTCGTCTTCAGCAGATGGGCCTTCGCGCGCGCGCGTATCCGCTCGGTCAGGATTTCGTTGGGCGCATCCAGCGTCACGATCGCGCCGACGGTGCGGCGCCACCGCGCAAGCTCCGTCCCCCACCAGTCGGCGAACCGCGCCGGACGCGCCGCCGCGCGGCCCATGGTGCGGAGCCAGGCGAACACGAACACCGGCCCTTCATCGAGGATCCAGCGGCGTCTGACCCGCCCGTCCGCCCCGTGCAGCAGCTCGAAGAGCGCGTCCAGCCGAATGATGTGCTTCGTTTCCTCCCAGGCCAGCGTGCCGGCGGCCGACCACAACCGGAGCGACGTCGGGAGGAGGCGAATCCCGCTGCGGAGCAGCCGGTGCGTCGGCATACGCCACACGCCGCGTCCCTTGATGCCGTACTTGGCCGCGAGCAGGCGCCGGATGGTGGTTTTGCCCGCGCCGGCCGGTCCGACGAGCTCGATCACGCTGCGGTGCGGCATCAGAGGGCCGTCCATATCGCCCCCTTCAGATCGCTCAGGACCTGCGGCAGGGGGCGGCCGGCGTCGATGATGCGAGCGCCGCTCCCCGCCCAATCGGTGTCCCAGACGATGCGGGCGCGGCGGCGCACGTAGTCGGCCGGCTCATCGGTCTTGCGCCGCACGGCGAGCTCGGGGTCCACACGCAAGACGAACAACGCGTCAGGCGCCGGAATCCGGTCGTAGTAGCCACGCTCGAGCGCCGCCAGACGCGAGGCGAGACGCGGGCGCGGGGCCAGCGCGATGAACCCCTCCAGCGCGGGGCCCGCGAGGGGGCGGTTCTGCGGGATCGGATGCCGCTCGCACAGGGCGACCCCGCCCGCCGTCGCGAACGCGCGGGCCCGGGCGTAGAGCCGGAACCGGTCGCGCGCCGTGCATACGAGGCGCAGCAGGCCGAGGTACCCGGGGAACTGGTTGGGCGTGGTGTCGGGGTCAGGGGCCGGGCCGAGGAGCAGGTTGCGCACTTTGAGCGCCGCGCCCACGCACAGAGTCAGGAGCGACCGCGGCGGGCGGCCCAGATGCGCGGTCATGAGCGGCAAGTCTGACCCGAGCCAGGCGTTCAGCTCACGCACGCAGGTGGATTTGCCGGCGCCATCGCCGCCGACGAGCGACACGAGCCGGCCGCCCCCCGCGAGCCTCGCGCTGGGCGACGTCCAGTGGTACCACAGCGCGAGCCGTGCCCGCGCGCCGAGTCCCGGACGCACCGCGTAGGCGCGGAGCGCCCGGCGCAGCCCGCGCGCTGCCTTCAGCCGACTGCGGAGCGACGCCTCCGGCCGGAGCGCGTCGCGGCACGCCGCGAACAGCGCCGGTGTCACGGAGGGCAAGTGCGCGCCGAGCTGCTGCATGACGCGGCCGATCTCCGCCCGACCTTCCAGGTAGGCCAGCTCGCGTTGGATACCGGGGAGCCAGCGGGCGTTTCGCCACCGATGCCGCAGCGTCTGGCGAATCACGAACACGAGGTACTCGAGCTCGGGCGCTGGGAGCGGCAGTGGAACGTGCTCAGCCCGCCGGGCGGACGCGAGGAACGCCGGCGCGAGCGGGAGGGCGTAATGCGTGCGCCAGGGATCGCCCACGACGAGCCGATCGTGCACGTGCAGGTTCAGCAGCCGGCCGACCCCTGCGTCGGAGCCCAGGAACGTCGCGGCGCCGGGAAGCTCGAGCTCGGCCGCGCCGCGCGCCCGCTTGAAGCCGAGCTCGGCGAGCACCGTGGCGGCGGCGGGCGCGGCCGCGGCGTCGACGAGCAAATCGAGATCGCCGTCGCCCGTGGCCCAGCGCTCGCGCTTCAGGTGTCCCTTCCAGTGGCAGTGCGCCACACCGGCGGCATGCAACGCGTCGCCCAAGCGCTGGAGGAGGACGGGGACGGGGGCCAGCGGACCCGCGACCAGGCGTTGAGCCGCTGCCATTTCCGGTGGATCCGCGAAGCGGCGGCGGCCCAGCATCGTGCCGATGATCGCCCCGACGGTGCGGGCCACGATCTTGACGTCGTACCACAGCGACGCGCCGCGCACGTACACCACGTCGAGGGCGAGCTTCAGCGGCAGGAGCTGCTCGATGTAGCGGCGCTCGGGATCGTCGCCGGTGAGCAGCGCTTCGCCGTGCGTGTAATTGTAGATGCTGCCGGGGCTCGCGAGGCCGGGGCGCACCTCGAGCGTCTCGAGGTGCGCGGGGGTGTAGTGGGCATCCACGAACTTCGGATCTTCGGGCCGGGGCCCGATGATCGACATCTCGCCCCGCAGCACGTTCAACAGCTGCGGCAGCTCGTCGATCTTGGAGCGGCGCAGCCAGCCGCCGAACGCGAACACGCGCGGATCGTCCTTGGCCGTGATGGCGCTCGCGCGTTTGCCGTTCTCCGCGTGCATCGTCCGGAACTTGTACATGCGGAACGGCTGGCGGTGGCGGCCGACGCGCTCCCCGCGGTAGAACACGGGCCCGGGGCTCGCGAGGCGGATGCCGAGCGCCGCGGCCGCGAGCAGCGGCGCGGTCGCGACGAGGGCGGCGGCGCCGAGGATCACGTCAATCAGGCGCTTGGCCATTGCGCATCGTGCGCCGCACCGTCATGAACACCTCCGCCGCGTCCATGCACACCTGGTTGCCCCACGCCTTGGCGCGGTGGCGCAGCGCGTCGAGCGAACGAGGGTGCGGGTAGGGACGGACCTCGGATTCGTAGCAGGCCATGGCGGCGAGCTTCTGGTCGAGCGTGGAAGAGATGTCGATCCACGTGTCCGGGGTGAACGTGCGTGGGTAGCCCCACTCCGTGCTGCTCGCCGTGTCGAAGGCGTAGACGCCCTCGAGATGCTCGTACAGCGGCCGGGTGGCGACGAGCAGGGCCTTGAACAGGATCTGGTGGTCGAAGTTCGCGTCGCCGCCGTACTGCCCGTAGACGACATGCGGTTGGACGTCGCGCACGATCCGCTCGAGCGCGACGACGACGTCGAGCATCGGCATGGTGTCGAGGCGCTGGTCGGCGAACCCCAACGCCCGCACGTCCTGTACGCCGAGCACCGCGGCAGCCTGTTGGGTGTGGCTCGCCATCCCCACGCCCGACGTGCCGTAGCGCACGGACTCGCCCTCGCAGGCGATGACCGCGGTCACGTGGTCACGGGCGCGGGTGTGCAAGGCGATCGTGCCGCCGCAGCCGAGCAGCTCGTCGTCGGGGTGGGCGGCGATCACGAGGATGCGCTTAGTCATGCTGCCACACTCTTCCCGCCCAGTCCTGCTCCGCGAGGCGGGGGCCGCGGAGCAGGGTGCCGTCGGCGGCTTCCAGCTCCAGGATCACCACGGCGCCGTCCCCGCACGCCACGACTTGCCCGCACGCGGCCTCGTCGGGACTGATGACGGGGCCGAGGATCGCGCCGGGCGTCGCGCGTGCGCTCGCGGCCGCCGGCAGCCGCGCCACCCGCCACACCGTCCAGCGCTGCCCGTCGAGCCATGAGAAGGCCCCGGGGTAAGGCCGAGTGAGCGCGCGCACGAAGTCGTAGACCTGCGCGCTCGTGGCGGTCCAGTCGATCCGGCCGTCCTGGGGGCGGCGCCGCGGAAGGACCGGCTCGCCGTTCCGCCGCTGCGGCGTCCCGGGCCGCTCGCCGGCGGCGAGGCGCGGCAGCGCCCGCAGGATCATCTCGCGGTTCGACGCGGCGACGCGCTCGTACAGCGAGGCGCAGGTGTCGTAGGGCGTGATCGGGAATTCGGTCTGGTCGATCAGGTCGCCGGCGTCCACGTCCTCCGCGAGCCAGATCAGGGAATTCCCGGTGACGGGCTCGCCGCGAATCAGCGCCCAGTTGACAGGAGCGCTGCCGCGATTCTTCGGCAGCAGCGACGCGTGCGTGCCGACAGTTCCCAATCGGGCTGCGCCCAGCGCGGGGGCGCGGAGGATCTGACTCCAGCCGATGACGAACAGCACATCGAGCCTCAGGCCGCGCAGCAGTTGCACCGTGGCCTCGTCGTTAATGCTCGCCACGTGGTGCAGCGGCAGGCCCAGCCGCGTGCACAGCGGCGCGTAATCGACGGCGCCGCTGCGGTTCGCGGCCAGGTCGGGTCGCAGCGTGAGGACGGCGACCGGGGCGGCCCCGGCCTCGACCAGCCCCGTCAGCGCCGGAATCCCCTCCTGGTGGCATCCCACCCAACCCAATCTCATCTGCGGAACCGGGCGGCAATGTCCCGCACGGCATCGACGACGTCGGCCACGTCCCGATCGTTGAGCTTCGGGCTGAGCGGCAGCGACACCATGCGCTCGAAGTTGTCCTTCGCCACCGGAAACGCCTCGGGCTTGAAGCCGTAGCGCTCCCGGTAGTACGGGTGGAGGTGGATCGGGATGAAGTGAACCGACGTCCCGATGTTGCGCGCCTTCAGCTCCTCGATGAAGCGGTCGCGGTCGATGCGCAGCGCCTCGAGACGGAGCCGCAGCACGTACAGGTGCCACGCGTGCTCGACATCCGGACGCGTGACCGGGAGCTCGAACGCCGGATCGTCGGCGAAGGCGGCGTGGTAGGCCGCGACCACCTCGCGGCGGCGCGCCTGGAACCGCTCGAGCTTGCGGAGCTGCCACAGCCCGAGCGCGGCCTGGATGTCGGTCATGTTGTACTTGAAGCCGGGGAACAGCACGTCGTAGTACCAGCTGCCGCCCTTCTCGTAGCGCTTCCATCCGTCGCGGCTCATGCCGTGCAGGCTGATCATCCGCGCGCGCGCCAGAAACTCCGGGTCGCCGGTGAGCATGCCGCCTTCGCCGGTCGTGAGGTTCTTGGTCGCATAGAAACTGAACGCAACCGGGTTCGGGCCCGCGCCGATGCGCCGCCCGCGGTAACAGGCGGGAAGGCCGTGGGCGGCGTCCTCGACCACCGCGAGTGCGTGGGCGGCGGCGAGCTCGAGCAGGGGATCGAGGTCGACCGGGTGCCCTGCGTAGTGCACCGGCAGCAGGGCCCGGGTCCGCGGTGTGACGGCGGCGGCGACGGCCCTGGGGGAGATGTTGAGCGTGTCCGGCTCGACATCGACCAGGACGGGCCGCGCGCCGACGTGCTCGATCACGTTGACCGAGGCGGCGAAGGTGAGCGGGGTGGTGATCACCTCGTCGCCCGGACCGACGCCCAGCGTGACGAGCGCTGTGTGCAGCGCGGCGGTGCACGAGTTCACCGCGAGCGCGGCCGGCGCGCCGAGATAGGCGGCGAAATCGGCTTCGAACCGCTTCGTCTTGGGACCGGTCGTGATCCAGCCCGAGCGAAGGGTATCGACGACCTCGGCGATCTCTTCTTCACCGATCGACGGTGGGGCGAACGGCAAGAACTCCGCCCGTGCGGGAGGAGCCGCGGCGACGAGCTGGTCCGGCATGG
This sequence comes from Gemmatimonadales bacterium, assembly GCA_036505055.1. Taxonomy (GTDB): domain Bacteria; phylum Gemmatimonadota; class Gemmatimonadetes; order Gemmatimonadales; family GWC2-71-9; genus 20CM-2-65-7. The sequence goes on along the minus strand of DASXUE010000021.1, from coordinate 26,536 downwards.
GAGTAGTCGTCATGCGACGAGGCCTCACGCACGTGGTATGCGCGCGCGGGTCCGGTGTCTAACGGCACGACGCCGAATGACTTAGACGAGAGCGCGGAAATGGGGCGCGCACTCTGTTGACAGCGGAGAAACACAGTTGTGAGGGAAGCATGTGGCAACTCCCTTACAACCGGCGGGTTGAGCCTAGATTCGGCGGGCCGCGCCTTCCGGTATCCCCCTTGCAACGACCTCCACGGCATGCAGGGCCGAATCGTTCCCTTCACCCAGGACCTGGTGCCGGCGGTCGCCGCGTTCAACCAGCGGCTGGCGGATGGCGCGGTGCCGTGGCAATTCCCCGAGCGACCGGAGCCTGACTGGTTGCCCCGGCTGCCCGGCGCGCCGGCGTTTCAGGAGTTTTTCCTGCTGGCGGAGGACGGCGTCGTGCGGGGGGCGTACTGCCTGAAGCGCCATGACGTGCACGTGGGGGGCGAGCCCCGCCCCGGGGCGAGCTTCCACCTGCCGCTGTCCGAAGGGACGATCGACCCGCGCTTCTCCCTCGTGGCCACGCGCCTCATGCGGGATGCGTGCAAACGCGTCCCGCTCTTGTTCGGCGTCGGGATGCGCGGGTCCCGCTCCGCGATCGCCCGCCTGCTCTCGGCGCTCGGGTGGCACCTGCAGGCCATACCGTTCTACTTCAAGGTGCTGCGCGGCCAGCGCTTCGCCCGCCAGCTGCGGTACGGGCGCGGGAATCCGCTGGTCCGGATCGCGCTGGCGGCCCTGGCCGGGACGGGGCTCGCCGCGGTCGGCGCGACCGCGGCGCGCGCCCTGCTCACGCGGCGGCCCCAGGAAGCCGAGACGAAGCAGGTGGCGGACTTCGGTGCGTGGGCCGACGCCGTCTGGGACGCCAGCGCGCGCGCCTACAGTTTCTGTGCGGTGCGCACCGCCGCGGTGCTGAACCTCGTCTACCCGCCCGGCTCGCCGGGCGTCGTGCGACTCCGGGTCGGCACGGACGGCGCCGTGATCGGCTGGGCCGTTGTGCAGGATGTGCCGCTCTCGGCGCACGAACACTTCGGCGACATGCGACTCGGCACGGTGGTGGATGCATTCGGCCCGCCCGAGTCCGCGCGCGCCGTGATCCACGCCGCGACACACGCCCTCGAAGGTCGCGGCGTGGACCTGATCCTCTCGAATCAGAGTCACCCAGCCTGGCGGTCCGCGCTCCGGGCGTCGGGGTTCATCCGCGCGCCGTCCACGTTCATTTTCGGCGCCGCCCCCCACCTGCATGATCTCCTCGTCCGGAGCGACCCCGGATACGGACGCCTGCACCTGAACCGGGGGGACGGCGACGGTCCATGGGGTGTGTCGCGGGGGCTGGCATGAAGCTTCCGTTGCCGCACAGGCGGTGCACCGCCGAGCCCCGCCGCCCGCCTGTCAATCGGGCGCCGGGGCGCTGCGGTGTCGCGGTGTCCTTACAAGTCTGCGGTGTCGGGGCACGTCGCCCACTCAACGAGGAGGGGTCGTGAAGAGACCGGTCACCCTGTACGCCACCTGCCCGCCGTACCGCGGCGACACGCCGCCGGCCTACCTCGAGCACGTGAGCAACGTGGCGCGGTGGAGCGAAGCGGCGGGCTGCGAGGGCATCCTCGTGTACACCGACAACGGCCTCCTCGACCCGTGGCTCATCGCCCAGGTCGTGATCCAGCAGACCCGCACCTTGAGTCCCCTCGTCGCGGTGCAGCCCGTGTACATGCATCCCTACTCCGTCGCGAAGATGGTGACGACGCTGTCGTACCTGTACGACCGGCGGATCGACCTCAACATGGTGGCGGGAGGCTTCAAGAACGATCTCGTGGCGCTGAACGACCAGACGCCGCACGATCAGCGGTACGGGCGCCTCGTGGAATACACGCGGATCATTCTCGACCTCCTCGAAGGCCGCGAACCGGTCACCGTCGGGGGTCTGTACCACAGCGTGACCAACCTGACCCTCACGCCACGGCTCGACCCGGCGCTCGCGCCCCGCGTCACCGTGTCGGGCTCGTCGCCCGCCGGCCTCGCGGCGGCGCGGGCGTTGGACGCGTTGTCGGTGACGTATCCCGCGCCGATCGCGCAGGCCGACGCCCAGCCCGCGATGAACGGCCGCTTCGGCATCCGCGTCGGGATCGTGGCGCGCGACACAGAGGACGAGGCGTGGCGCGTGGCGCGCGAGCGCTTCCCGGCCGATCGACGCGGGCAGGTGACGCACCAGCTCGCCATGAAGGTCTCCGACTCGTCGTGGCACAAGCAGCTGTCCGAGACGGCCAAAGCAAAGACCGAGCAGGACACCTACTGGATGCTGCCGTTCGAGAACTACAAGACGTTTTGCCCCTACCTGGTGGGGTCGTACGAGCGGGTGGCCGACGAGCTGGGGCGGTACCTGAGCGCGGGGTGCGACTTCATCATCCTGGACGTGCCAGCCTCGCCCGAGGAGCTGGGGTGCATCAACCAGGTTGTCGACCGCGCGTCGGCGGCGGTGGCGCGAGGCTGACGGTGCTACAGGAGTACGTGACGCGCCAGGCCGAGCGGCGGCCCGACGCGGCCGCCATCCGTTTTGGCGCCGAGACCGTCACCTATGCCGGTCTCGACGAAGCCTCCAACCGGCTCGCCCAGCTGCTCGGCGCATTGGGCCGCGAGCGCGGCGATCGCGTGCCGCTGCTCATGCCCAAGTCGCCGCTTGCTATCACGGGGATGATCGGCGTCTTGAAGGCCGACTGCGCGTACACGCCGGTCGATCTCAAGAATCCCGCGGCGCGCGTCACCAAGGTCCTCGAGTCGCTGCAGCCTCGCGTGGTCCTCGCCTCCGAGCCCGCGCGGGCCCTCGTCACGGCGCTGTGCGCCGCGGGCGCGCTGGGCCGTTCGGGAGCGCCGGCGGTCGTATGGCTCGAGCGCGGCCCGCCACCCGCCGCGTTTCCCGTCGCGGCCACGCTCGACGATCTGCTGGCCCAGTCTGCCGCGCCCCCCCCCGTCGCCGGCCGCAACGGCCTCACCGACGTCGCGCACATCCTGTTTACGTCGGGCTCGACCGGCACCCCCAAAGGCGTGATGATCACCCACGCCAACGTGATGCATTTCGTCGAGTGGGCCCTGCGCTATTTCGGGATGACACCCACGGACCGCGTTTCGGGCCACTCACCGCTGCACTTCGACCTCTCGACCTTCGACGTGTACGGCGCCTTCGCGGCGGGGGCGACGTTGTATCCCGTGGCCCCGGAGCTGAACCTCCTCCCGCACAAAGTGGCGGAGCTGATCCGCAGCGCCGAGCTGACGCAGTGGTTCTCCGTCCCGTCCATCCTGCTCCACATGGCGAAGACCGATGCGGTGCGGCCGCGCGACTTTCCCGCGCTGCGCCGGCTGCTGTGGTGCGGCGAAGCGTTCCCGACGCCCGGCGTGATGCACTGGATGCAGCGGCTGCCGCACGTCACGTTCACGAATCTGTACGGGCCCACCGAGGCGACGATCGCAAGCAGCTACTACCGCGTGCCGTCCTGTCCCACCGACGAGCGGGAGCCCGTCCCGATCGGCCGCGCCTGCGACGGCGAAGAGCTGTTGGTGCTCGATGCGGCGCTGCAGCCGGTGTCCGCCGGAGCGATCGGCGACCTGTACATCCGCGGCGTCGGCCTGTCGCCGGGCTACTGGCGCGACGCCGAGCGGACGGCGGCGGCGTTTCTCGGGCGCGACGGCGACCGCATCTACAAGACCGGCGACCTGGCCCGCGTGGACGAGGCCGGCCGCATCGTGCTGGTGGGGCGGTCCGACTTCCAGATCAAGAGCCGGGGCTATCGCATCGAGCTAGGGGAAATCGAGTCGGCGCTGCACACGATCGACGGCCTGCGCGAATGCGCCGTCGTGGGCGTCGAGACCGGCGGCTTCGAGGGCACGATGCTCGGCTGCGCGTACGTGCCCCAACCGGGCATCGCCGTCACGACGGCCGCCCTGCGGCGGCGGCTGGCGGAGCGCCTGCCCTCGTACATGATCCCGTCGCGCTGGCGGTGTCTCGAGCGGCTGCCGCTCAACGCGAACGGCAAAGTGGATCGCGGCGCCCTGCGCGAATTGCTGCGGGTGTCGTGAACCCGAACGGACGCGAGGACCTGATCCGGGACCTCCAGGGTCTCTTGGCCACGCGCTTCCACGCGGACCGCACCGAGCCGGATTTCGACCTGCTCGACAGCGGCGTCGTAGATTCGGTGATCCTGGTGGAGCTGGTCTTGGAGCTGGAGCGGCGCTTCGAGATCAGCTTGCCGTTCGAAGACCTCGAGATCGACGATTTTCGCACGGTGCGGCGCGTCGCCGAGCTCGTGCAGCGCGCCACGAGCCCGGCGTGACGTCCCTCAACATCCTGCTCGTCGCCGAAGAGGCGGCGGGCGTGCAGACGCTGCGGTTCCTGTGCGGGAGCCCGCACCGCGTCGTCGCGGTGCTCACGGGACGGGGCGACGGCAGCGCGGCCACGGCGGTCGGCACGGCGGCGGCGCGCGCGGGCTGCGCCGTGTGGCCCGCCAGCCTGGTGCGCGACGCGGCGTTCGCCGAAACCGTGCGCCGCCACGACGTGGATCTCCTGCTCAACGTCCATTCCCTGTTCGTCGTCCACCAAGCCGTCGTGGCGGCGCCGCGCATCGGCAGCTTCAACGTGCACCCCGGGCTGTTGCCCGGGTACGCGGGGCTGAACGCGCCGAGCTGGGCGATCTATCACGGCGAGCGCGCGCACGGCGTGACCGTGCATTGGATGGACAAGGGCATCGACACCGGACGCATCGCGTACCAGGCCGGGCTCGAGATCGCCGAGGGCGACACCGGTTACACGCTGAGTGCGAAGTGCACCCGCGCGGCGCTGCCGTTGCTACAGCAGCTCGTGGCCGCCGCGGCCCAGGACCCCGCCGCGATCCCGCGCGCGCCGCAGCCCGACGGCCCCCGGCGCTATTTCGGCCGCGAGGTCCCCGAGAACGGGCGCATCGACTGGTCCGCGCCCGCCCGGCGCGTGGTGGACTTCGTGCGGGCGGCCGACTACTCGCCGTTCGAGTCGCCCTGGGGACATCCACGGACCTGGGCCGACAGCCGTGAGCTGGCGGTGGTGCGGGCGGCGCGGACGGGGCTCCCTGCCGACGCCGCTCCCGGTGTCGTGGGCCAGCCGCTGGGCGCGGCAATGCTGGTCGCGTCCGGAGACGAATGGGTCGCGATCCAGCGGGCGGAGCTGAATGGCGTGTTGGTGGACGGGTGTACGGCGTTGGAACGTGGCTTGCGCCTGACGGTTGGCCCGTCGGAACTGTCACCAGAAGTGTAAGTGGCCCGCCACATTTACGAGCTTGGGGCCCGGCCGGCCTGACTGGTCTGGCGGCATCCGCCTTGCACCACGAACGCCTGATTCCCCTGATCTGGGATCCACTACCCCTCCGGGGGACAGCCACGAGGACGTGACACGGTCAATGCCGCCCCCGCCCCCTGAACTGCCGGCCGCCTTTCCTGAATCCCAGAGAGCCGGCGCCCTCGCGCGGCCCCACGTCGGCCCCGGGCGCCACCCCGAGAGCGAGCTGGACTGGCACGCCTACATGGCGGCCGTCGCGCGCTACAAGTGGCTCGCGCTCGGTATCACGCTCGCCGGCACGGCCGCTGGTCTGGTCGGGGCGTGGTTCGTCAAGCCGACCTACCAGGCGGAATCCGCGGTGTGGATTGAGACGGCGCGCCGCGCGCAAGGGGACCCGAGCCCCATCTGGGCCGCTCAAATCATGGGGAACTCGGGGTGGGTGGAGCTGGTGCGCTCGGACCTCGTGCTCGGGTACGTCGTGGGTACCCAGCGGCTCTACCTGCGGCCCAAGTCGCCGGCCGACGGCGCGGCCCTGGCGTCACTGGCGGCCGTGGACAGCGAGCTGCGCCCCGGCAAATACCGGCTCGTCACCGACCGGCAGCAGGGGACCTATGCCTTGCGCGACGAGCACGACGTCGTCGTTGACTCGGCGCCCCTCGGCGCGCCGATCGGCACGCCCCTCGGGTTCCGGTGGACGCCGCCGGCCGGGCAAGCGCGGCCGGTGGACTTCGAGATCCTGTCCGGCTACGACGCCACCCGCGAGCTGGTGGGCAATCTGCACGTCCGCACCGATCGCGACGGGGGCTTCATGCGGCTGGCGGTGCGCGGGGAGGATCCCCGCCGGGTGACGGACGTGACGAACGCGATCCTGCAGCGCTTCGTGGCGGTCGCGGCCGATCTGAAGCGCGAGCGGCTCACGGCCCTCGTGGGCATTCTGGGTGGCCAATTGGACGGGGCGCGGCGCGCGCTCGACGAGCGTGAAGCGTCGCTCAAGGCGTTCCGCACGCGCTCGGCGACGGTGCTCACGGAGGGAGGCGGGCCGACGGTGGCCGGGCTCTCCATGTCCCGCGATCCGCTGTTCGCGGCCCATCTCGAGATGCGCGTCAATCAGGCGCAGCTTCACTCCGACCGGGCGGCGATCGAGCGGGCGCTCCTACCGGGACCCGATGGAACGGCACCTCTGCAAACGCTGGAGCTCGTCGGGTCGGTGCAGCGGGCGACGGGGCTCACCCAGGCCCTGCACGACCTCACGACCAAGCAAGCCGAGCTGCGCACGCTCCAGGCGCGGTATACCGACGCACATCCGATGGTGCGCCGCCTGGCCGAGGCGGTGGGCGACCTCCAAGGACGGACGATCCCGGGACTGGCGCGCGAGCTCGTCACCGAGCTGCAGACGCGCGAGACGCTGCTCGCGGGCCAGGTGGAGTCGGCCTCGACGGACCTGCGGCGCATCTCGCCGCTGCCCGTAGAGGAGGCCCGTTTGCAGCGCGACGTCACGATCGCCGAGGGCCTGCTCACGGGGCTGCAACAGCGCTACGACGAAGCGCGCCTGTCGGAAGTGAGCACGATTCCCGACGTGCGCGTGATCGACGTCGCGCGCGTCCCGCGCAAGCCGCTGAGCCATCTGGCGCCGCTGATCGTGCTGCTCGGCATGATGGGGGGTGCGGGGGCGGCGGTGGGGACCGCGGTCGTGCGGCAGATGCTCGACCGGAAGGTGCGCATTCCCGAGCAGGTGGCGATCGACATGGGCGTGCGGATCCTGGGCGTGGTGCCCCACGTGACCCGCCACGGGACAGACGAGGACGTGGGGCCCGCCGTCGAGGCGCTGCGGGTGATCCGGCTGAACATGCTGCACGCCTACGGGACCGCCGGACCAGTCGTGTTCACGATCACGAGCGCCGGCGGCTCGGAGGGTAAGTCGTTTATCGCGTCGAACCTGGCGCTGTCGTTCAGCGGCGCCGGCCAGCGCACGCTGCTGATCGACGCCGACACGCGGCGCGGCGCGTTGCATCGCGTGGTGGGCGGCCGGCGCAAGCCCGGGCTGATCGAGCACCTCGCGGGACAGCTGCCGGTCGAGCAGTTGGTGCAGCGCACGCGGTATCCCAGTCTGGATTTCATCGGCTGCGGCGCACGGACGCGCACCGGTCCCGATCTGCTCACGTCGCCGGCCCCGGCGCGCCTCCTGGCGCTGCTGCGGCCCCAGTACGACGTCATCATCGTGGACAGCCCGCCGCTCGCGGCGGGGGTGGATCCGTTCGCTCTCGCGACGCTGACGGGCAACGTGCTGCTCGTGGTGCGCACGGGAGTCACCGACCGCAAGCTTGCCGAGGCGAAGCTCGACGTGCTGCAGCAGCTGCCGGTGCGCATGCTGGGCGCCGTGCTGAACGACGCGCGGATGGGCGGCCCATACCAGTACCTCGCCTATTACATGATGGGCTACGAGCTCACGGACGAATCGGAGGATACGAGCACCAATGCGACGCGGATGCTGCGCCGTGGGGATTGACGTGCGGGGGGGACGGGGGCGCGCCGGCCGCGCCGTGATAATGATGATGCTGTTGGCCGTGACGGGCGCGGCGGGGCAGGGCTCTATCGGGCCGCGCCCCGGTGGGCCGCTGCTCGCCACGCGGGACGTGCTCGAGCGGCGGGCGGCGGCGCTGGAGCGCGCCGGCCCCTCGGGTGCGGCGGAGCTGGCCCAGCTGCGCCAGCGGCTGGCCGACGGCGACTTCCAGATCGGCGACCGGGTGCTGCTGCGCGTGGAGGGGGAGAAAGAGCTGTCGGACACCTTCACCGTCGGTCCCGACCGCGACGTCGCGCTCCCCGGGATCGGCGTGCTGTCGCTCCGCGGCGTGCTGCGCTCCGAGCTCGAGACGGCGCTCACCCGCGAGGTCGGGCGGTTCGTGCGCGAGCCCGACGTGCGGGCGGCGGCGCTCGTCATGGTGTCGGTCACGGGCGAGGTCACGACCCCCGGGTTCTATCCGCTACGCGTCAACGCGCTGCTCTCGGACGTCGTGATGGCCGCGGGCGGCGGCACGCGGGACGCGAAGCTCAAGGAGCTGCGGGTCGAGCGCGACGGTGTGGTGCTGTGGAACGCGCGGGCCGTCGGGCGGGCCATCGGACAGGGCCGCACTCTCGACGAGCTGGGGCTGCATAGCGGGGATCAGTTCGTGGTGCCCGGACGGGCCCACGGCGGCACCGAATCGAGTCTCCGGGTCATGACGCTGCTGCTCAGTATCCCGGTGACGATCTACACCCTCACCCGAATCTTCTAGGCCGGCGGCAGCTCCGTTTCGAACCAGAAGCGCGTGCCCTGCCCGGCCGCCGTCTCGTACTGCAGCTCGGCGCCCATAGCGGCGACGAGGCGGCGCGAGACCGCGAGTCCCAGCCCCGTGCTCGAAAACCGGTAGCGCTGCTCGGCGCGGGCGCGGCGGAAGGGGCGGAACAGCGTCGAGACGGCGGTCGGCGCGATCCCGGGCCCCGAGTCGCGCACCGCAAAGTTGACGCGCGTCGGCCCCGCTTCGTTCGCCAACAGCTCGACCGTGCCCTGGTGCGTGAACTTGAGGGCGTTGGCCACGAGGTTGAGCAATACGCGGTGCAGCGCCAGGCGCAGCCCCACCCGATGGTCGTTGGGCGGCGTCACGATCAGGATGGTGAGCCCCTTCTCCTCGGCGATGGGCCGCACGATGTCGCGGATCCCCGCGAGCAGCTCGATCACCGAGAACACCCCCGGCTCCTCGCTCGCGAGGATGTCGCCGCCGCGCGCCAGCTCGATCGCATCCCCGGCCACCACGCTCAGCCGCAGCGCGGCGCTGTAGACGAGGCGCAGCTGGCGCCGCTGCAGGTCCGTGACCGGTCCGCTGCGTCCTCCTTCGAGCGTCTCGGCGAGAAACAGGATCGAGGTGAGCGGCGAGCGCAGGTCGTGCACCACCTCGGCGAGCAGATCGGCCCCGTCGGGGCCGGAGAGCTGGGCGCCGAACGCCTGCGCCGCGTCCGCGTCGAGGGCCGTGCGCAGCTCCTCGAGCGCCACGAGATGCCGCAGCACCCGCGTGCTCGGCGTGGGCAGCGGGCCGCGGCTCCACGCCCTGAGCAGCGCCGCGCGCAGCGCGTCGATGACGCGGCGGGTGAGCGTCTGGGGATGGCGCGGCGAGAGGTCGATGAGGTAGACGGGGGCGCGCTGGCCCACCGCGAGGCCCACCGCCGCGAGCAGCTGAGCGGCGTTCTGCTGCTCCGACGGGTCCACCGTGGGGACGATCTCCGCCTCGACTTCACGGATCGCCCGGGTCAGCACCGGGCACGAGATGCCCGGGAAAGCCTTGAAGGGTGGGGGCGCCGGCGGCGACCCGCGGCGGGACCGCCCGGGCATCGAATAGGCTCCGCTCACTCGCCTTCTCCCGGCGTCCCGTTGCGTTGCAGGCCGTGCCGTTCCATCAACCGGTAGAACGTGGTGCGGTCGATCCCGGCGAGTCGCGCGGCCTTCGACAGGTTGCCGCCGGCGCGCAGGATGACGCGCGTCAGGTACTGGCGGTCGAACTTGGCGAGCAGGCGGTCGCGCGCCGCGTAGTAGCCGCCGTCCGCATCATCGACCTCCGACTGGTACGCCACGTCCGGCGCGGCGCCCGGCAGCGAGAGGAACGGCAGGTCCTCGGCCTGGACCTCGGAGCCCGGCTCGAGCAGCACGACGGCGTGCTCCAGCACGTTCTGCAGCTCGCGCACGTTGCCGGGCCAGGCTTGCGCACCCAGCGCCCACAGCGCCCCCTTCGAGAGCCTGGGCATGGGGAGGCTCGCCTCACGGTGCTTGCGCCAAAAGTGGCCGAGGAAGTCGTTGGCGAGGAGCGGGATGTCCTCGGGCCGCTCGCGCAGCGGCGGCACGTGGATCGGCACGACGCGCAGCCGGTAGTAGAGGTCCTCGCGCAGCGCACCCGCCACCACCGACGCCTCGGGGTCGCGGTTCGTCGCGGCGACGAAGCGCACGTTGACGACGGCGTTGGCCGCCTCGCTGCCGACGCGCCGCACCACGCCGTCCTGGATGGCGCGCAGCAGCTTCGCCTGGATCGGCTTCGACATCTCGATCAGCTCGTCGAGGAAGAGCGTCCCGCCGTTCGCTTCCTCGAGCAGGCCGGGTTTGTCGCGGATGGCGCCGGTGAAGGCGCCGCGGCGGTGGCCGAACATCTCCGACTCGAGCAGGGGCTCGGGGAGGGCGGCGCAGTTGACGGCGAGGAACGAGCGGCTGGAGCGGCGGCTGTGGTGATGGATGAATTGCGCGAACAGCTCCTTGCCGGAGCCGCTTTCACCCGTCAGGAAGACCGACGCGTCGGTGGCCGCGACCTTGCGCGCCAGCGCGATCGCCTTGCGGAACGCGGGCGAGACGCCCAGCACGCGCACCTTCTCGCTGTTGCCGGTGTCCCGCTCCAGCCGGGCGCGCTCGGCGAGCGACTCCCGGGCGATGAGGACGGCGTGGCCGGCGCGGCCCACGAGAATCTGCAGCTGCGTGGCCGAGAACGGTTTGGGCAGGTACTCCCACGCGCCCATCCGCAGCGCCTCGAGGCTCGAATCGATGCTCGGCTTTCCGGTCACCACGATCACGAGCGTGCCGGGGGTCGCGGCGAGGGCGGTCGCGAGCAGCTCCCGCCCGGGCACCCCGCCCATGTACCAGTCGAGCAGCACGATGTCGAACGGGCGGCGCGAGAGCAGCTCCTGGGCCTCGCGACCCTCGCCGCACATGGCGACGTCGTAGCCGTCGTGCGACAGCACGCTGCCACAGCTCTCGCGTAGCGTCTCTTCGTCGTCGACGAGGAGGATGCGAATAGTCCCCCGGGCGTCGGCGGGGGCAGGGGAAAAGGCCGGCGCGGTCGCGCCGGCCCCAGAAGAACTATCCACTAGTTCGGGGTCCGCCGAGGCGGAGGTCACATCGAAATCCAGGCGTTGGGCAGCCTGGGGAATAACCTAGTTTTGACCCTCTGTCAAGCGAATCGTCAGGCGATCCAGCGGCGGATGCGATTATCCTGCGGCCACGGCTCGCCGCGGTGGACGGCGGACGTCGCGCGCTCCACCATGTCGGCCGAGGCCGGTGCGAGCGAAGCATCCTCGAACGAGGCGAACCCCACGCGGAGGGGCACGCCTTCGGCGCCGAGGGACAGGTCGAGGCGGCCCAGGAGCCGCTCGCCCAACCGCGCGGCGGCAGCGGGACCGGTGCCGGGCGCGACCACCGCAAACCGCGAGGGTCCGAGACGTCCCACAGCGTCCGACTGCCGCGCGGAGCGCCGCAGGCCGTCGGCGAGCCGATCGCCCAGCTCCCAGTCGCCGACCTGACTCTCGGCCTCGGTATCCACCACCGCCACGGCGACGGGGGCGCGGTCGCGCGCCGTCTGCGCCAGCAGCTCCTCGGCGCGGCGGTGCAGCCCGCGGTCGTTCCACAGCGTGCTGCGCGGATCCACCAGGCCGTTGTCGCGCGCCAGGTCGGCGTCGAGCTTGGCGCGCAGCTCGGCGGCGAGCCGCAGCGCGAATTCCTCCGTGTCGAGCGGCTGGCCCCACAGCTCGTCCGCTCCGGCGCGCAGCGCTTCGATGCGCTGCTGGCGTGAGGTGGGACCCGTCTGCGTGAGGAAGATCGGCGTGCTGGCCGTGATGGTGGTCCGCGCACGCAGCGCGCGGCACAGATCGAGACCGCTCGGGTCAACGAGGTCCATCGCCAGGATCACGGCGTCGGGCGCTGTGCGCTCGGCCTGCTGGGCAGCGCTGCGTGCGGTAAAGGCACGCAGCACCACGTACCCCGCCGGTGCCAACACCGTCTCCAGCGAGCGCGCGAACAGCTCCTCCGGGTTGGCGAGCAGCACCAAGGGGGCGGGCACGGTCGGCATAACCAGCCTTCTCCCGAACTCGAGGTTGATGGGGACCGGAAGGGTCAAACGGTACGGCTCCTGTTGTGGCGCTCACGCACCTGAGAGCAGAACTCGTGCGCGCCCGACGGGGCTGCGTAACTTCCGGATCGATCTTAACTTGCGCGCGACCATGGCGGCTGTGATGCATACGTCTCCGCCGTGGGGCGCTCACAAACCTGTGGCGAACCTGTGTCGGTCGCAGCCTGCCCGAACGGGTGGGAGGGGGGTCTCGCAGTCCAGTTCGAACACCGCAACTCTCATCGTGGCAAAGGAGTGCGACCTTCTCGCACCCTCATCGGCCCGACGTGGCCCCAAAGTTGAAGGTCTGTTGGGCACATGTGCGGCATCATCGGTTACGTCGGATCGCAAGACGCGGTCCCCATCCTGCTCCAAGGTCTCGTCCGGCTCGAGTACCGCGGTTACGACTCCGCCGGCGTCGCCGTGCTCTCGGACGACGGCGTAGCGGTGCGGAAGCTCGCGGGACGGGTGCAAGCGCTCACCAGCCTGCTCGGCGCGACCCCCGTCGTCGGCACCTGCGGGGTCGCCCACACGCGGTGGGCCACCCATGGGGCCCCGAACCAGATCAACGCCCACCCCCACACGTCGTGCGACGCCAAGGTGGCGGTGGTCCACAACGGGATCATCGAGAACGCCGACGTGCTCCGCGTCCAGCTCGAGCGGGCGGGCCACGAGTTCGTCACCGAGACGGACACCGAGGCGCTCGCCCACCTGATCGAGGACGCCCCGGGCGACACGCTGGAGGAGCGGGTGACCGCGGCGCTCGAGCACGTCGAAGGCACCTTCGGGCTGGCGGTCGTGGCTGCGTCCGACCCGGACAAGATCGTCGTGGCGCGCCAGGGCTCTCCCGTGCTCCTCGGGATCGGCGAGCACGGGATGTTCGTCGCGTCCGACGCGTCCGCGGTGTTGGGCCACACGCGGTCGGTCGTGTATCTCGACGACGGCGACATCGCGGTGCTGCGCCCCGACGGCTACCACGTGCTCGACGGCGACTCCCACGTGCAGATCCGCGAAGTGTCGGACCTGGCCTGGGACCTCGAGGCGATCGAGCTGGGCGGCTATCCGCATTTCATGCTGAAGGAGATCTGCGAGCAGCCCGAGACGACGCGCAGCACGCTGCGCGGGCGGCTGCTGTTCGAGGAGGGGACGGCGCGACTCAACGGGCTGAAGCTCCCCCCCGACGAAGCCGCCAAGGTGCAGCGGATCGTGCTGCTCGGCTGCGGCACGTCGTGGCACGCCGCGCTCGCGGGCCGGGACATCATCGAGTCCCTCGCCGGCGTGCCGGTGCAGGCGGAGTACGCCTCGGAGTTCCGCTACCGGCCCATCCTGAAGCTTCCCGGCACCCTCACGATCGCGATCTCCCAGTCGGGGGAAACGGCCGATACGCTGGAAGCGATGCGCGCGGCGCGCGCCGCCGGGTCGCGGGTGGTGGGGATCGTGAACGTGGTGGGGAGCACGATCGCGCGCGAATCGGACGGCGGGATCTATCTGCACGCCGGCCCTGAGATCGGCGTGGCCTCGACCAAGGCGTTCACGTCGCAGATCGTGGCGCTGGCGCTGTTCGGGCTCTACCTCGGCCGGGCGCGCGGACTCCCCGCCGACCAGGGGCGAGAGCTGGTGTGCCACCTGGCGGCGCTCCCCGGCCTCATCGCGGAAGCGCTGGCGCTCGAGCCGGCGATCAAGAAGCTGGCGCACCGTTACGCCGACGCCGCCAACTGCCTCTATCTGGGCCGCGGCGTGAACTTCCCGGTCGCGCTCGAAGGCGCACTGAAGCTGAAGGAGATCAGCTACATCCACGCCGAGGGCTACCCGGCGGCGGAGATGAAGCACGGCCCCATCGCGCTCATCGACGAGAACATGCCGGTCGTGGTCGTGGCGCCCCAGGACCACGTGTACCCCAAGGTCGTGTCCAACATGCAGGAGGTGAAGGCGCGCGGCGGCCGCATCCTCGCCATCACCTCCGAGGGGAACGGCGACCTGCGCCACCTCGTGGACACGCAGATCCGCGTCCCCGCCGTGACGCCGCTCTTGTCTCCCGTCCTGACGGTGATCCCCCTGCAGCTGCTGGCGTACCACATCGCGGTGCTGCGGGGCTGTGACGTGGATAAGCCGCGGAATCTGGCCAAGAGCGTGACGGTGGAGTGACTCGGAGTCGGGAGTCGGGAGTCGGGAGCCAGGGGACGACCACCCCCAATTCCCAACTCCCGGCTCCCAGCTCCTATATTTCCCACATCCGATCCCTCATTGAGATTCAGCAGCCCGTCGAACGGGCGTTTCTCGTAGGGGCTCCCCGCAAGGGCTCTGACGACGCCGTGCACGTCGACGAGCACCTGGCTGAGCTAGCCCGGCTGGCCGACACCGCCGGCGCCGAGGTGATCGGTCGGACGCTGCAGCGGGTCGAAGCGCCAACGCCCAATTTCTTCCTGGGTCAGGGCAAGGTCGACGAGCTGAAAGAGGTGCTGGGCGACGCGGGCGCGACGCTCCTCCTGTTCGACGAAGGCCTCTCCCCCGTGCAGGGCTCGAACCTCGAGAAGCACCTCGGCGTGCGCGTCATGGACCGCACGGAAGTCATCCTCGACATCTTCGCGACGCGGGCCAAGAGCCACGAGGCCAAACTCCAAGTGGAGCTGGCCCAGCTCGAGTACCTGTTGCCGCGCCTCACCCGCATGTGGACCCACTTGTCGCGTATCCGCGGCGGCATCGGGCTCAGGGGACCGGGCGAGACCCAGCTCGAAACCGACCGCCGCGCCATCCGCCGCAAGATCGGGATTCTCAAGAAGCGGCTCGAGGACGTCGCCGAGCACCGCGCCAATCAACGCCAGGGACGGCGGGACCGGCCGTCGGCCGCGCTCGTCGGCTACACCAACGCGGGGAAGTCGAGCCTCTTGAAGGCACTCTCGGGGGACGACGTGTTTGTCGAGGACCGCCTCTTCGCCACGCTTGACACGCTGACGCGCGAAGTGGACGTCGGCGAAGGCTACCGCTTCCGCGTGACGGATACGGTGGGATTCATCCGCAAGCTGCCGCATCATCTCGTGGCGTCGTTCCGCGCTACACTCGAGGAAGCGCGGGAGGCGGATCTGCTCTTGCATGTGATCGACGCTTCTCACCCGGGATGGGAGGAGCAGGTGGACGTTGTCGAGTCGGTGATGGAAGAGATGGGCGGGCAAGACACGGGAAGCGGGATGCGGGATGCGGGATGCGTAACGGCCGAGCGTAAGCGCGTCGTGTACGTGTTCAATAAGGCTGATCTGTTACCTGAACCTGAGGCCTTCCTCGCCCGTGTTCGGGAACGGTATCCGCACGCTGTGCTGACGAGCGCGCATCCCGCATCCCGCATCTCGCATCCCGGGGTAGACGATCTCCGCCGCGCCCTCCGTACGTCCGCCCAAGCCCTCCGTCCCGTGGCGCAGATCCGAGTCCCCATCGGGGATGGCCGGCTGCTCGCCGGCCTCCACCGCGACGCCGAGGTGATGGAGCAGGTGCAAACCGACGGCGTGGTCGTCGTGACGGCGCGGATCGAGGCCCGGCTGCTCGGCAAGCTACGCCGCGACGGCGTCGAAGTGGTGCTCGGCCCTACGGAGTGACGGGGACGATGCGGTAGACGCGGCCCTCCTGCACGACGACGTACAGCTCCCCGCGCGAGTCTTCGCCGAATGAGGTGATGCTGCCGAGGAGGCCGAATTCGGGCGTGTAGTCGTGCTGATCCTGCACGACGCCATTCACGTAGCGGAAGCTCTTGACCCAGCGGGCGCAATAGTCCCCGTAGAAATAGCTCCCCACGAGGCTAGGCAGGCGGGACCCGCGGTACACGTATCCCCCGGTGATCGAGCAGGTCCCGTTGACGTGTGTGTCGTATTCCAGCACCGGCGGGACGAAGCCGGTCGTGACGCACCCCGTGGATGGCGAGAAGCACTTCGTCCCCTCGACGACGTTCCAGCCGTAGTTCTCGCCGCCGGGGCTGGCGGCCGCCTGCACGTCTACCTCCTCCCGTGAGCTCTGGCCCACGTCGGCGATATACAGGTCGTGGGTCGCGCGGTCGAACGAGAAGCGCCAGGGATTGCGCAGGCCGTACGCCCAGATCTCGCGCCGCCGGACCGTGTCGGCGGCGAAGGGATTCCCGGCCGGGATCGCGTAGGGCGACCCGCCGTTGACGTCGATGCGCAGCATCTTCCCGAGCAGACTGCTGGTGTTTTGCGCGTTGCCGAGGGGATCGCCGCTCCCGCCACCGTCGCCCACGCTGAGGTAGAGGTACCCGTCCGCGCCGAACGCGACGAGCCCGCCGTTGTGATTGTCGAACGTGGTGTGGGGGATGGTGAGAATTAGGAACGCCGAGGCCGGGTCGGCCACGTCGGGATTCGCCGACACGTGATACCGGACCAGCTTGATGTCCCCGTCGGGCGCGGTGCCGGGTGCGTTCTCCGTGTAGACGACGTAGAAGTACCCGTTCGAGGCGTAGCTCGGATGGAACGCGAGGCTGAACAGGCCGCGCTCTCCGTTATACGCCACGACGCTCGTGAGGTCGAGGAACGGCGTGGTGACGAGCGTGCCGTTCTTGACCAACCGAATGCGACCCGGCTGCTCCACGATGAACAGTCGGCTCGTGTCTCCCGGCGGCTGGGTCACGTAGTCGGGCGCGGTGAGCCCCTGCGCGACGAGCACGACACCGGGACGGGCGGCCGGGGCAGGGACGACGATCGCGGCCGATCCCGCGCTCCCGCCGAACACCGCCACCACGGTCGTCGCGCCGGACGCGACCGCCGTCACCTGGGCGGTTCGGGGACCGGTGCGCGCGACGGTCGCGATGCGTGGGTCGAGCGTGGCCCAGATGACCGCCGAATCGACGGGATCGCCGGTCGCGGTGACGATCGTGGCGCTCAGGGTGGCGGTACCCCCGGCGGCGATGGTGTCGGCCGCCGGGGCGACGGTGACGAGGAACGAGCCGATCTGCGCGCCGATCGGCACATCGCCCGCGAGGGGGGCGAGCGTCAGGGAGAGCGTGGGATTCGTGGCCGGGGGCGGCCGGATCGCCGTGGTGATCGATCCGCGATGGGTCTCGATCCCCCCCGCGTCGTAGGCGTGCATCGTGATCGTCCGCCCCGAGCCCGCCGGGAGCGTGATCGTTCCCGTCGCCGTGCCCCCGGAGACCGGGATGTTGAAGAGGAGGGGGATCGCGATGTCGGTCGCCGTGACCTCCACGACGACGGTCGTCACCGCGGCCGTCGCGGCCGAGACGTCGGCCTGCACGACCAAGGTGACGGGCGTGCCCCCCCGTCCCGGCTCGAAGGTGTCTTTTCCCAGGCAGGCCGTGCCGAGCAGCGCGCCGACCGCCGCGACCGTCGCCAGACGCTTCATCTATAAGGGTACTACGGAACCGTGACCGTGGCCGAGCCCGCCGCGCCCTGGTAGGTCGCGACGATCGTGGTTTGTCCGGCGCCGACGCCCGTGACGACGCCGCTGGCGTTCACGGTGGCGACGCCGGGGTTCCGCGTCGCCCAGCTCACCGTCCCGGCGACGGGGTTGCCGTTCGAGTCGGTGATCGTCGCTGTCAGGGTGGTGGTGGCGCCGCGATTCACCGTCGGCGTCGTGGGCGTCACGGCGATCGTGATGTGACCGATCGTCGCCGTG
The DNA here is from genome assembly GCA_036505055.1 of Gemmatimonadales bacterium. Classification (GTDB taxonomy): domain Bacteria; phylum Gemmatimonadota; class Gemmatimonadetes; order Gemmatimonadales; family GWC2-71-9; genus 20CM-2-65-7. The sequence goes on along the minus strand of DASXUE010000021.1, from coordinate 8,701 downwards.
ATGGGTTGGTCGCCGTTCAAGGGCGTCAGCACCAGCGTCAGGGTCGGGTTCGCGCCGGCGCTGATGTTGAGGGTGGCGGTGCCGCGATGCGTCTCGACGCCCGCCGCGTCGTAGGCGCGCATCGTGATCGTGCGCGCGGAGCCGGCGGGGATCGTGATCGTGTCGGAGGCGATGTCGTTGACGACGGGGATGTTGAAGACGAGCGGCGTGGTGATGTCCGCGGCCGTCACCTCGACGACGACCAGGGTGGCCGCGGTCGCGGAGAGGTCCGCGGTGATCGCAATCGAGACGCCGGCGCCAGGCTGCGTGGCCGGCTCGCAGGCCGCGACGGCGAGGGCAAGGGCGGCCATCTTCATGTGTGATGTCATTGGAGGTCTCCTTTCCAGTCGCAGCGCCCCGCAAGACGTGGGCCAGTTCGAGTCGGTCCGCTCACCCGCAACGCGTGGCCCGAACTCTCCTTGCCCGTCATGTGACCCGAAGATGTGTGATGCTGGCGCGAAGGCCGGTCGGCGACACTCGTCGCGTTCGCGCCGCTGGTGGACCTTGACGGTGTAACTTTTATTGCATAAGCGCGTCGGCGCGGCCGCGATGCTCGTGTTTCTCGCGCTCAATCGCCGTCCCCTGCACGTGCCGCCCGCGGAGCTGTACGCCCTCGTGATGTCCGTGGCAACAACGCAGGTTACCGAAGGCCAGGTGGCGACATGGATCCGAGAGCGGACAGGGTCGTGAAAACACTGACGCTCCTCGCCGCCGTGATCGGCTGTGGCGGAGGGATGGTGAACCCTCCCCCCCCGCCTCCCGGGACGCCCGCGTTGCAGCGCGTGGGGGGCTCGTTCTCGAGCCCCGTCTATCTCACCGCCCCTCCCGGCGACACGGCGCGCCTCTTCGTGGTCGAGAAGGGGGGCCGGCTGCGCATCGTCCGCCACGACACGCTGCTGGCCACGCCGTTTCTCAACCTGAGTGGGCGCGTGTCGACCGGCAGCGAGCAGGGACTCCTCAGTCTCGCGTTCCATCCGCAGTACGCGACGAACGGTCGGCTGTACGTCTACTACACGAACACCGCCGGCGACCTGCGCGTGGTGCGCTACACGGTGTCCGCCGATCCCAACGTCGCAGACTCCCTCTCGGGCGATACGGTCCTCGCCGTGCCCCACCCGGGGCAATCGAATCACAACGGCGGCCTGCTGCTGTTCGGGCCGGACGGCAAGCTGTACGCGGGGCTCGGAGACGGCGGCGGGGGCGGCGACCCGGACACCAACGCCCAGAACAAGCATCGCCTGCTCGGCAAGCTACTGCGGCTCGACGTGGACGGCGCGAGCGGCTACACGATCCCCTCCGACAACCCCTTCGCCACCGACACGAGCGCCCGCCCCGAGATCTGGGCGTACGGCCTGCGCAATCCGTGGCGCTACTCGTTCGACCGCCAGACGGGCGACCTCTACCTCGCCGACGTGGGCCAGAACGCGTGGGAAGAGGTCAACGTCTCCTCGACGGCGAGCGGCCGAGGGAAGGGCGTGAACTACGGGTGGGATGTGATGGAAGGACTCCACTGCTACCCCCCGCCGGGGACGAGTTGCAATCAGACCGGGCTGACGCTCCCCGTGCTCGAGTACGGCCACACCGGCGGCGCCTGCTCGATCACGGGCGGCTACGTCTATCGCGGCACCCGCGTGCCTTCGCTCGTGGGGCACTACCTCTACGCCGACTACTGCGCCGGGTTCGTGCGCAGTTTCCGGTACGTCGGCGGGCAGGCGACCGATCGGCAGGACCGCACCGCGCAGCTCGATCCCCAGGGCAGCGTCAGCTCGTTCGGCGAGGACGCGCGGGGGGAGCTGTACGTGATGACGTTGGGGGGGGAGCTGTGGCGGGTGGTGGAGGTGCCGTAAAAAGCAGGTCCTGCGCGCCTGCGGCGCTAGAAGCAGGTCCTTCGCGCCTGCGGCGCTCAGGATGACAGGGGCGCTCGCTCCGTTTTTAGTATTTTTTTTCCATACCAAAGCAGTGCGGAGTTGTCATCCTGAGCGAGCGCGCAGCACGCGCGCGAGCGAAGGATCTGTTGTGGTACGCGCGACCGGTGAAAAGCAGATCCTTCGCGCCTGCGGCGCTCAGGATGACAGGGCCGCTCGCTGTGCGAAGCGAAGGAATTTCTGAGCTAACCACCCCCCCACCACCCCCGCCACTCCTCCCAGAATTTCGGTCCCCGGCGTCGCCAACAGCCCCACGAGTCCCGGTCCCGCGAGCAGCACAGCGGCTGTGACGCCGAGCGCGGCGAACGTCGCGAGGTGAGGCCGCGCCCACCATCCCACGCCGAAGGTCCATCCCGCGATCCACAGCGCGTTGAGGGCGAGTAGCCACGTGGCTGGGAAGTGCTGCGGGAAGAAAATCAGCCGCCAGCCGTCGCCCAGCGTGTACCAGAGGCGGCACCAGGGGCGGGCGCCTTGCGCCACGCAGTAGCCGAGCCGGTCGCGCCACGTGGAGAGGGCGAAGGTATCGCCCGGCGCGATGCCGGCGAGCCCGCCGGCGACGCGCAGGTTTGGTCGGGCCAGCGTCCACTCGGCGGCATGGTTGTGGGGCCGCAGAACCACGTCGGCGCCGTCCACTGCCAGCACCAGGACGTCTCGCCCGTGGATGTCGTCGATGGCGAGGACCGGGGCGGGGCGGGGTGGGGCGGGGCCGGCGACGGCGAGGACGCGGAGCCGGCCCCGGGCGTCGAGAAAGGTGTGGCGCAGCTCGGAGCCGGGAATTGGGTGTTGGGCCAGCGGGGTCGTTCCCAGGGCCGCGCTCAGCACCTGGCCGCGGTACAGCGCCCAGTGCGGAATGTCGGGGGTCCAGCGATCGACGTACGTGCTGGCGGGGAAGGTGGGATGAATCAGCCAGCCGGTGCCGAGCCAGACGGCCGCAGCGCCGAGGGCGACGGCGAGCGACCGCCAGGCAGCGCGCGGCGCGGTGGGAGAGAGCCAGTGCGCGCGGCGGACGAGGAACAAGCCGAGGGCAGTGCCGAGTGTGTTGAACACCAGGTCGCCGAGGCTCGGGTCGCGGCCGGGGATCCACTGCTGGGCGAATTCGACGCAGAACGAGAGCACCGTTCCCAGGGCGACGAGGCGCAACGCCGTGGTAGGCCAACCGGCAAGAGCCAACGCCACCCCAAAGGGAATGAAGAGCAGCACGTTCTGCACCACCTCGGCCAGCGCCTCGTCCCCGGCGACGAGGGCCAGAGTCCAGCCTGGGGGGAGCTCGGTGCCGGCGGAGTGGAGGGTGGCGATTCCAATGGCGAGGACCGAGAGCGCGATCCCCAAAATGCGGGGTGCGAGGTGCGGAGTGCGGCGTTTCAATGGAGGGTCGCTCGCTCCGCGAAGCTCAACGAGACACCCCGCACCCCGCACGCCGCACGCCGCACAAGCCATCCAATTCCAACGCCTGCCATTACGCCCAGCATCTCCCCCACCGGCGTCGCGAGCAATCCCACAAGCCCCGGACCGAGGAGCAACGTCAGCGCTACCACGACGAGCGCGGCGCCCGTGGCGGGATGTCGGCGCGCCCGCTGCGCCCACCAGCCGACTCCGAGGCACCACCCCGCGAGCCATAGCGCATTGAGGAGCCCCAGGGCGCCGGCGGGAAAATGCTCAGGATAGAAGATCAGCTTCCAGCCGTCGCCCATCGTGTAGCCGAGCCCGCACCAGCGCCGATTATCGAGCGCCAGACAGAATGCCTTCCCTTCGGTCCAGGCGGTGACGGTGACGGTGTCACCCGGCGCGATGCCGGCCAGGGCGCCGCGCGCCCGCAGGTCGGGGCGATCGAGTCCCCAATACATCGAGCGGGAACGGTTCCGCAGCACGAGGTCGGTGCGGTCGACCGCGACGATCGTGCCGGCGGGCCACGGGCCGTCGTCCACGTCGAGCAGCGGCGCGAAGCGTCCCGGGGGCGGGCTGGCGACGAGGGCGATGCGCACGGGCTCGGCGTGGCCGAGGCGGCCGGTGACCGCGAGCACGCGGCCGGCGTAGAGGTCCATGTGCGACCCGAGATCGGGTGTCCAGCTCTCGATCGCATCGGCGGCGGGCAGCATGGGACGGAGCAGCCAGCCGGTGCCGAGCCAGACGGCCGCGGCGGCGAGCGCGGTGGCGAGCGCCAGCCATGCCGCGAGGGGTGCCGGTGGCGCGAGCCAGCGCGGCGCGGTGCGCGCGATCGCCACGCCCGTGGCGGTGCCGAGGGTGTTGAAGAGCAGGTCAGAGAGGCTCGGGTCGCGGCCGGGGATCCACTGTTGCGCGAACTCGACGCAGAACGAGAGCGCCGTTCCCAGGGCCACGAGGCGCACGGCCGCGGTAGACCAACGGCCCAGAGCCAACGCCACCCCGAAGGGGACAAAGAGGATGATGTTCTCGAGGACGCCCGAAATGCCTTCGTCGCCTTGGATCAGGGCGAAGCTCCAGCCGGGAGCGAGGTCCGTGCCGGCGGGGCGGAGGGTGGCGATGAGAATGGCGAGGATGGAGAGGGCGACGGCGACAATGCGGAATGCGGAATGGGGAATGCGGAATCTCAGTGTGACATCGTTCACCGCGCGATGCTCACCTTTACATTCGGCATTCCGCATTCCGAATTCCGCACTAGTGACACCCCCCGCTCCCCGAATCCGCGATCGCCCCTGCCGCGGTGATGTAGCGCCAGGCGTACCCGTTGGGATTCAGGGTCAGCTTGATGACTCCGTGCGTTGTGCTGTTCCGCACTTCGCTGTTGGCCCGGACGGGGCCGAAGGGATAGAGGGCCGCGCCGCCCGTGCCGACGACGAATTCGCGGATCCCGTTCGTCGCATCAGGAGTGCTGTCGGGTTTCTGCGGGGCGAAGCGCTCGTACTGGTGTTCGTGGCCCGAGATCACGACGTCGGCGCCCAGGTCGTACAGCGCCTGCCACAGGGGCTGGGTCTGGGGCTCATTGCCGTGCGTGGTGCCCGAGCTGAAGCGCGGGTGGTGCCAGTAGGCGAGCGCGCAGGTGGCTGGGTGCGCGGCGAGGTCGGCGCGCAGCCACTGCTCCTGGGCGGAACCCGCCGCCATGCTCACGTTGCTGTTGAGCGACACGATGTGCCACTTGGCGAAGTCGTAGCTGTAGTAGCCCAGCCCTGAGTCGCCGGCCATGTCGCCGAAGTACTCGTAGTAGCCGAGTCCCGCGGTGTTGTATTCGTGGTTGCCGGGGGAGGGGCGGGTGCGGCTCTTGTGCCGCCCCCAGCTGGGATGGTAGCAGGCGAGGTACTCGACGATGGTGCCGTTGATGTAGGCGTTGTCACCCGCGGTGAACACGGCGCCGGGGATCGTGTCGAGCAGCGCAGCGGTCGAATCGTGTGCCGTCGACGGGCACGCCGCGATGTCGCCCGCACCCACCAGGACGGGGGGCGCGACGAGGGCGGCCGTCGAGTCGGTGGCGTCCTGGTAGGTGGCGCGGATCGTCGCGCTGCCGGCGCTCAGGCCGCGCACCATTCCCGTGATGCTCACCTGGGCGACCGTGGGATTGGAGCTGGACCAGGTGATGCTGGGGGAGAGGGGGGTGTACCCCTGGGGGTCGAGCGCGGTCGCGGTCAGCTGGGCGGAGTCACCGATGCCGACGGCGACCCATTCGGGCGCGAGGGAGATGGAGTAGCCGCTCGGCCCGGGGGAATCGGAGCAGGCGGCGAGTCCGCTCAGCAGCGCGATGGCGATGTAACGGCGCGGCATGGGGAGAATTTCTGGTGGGCGAGGAAGGCGCGCCAGCCCGCTTCCGTTCCCACGCTCAAAGCGTGGGCCCGACAAGGCACTGCGCCTCAGGCGCAGTGATTCGCTGGGCCCACTCTTCAGAGTGGGAACACGAGACACTCAATGACACTCTCCGCTCCCCTTATCCCGAAACTTCCCGCCCGCCGCCGGAACAAACTCCCAGTCATACCCGGCGGCGCGCAGCGTCAGCTTGAGAACGCCGTGCGTCCGGTTGTTTCGCACCTCACTGTTGCGCTCGAGCGTCATGAACTGGTACAGCCCGGCGCCGCCCGTGCCGACCACGAACTCGCGGATGCCGCGCGCGGGGTCGGGCCGGCCCGCCGGCGTCTGGGGTGCGAAGCGCTCGTAGGTGTGATCGTGGCCGGAGACCACGACGTCGGCGCCGGCCTCGTACAGCGCGTCCCACAGCGGCCGTGCGGGGGCGTAGTTCCCGTGCTCGCCGGACGAGAAGAGTGGGTGATGCCAGTAGGCGAGGGTGCACCGGGCGGGGTGGGCCGCGAGGTCGGCGCGCAGCCAGCGCTCTTCGGCCGATCCGGGCTTCAGGTCGAGGTTCGAGTTGAGCGCGATGATGTGCCAGCCGGCGAGGTCGTAGCTGTAGTAACCCCGCCCGGAGTCTCCGGCGAGCGCGCCGAAGTACTGGTAGGTGGGGGCGCCGCGATCGGTGCGGTAGTCGTGATTGCCGAGGGTGGGGCGGGTACGGGCCTTGTGCCGTCCCCAGGTGGGGTCGTAGCAGCTCGCGTACTGGTCGGCTGTTCCTGACCCGTAGGCGTTGTCGCCGGCGGTGAACACCGTGCCGGGGATGCTGTCGAGCAGGGCGGCGGTGGTCCGTGCGGCGTTCCCACAGTCGCCGATGTCCCCCGCGCCGACGAAGACGGCGACGGAGTCCGAGGCGGGGGTTTGGAGGAGAAGTAGGGCGAGGGTGAGGGAGGTCATGAGTCGATCTTGATCCGTGTGCGTTTTTTTGCTCTATGCGTGCGCTCAAAGGGCTGCCGATTGCCGATCTCGCACCGAGCGCGATCACGCTGGGGGAGTATCACGCCCATACACCCGAGAAGTTCGAGTTGTTGGAAGGGTACCTGTTCGACACGGCGGCTGCTCGGCCTGCTGCTCGTCCTGTCCGGTAGGTCGTGTCCACGGAATTGAACCAGTTCACCAGTTCGTTGGTGACGTCTTCCCCGAACTTCTCGTAGAAACCCCGGGCCATCGGCCCGGGGTCAGCCGAGGTTCAACGCGCGCTCCGGCTCAGCCGCCCGGATTGAGGATCGTGCCCGTTAGGCGAACGACGTTCGTGGCAGGTCCCGTCTGAGCGAGCCTCGCTCGCAGGATCTGCCCCTCGTACGCCCCGGTTCCTCGGCCAACGAGTCCGCCGGAGAAGACGCCGGCGTCGAACGTCCCGTGGAACACTCCGTTCCACGTGCCCGCGGCGCCGCTGATCGTGAACGTCCCGGACGCCGCTCCGGTCCCCGTCACCTGCACCACGTCCACGCGCGCAACTGTGGTGATCGTGCCGGTGATGTCGCCGCTCACGGGTCCCTCGAGGACCAGGTTACGGACGTGGAGCGTGCCACCGGACACCCAGGAGGTTCCCGAATCCGCTGTCGTCAACGGCCCCGTTGCCGTGACGGCCGTGATTGTTGCCGCCGCGAACAACGGGCTGGTGACCGAGGGCGCAACGGGTCCTGGCGAGTCACAGCCTACGGCGGTTGCGCCGAGCAGCAGAACAGTCGCGATATCAGTGGGGCGTTTCATAGCTCGCCTCCTGTGATGGACGTTGGAGGGCGCTTCGAGCGAGGATACGCTCGGCGGCGTGGCCGAGTCAATGGGCTCGGCTGACCCCGGGGTGAAGGGATCCCGGCGCCGGTGTCGTCGTCCGTGCTCTAAAGAGCCGGTCCTTCAGGACACGGTCACGGCAAGGACCACTCCCCCCCTTTTCGTTCTCAACACGCTGAGCGGCCTGTCATCCTGAGCGAGCGTGCGGCACGCGCGCGAGCGAAGGATCTGCTGGTCGTCGCCGAGGCCCAGCGGTTGTCCGGGCTAGTCCCCGATGATCTCGCTGAGTCCTTCGACGACCTGCGCCGTCTCTTCGGGGGACGCGCGACCGAGACGTTTGCCCAGCCGTTCCACGGCCAGGGTGCGGATTTGGCTGATCTTGACCCACGATCGTTTGGGTAGGCGGACCGATCCCAGCTCGAGGGTGAGCGGGAAGCCTGCCCGTGGCGGCTGGCTGGTGATGGCCGCGGCGATCACGGTTCCGGAGCGCTCGTTGAAGATGTCGTGACTCAGGATGAGGACCGGCCGGTGGCCGGTCTGCTCTCGACCGCGCGTCGACTCGAGGTCCGCCCACCGAATCTCGCCTCTCAGTACGCGGGCCACGACGCGGCATCCCCGGAGAGGCCTTCCTCCGCGAGGGCTTTTTCGGCGGAGGGGTCGAGCTTGGCGGCCTCGCGGGCGAGGCGGTGGTGCTCCAGTCGCTCGAGCTTTTCGGCGACGGCCAGCTCGATGGCGCGGCTGCGGCTGGGGAACTGCCGCGCGGCGACGAGGCGATCAAGGTGCTCGAGCGTGCGCTCGTCGAGCGAGATGGCGATCTTGGCGCGGGACATGGGTATTACCATATGTCATACCTCACGGCGCGGTCAAGGCCATCCTCGGGACGGGTGGTCAGAAAGTAGGCCACAATATCGGGATGCCCGTGCGCGCACGCATAGAGCAGAAAAACGCGCGCAGCTTGTGGGGCGAACCGATGTTTCGAGCAGCTGATCGGTCCCTCGCCACGCGTAGGGGAGAGGTTCCACGTTTCAACGCCGAGTCGTGACGCGAGTCACCTTCTGGAGGGTATATCGTCTCTAGGCAACACGTTGCGCGAGCGCTATATTACGCGCCCCTGGGCCGATAGGTCGCCGTCACCTGATCCTTTTTCGTTCGGAGCCATAGGCGTCGTGGAGCCGCAGTCTTTCCACATCACAAAT